>CAZREW010000005.1:0-200073 GCA_964599375.1 uncultured bacterium
GCGCCGAAGCTGCCGACCAGCTCCCACGTTCCCGCAGGGAACACTCCGCCGGGCGCCGCGGTGACAAATCGCCTGGCACCGTCGTTGTATACCGTGAGCCCGTCTCCGCCATCTTCCTTCCCCGGCAGATAAACCCCTTTATCGATGACGGCCGATCCTGAGAGCATCAGCGGGCCGTCTATCCTCTGCCATACGTCGTAGCTGCTTACCTGCTCCGGCCCCTGATCGAGGCGGTCGCGGTCGGAGCTTCCTATGGTGATCCTGACGCTGCCGCCCTGGTCGCCGGGCACGTCGGTAACTCTTTCGATCACAGGTTCGGGGGCCGCCGGGCGCCCGAACGTGTTGATCGACTGGCCGTATATATCCACCTCGCCGGGGGAGGTCTCCTTCGGGACCACTGCCATCACGCCGCCCGAGCCGTCGCAGGCGACGTCGAGATCGCCATTATATGCGTCGGGGAGTATGAGCGTGACGTCCGGATCCCAGAGGATGGTCCCGCCCGGGTCGAGCTTCTGCGCGTGCACTGAAGGCAGGCTGCCGTGATACTCGAGCAGCCAAGTGACCATGATGTTGCCCGAGCCCGCGTCCATGACGCGCGGGTCGATCTGGTCACCAGAAATCTCCGCGTTCATGGCAATCCCGTCCGTCGCCCAGAGTCCGCGGCCGTAAGCGTCCACCCTCTGAGCGTAGATCCTCCAGCTGCCGTAATGTTGCTCCCAGACTATATAAGCGCCCCCCACCCCGTCGCTGATGATATCGGGATTCGTATAGCCATCTTCCGATGCTCCGCTGACAGCGATGGATGAGGCCAGAGCGCGGCTCCCCGACGGGGTTATGATCTGCGCCTGTATCCGCGTCCCGTCGCCGGCATCCTTCTGCCAGGCCACCCAGGCACCTCCCGCTCCGTTCAGTGCGACGCAGGGATCGAAGCCGGAATTGGCCAGGCCGGAGTTGTAGTTCGCATGGGTCCCGCTGGAGCTCCAGACTGTTTCGTTCGAGTAGACCCTCTGGACATATACGGCGGAGGGCTGGTTGTTGTCAGTGTAGGCGACCAGCGCGCCGCCGGCGCCGTCGGATACTACATCGGGGAAATAGAACTCGCCGTTTGGCTGGACGGTAGCCGAATACTGCAATCCATTCTCGGTCCATAATTCGGAGCCGTCGTTGCCGAGCTTCTGGATATATCCTTGTGTCCCTCCGCTGTACGCCAGCCACGCGACCAGCACGCCGCCAGATCCATCCGGCGCGACCGTGATGTTTGTCGGAGGATCCGACGTCCGTATCTCGACCGCCCCGGCGGGCCAGGGCAGCGAGCCGCCGGGTAATATGCGGGCCGCGTGCAGTGTTTCCGCGAGGCCGTCATGCCAGACCACGATCGCGCCGCCGGCGCCGTCTGTCACAATGCCGACGACATCGTACCCATCGCTCGCGATATAGACTCCGCCCGCTGCCCACATCGGGGCGCCCGTCCCGTCCATGCGCTGGGCGTATACATCCCCCGAGTTATCGCTCCATGCAACTATCATCCCCCCCGCCCCGTCCGGGACGAGGAACGGTCCGGAGTCTTCGCCGGCCGCGCCGGACACGAGGTTGCCGTTGCGGTCCCATAACGCCTCGGCAGGGGCAAAGACTGCGAGAAGAACAGATAATGCCGCCGTGAAAACCAGTATTGCCCGGAGCCTCATCGATCTTACCTCCAGAATAAATATGTGCGACAAATACGCAGACAAATATCATACGAACGGGAAGGATCATCTTCTCAGCCTTCCCTGACTCCCCTGTCGTATATGATCTCCGCCTGGAACCCCTGATAAATATATTATACCACAGCGACCTGCGCCGTTCAATCGATGGAGCCGGCTGTTCCGGGCCGTTATTTCGTCAAATACCGCTTTATTTAGGCGCGCGCGTTTATTATTTTTCGACGCGCCTTTGCCCGGACCGGCCCCGGCGCCGCAGACGGCGGCGCGGCTCCCGGTCCGCCACTTCCTGACAGGGCAGCATCCGCCGCTGCCACATGAGGAACTGCTCATGTTTGCTGAAGGCCTGATGCTGATGCTCGTCGGCATGTCGGTCGTGTTCATCTTCCTCGGCCTGCTCGTATTCACAATCAGGGCGACATCGTTCGTGTTCAAAAGGATCATCGGATACGGGTCCGAGGCGGGGTTCGACTCGGTGAAGACCAAAGAACAGATCAGGGAGGAAAGGGCCGAGATCGCGGCGATCGTCGCTTCGGCGATTGACTACTCAAGGGAAATATCAGCTAAGGTGGCTGAGAGCAATGGCTAAGAAACGCATCGACATCATGGTCACCGCGTTCAGGGACGGGTTCCAGTCCGTCTACGGGGGAAGGGTCCTGACCCGCGATTTCATACCGGCCGTCGAGGCGGCGGTCGACGCTGGCCTGCTCCACCTAGAAGCGGGCGGCGGCGCCCGGTTCCAGTCCCTCTACTTCTACTGCAACGAGGACGCATTCGACATGATGGACGCCTTCAGGAGGGCGGCCGGCCCGCGGGCAAACCTGCAGTCGCTCGCCAGAGGCATCAACGTAGTCGGCCTCGACTCGCAGAGCAGCGACATAATCAGGCTTCACGCGAAGCTGTTCAGGAAGCACGGGATAACGACGATCCGGAATTTCGACGCTCTGAACGACATCGACAACCTCGATTTCTCGGGCCGATGCATCGTCGAGGAGGGGCTGCGACATGAGATATGCATCTCGATGATGGGCCTTCCGCCGGGGCTCGACGGCGCCCACACTCCCGCGTTCTACATGAAGACCCTCAGGGAGATCCTCGACGCGGGGATCCCCTTTCACTCGCTCTGCTTCAAGGACGCGTCCGGCACCTCGACGCCGCGAAACGTGCACGAGACCGTCAGGCAGGCGAGGGCAATGCTGCCCGAGGGCACCACTCTCGTCTTCCACACTCACGAGACGGCCGGCACGAGCATAGCCTGCTACCTGGCGGCGATCGAGGCGGGGGCCGACGCGATCGACCTCTCCATCGCGCCGGTCTCAGGCGGGACTTGCCAGCCCGACGTGGTCGCGATGTGGCAGGCACTTCGCGACTCCGACTACACGCTCGACCTCGACATCAAGAAGGTGCTCGAGGCCGAGAGCGTCTTCAAGGACTGCATGAAGGAGTACTTCCTCCCTCCCGAGGCCAGAAGGGTCGAGCCCGTGATACCGTTCTCGCCCATGCCGGGCGGCGCCTACACGGCGAACACGCAGATGATGAGGGACAACAATGTGCTCGACAGGTTCCCCGAGGTCATACTGGCGATGGAAGAGGTAGTGGCCAGGGGCGGCTTCGGCACATCGGTCACGCCGGTCTCGCAGTTCTACTTCCAGCAGGCCTTCGACAACGTGATGTTCGGCCCGTGGAAGAAGATCGCCGACGGGTACGGCAGGATGGTGCTCGGGTACTTCGGAAAGACGCCCGTTACGCCCGACCCCGAGATCGTCAGGATCGCCTCGGCTCAGCTCGGCATGGAGCCGACCTCCAGGAGCCCGCGGCTGATCGACGACGAGGACCCGGAGAAGGGGATCGCCGCCGCCGAGAAGATGCTAGGCGAGGCTGGTATCCCCGTGACCGACGAGAACGTCTTCATCGCAGCGACCTGCGGGGAGAAGGGGATCGCCTTCCTCAAAGGAAAGGCCCGGGAGAACATACGAAAGATCAGGGCGGAGAAGATCCGTGACTACACCGTGACGATCGACAAGGACATATTCTCGGTGACGCTCGACGGGAATACGGCGCACGTCGACGGGAAGCAGTACTCGATAGGCGTCAAGGAAGGGACCGAGAGGACCAGGGGCACGGACAAGGCCCTCTCCCGCCTCGCCGAGTACAAGCCCGGGGCGGGCGCTTCAGCATCGGCGGGCGGCCCGGCGATAATCCCCGTGCCTACGCCGATACCGGGGATCATAATAAGGATCGACGTCGAGAAGGGCGACACGGTCAAGTACGGTGACATCCTCGCGGTCGTCGAGGTCATGAAGATGGAGACGGAGATCAAGTCGCCCGCGAACGGGGTCGTGCAGTCGATAGAGGTCTCCCAGGGGGACCATCTCGAGACCGGGCAGGTCATCATGAGCCTGAGCGGATGACCGCTCGATAATCGGGGATGCCGCAATGCCATATATAGAATCAATCCAGCAGCTGTGGCTCTCCACCGGCCTCGCGAACTTCACGTGGGGCCAGGCGGCCATGATACTGATCAGCTTACTTCTAATATACCTCGCGATGTACAAGAAGTTCGAGCCGCTGCTGCTGCTCCCGATCGGGTTCGGGGGGATCCTCTCGAACATACCAGCGGCGGGGATCGCCGGGGCCGACGGGCTCCTCGGGCTGATATATTCCTTCGGCATATCCACCGGGGTCTTCCCGCTGCTCATCTTCATGGGCGTCGGGGCGATGACCGACTTCGGCCCGCTTATCGCGAACCCGAGGACGGCGCTTCTCGGAGCGGCCGCGCAGTTCGGGATCTTCACATCGCTGCTTGGGGCAATCGCCCTGAACCAGCACCTCGGCCTCATTTTCAACATGAAGGACGCAGCCTCGATCGCGATCATAGGCGGAGCCGACGGCCCGACGGCGATCTTCCTCTCGTCACGCCTCTCGCCGCAGCTTCTCGGGTCGATAGCGGTGGCTGCCTACTCATATATGGCGCTGGTACCCATTATCCAGCCGCCGATCATGCGCCTGCTTACTTCGAAGAAGGAGCGCGCCATCGAGATGAAGCAGCTGCGCCCGGTGAGCCAGCGCGAGAAGATCGTCTTCCCACTGGTCACGCTGGGAATCTGCATACTGCTCATCCCGGCGGCGACGCCTCTTATCGGCTCGCTTATGTTCGGGAACCTCGCCAGAGAGTCGAAGGTAGTCGAACGCCTGTCGAAGACGATGCAGGGATCGCTTATCAACATCGTAACGATACTGCTCGGGCTCGCCATCGGGACGAAGCTCTCAGCCGACAAGTTCCTCAAGATCGAGACGATCGCCATCCTGGTCCTCGGACTCTTCGCCTTCTCGGTGGGAACTGCTTCGGGGGTTCTGCTCGGTAAGCTGATGAACCGGATCTCGAAGGACCCGATCAACCCGCTCATCGGAGCGGCCGGGGTATCGGCAGTGCCGATGGCAGCGCGCGTCGTCAACAAGGTGGGTCTCGAGGCGAGGCCGGACAGCTTCCTCCTGATGCACGCGATGGGGCCGAACGTCGCCGGGGTCATAGGCTCCGCGGTAGCCGCCGGCGTGCTCCTCTCGTTCTTCGCCGGATGACGGCATTCTCCACGATCATGTATTGCACTATATTTTAGTCATAATCCGTATATTTTCTTATATTGACTGATATATTATGCTTTTTGTGCGCTTGACAAAATTCACATATCGATTATAATGATTAATATATAATGCATTGTCCATTATTTATTTAATTTATGCACAGGATGGATGTTATTATGAGTTTTTACGGAAAAAGCGACCTGGAGATCCTCAGGGATATAGCGGGGCGCCTGAAACGCCGTAGGCTCAACATCAATATCTCCCAGCAGGAACTGGCCGACCGAACCGGGATCAGCCGGAACACGGTAAGCTACATCGAGCAGGGCAAGCCGTTCGGGGTACTGACTCTTATACAGATACTACGCGGCCTGGACGCACTCGATGAGCTCGATTCATTCCTGCCCGACCCGGGCATAAGCCCGCTCCAGCTCGCCAGGATGAAGGGGCGGGAACGCCTGCGCGCCTACAGGAAGGGCGGCCCGGACGGAACCGGCGCCGGCGGCGATGATGCCGGACGCGGAGGCATAGAAAAGGACGGAGAGCCGGAGTGGTAGGCCGCGTCGATGTCGCTTCAGTCAGTATCTGGGGCATGAGCGCCGGAGCGGTGGCCTGGGACGCCGAGCGAGGACTCGCCTCGTTCGAATTCGAGCCCTCCTTTCTCGAGACCGGCCTCGACCTCTCCCCACTCATGATGCCCGCTCAGCAGGCGCGCCGGGGCCGGGCGGTCTTCACCTTTCCCGGCATCCCCGGGAAGACCTTCATGGGACTGCCAGGGCTGCTGGCCGATTCGCTGCCTGACGATTTCGGGAACATGATCATCGACCAGTGGGTCGCGAGCCGCGGGAGAAGCGCCGAGGATTTCAGCCCGGTCGAGCGGCTCTGCTATACGGGCAGCAGGGGAATGGGCGCGCTCGAGTTCGAGCCTGTGGTCAACACCTCCCTCGACGAATCGGTCCCCATCGACGTAGAGGCGCTTATCGGACTCGCGCGGGAGGTGCTCGAGCGTCGCGAGGATTTCCGCACCGATCTCGAGAAAGACCCGAAGGGCGCTGTCCTGGACATCATACGTGTCGGGACGTCCGCCGGCGGCAACCGTCCCAAGGCGGTGATTGCGCTCAGCGACACGACCGGCGAGATAAGATCGGGTCAGGTCGCGGCCCCGCCCGGGTTCGGCTACTGGATACTCAAATTCGACGGGGTCAGAGACCACACTCTCGGCTACCCGGCCGGGTACGGCCGCATCGAATACGCCTACTCATCGATGGCGCGCGCCGCGGGTATCGAGATGGCCGAGTGCAGGCTCCTCGAGGAAGGCGGAAGGGCGCATTTCATGACGCGCCGGTTCGACCGCCTCGCCGGAGGTGAGAAGCTCCACCTCCATTCGCTCTGCGGGATGGCGCATCTCGACTTCAACTCGCCGGGGAGCAGCTCGTACGAGCAGGCGTTCCAGGTGATGCGCGAGCTCCGCCTCCCCTACGGCGACGCCGAGCAGATGTACCGCCGCATGGTCTTCAACGTCGTCGCAAGAAACCAGGACGACCACGCGAAGAACATCGCGTTTCTCATGGACAGGAACGGGAGGTGGCGACTCTCTCCCGCCTTCGACCTGACCTGGGCTTACAGCCCCGAGGGGCGGTTCACATACAACCACCAGATGACGATCCGCGGCAAGCGCGGCGGATTCACGTTCGCCGACCTCGAGTCCGTCGGCAGAGAGATGAGCATCAGGTCTGCCGGTGGCACAATCAGGGAGATCGTCGATGCCGTCTCAGGGTGGCCCGCCTTCGCTGAGAAGGCAGGGGTGCCGCGCGACCGGATCGAAAGGATCGCGGGCACCCACAGGCTCGGCCTCTGACGGAAACTTATCCCGGCTGCCGCCCCCGCTCCCGGGCTCACCTCAACATGATCATCTTCCTCGTCAGCTCGTTCTTCCCGGCGCGCAGCGAGTAAAAATAGACTCCGCTGCCGACGCGGCTGCCGCCGCCGTCGGTGCCGTTCCAGGTGACCGAGTGATCCCCTTCAGCCTGCGTGCCGCCCGCGAGCCGAACGATGTGCCTTCCCGCCACGTCATAGACGTCGAGCGAGACTGCGCAACGCTCGGTCAGGTGATAGAAGATCTCTGTCGACGGATTGAACGGGTTCGGCACGTTCTGCCGCAGCGTGAATGGAAGCTCCGGCGTCTCTATCGCGCCGGTCTCGAACAGGATCACATCCCCTCCGTCTTCGTCCATTGTGACCCTGTATACGTAAGAGCTTCCATGCTGGAATCCCGTGTCGAACGACCTGAAGCTCAGGCCGTCGCGTATTATCGCGCCGGCGGGCAGCTCAACGGGATCCCCGCCGCCTTCAGCCCTGCGCATCACACTGAATGTCGGCGGCTCATCGACCGCTGATATCGACCATGAGACCTCTATCGCCCCGTTTCTGTACTCTACGTCCCACCGCTCTAGCATCGTGGCCAGCGGCGAGTCGATGAAGAGATACAGGCTCTCGCCTGCGGCGCTTTCAGCCGGACCGCCGTACAGGCAGTTTGTGATCCCCAGTTGCCCCGCGGGAAACGCGGGCAGCACCATGATGGACTCCTCCCCTTCTGCGAGAGAGACGCAGTCTATACGGTGGGTCCAGATCCAGCCGTCTTGGCATCCGTCGAGCGTGACGATCATCCCCTGGCCGACGGGGTAACCTGAATCATCGATGACGACGGCATCGTTGGCCGCCATGCCCGTCATCGCCCATAGTCCGGAAGAGCTTATCGCGTACCTGACCGCGGACATTTCGAACTCGCTCCCCCTGCACCACACGTAGAAGCTGAACGGCTCGCCCGCGCCCTCGACATTGACGGCGCCCCCTGAACGCTCTCCATCGGCATAGAGTCCTACGACCGCCCCGGCAGGCGCGCCCGTGAATGTGAAGGGCGCCGGTTCCGCGGAAACGGCATTGCCCGCCTGATCCCTGACACCTGACATCACAAGCTCATAATCCCCCGCTGCCAGCGGGGAGGCGAGATGGAGCACTACATGCTTTCCAAGATACTCGGCCGACCCGACGGTCACCGCCGGAAGGGTCCCGCCCGCCCGGCGCAGCGAGTATCGCCCGGTATCGGTAACGTATGTCGCCGACATCACCTCGCTGAACGAAACGTAGATGCTCGACGGCGTCAGGACCCTTATGGACAGGAGATCCGGCGGGTACGAGTCCCAGAAGATGAACTCGATCGTATTCTCGGGACGCATGGCGTTGCCAAAGTAGTCTTCCACCCCGTCACAGGCTATAGCGTACCTGGTCCAGAAACAGGTCAGCATGTCCCTCTCCTCGCCGCTGGCGAGAGAATCGACGTCAGATTCGGATCCCAGATATATCGGTTCGAAGGACATGGGCTCTGCCGTGTTGAGCACCACCGACCAGCCGAGGAACTCGACGTGGTCGACAGGGATCGTCATTTCGGGGTGATCAGGCCTGTAGACGTTGTAGTTCGCCGGCGCTGAGGCAGTGGCGGAATCGGCAAGCTCGTCGAACACTACTCTTATCCGCCTGTCGGAAAGGTACGACGCGGCGTCGAACCCGGGCGCGAAATGGTCGGTATAGTAGAACTGCACCTCGCTTCCATCGGCGATCGTGTTGCCGTAGATATCCCTGACGTTGCTGATCCTCAGCGTGAGATGAAGGTCGTTGAGAAATGTCCTGTCGACGTTAAGGTGGACCGAAGAGCCGTCGGGCAGAAGCCGGACGGATGTGATATACCTTATGGACGTCGTATCGACGGTGGTGAAGAGATAATAGTTAGACGGGATCCGCGCCGTAAAGCTGTCGAGCTGACGGTCGAAACGCACGACCACCTCGTCGTGCCCGACCGCCTCGGCCGAGATCGCGTGCGGCCGGTCCTCGAAATCACCGAAATAGATGTACTCTTCCAGTACAGGAACGATCGCGTTGCCGGCCAGGTCCGCTGGCCCCTGGATCTCCAGTGTGTAAGGCATGCCTTCGGAGGCGTGGTCCAGCAGTGTGACGTTCGCGACCAGCCCCTCGCCGGCGACCTCGATAGAATTGATCGCAAGAACGGTCGAAGGGTTCAGCGATTCATATATCATGATGCAGCCGGGCACGACGATCGAGGCGGAGTCGAGAGGCTCGGAAAAGCTTATCGTGATCATGCTGTCACCCGAGGTCACGTATCCCGCCAGCTCGGGCGGCTTGCCGTCTTCCGCGGTGAATCCGAAGAGCGTTTCTGAATCGATCCAGTTGCCCACCAGGTCGCTCACGCCGGTCACCCGCAGCAGGTATTGCAGCCCCGGGGTAAGCTGACGCGCCGGCTTCAGTGTGACTTCATCCTGACCCGCGCCGATGCCCGCAGTTTCGGCGTTGAACCGTACAGACGTATCACCCGCTTCAAAGAAGGTGTAGTTCGAGGCGTCATCCGGCCCTGCCATGTCGAGAGGCTCGTTGAACGCCACATGGACCTCGAGCATGTGCTCCACCTCGATACCGGTCACGAAGGGCGCGGACAGGTCGACGAACGGGAACTGGGCGGTCTGTGCATCGAGTATCGTGTTTCCGTATATATCGCTGACGCCTGTCACGCTTGCTGTCCATATTCCCTGAACCAGCGTCGCGCCGAGGTGGACGATGACAGCGTTTCCACCGTCGACTCTCTCCGCGGAAACGACTGGCAGGCCCGCCGACGGACTGCCCGCCGGATAGATCCCGTAATGGCCCGGGGCGGCCGCGATCCCGGCATCGAGAACCTCGTTGAACTCGAGGCGTACAGCCCGCTCCGCCAGGGATACCGCGCCGGTCAGCTCCGGCGGGAATGTATCTTCGAATACGAACTCGACATATATGGGAACTACGACATTAGCTGCCATGTCCATGACGTTGACTATGCGCAGGGTATAAGGCTGCTCGAGAACAGGTAGCGCGGCGATCTCCAGCCTTACCGTCCTTTCGTCCAGCATCGACAGGGATCCGATATCCATCTCGTCCGCGGGATCTCCGGACACGTATATCGCATAGAGATCCGTATCGGTCACCGAAGCCTCGTTCATCGGCTCGTCGAAGGTCAGGACCATGGCCCTCTCGCCGACTATCTGGTAACGGGCCAGCTCCGGCTGCATCTCGTCTCGGCCGGAGAAGGTCCGAGAGGTTCCCGGGGCGATGGGATTACCCGAAAGGTCTTCGACACCTGTGATCCGGATGACGTAGGATCCAGAATCTGAAAAAGCATCTTCAACTCTGACACTCACGGTCCCGGGGCCAAGCTCGAGGTCCGCCGAGACTATATTCAGGAGGGCCGTCGTGTCACCTTCCTCGAATATCTCATAGTTGGCCGGTTCGCACGCGCTGTCGTGGTCGAGAGGTTCATTGAAATCAATCCGCAGTACACCCTCGCTCTTCACGCCCGCGCCGGTTACCTCGGGAGGGACTCTCTCTATGAACAGGAAATGCCCTCCCTGTTCGACCCGCATCGTATTGCCTCGGACGTCGGCCATGTTACTGACGACCACGGCGTAATTCCACCGGGAGACCATCTGATCCCCGAGGTGAAGGCGCACTATCGAGGCATCGGGCATAAGCTCGGCCGAATCTATCCTCATCATGACGCCCGGTGTCGATACAGCGTGCAGCGTGTAGTTGCCGGTATCAGCAACAGAGACCGGATCGAGCTCTTCGTCGAACTGGAGATCTACCGTCGACCCGTCTATCGGCAGGGCCTGGATCAACAAGGGGGGTACGGTGTCGGGATAAGAGAACTCGAAAGTCGCCGGAGAGATCACGTTCATCGAGCTGTCCATGACGCCGCTCACGGCGAGGGAATAGAGTGTCTCGCTCTCAAGCCCGGCTTCGAAGTGTAGCAAGAGTATGGAATCTCCAGTGGCGGATACCGTTTCGATAGAGCTGATCGAATCAGGATCATCGCTTCTGTATATCGAGTAGTGCATGGGGTCGCCAGCGGACGAGAGGTCCATCGCCTCATTGTATGCGACCAGCACGCACGTTTCAGCTTCCACGGAGACACTTGCAAGCATCGGAGGCACATCGTCGATCGACATGAACCCGCGCGAGGTCTCAGTCTTGACGTTACCCGAGAGATCTGATATCCCGTTCGCGGTCACTTTATGCACGACTCCCCTCTCCATGGGACCGCTCAGGTGAAGGACGGCGGTCGCCCCGTCCCCCTCGAGCTGGGCATTGATGACCGGCACTGCGAGTCCAGACGACAGGACCGTTAACTGGTAATTCGCCTGATCCGAGGCGGGCCCTGATGCGACCCTGTCGTCGAAGATTACTGACACGGTCGAATCATCGACGGCCCATGCATACCTTATATACGGCGGGACGGCATCGGCCTCGTTGAAGATCACCTGCGTACCCGAAGGGATCATGTTTCCCGCCATATCACGAAGTCCCGATAGTTCTACCACGCACGTCTCTTCGCCCGGTGAAGAGCCGAGAAGCATCCATATCCGGTTGTCGTCTCCCCGCAGGGCGACCGCAAGTACACGCAACGTTACCGAATGGTCACCCCGAAAATAAACACGGTAATTCGAAAGATTTCTGACGTCGGGAAGGAAGACCCGCTCGCTCAACTGAAGGATTATCTCGGTTTCGCTGAGGACAGTGACACCGGTCACCGCCGGCGGTTCATTGTCCCACTCACACACCTTGTTGACGCAGACCGGAGGATAGGCGAACGCAGGTTCGATATCCCTCATATCAAGACAGTTGGCCACCTGGTGATATCCGGCCTCCGGATGCCTGACGACCCGGATCTCCGACGGGGCCGATGTGGTACTGATCATCGAGATCGTGGTCAGCAGCGTCCCGGCCTCGTTGCATTCGCTCATGCACGTGCTGATGCCGCTCGAGAAGCTTCCCATCTCGACTGTGACATCGGGATTCGCGCTGGACCCGGTGATAACCAGGTCCGGATCTAGATCGAGTGCGTACTCAGCGCAGAAAAAACCGTTATTTCCCGGAGATACAATGAGATATACATTGAAAGGCACGTATGGCTCGACGAATGCGGTGCTTGTACTTCCCTCGACGTCCGTATACAGGCCGATACGGGGGGTCTGTGCTGCGATGGATATCGGGATTGATAAGAGAACGAGAAGAAGGATGAACCTTTTCATGAATGCCCCTCCTGAATCGGTTACATACCTGCCTCCTCTGTTGATGTAGTGCCTGCCGATGTCTGCCGGGCCGGTATGCAGATCATGGTTGTCGAAACGACTCCGGTCACACTTCGGCGACTGCTATAACAGCTGTTTTCATTCCACCTCCAATACCGGATATGATCCGGCTATCTGATGGAGACCTATATCAGGATTGTCCCCTCAATTAGAATCCCCCCGATTCCCCACCTGAAAGTTCCATGCCAGGATTATGCATCTAATTCGAGCATTCTATAAACCGTTGGCCCGCATGCCGAGTGAGCCGGGACCAGTACATGCCACACAGCTGCTGGAGAAATTTTTTGCGGATTATCCCCCATCCTTCGGAGGCGCTCCGGGGACTTTTTCATACCGGACAGATGGCACTCTCATGCATGTTGACTGCGGCGGGCCGGGGATATACGATAGCGATATATCAAAGTCACATGTCCTGAGGGAGGCCGGCTGTCATCTCTGAGAGCAAGGATATCACCGGGAAAAGGTCAGCAGCAGCCATGCTGCAGGTCAGGATACTGCTCGCTCTGCTAGTATTGCTTCACGGCCTGCCCTTTATCTTAAAGGGGCTGCATTTCTGGGGGCTGGACCAGTGGCGATACATCCCTGCCGGCTGGGCATGGGCGGCGCTCGCTGCGGGTCTGGTTCTTCTGCTCCCACCGGTAGGCGGGCTGCTCGCGCGTCCCCTGGAGCGGCTCGATGGATTCGCGGCGAGGCAGAGGTCGAAATGGGCCGGGTTCCTCATATACCTGGCACTCCTCTCCGCTTCAGCCGCCGCCTTCTGGTTTTTCAGGAACGCGACGCACTTCCTCGGCGACGGCTTCCTGTGGGCCAACCACCTGATGAAGGATATCGTGTTCCATGAGCCGGTGTCGACCTGGCTGTACAGGGGGATCTACCGCGGATTGAACGCTGCACGCGTCTTCGGCGAGGTCAATCCGGTCATGTCTTCGGCGCTTACAAGCGTGCTCGCGGGACTGGTCTTTGTCGCGTTCGTCCGAAAGACGGCTCTGTTGATGTCGGAGAGGCGCGGGGACTATTTCCTGTTCATCGGCTCCCTCGTATCCTGCGGGATGATCATGCTCTTCTTCGGTTACGTCGAGACGTACCCGCCGGTGGCTGCGGGCGTGATGGCGTTCATCTATTTCTCGCTCAGGTGGTTGCGCCGCGGCGGCTCGGTCGTACCTGCCGTGGCCGCATTCCTCGCGACAGCCGTCCTGCATCTCTCCGCCGTCGCGCTCCTGCCCGGGCTCCTTCTGCTGCTGCATTACAAGGCAGGGAAGACTGTCGAGATGAAGCGGCTGAGGAACCTCCTGCTCATCGTCATCGCCGCCGGGCTGGCCTCCCTGTGGGCTCTACAGGCAACCGGGACGTTCGGCGGGTTCTTCAGGGAGCAGTTCCTGCCGCTCTTCACCGCGCCCTCGAACCAGGATATCGCTTACCCCTTGTTCTCGCTTCGTGCCCTGTTCGATTACGCTAACGAGCTTCTGCTGATATGCCCGCTGGTGATATTGCTGCCCGTCCTTCTGATCACAGGGCAAGAAAGAGGCAAAGGCACCGCGGCAGTGAACGGTTCGGCGTCGGCGGGGAATGGTGAGATATCGGCGGATAACGGCGCTGCATCCGACGCGCCGGACGGCCCGCGGCGCGAAAGGCTCTTTCTGGCGCTTACCGCCCTCTCCTACTTCCTCGTGTTCGCCGTCTTCAACAAGGTCATCGGCACGAGCAGGGACTGGGACCTCTTCTCCCCGCTCGCTCTTCCGCTCGCGCTATGGATCGCTCTGCTTCTGAGGGAGAGACTCCCCGGCAGAGGCAGCGCGCTCGCCCTGATGACTCTCGCAGTCGTTGTCACACATACCGCGCCGTGGATAGCCCTCAACGCCGGTCTCACGAGATCTGAGAAGCGCTTCGTCGACCTCTGCGACACCGGGTACTGGAGCAACCGGGCAAAGGGATACGGCTACAGCACGCTGGGCCAGTACTGCCGTCATTACGAAAGGCCCCTTGAGGCGATATTCTTCTACGGCAGGGCGGCTCAGAGCGATCCGGGGAACGTGAAGTACAGATATTACACCGGTGAGATCTATTCAAATCTCGGCAAGCATGGAGCGGCACTTGAGCAGTATTTCAAGGTACTCGAGCGCCAGGGCGACCACCTCGACGCCCTGAACAACGCCGGCGTGTCTTATCTCGAGCTGGGCCGGCCGGCTGAGGCTGAGCCATATTTCCTCAGGGCCCTCGTCGTCGACCCCGGGTTCACAAGCGCCATTCGAAACCTCGGGTACGTATACTTCGAGACGAGCCGGCCGGCTGAAGCGATCGAGCTATACGACAGGGTGGCCCTTACTGACGCCGGGACCGCCGATTACCTTACCGATATGGGGCTGACATATCTCAACGGCCCGCAGAGCGGTACCGCCAAGGAATTTCTTCAGCACGTGCTGGAGTCTCGCCCCGGTGACGTAAAGGTCCTTTACGGCCTAGGGATGAAATATCTCGAGGAAGGCGACCAGGGCCGCGCCATGGAAATGCTCCTGCGCGCGGTAGAGATAGATCCTGCGCATCCGCAGATCCATGTCGGGCTCGCGAAGGCATATATAGCCGCGGGCGACATCGAGAGCGCGAGAAGGCATGTCGATGCTGCGCGAAGCCTCGACCCCAGGCTCCCCGCGGATCTGCTCGACGAGCTGCGCGGCGAAAAAATGAACCCGCCGGTAGATTGATGTGATATGCTGTTCGAGCGGCAAGATATTTCCCTGTAACAGAAGGAGGGCGTCATGAGACAGAAGACCCTGTTTCTCGCCGTCATGATGATCGTGGCCCTGTCTGCGCGCGGCGCGCTGGCACACTGCGAGATCCCCTGCGGCATCTACGACGACGGGCTCAGGATCACCATGATCCGCGAGCACATCGACACGGTCGAGAAATCGATGAAGTCGATCGTTTCGCTGAGCGGCGAAGACGAAAAGAACTACAACCAGCTTGTGCGCTGGATAACCAACAAGGACGAGCACGCCGACGAGATCCAGCACATCGTCAGCCAGTACTTCATGACGCAGCGGATCAAGCCGGTCGGCAGCGATGATCCCGCGTACGGTGCGTACATAGCGAAGCTCACTCTACTCCACCAGTTGCTGATAGAGGCGATGAAGTCGAAGCAGACCCTCGAGCAGGAACACATCGACTCGATGCGCAAGCTCGTCGACAGCTTCGAGAAGCTCTACTTCGAGAAGAAATAGGGCCTGCTGGCTTGTCCATATGGACCATCTAAATGCCCGCGAGCGCTGTAAATCGCCGCCCCTGTCTCAATCTGTGCTGTAAGTCGTACAGCTAATACATCCTGATGTCATCTTGTGCTCACGTATTTCACCGGCAAAGTCCCGCTCCGGCATTTCCTGGACATCCATATCTTTTGCGATCCTGCTGGTCCCGGCCGCTGAATACTTGAAAACACTTCCCGGGTTGTGGTATTATTGCGCCCGCAAAGCAGGCTCCGGGGTTTCTATCAAAGTATCTATCTGAAAGTCGTGTCAGTCCGGCCGCAGGTCGACGCGTTCTCGCCGCTTTTATCAGGGTGGATGACCGGAGACGGGTCTCAAAACAGGAGGTGTCCCCTTGTCCCTCTCTAAATCAGTAACGGTTTCAAAGTTCGCCGCGTCAATCCTGGCCGCGCTGCTGATCACATCGCTGATCAGCTCCGCCGGCCTCGCCCAGAACGAAGCGACGGTAAGCAAGAGGGTCCGCTGCCTTATCGATATATACGGCCTGGGACCAGTCGAGTTCACCGACATCTCAGGCCCCTGCCAGCTCCTCTATACCGACCCGTACGACGACTACGACGGGCATATCAGGATAGACACGGAAATAATCTCGATGGACCTGAGGGATCAGATCATCTTTGTCAGCAGGAACGATGAAGTAGCATCGCCCGGCGGGACACGCAGCATCGAACCGGGGATAGACTTCCCGGCCGAGTCGTTCTTCGACGTTATGTACAAGATCGAGCTGCCGGAGCAGTTTCCCGGGGACTACCTGATCAACTACGAACCTATGCACATGATGAGCCTGGTGGACCAGTTCCCCCCCTACTTCGCCCATTACATCTACGCTGGAGCTCCGATCATACTTTATAGCACCATGGGGATAGACGTCGCCGCGATACTCGAGTGGGAGGAATCCATACTTCCTTACTACCCTCCCAAGGCGCATATCACATGTCCCTCTTCGTACAAGTCAGATGTCGCCATATTGAACGAAGACGGGCTCATCGAGCTGCCTGCTTCATGCAACGGAATGGACGACGAGGATATCGACTACGCCGAGTTCGGCTACAGGCCTTTCGGCGATCCCGGGATGTTCGTTCCGTTCTACACCGATTTCAGCGGCGCCGGGACGCGCGCCTCGACGCACGGCCCGGTCGGCGAGGGAGACGGATGGTGCGGGTATTTCGACCCGGGCTCTGAGCCCTTCGAGGGCCAGGTGGCGGAATTCCGGGTAAGGTTTTTCCCTAGAAGGCCCGGACCATACATCGAGGATACATGCAGCATCTGGATCGACTCCACCCCGCCGATACCATGGATTTTTCCCGACGATAAGGCCGGAGACCCCGAGACACTCCGCCTGTTCCAGGTCGATTCGTTCTTCGATATAATGTTCACGGTCCCGGACGAGATGCCCGGGCCGGGGCCCGCGGAGCTGCAGGTCTTCCCGCTGACACAGCGGTTCGAGAGGACCCTTACGGTCGTCGACCAGCTCAGCCTCGGGACCGACCTCGATTCGACCTCGTGTGGCCCAGCCGCAGCGGCGTCCTGCCTGAAATACTTCGCCGACAACGGATATCCGACGCTCGACAACCCGGGCGGCGACGAGGCCAAACCGGAGCAGAGCGGCGAGGACATCGCCAGGGAGCTTCAGGGCGCGATGGGCACGAACGCTGAAAACGGCACATCGGGTGATGGGATGGTCTCCGGTATCGAGAGCTACCTCGACGGGCACGGGCAGAGCGGCTGGTCGGTCAGCGGCCATCCGGTCGAGAGCGACGCAGACCTTGCCGCGATGTTCCGCGAGTTCGAGGCGGACAGCGAGGACGTGATCGTGCTGCTGCAGGACACGACCACGGCAGGCGAGGGAGCAGGCGACACCACGGGGCACTGGGTGACGCTCGGCTCGAGAGAGCAGACCCGACACTCCGCCGACAGCACCTCGCAGAAGATAGACTTCATGGACCCGTGGGGAGGCGGCAGCACCGCCGACAACAACTACGACGTCGGTGAGGACGAGAACGGGAACCCGACCACCGACGGGTACGACCTCGACGGAGCGGGCGGCGACGCGGTCATAGCGGGGTACATCAAGGTCTCGCCCCCGGAAGACGGGGCGGCGCCGGGCCTGCGCGTGAACCGCGCCCCAGGCACGCCGGCCTTCGACCCGGACTGGATCCCGGTCGACGCGGGGACAGTACGCGGTAACGGGCTCGTCGATACCCTGCACTGGGACACTCACGGATTCATGCCGGGGCTCTACCTTATGGAGGTCATCACGACCAATCACCAGGGTCACACATGCCGCGACATCAGGCTGGCCCTGCTGACCGAGCCCAGTACCGGCTCTGATCCCGGGACCCCGGGCCTGAAGACCGGCCTGCGCGGCACGTACCCGAACCCGTTTAACCCGGCGACGAACATCGTCTTCTCTCTCGAGAAGGGCGCTCCCGTGACCCTGGTCATCTATGACATCGCCGGTCGGCGGGTCAGGACGCTGATGAACGCGAAGATGACAGAGGCCGGTTCTTATACCGTACCGTGGGATGGCGTAGATGACCGCGGTGGGCGGGTGTCGAGCGGAGTCTACTTCTGCAGATTTACATCGGGGGACGCGGAGTCGTCTACAAAGATGATCCTGCTTCGCTGATGGACACAGAAAGGCCGGGTACCTGTCCGACAGGTACCCGGCTTCTCCACAACAACCCCGGTGCTTTCCTCTTCCGCTTACTTCAGCAAGAGTTTATACGCGGACCAAGCATCCCCTCCGGTTCGCACATTGCTGGCGATTAATTATAAGCATTCCGCATACCAGAAACGGGCCCAGGCCGATAATACTGTATCGGATTGATTTTCAACGGGTTTAGATTCAGATAGTCTGACTGGGGATACAATCAACTGCGCAATATATGCGCATTGCCGCGCAAACTATGCACACTTATCGGGTCCCGGTCCATCGGCCACAGCATGTCATTCCGAGACTTCGTAATCAGTCAGCCCATATGACTTGAGCTTGTTCTGGAGCCCACGTCTGCTGATCTCGAGAGCCTCCGCGGTCTTTGTCCTGTTCCCGCTGAACCTGCCGAGAGCCGTGATGATCGCCCGCCTTTCGGTCTCCCACAGGGGGAGCACCTCCGATTCCTGCCTGTAAGCCGGCTTCTGACCGAGGTAAACGCTAACGTCAGCCGCGCCTATCCTCTTGCCGGCCATGGTCAACGCGAGTCTTTCCATCAGGTTCTTCAGCTCGCGTACATTGCCCGGCCATGGATATTCTACAAGGACCTTTATCGCGTCGTCTACTATCTCAGTCTCGATTCCCCTCATTCCCCTGGACCCTGCCTGGAGGAAGTGTCTCGCGAGCTGCGGGATGTCTTCCTTCCTGTGGCGAAGCGGCGGGATATTGATCGGAAAGACGTTGAGACGATAGAAGAGATCCTCTCTGAACCTGCCCTCCTCCATCAACCGTTCGAGGTTCTGATGCGTCGACGCGATCACGCGGGTCCGGCTGCTCCGCGGGGCATTGCCGCCGATCTTCCTGAACGATCCGTCCTCGAGGACGCGAAGGATCTTGGCCTGCAACCCGTAGTCGAGGTCTCCGATCTCGTCGAGCAGAAGGGTCCCGTCGCCGGCCGTCTCGAAGAACCCCGCGCGATCCGCTATGGCGCCCGTGAAGGAACCCCTGACATGCCCGAACATCTCGCTCTCCATAAGCTCTCTCGGGATCGCCGCGCAGTTGGCCACGACAAACGGCTTCTTCGCCCTCGCTGAGTGACGGCGGATCTCCCTGGCGATGACCTCTTTCCCCGTCCCGGTCTCTCCGCGCAGAAGGACGGTCGTGTCGGAGTCGGCGACCTGGTGCACGAGCTCCATGACGCCGCGAAGGCCGGTCCTCTCGCCGACTATCATCGTGAATGGCTCATCGTCCGCGCGCCTGAGGTAGTCGATCTCGGTCCGCAGCTGGAAGCGCTCTATCGCCCTCTGAACGAGGACCTCGAGGTGCTTGAAATCCAGTGGTTTCGTGACGAACTCGTACGCACCTTCCCTCATCGCTTCGACGGCCATATCGATCGTCCCGTGCGCTGTCATCACGATCACGGGCATAGACGGCACGATCTCGCGCATCTTTGAGAGCCCCTCGAGCCCGCTCTGATCGGGCAGGAATATATCGAGCAGAGCGAGATGGCAGCTCTCCCTGTCCAGCTCCTCGAGCGCTCCTTTCAGGCTCGAGGCCTGGCTTATCCTGAATCCCATATCGGCGAGACGGTCGGATATGATCATCCGCAGATTCTCGTCGTCCTCGACGACGAGTATCCGGGCGGTCCCGTTCGCTCTCTTTTCCTGCATGTCCATTCACCCTGTTCCGTTGATGATCCGAATGAGTCGGCCTCTTTTTATCTGCACATACCGTACCATAGTGCAGAGACGCCTGTCCCCGTCATAACCTGCTGCAGACAAATATGATACGATCTGGACTGTATCTCCCACCGGGAAAATCCGGCAGACTTCCATCCATCAACTGCGCAATTTCTGCGCGGCGATTATGCCTCGCTTACGGCAGGTTGTAAATCCTTTTTCATCGGGAACCGGTTCAGACGGGAAGAGTGAAGGTGAAGACGGCACCGCCGCCCTCGGTGTTTCTGGCGAACACTGAGCCCCCGTGGAGTTCGACGAGCTGCTTTACGATCGCGAGGCCGAGCCCCGCCCCGCGGACACCCGTCTCGTACGGGGAACGATAGAAGAACGGCTCGAAGAGTCTCGGAAGGTCCTGCTCCTGTATTCCGGGACCCTCGTCGCGCACCGATATCCTGACTATCCTGCGTTCGTCGGTCTCGTCGACCGGCGCGTCTTCTATGCCTATCACGATCGTGCCTCCGGCGGGAGAATGCCGGACCGCGTTCGAGACGATATTGTTCAGTATCTGCCAGACCCTGGTCCTGTCTGCTTTCACCGTCGTCCCGGAAGCCGTGACATCCAGCCGGCCTGTCAGTCCCTTTTTCTCGAGAAGGGGGGCGACCGAACGGAGAAGGTCCTCCGTCTCCCTCCGCAGGTCGAGCGGCTCGACATCGAGGACCAGGCGGCCGCTCTCGATCCGGGAGAGATCGAGGAGGTCCGTGATCATCCTCTGCAGGTCTCCGCTGCTCCTTATAATCATCTCGAGATATCGCCGCTGCCGTTCGGTCACCGGGCCGGCGACTTCCTCGAGGATATTCTCCGTCGCGCCCTTTATCGATGAAAGAGGCGTCTTGAGGTCATGGCTTACCATTGATATGAAACGGCTCTTCAGCTCGCTGACCTCCTCGACCTTCCTCTTCTCTGCGACCTCCCTGATCGTCTCCTCGAGGCTTTCGGCCATCGCATCGAACGATTTTGCCGCCCGGCCGATCTCCGACTGTCCCGTCTCGCCGAGCCGGTAATCAAGATCTCCTTCTCCGACACGCCTTATGCCGGTCAGCAGATGGGTCAAGGGCCTTGCAGTCCTCCTGAACGTCGTGTACGCCCCCCACAGCGAGAGCCCCAGAGGAAGCAATATCAGCAGAGCCACGGGTATCAGGACCCTCAGCGTCTCGCCGCCTGCCGGTATATACATGCTGGCCTTGTAGACTATCCATCTCGGTTTTCCTGACTGCCAGTCCCTTGCCTGGAGCACAAGCTCGCTGCTGTAGGGGATGTACCATCCTCCCGGCCTGCTCCGGTCCGAAAGCGACTCCAGCCAGGCAGGCTCGAGATATATCCGCGGGAAGAATGAAAGGACCCTGAGACGGGCCTCCATCTCGCTGAGGATCCGGTCATCGATCGGGATGTGGCTGACGATCTCCATCTCGTACGCCCCGTAACTGAAAACGCGCATCGCCATGATCACGGCGGTACCGTTATCGAGGAACAGTCCCCTGACATTATCCCCTCCCGTCCAGCCCGGAGCGGTGGAATACAGTTTTCCCGTGCGGGGAGCCCGGTACGAATAACCTGTAAAATATCCCCCCTGATCCTCGATGTCGTGCGCCCACAGGGTGAGATAGGCGGATGGAAGATCGTAATTGAAGAGGTACTGGTTTTCCCTGACAAAATTCAGCCAACTCGTCTCGGTAGACTGCTCCAGAAGCTTCGGCCCTTCTTGCCTGAGTCTGTTGACAAACTCCACGTTCCCCGTATACGAGAGGACCATGTCATCCGCCCTCGTCTCCAGATCAGCTATCGTCTTCTGGATGATGTCACGCTGGATACCGAGGAAAAGGTTGCCCCCTATGATCATGATCACTGTCAGCGGTATCAGGCTGACTATCAGGTACGACCCGAGCAGGGCGAAGTTAAGCCGCAGGCTCCTCTGCGAGGTCACGACACTATACAGTACAACTACGACTCCGGTTATGCCGGCCATGTGGAGAAGTACCTCCAGGCGCCTGCCCGCAATAGGTACTGGACGGACATCGAACCTCCCGCCGTGCAGCATGAGTGCGCCGGCGACATACAGGGCACCGAATGTTATGACCCACCACCACCTGAGCCTTACCCTTCCGGCAAAGCCGCGCCATCTGGCCAGCAGCAGGAAGAGTACCGGGAAGACAAGGACCGCTATCAGATCGAGCCATTGTAACAGGGGATTCTCGAAATCCTCTTTCACCAGGAGAGCCGTGACAGTGGATCCGTCCGCGGTCTCTGATATCACGATCTCCCTGGCCGGCTGAACGATACCGACCCAGGGACGAAGGCTGCTATACGGTCTCGAACCGGCCCCGCCCCAGGCCATCGTCCTTCCGTTCACTCGGATATGCACCGAGAATCCCGTCGAATCGGCCAGGGCGGTTGGGACCCTGTTCAACAGGCTCGAAATGAGGAACACCCTCAGCGTGTCTCCATCTGCCGTCGGACATTTCCTTCCCTCGGCCACATAAACGGGGATATCGCCAAGAAGAACCGGTTCGCCGGATCCCAGCACAGGGACCTTGAGCTGCGAGAGATCCGTCCATCCCCTGGCAAGCCCCACCCCCTGGATTATCCTCCCGGAAGGGTCCGCGGCCAGCAGGCCGTTGAACCTGTAGTCAAGGCGGTACCTGTCCGAATACCTTTCGAGGCACCGGAGGAGCCCCATGGGATCCGAAAGATCCCTCTCCCCATACCCGCGCATACCTGCGGAGATAGAGTCCGCCAGCATCTGGACTCTGGCGTGTTCGTCCCTCAGCATGGCTTCGACCACCTGCCCCGATCTCTTTATACGATCGACTTCCCTGACGTACCTGAACAGGTCGCCGGCTCCGAAAATAACCCTGACCGCGATCACGGACAGGATCAGCAGGATAGTTCCGCGCAGGGCCCTCCCTCGCGTATATACCCGGCCTGACAGCTCCTTTCTCAGCAGATGCGCGAGAAGCAGCATCATGCCCAGGAAGGCGGCAAAGACCCCGTAATATTCGGGCAGCCATGACAGGTAGGCGTACGTCCTGTACCCTGTCATTTTCCTTGATACCGGTCTGAACGCATCGAGATGGAACGCGAACAGCGTCTCACCGGACTGCCCGACGACGAGTTCCCTCGCGCCCTCTCCATCGAGCTGGGCAAGGGCGATCGTCTGGATTATGAAGTCGTCCAGGACGATGGGCCATCCGGGCACCGGAGAACCGTCGAACTCAAAGCAGTACAGGTGGTGGTCGTAGGACCCGAGGATGATCTCGTTCGAGCCGTCGCCGTCGACGTCCGCCGTAACCGGTGGCCCGTAGACTACATGATTTTCCCGCTCCTCAATCAGGCCGTAGATGAATCCCTCGAGATGGACCGGCCACCCCGGCGCCGGCCGCCCTTCAAGGTCCCAGAGGTACACGTGGCCATCATTTGTACACGCCATGAGAAGATCGGGCCTGGAATCGCCTCCTTGTCCGGATGAGATGAACCATCCACCGGCCCAGAAGATCATGTTGGTATCAGGTTGCGATATCATATTTGTTCGGCCGGATATCAGATCGCGCAGGAGCGCTCCTTGAGTCGTCATGCACGCGATGTGCCGTGGATCAGCCGGATCGTCGACGGCCAGTCCCCAGCCGTGGCTGTATTCCAGTTCGATGGGAAATCCGGGATAATCCTCCCCGCTGAGATACCAGGCATAGAGGACCGGTGGTCGCGAAGTCATATGCAGGACCTCTGGCGTGCCGTCACGGTCAAGATCGACTGCATGGGTCGGCCAGCTGTCGAACACGGTCGCGTTTGTCTTCTGCGGCAGGGTCTTCGGCCATCCTTCGCGGTTTTTACCCAGCGGGTCCAGGAGACATACGGTGTGCGGCGCCACGGATACCAATATCGACGCTTTCCCGGAGTTGCCGGAACGGACTAGGATCGGAGCGGACGTGAACAGGCCGTTCATCTGAATCGGCCACCCCGCGACTGCACTGCCATCTTTTCGCCACATGTGAAGATAGCCGTCGACGCTCCCGGCCATCAACTCGTACTCGCCGTCGCCGTCTACATCATCGAGAAGTTGTCCCCTGGCTGGCCAGGCCTCCATGTCGCGAGGCCACCCGGGCATAGTCCTCCCTTTCCCGTCGAGCAGGAATACGCGGCAGTCCTTCAGTCCGACGGCGATCTCGTCTTTTCCGTCGCCGTCGATGTCGGCAACCGCAGGAGTGAATCTCATGGAATTACCGAGTATGACCGGCCATCCGTCGACCGTCCGCGGACCGAAGGGAAGGATAATGCCCAGCGAGTCTCGGACCGCCGCCGTAGCCGGGTGGGGGCCGGCTGCCGCCGACGAGATCATGATGGCAAGGATCACCATCATCACTAAGGATGCGGACAGGGACCACCCTCGGAGGGCGGCCTGCCTGACTTTATGACTGGTCGGCAAATACATCTTTTACATTTTAGCATTTTCACGCGGTCATTCAGGAGTGTTTCCGAGATTCTTCTTTCAGTCTCAGGCACAACAGTGTATAAAATATTCACACATCGGGCCCTGACATCACAGTGAAGCCGTTTTAAATTTTTCGCTTAGTTATTATATTGCAATGCGTTACGCTTCAGGCTCATTATTCGGCGCGTGGCACGCCTATTGCGTTACGTCACGATGATGAAACAAACGATCCTGAACAGATATATCGCTCCTCTTCTGCTCCTCACAGCGCTTGTGGCCTGCGGCTGCCCCGCCCGGGGAAATGCAGCCGGCAACGATACGACATCGGCGACCGGCCAGGCGATGCATGGGGGCAGGGCGCTTCTGCTCGACAAAGTCATCTTCACGGGAAACAGACTGATTTCCGAAGAGACCCTCCGCGGAGCCCTCGAACTGCAGCCGGGGGATACGGTCACCATCGCCGCACTGGCCAGGGCCAGGCTCGACGTCCTCTACTCGCACCCCCTCGTTCGCGACGTCCGCGTATCGACGCTCCCAGGCCAACGCCTCGGATATGTCACCGTGGAGATGGAGATAACTGAACGCAGCCGCGCTGCCTTCGAGACCGGATTCGGATACCATGACATATACGGATGGTTTCTCACCGTCGCCGGCCTTAGGTGGCAGCCTGTAAAGAGCAGCGACTCGATGTGGCGAGCCGGAGTGAGGATCGGATTCCACCTGACCGGGCTGGACGCCGACTGGGAGAAGCCGGGTATGCTCGAAAACGGAGCCGGGGCGGGCGCCCGTTTCTGGGTCTACAACCAGGAGCATCTCTTCTATGGACCGAGTCCGAAGCCTCAGGAGGGCGGACAGGCGCAGTTGGAGTTCAGGCAGAACATCAGCAGGGCCGGCCTCGAACTGTACCTCCTGTACAGGCAGGAACGCACCACACGGTTCACATTCGGGCTCCGCGCCGAGAAGATCGATCCCGACACTACTTTCAAGGACGCCGAAACCGGAGAAAAGTATCCTGGATCGGACCTCCCGCCTTCCATGCGGCAGGCGATCAGGCGGACCGCCATAACAGGTTTCCAGTTCAGGATGGTGCGCGACACGCGAGACCTCCAGGCCTGGCCGCGGGCAGGATCATTTACCAGTCTCTCGCTTCAGGCGAACACCGAATTGCTCGGCGGGGACGAGATCTTCACGAAAGCCGAGTTCGACACGCGCTTCTACCTCGGCACGGGAAGCTGGCGTTCGATAAACGGACGGCTGAAGGCCGGAATCACTTCTTCGGGGACCCCTTACTACGACAAATATTTTATCGGTGGCATCTATTCGATACGGGGATTCGCCGAGCTCAGCCTTACACCACCGCGAGGACACGACGGGTTCTGGCTCGCCGGCATGGAATGGCGAGTCCCTCTGATCCCTTCGGGATCGAAACCGCCGAGACTGACCGGCCTGCTCTTTATAGACGCGGGGCAGGGATGGCTTCGGGGCGAACCGCTGACGACGTCGACGATACGGTCCGCGGCCGGCTACGGATTCAGGCTGCGCCTGCCCTGGCTCGGGATGCTCGGCATCGATGTGGGGGTGCCTCTGAGCGAGGGGACCACGGACGAACAGTTCAGGATACATGGTGCCATCGGATTCTCATACTGACCGGGCGCGACGGAAGGAACGATGAAGACAGGGCGCATATTCATGACGGTCGTGGGGACGGGATTGATCCTTGCTGCCCTGCCTGCGTCCGCCCGCGCCCCGTCATCGGAACGCCCCGTCATCAGGGATGCGCGTATATACACCGACGGCAGCATCCTCTTCTGCGATCTCACGAGCAGCGGGATGCTCAGCGACAGGATAACCGGGACCGTAAAAAGCGGGCTCCCCGCCGTTGTAGAGCTCTTTTACCATCTCAAGACGAAGGGCCGGGGAATATCGGTAGAGGGAATACACTCATGGTCGCTCCGCTACGATGTCTGGGAGGATATCTATTCGGTCTCCGACGGCGATACGACCGTAACGATCGAATCTATAGAAGCGATGGACAATATGATAAGCCGGCTCAAGGGCATCTCGCTCATCCCTTTCTCCAGGCTGACCGGAGGAAAGAGATTCATGGTTAAGTTCAGTATCGCGGTCAACCCGTTATCCGGGTCGGAGGGCGAACAGGTCGAGGGATGGATCGAGGAAAGCGCCGGCGTCAGGCAGGAATCGTCATGGAGGGAACAGGTGCTCAACGTAAACGACCTGATATCTAATCTGTTCTCGAAAAGCCGGGACGCCGCCAGCCGCAGCGAGTGGTTCGAAATAGAATCCGCGGCTCCAGAACAGGTCGAGAGGATACCCGGGAGGAATGATTGATGTCGATCCGGACGCGGCTGGTCCTTCTATGCCTCACGCTCGCCCTTCTTCCGGCGATACCGGTCTCACTCGTGGTCAGCGACATGATAGACCGGTCCTTCGACATGGGCCTGAGCGGCTCGGTCTCCGGCGCTCTCGAGGGTGGCATGGAGATATCGAGAAAGCACCTCCACAGGCTCAGGGCATCCTTCGAACAGAGGGCTTCCATGGTCATGATGATGGGATACCAATACGCTGTCGAGAATACGGGCCGTATGGAATCGATCATTTCCAGCGATGCGGATTCCGGCGAAGGAGGATTCATCATCATACCAGCCGACATCGAGCCGGATGATCAGAGCGGCCTTCCCGATGGACTCGGCCGTTTCGCGTCGAATGATAAGTTTGAATCGCTGATCGCCGGAAGGAAACTGGTCGAGCGCGATCCGATCTTCAAGGAATCAGATTTCGCGCGCTTCTTCGAGACCGATGACAGGGCAGTCATGCTTGCCCTCTTCCCTGTGGACACCACGACCAACACAAGTCTTCTGGTATACAGCAGCACAGATCCGGAATTTATCGAGAACGCCGGCCGGATTGTGGAGACCGCGCAGGGGATCGCCGGCCTTCGGGTGATGGAACGAGGGTTGAGAAAGAGCTTCCTGTTCTCTTTCCTGATAATCTACGCCGCGGTAGCAGCGCTGACCTTCTTCGCGGCCCTGCTCATCTCAGAGAAATTCTCCTCACCCGTAAGACACCTTGCCGCCGCTACTTCGGAAGTCGCCGCGGGGAACCGTGATGTCCGTATCGAGGACCGTGCCGGCGGCGAGATCGGCAAGCTCGTAGACGGGTTCAATGAAATGGTCGCCGAGCTCGACGCGCAGCAGCGGCGGCTTACCGACCTCGAAAAGATGGCCGCCTGGCGCGAGTTCGCGAGGCACCTCGCCCACGAGATCAAGAACCCTCTTCTGCCGATCAGGCTGACCGTGCAGGAGATGCGCGACCGGTACGACGGCGGCGACAAAGAATACGGCGCTCTGCTTTCTGAGTCGGGGCGCATAGTCGACGAGGAGATCGACCACCTGCAGAGGCTGGTGCGCGAGTTCTCGGAATTCGCGAAGATGCCGGGGCTCTCCCCGGCTGCCGGGTCGCTGGGAAAACTCGCCTCTGACGTAGCCTCACTCTACTCCATGGCCGATATCGATGTGGACACAAGCGGCGCGCCACCCCCCTTCCCATTTGACGCCGACCTGATGAGACGCGTCATAGTAAACCTGTTCGAGAACTCTATCGGTATGATGCAGGAAGGAACAAAGGCGAAGATAAAAGTCGGCGTCACGCGAGACGGCGGCAGCGCGGTCCTCACCGTGACCGATAACGGCCCGGGGATCCCGGAGGCGGATCTCGGCAGAGTATTCGAGCCTTACTTCTCGAAGAGGCGCGGCGGAACGGGACTTGGGCTGGCCATGGTAAAGAATATAATACTCCTTCACGGAGGGACCATTGAAGCGGAGAACCGGGGAGGCGCGAGATTCACTATCATGCTGCCTCTTGCCGGGCCCGATGCGGCGGACAGCACAAAGGAAGGATTATGATGCCGGGACGGATCCTGATCATCGACGACGAGCCAAATATCCGAAAAACGATGGAGATGATCCACAGGGGCGCCGGATGGAAGACCGATTCGGCTGACCACGGAGAGGCGGGACTGGCGAAGATCCGCTCGGATGACTTCGATCTGGTCTATCTCGACATGTCGATGCCGGGGATGCCGGGGCTTGATGTCCTGAGAAAGATCAGGCTCCTTCGCCCGGAATTGCCCGTCATCATCCTCACCGGCCAGGGGACGATAGAGCTGGCCGTCGAGGCGATCAAGCTCGGCGCCTTTGACTTCCTCGAGAAGGAAACGGGCAAGGAGAAGATACTTCTCACATCGTCCCACGCCTGGGAGATGAGCTCCCTCGAGAGGGAAAACGAGAAGCTGCGCACCCGGGTATCTGGCGGCAGAAAGATCCTCGGGGCGAGCAGGGAGATCGCCGGAGTGCTCGAGCAGATAGCTAAGGTAGCCCCCACAACGACCCGCGTTCTGATACTCGGCGAATCGGGCACGGGCAAGGAACTGATCGCGCGAGAGATCCACCGGAGAAGCAAGCGCTCAGGGAAGGCGTTCATCAAGGTCAACTGCGCCGCCATCCCCGAGGAGCTCATAGAGGCGGAGCTGTTCGGAAGCGTCAAGGGCGCCTACACGGGCTCGGTCAAGACTCGGGAAGGCAAGTTCAGAGCGGCCGACGGCGGCACTATCTTTCTCGACGAGGTCGGCGACATGTCGATGAAGGTCCAGACCAAGGTGCTCCGCGTCCTTCAGGAGGGAGAGGTCGAAAGGGTCGGAAGCGACCAGATCATCACAGTCGACGTCCGCGTAATAGCGGCGACGAACAAGGACCTGAAGGCTGAGGTCGCGGCGGGACGCTTCAGGGAGGACCTCTTCTTCCGTCTCAATGTGGTCCCGGTGACAGCGCCTCCCCTACGCTCTCACCCCAAAGATATACCAATACTGGCTAAGGCTTTTCTCGAGGAGTACTGCCTGGAGAACGAAATACCCCTGAAGAAGATCGACCCGAGGGTCGTGGAGGTCCTGTCGACCTATGGCTGGCCGGGGAACGTCCGCGAGCTGAGAAACCAGATCGAGCGGATGGTGATCATGTCGCAGGGAAGGACGATAACGATCGGGGATGTAAGCGAAGAGATAAGGCGAGGCGGCTCGGCGGTCCAGGCCGTTAAGCCGGCGGACGGACCTGTGGAGAGCAGGCTGGACACGTTCGAGGGGGTGCCCCTGCAGGAAGCGAAGAAGCGTCTCGAGGAGGCGCTGATCCGCAGGACACTCGACAGAAACGGCTGGAACGTGACGAGGACCGCGGAGGAACTGGGCATCGAGCGCACCAACCTTCACAAGAAGATAAACGCATACGGGCTGACAAAGGACGGACAGTGATACCGGGAGAACACAGTGTGATAAGAGACAACAGCTCCGGTGCTGGATCACCGTACGCCACAGACCAGAAAAACAAGAGACAAGATATTGATTTATAAGATGTTGCAACGACTCTCCAGTTTTTGCGTTCGGTGCGGGATCTGGCACTCCTCTTGTAGTTACTGTCACCGGAACTGATATGACGATCCGGACTCGACAGCGAAAGGAACGAGGATGAAGACATCACGAAGAATAAGAAAAGCGGCTACAATGACGGCGTTTGCCCTGGTCATGACGGCTTCGCTCGCGGCCGCGGCATCGGCCCACGATCCAGCCGATTCGATTGGCACGAAGCCCGTCGAGGACAAGAGCGGGATATATCTCGGGTTGAGGTTCGTCGGATCTTCGCTTCACGCCGAGGACAAGGGAGACGGCGCATTCTTCATCAAGGATGACGGCGGCGGGGTGCAGTTCGATATCGGCTACCGGTTCAACATGGCCTTCTCGCTCGAATTCGCCATTGGCACTTCGACCCACGAGACGTCCGAGCAGGCGCTCGACGCCAACATCTACTCGATCTGGCTTCTGGGCTATTACAGGTTCTCGCCGTACAGTGCTTTTCGTCCCTTCATCAAGTTCGGGCTCGGCGGACACGGTCTGGACGTCGTTTACGGAGAGGCGGCGGCACGCATAGACGGCGGTGGCGTCGCGATCGGTGCCGGGTTTAATTACTTCTTCTCACCGCACTTCGCCATCGGACTGGATCTCACGACAAACATCATCCAGTACGACACGGCGACGATAGCCCTCGGAGGCCTGGAATACTCTTTCGAGATCGACGAGGAAGGCTCTCTGACAACGCTTGGCCTCTCGTTCTCATATAACTTCTGATTACGCCTCTGCCCCGAAAAAGAACTCTGCCCTCACGATGCCGGTCCCGCCGGCATCGTCGTTTTATAGCAACAACCGTGAATCCACGCCACGGATCCCGATTTTAGTGGTATCGCATATCTCTAGCAATAACTGGTGCTTACGGCATCGCCCCCCTGGCACGCTACCTGCGATTAGAATATGCTGAGAGTCGCAAAAGGTAACCCGCCCTTCAAAGGAGGACACAAGATGAGAAAGCGACTGAACATCATCGGCCTTATGGTCCTGCTCGCCGCCTTCGTGCTCGCGGGATGCTCGAACGAGAACGATCCCGTCGCCGTGGAAGAGCAGCAGGCCCCGAACCTTCCATCCGTCGAGACGATGAAACTCGATATCGCCTTCTTTGAGTCGGCCGGTCTTCCTCCCCAGGCTGTTGAGACAGGAAAACTCGACGGGCCCCTGGCCGTGACTGCAGACGGGATGCATCTTAATTATCTCAACGCCGCGGTCCGGGTCCTCTATCTCGACGTGGTCGTTTTCTCGGCGCTCGTCGAGCCGGTTGTCGCTTTTCAGCTAGCAGTCAGGTCCGTCCCGCAGCCACAGGGCGACGGCTCATGGCTATGGACATACATCGTCGTCGAAGGGGCGAAAGAATATGCGATCTACCTGTACGGCAAGGACGAGGGTACATACTCGAGCTGGCGCCTTGAAGTCTCCACAAACGATCCCGACATGCCTCTCGATCATTTCACGTGGTTCGCGGGCGAAGTGGAAAGCGACAACAGCGGCGGTTACTGGCAGTTCTACGAGCCGGAAAAAGAGCCCGTCTCCATCGCTTCGGCTGCGCTCGCGACTCCCGGAGCAGAGAGCATAAGGATAGACTGGACCGAGAACGGAATGGACGGAAACAGCCTGATCCTTCTCGTCAACAAGGCGGGCGACCCCGCCGAGGGGAGCATGCTGACCTTCGAGGAAGTTCCCGAGCATTGCTCAGTCGAGTTCTACGACGCGGGATCCGGTGACACCGGAACGATACTCTGGCGCTTCGACGGTTCCGGGTATATCGAGTGGCCCGACTTCCGTAACGGCACACGCTCCTGCTGGGACAACGCTCAACGCGACGTCGACTGCATCGGCTGATCCAGCCTCGATACGGCCATATACGCAAGGGGCGTGCGCATAGCGCATGCCCCTTTTAACGGGATCCACAGGTTCTATCCAGGTCAATTATTGCTGATGACGCCGGCTGCGTCTGCGCCCGCGCCGTCGAGATTGCTTCTGATCACGCCGCGCTCGACGGAGAAGAGCGTGTTCGCCGCCGCTATCCTCCCCATGATCTCGAGGGAGAGGTTCAGGTAATCCTCCATCCCGTAGCTTCTGGGCCGGTAGCTGAAGATGTCCTTGCCGAACCTCGGCGACTCGGCGAGCACGATGTTCTCCCTTATCACCGTATCGAGGAGAAGGGCACCGTACTGCTCCTTGAGCGCGTCGACGATCGCCCGGCTCAGCACCTTCCTGCCGTCATAACGCGTCGCTATCAGGCCGCCGATCGTAAGCTCGGGGTTCAGCCCCGTCATCACCGACTCGATCTTCTCCATCAGGCTGTCGAGGCTCCTGAGGGCGAGATGCTCGGTCTGGACCGGTATGAAGACCTTTTTCGCGGCGACGAGCGCGTTCGTCGATATGAATCCGAGGCTCGGGGGGCAGTCGAAGAGTATATAATCGTAATCGCCGTTGATCCTCGCTATCGCGCGGCGAAGAAGGGACTCGCGCTCGAAGGTGTTGGCGAACGTCGTGTCCGCCTCGGCGAGGTCCTGGGAGGCGGGTATCAGCGACATCGAGAGCTGCGCCTCGCTGTCTCCCATGTAGATGCGCGCCCGCAGCGGCCTGGTGATGATCGCTTCGCGTGGATGGACCCTCCCCCTCATCACATCGTATATCGTGTACCTGACGTCCCCCGCATCAATGCCGAGAAACTCGGTAAGATGACCCTGCGGGTCAAGGTCGATCAAGAGTACCTTTTTCCCGAGGATCGACAGGCCGGCGCCGACGTTGACTGCCGATGTGGTCTTGCCCACTCCGCCCTTCTGATTAAGGAACGCTGCGGTCTCTGTCTGATGCATCTTCCCTCCTCAATTAGATCTCCGGCCTGAGGGCCGGATACAAGCCGCTCGAAGAAACCCATAAAGCGTGCATTCTCACCTGAATCGGCGATTATTTCAATGTTTTTCTAGCCTGCCTTTATGAAAACTGTTCGGCTCCGTCCTGGGTGCAAATATTGTGGACTGTGGGACCGTCACCTGAGTGACCACGGATTTGCATACCCGCGAAAGGAGCTTTCCGACGATGAACCCGGACGCGCTGAAGGGATAGCGACCGAGGCGACGGTGCTGTCGATGCCAAGACCGCCGGCCCGGGGGCCACACGTCCTCCAGGACCCGCCTGATATCGTAGCGCTTCCACCGCTCCGCCACGGCGGGATCTATCGCCCCGGTCTTCCTGTCCCAGAGGATATCGGGCCTGCAGGCATCGCTCCCGGAGCAGCCGTGCATGAAGATCACAGTGGCAGAAGCTATCGTCAGGAATCGAAATGCGACCCCGCTAATAATCCTTATCATTCGCGGTCTTCTCGTCATTACGAGTTCCTATGGATGGATACTCCTTTTATTAGGATATGTTTCAATCTATCATTCAAGAAAGCAAGGTCCTCCTTCCTGGTACACTTATAATGGATGATATGATTTTTTTCTTGAAAGAATGAACGATCAGGCATTCAATTACAGCAACGGCTTTAACCAGGGGGTGGATATCATGAAACTATGTTTCTGTCGTTTTCTGCTGGCGGCCGCGATCCTGGTCCTGTCGATATTTTTCTATGCTCACGGCTGGGCGAGGATCGTGATCGTCATCGCGGCAGTGCTGCTGACCATAATGAGCTTCTTCTACAACGTGTGCTGCTGCCGCAGGGGGAAGGATGAGGCCTGCGGAGCTTCCGAAGAAAAATCCGCGCAGTAGCAGCATCGCCTTATGGAACGGCCGGGCAGAGAGTGACAATCTCTTGTCAAGCGGCGCATATTTCTATAGACTCACCGCCGGTGATTTCGAAGAGACGAGGAAGATGATCCTTCTTCGCTGACGGCGCGCCGGCGCCTCCCGGATCAGCATCGATGCCCTGGATCCCTGGGTATCTGTGTGTCCGGACGCGGCCTCGGGCCATTGCAATATATGAATGACAAGGGACCACTGAGCATGGAAGCCACGAATCCGTTACTTACAGCGACAGGCCTGACAAAGCGCTTCGGCGAACTGACCGCCGTCGACGGTATAGATTTCGAGATATCCCGGGGCGAATGCTTCGGCCTGCTCGGCCCCAACGGCGCCGGGAAGACGACGACGATCAAGATGATCCACGCCGCCCTGCCGGTCACCGAAGGATGCCTCTGCATCTTCGGACACGACATCATGGAGAACGTCCGCGAGATAAAGGCGCACATCGGCGTCTGCCCCCAGGACGTCAACCTGGACCAGGACTTCACCGTCCAGAAGAATCTAATCGCGTACGCCCGATACTTCGGCATCCACGGTGCCGAGGCGAAGCGCAGGGCCGGAGAGCTCATAGACTTTTTCCAGCTCGGCGAGAAGCGCGACCAGATAATAGAGAACCTGTCGGGCGGGATGAAAAAGAGGCTTCTTCTCGTGCGGGCGCTCGTGAACGAGCCCAGCCTGCTCATCCTGGACGAGCCGACCACAGGCCTCGACCCGCAGGCGCGTCACCAGATATGGGAGAAGATCCGCGAGCTAAGGAAGAACGGCACCACGATCATCCTGACCACCCACTACATGGAGGAGGCCGAAGCACTGTGCGACAGGCTCCTGATCATGGACAAAGGGGAGATCATCGACAGGGGCCGCCCGAAGGAGCTCATCGAACGACACATCGGCCGCGAGGTGATCGAGATCGATAACCCGTCGCCCGGCGCCGCCGCTGCGATCGAGAGTTCCGGGGCGCGAAACGAGACATACGCGGGAAGGACCTATATATACCCGGGTGACGGGCGGGAACTTCTCGCCGCGATATCCGCGGTGGAGCCCTCGGGACAGGTCGTCCTGAGACGGGCGAGCCTCGAGGACGTCTTCCTTCGGCTCACGGGGAGGCAGCTTAGAGAATGAGTCTTATCCGTAATATAAGCTACCGCGCTATATACGTCTGGAGGCGGAATCTCGACGTCAACCTCGTGACGTGGCAGACGAACTTTCTGCCGCCCGTGCTCGAGCCGCTGCTCTACATCGTCGCCTTCGGGTTCATGCTCGGCCGGTATGTCGAAAAGATAACCTGGTCGGGGATGCAGCTCGACTTTCTAACATTCATCGCACCCGGCATGATATCGGTCGCGATGATGTACCACTCGGTATTCGAGTGCATGTACGGATCGTTCATCAGGATGTATTACCAGAAGACGTTCGACGCGATCATCGCGACGCCTCTTATGATCGAAGACGTCATCGCCGGTGAGATCCTCTGGGCGGCGACCAAGAGCTTTTTCGCCGCGAGCATAATGCTCATAGTCATCTCGTTCTTCGGTCTTATCCACTACCCTATGGGACTGGTAATCGTGCCCCTCGCTTTTTTCGCGGGGCTGATGTTCGGATCGTTCGGGATGCTGTTTACCGCTATATCCCCGAGCATCGACACCATGAACCTCCCGGTCTTTCTCGCGATCACGCCGATGTTCCTCTTCAGCGGCACCTTCTTCCCGATCGAGGGGCTGCCCTTCTGGGGCCGGGTCATCGCCAACGTCTTTCCCCTCACGCACGTGGTGAACATAGCGCGCGCCGCGTCGCTCGGAGTCCTCTCCGCGCGACAGCTTCCAGACTTTCTTTATCTGGCCGCGGTCGGGAGCGGGCTCTTCTTCACCGCCGTATTCCTGATGAGGCGCAGGCTCGTCAAGTGATCCCTGTCTGAAATCCGGGAAGATGGTCCTGCTTCGTTTTTTCAGGAGAATGGTCCGTTTTCGCTTTTATATTGAGCTAAACGGAGTTTACGACATGGACAGAATCTTACCGCCATCGGTGGCGGTGGAAAATCTGCCACTTATCTTGTCTTATCATCAAGCCTGTCGGACCTGGCCGCCGCCGAATCAGCGGCTTCAATGGCCTTCCCGACCACGCCGGCCCCGGGAAGACCCGACTCGGCCAGGGCGCGGACTAATCGAGGTCCGACGGGAGGTGTGGCACCGCGTAGAGATCCCTGAACAGATCCCATCGCCGCGCGTTATTGTCTCCCGCCTCGCGCTCCAGGTAGCTCCTCACCAGCGCCAGGCCGACGTCGTAGGTCACGACGTAGCTGCGGTACTTCTCGCCGAAGCGAAGGTACATGTCGGCTCTCGCCTCTGACATCAGCGAGTACTTCTGCAGGAATCCGTTCGCCTCTTCCCTTGTCATCTTCCCGTCGAGATAGAGCCGCACCGCCTCGGTCCTCGCCCCGCGCAGCTCGCGCGTCAGCTCCTCGAACTTAAGGTACTTTTCCGCCTTCGCCGGATCGAGGCCGGCCAGCGGGAACAGGACGTCCCGGATGAAGGCCACCCTCTCTTTGTCGGTGAAGACCATGCGGACGGCGTAGTTCGCGCCTCCCTCGTTCAGCGTCGCCTGGGGGCAGAAGAGTGGCTGCACGGTATATTCCATCCAGCCATGGTCGTCGAGCATGTTCTCCTCGACCAGGACGTTCTGGACATGGTGTCCGGGGTATCCCTCATGCGTGGCGAGCCCGAGCGGCGATCCGATGTAGACCGGCAGCTCTACGTTTACCTGGATCAGGCTGCGGTAGTTACCCTTGTACCAGTTGTAAGCGCCCCAGGAGACCCCGGTGACGTACTCCTTGTCGAAGCTCTCGCCCTCCGGCAGCGCGATATGCTGAAGCGTCCTGCCGCGAGCCTCCTCGATAGCCCTCGAGAAAACAGCGTCGATCCTGTCCCGGGGGATCGCGAAGCCGGCCCTGTATGCCTCGGCCCTCTCGGAGAGATCGCCCTCGCCAGGCACGAGCGTGTCCAGCTCGGCCAGGGCGGCGTCGAGCGCATCGATGTCGGCCGGAGGGGCGACGGCGTCGTATAGCGCCTTCGACTCCTCGTCAAATGTCATCTCCGCGCCCCCGACGAGCTCGATCCTCGCCTTCATCGAAAGGATGTGAGCGCGCAGGAACCTCACCCTGCGTTTCTCCAGGTCACTGAGAACACTTACGTCGGCGGCATCGAGCTCCTTGACCAGCGACTCCGCCCGCGCGGCCAGCTCGGCGGCGGGTATCTTATGCTCCTTCCCTTCCGGAAGGGGAGCAGGCTCCCATTCCTCTGGACCGGTGTAGGCATCGACGTAGTCGGGATCGTACTGCCCCAGAACGAGACTGAGCCTGACGTACGATTCCGCGACACGGCCTATCGCCGCGCGTTGCGACTTCGGATCTGAGCCGCCGCAGGATGAAAGGGAGGCACCGAGCATGAGTGCTGAGATAATAATGAACCGGATCATCGTTTCTCCTTTGTCGTCTTAATCCGGCCGGAACGTCCTTGCGCGAGAAACGTCACAAGTAAGGGACATCCTTGCGCGGGAACCCCTTTGGCCGTCAGGGACCTACGATCAGGTCCCGCTCCTCTCCTCTATCTGTCGTATCAGCCCCTTGAATATAAAGCGGTGAAACGGGAGGAAGAAGTACCAGTACGCGCGGCCGAAGAGTGTCGACGTGAGGTAGCGGGCCGTCAGTGAAAGCTCCCTGTGGTCGCCGTGGTCGCCGATGTGGAACTCGAGCCATGCCTTGCCGGGCATCTTCATCTCGGCCCGAAGCAGCAGGCGCTTCGACTGGATGATGTCCTCGACACGCCAGAAATCGACGACGTCGTTAGCCCGCAGCCCGCACGCGCTCTTTCTCCCCCTCGTCGTCCCGACGCCCATGATGACCCGGTCGAACGCACCGCGGAGGCGCCACATCCAGTTGCCGCGGAACCATCCCTCCCTGCCCCCGATGCGGCATATCGAATCGAAGAGAGCGCCGGCGCCCTTGGCCGTCTCGAGCGAGCTGGAAGCGGAGTACATCGGGCGGCCGCGGACCTCGTCGAGAGTCATCGCCAGTTCGCTCGCGGGCGGATAGGCATCGGACCACCTCGTATGGACCCTGTCCTGTTCCTCGCGTGTCATCGCCCTCACGAGCGCCGTCCTGTAGGGAAGGGGATCGAACGGGATGATCTTCCGTATCCGGTCGTCCTCGCACACGACGTTGTTCTTGAGCCCTTCCATGAGGCTTATCGTCATCGGTCCCGGCACCGGCGTAAGAAGCCCGGCCACGTACCCGAACGTCCTCAGGCTGACCAGCGGCACTGTGAGGAAGAATCTGCGCCGATGGAGCACGCCGGCGACGGTCTTCATCATCTCCCTGTACGACATTATGTCGTCGCCGCCGATATCAAAGCCGCGCCCCGACGTCTCCTCCGACTCGAGCGAGCCGACCAGGTACTTTACGACATCGCGGATCGCTATCGGCTGGCAGAGGCTCCCCACCTCGCGGGGCACGATCATGAAGGGAAAGCGCCCGACGAGGTTCTTGAGGATCTCGTAGGAGGCGCTGCCCGAGCCGATGATAATAGCCGCGCGGAGTATCGTGACGGGCACCGGGCCCGCCCTGAGCCTCTCGGCCACTTCCATCCTGCTGCGAAGGTGGGTGGAGAGGTCGCTTCGCACGTCGCCGAGACCCCCGAGGTAGATGATCCTCCTGACCCCGCGTTCGGCGGCGACCTCCGCGAAATTACCAGCCGCCTTCGCGTCCGCGCCGGCGAACTCGCCGGGACCGAGAAGCATCGAATGAATGAGGTAGTACGCCGTATCTACGCCTTCGAGGGCGCGGCCGAGGCTCTCCCTGTCGAACGCGTCGGCACGGACCGCCTCGACTCCCGGCCATCTCTGCTCGATCTCGGCGGCGGCTCCCCTGACCATCGCCCTGACACGGTATCCCCTGAGAAGAAGCTCGGGCACGAGCCTGCCGCCTATGTACCCCGAAGCGCCGGTCACAAGGACGGTGCCGATATCGTCCCGCGGCGAGGTCGGCAGATCCGCGCAGAAAGCGGTGTCGCTCTCGGGGTGGCCCAATCCTGTAACCGATTCACTCTTTTTCTTATTCATGTGTCAATAATATCCCTGTAGCTCCGCATGCACCATCGTTTCCATACTGCCTGCTGCGGATTCCAGATCATTGCTCCACGACGACGACCGGGGCAGGGTCATGAAGGCGTTGTATGTATGGATCGACTCCATCAGTCAGCCAGAGATCCATCTCCCCGCCACTGATCGTGACAGTGGCGATAAAACGTCCATCCGGGCTCCAGGCCGGCTGCCCTTCATTATTGTGCGCTTTGGTCATTATGGCAGCATGACTTCCGTCGGAAGTGACGAGGTAAACGTGCATCGATTCCCAATCCCTGGCCGATACCGCTATAGTTCGGCCATCGGGGCTCCACGATGGTTTAAAGTCCACTTTCGCCGGTGCGAGGGCGCGTATTGTCTCTAAAGTCTCGCGATCGTGTATATACAACCCATCACCTATTCGCAGAAAAGCGACATATCGCCCCCCGGGTGAGATCGAAGGGAAGGAACAGTCTCCCAGATCGGTCATACGCTCCAACCTCCCCTCATCCAGATCCTTTATCCACACCTCGCTCTGCCCTGAGCGGTCCGAACAGAACGCTATCTGCCGCCCGTCATCCGACCAGGATGGCGATCTGTCAACCGCCTTGTCGGTCGTAACGCGTTCGATTTCTCCGCTGCTCCTGCTTATGTATATATCGTAGTTGCCACTGTCATAATTCGCGAATGCGATGCTTTTTGAGTCGGGTGACCAGCTGATAGGATCATCGATCAGTGAGGTCAACAGAATCAGCCTTGATCGACCTGTTCTGAAATCGATGACCCTGATTTCTCCCTTACCCGTTTTCTCATGCATCCGACAAGCGATCACACTTCCATCAGGTGACCAGACAGGTCCATAAAGCGTTTCTCCCTTTCCGGCGAAGATCTGACGCTCTTCCGGCAATTCAACTTCACGGTTTATTCTATATATCAACACCCCGGGGAAATGTGCCCACTGCGCATACCTCAACTCTCCCCTTATCATTGTCCTGTCGAAGAGAAGAGGAAGGAGGACCGGGCGAAAATTTTTAATGGTCTGATCGTGAAGGACAAGATATTCGATATTATCAGCATAGATATGTTCGATTATTTCCTCGTAAGGGGCGGCAGGTATCTCTATGTATTCGCCCCCGGCGTAAAAAGCGAGATATGGTTTTCTGTCGGCAAAGCCATCCCCCGGCTTTATTCGAGGGGCGATCTGGGCTCCTACCTGTTTGGCCCAGTGATATCCGTTCGAGACCGGCAACGTGACCTGATCCCGGTTTATCCACCACCCGGTGACTATGGATATCACGATAAGGGCGATAAGAGATTTCCTCATTCCAGTCGATCGGAGCGCCTCAAGGCCAATAAGCGCGAAAAGAATGACTCCCGGAAGATAGGGAAATACGAATCTGATCTCACTGCGCGATGTAAACAGGGGAAAGATCACGAACGGGGCAAACAGGACGAGCGTGAAATGGCGTTTTTTCCAGATTCCGTATAGCGCCAGGATAAATAGGACAGGCATAGTATGCCGAATAAGCAGAATGATCTCCCGCGGAAGTCTTCTGAGATAGTAGAGAACGAAGTTGGTCTCCGCTTCTTCCCTGGCTACATCTTCGAGTGCGCGTTCCTTGCCGCCAAACTCTATCCACGCCTCACGCAGTTTCCAGTTGACTGAGCCGGAGCCAAAACTCTCGCTTTTGCGCAGCAGCACCAGCCGTCCCCGCGCCACCGATTCGATGACCACGCCGACGCTATACACAAGTGCGCAGCCTGTGGCAAATCTGATCATCCGCCGTGGCCTGCGTAACAGCAGAAGTGTCAGTATTCCAGCTATGGCAAGAGATTCGGGCCTCGTTATCGAGGCGACTCCCAGACAGATACCGGCAGTGAAGTCCCTCTCGTTCGCAAACATCAGAAGGCCGAGCAATACCCAGAAGATCGCAAGAGATTCCGACATCGTGGTAGTCGTCATATGGATGAACAGGGGAATCGTCGCGAGGATAAGGCTTGCGGCTACAGCAAAAGGCCTGGACATCAGTTTCTTACACAGAAGGAAAAAGACGACCAGAGCACCGGTTCCAGCAAGTACAGAAACGAGCTGGGCGGCACGGACGCCATCTCTCACTACTGGAGTCAGCAGAGCTATGAAGGCCGGGTACCCTATAGGAAACACGCCGGGCCGATACGCTCCGGCAAGTATGGACCCTGCTTGCCTGATATAGTACGTGCCGTCATAGGAGACCAGGTCGAAAGTCCGCAGAAACGGGAGGCGAACCAGCAGTCCGACCAGGATGAGTGTGATAAAGATGGACCGGTCTCTCTGAGGAAACGACAATGCGTAGCCCTTCTTTTGCCTCATGGTAACCTCATTATATATCATGCGATGCTTCGCTTCATACGGAATTATCCCAAGCCCTGACATACCCTGTCTGAACCTTTACTTTCCCTGATAAAAAGCGTTTTGGGCCCGCCGCCGGTCTGTAGTATATTATTCCATCCGCGGGCGGCCGGCCGGATGCCGCCACGATATCCCTCAACCCCTTGACGGAGAGGACCTATGGAAAAAGCCGTAAAGCTTCTAAAGGATTCGAAGGCTGCCAGGTTCACCGTCCTGTTCATGATCAGCGTCCTGATGTTCGGGACGTACTGGTTCCAGGACGGCCTCGGACCTCTGAAGTCTCTCTTCGAGAGCCAGCTGGGATTCACAAGCTCCCAGTTCGGACTACTCATCAGCTCCACAACCTGGGCCAACCTGGCCCTGATGATCATCGTCGGAGGAATAGCCCTCGACCGCTGGGGGATCCGCAAGACAGGCATCATCCTCGCCGTCATCGCTACGCTGGGCGCCTACATCGTGTGGCTCGGCAGCAAGGGCACTTTCGGCACGAGCAAGAACCAGATGCTCTGGTCGATGGTCGTGGGACGAATACTCTTCGGAATAGGGCTGGAGACGACGTGCGTGCTGATCAGCCGAACGATCGTCAAATGGTTCAAGGGTAAAGAGCTGGCGTTCGCGATGGGGATGAACATCGTGGTCGGAAGGCTCGGAAGCTTCATGGCCATCTCGTTCTCGCTGGATCTGGGCGGCGGTAGCCTCAGCAACGCCCTGGTCATCTCGGCGTCGATCATCCTTCTCGGCACCCTGCTCTTCATCGCGTACCTCGGCCTCGACAAGAAGCTCGACAGGCAACTGGCCGAAGAGGCCGCCGGCAGCGGCGTGGAGGTGCACGAGGACGAGTTCAAGTTCAGCGACCTCGTGAAGCTGATCACGGACCACTCGTTCATTTTCATCTCTCTTCTCTGCGTTGCGTTCTATTCGGCGGTCTTCCCGTTCCTGCAGTACGCTCCGGATCTGCTGGTGAACAAGTTCGGTTTTACATACACTCTTCCCGACCTGTCGGGAGCGTCTTTCTTCCATAAGGTAGGCGCCTACCTTACGAACGGACCGAAGGTCAGCGGGCTTATCCCGCTCGGCACGATCATCTTCACCCCGATCTTCGGCCGCCTGGTGGACGCGAAGGGCAAGGCCGCCTCGCTGATGATCCTCGGCTCGGTCCTCCTTATCTACGCTCACCTGACACTCTCGGTGCTTAACAGCAGGATCCTAGGGTACACCGGGCTGTTCTCCCTGGGGATAGCCTTCTCGCTGGTCCCGGCCGCGATGTGGCCGTCGGTCGCTAAGATCGTAGCCGAGAACAGGCTAGGGACCGCCTACGCCACGATGTTCACGATCCAGAACTACGGCCTCTCGCTCTTCTACTTCGGAATCGGCAAGGTGCTCGACCTTGTCAATCCCAAGGTGGTAAGCCAGATACAGACCACGCGCGGGGAACTTGCGGCGCAGGGCCTGAGCCCCGAGAAGATCTCCGCGAAGATCGACCACATGCGGGCCACTGGAGAGATCGCGACGTACAACTATACGATCCCGATCCTGATGCTCGTGGCGCTCGGCGTCATCTCGATCTACCTCGCGTTCCTGCTCAAGCGAGCGGACAAGAGGCAGAACTACGGGCTGGAGCGGCCATCGGGTCAGTAGAGTCCGGCAGAAGACATATATAAAGGAAGAGCCGCCCCTTCGCGGGGGCGGCTCTTTTGCTGTCCCGGACGCGGCCGTCTCAGTCCTCGACGACCTTGAACACCTGGTCGTGGGTCCTGACCCTGTCTTTTACCTTTATCCCGACCTCAGAGCCGGCCGGCGCCTCCTCGACCGATTTGTGGTCGACCTGCATCGAGGTGATCTTCTGCTTGAAGTCGGTCGTGTGCCCCTTGAAATGGAGCGTGTCGCCCACGCTGATCCCCTCTGAGGTCACCTCGATCGCTACGACCTCGATATGGGCGAAATAATCCTCCACCCTGCCTACTTCGATCTCAGACATGACAACCTCCTCTGAGCAGCACCATGCGCCATGACCGGCAGGCATTGTCTACCTCCCGTAAATATCCTGATTTGCCTGCGGGTGAAGCCGTTAATATAATAGCACAGGATCTCTAGTATTTGAAGTAAAGTTCCCAGCGCAGGAAATGGGAGTAGTCGCTCCCGTCCGCGTAGAAGTCGCCGGGCATGAGGACCTCCCAGAGGAAATGCCCGCTCAGGTAGGCGGTCCAGTTCCACTTCAGTCTCAGCGTCGAGAGATTGCCGCGGAAGTTCCCGTCGCCAAAGACCTCTTTCGTGGGGTCCGGCGGCGGCTCGAACGCGTACATCCAGTAGAGCTTCCAGTCGGCCTGGAACCTCGGATGGTCCTTCCAGGCAAGGTTGAGCCAGCCGGCCCCGAGGTTCTCCCAGTAGGCGATACCGCGTTCATTGACCAGAGTATATATGTAAAGCTCGCTCCACTTGGGCCATCGCGAGTAGACAGGGTCCCACCCCTCGTACTCCTGCGTCTCAGGCTTGTCGCCCGAGAGGGCGAGGCCGCCCAGCCCGATCTCGAGGGGTATGTCGTCCCAGGGAAGGTCGTACAGCCCCCAGATGTATCCGCCCCAGCCGATCCTGCGCGCGTCGCCCCGGTCCCCCAGCTGCGAGGCCCACTCGATCCCGAACTCGAAATCCTCCCGGGCTTTACCGGTCGCCCGAGCCCCTATCGTGTGGATGTTACTCTCGGGGTAAACGCCGTCGGGGTCGTCCTCGTTCTTGTAGAAGTAGTAGGCTTCGAGCTTCTTGCCGCCGAGAGACTCGTCGGTGTAGTAGAGTCCCGCGCCGGTCTCGTCCCACTCGATGAGGCTGCGGTCCTGGCTGTTGATGACCGGGAGGTACTCGTCCTTTTCGGGGTCCGAGATAAAATGCACGTCGAGCCTGCGCCTGCCCCAATCGCCCTGAAGAAGGACCGCGTTGAAGTAGGCCGTCCTCGACCCGTCGAGCGGGCCCCCGTCCCAGCAGATCAGCCCCTCGCCGTAGAAAAGGTTCTGCCGTCCCACCTTGAACCCGTATGGCGTGTAGTCGAGCTTCTTTCCCTCTATGTAGAGACTCTCGAAAACGACCTCGTCCCAGATGAAGCCGGTGCCGGCGGGACCGTCCTCAGGCTTGAGCCAGTACCGGTGCTCGTTGTTGAGCATCGCGTAGACCTTCCACCACTCGTTCGGGTTGTAAGCCCCCCAGAGCTGCGTGCGCATCCGGAAATAGTGCCGGTCGTCGAAGCCGTCAGTATCCAGGTCGAACGGATTGGCAATATATGTCTCCCTGAGGCGGAATCGAACACCCCACTGCCAGGTCGGCACTTTCTTCTCGACGGCGGGTGGCTGGCGCTGTAACGGCTTTTCCGCCTCGAGCGCCGCGGAGGTGTCCCTGTCAGCCTGCTTCAGGCCCGTCGCATATATCTCTCCGGCGCGCACCGCGCGGGGCGATACAGCGATGAGGATGAATAGGATCATATAGAGGCGAAACTGCGCCCCTGCCGTCATATCGCTCCATTCTCGACCGTACATCACGCTCCTTCCGGGCATGCCAGGTTGCCGCAATCCCTTTTCCGGTACGACTATAAACGAATTCCTTTTTTCGCCGCCATATAAAATGTATTATTAAATCAGCACCCACCCGTACCTCACAGGACTGGCACCGCACCGGAAGGAGCGAGCCGTGAGAAAAAAATCCCCTGTTCTTTTGCTTATAGCCGTGATGACAGCCGGAATCGCCTCCGCGCCGCGGGCCTATTCGGAACCGGCAGCCGCGCGAGACAAGATGGACTCGCAGATGCGCTTCCAGCAGGACATGCGGGAAGCGCCGATGAAGACCGCCGATCCGCGCCGTGCCATGCTCGGCGCCGCAGGCGGAGAAAGGGCTACGGCAACGGTCAAGTTCGACCACGTCCTCACCGCGGCAGAGATCGCCGATCTCGAGTCGCGAGGGATCGAGTTCTACCGTGTCGGCGGGCAGATAGCGCGGACGGCGGCGATCTACCCCGTCAGGGTCCCGTGGGACGGTATCGACGGGCTCGGCACGCGCCGCGAGGTGCTGAGGCTCGAATCGAGCTGGAAGCCTGCCGTCTACCCGGCGCTCGACGTCAGCCGCCCGGAGATCGGGGCGGATTCTGCATGGACATTCGATGACCCGCTGGGCTTCCCCATCACCGGCAGAGGAAAGCGCGTCGCCGACTTCGACACGGGCATAGACGTCTTTCACCCTTCATTCTTCTATGCTGACGGGGATACGTTCAACTGGGTCGACGACAACGGCAACGGCATGTTCGACCCGGGTTACGACTTCGTCGATCTGAACCACAACGACAGCTTCGACTTCGGTGAGATCCTGAGGCTCCGCGACGGCTTTATACTGGACTACGCCGCAGTCTGGGGCAGCGGGCCACCGGCGAACAACGACAATATCTACCAGACCTACTGGGACTGGATATACGCCGACCAGAACTACAACGGGAAGAGGGATTTCGGCCCTTCGGCCGGGTTCAGCGAAAGCACGCCCGGGTTCGGCGAGCCCACTTTCGTGTCGCTCGATGATAACCACAACGGCACGCTCGACGTCGGCGAAAGGCTCGTCCAGCTCGGGACCTCCAAGATATACGCGACCGTCGCCACCGACTCGACCGAGCGTGTTCGAGGCACTGACCTGATACTGTCCGAAGACGACACGAACGGGCACGGAACGTCGGTGATGGGCATCGTCGCGGGCGGAACGCGCCGGCTGCACAGGTTCTGCGGCATCGCCCCCGACGCTGAGCTGCTAGCAGGCTATTACTTCTCCGGCCTGCCCATCTCCTATCTCGTCCCGTGGGCAAGGTCGCGGGGAGCGGACGTGATGCTCTACGAATTCGGCGGATTCGTCTGGGACTACCTCGATGGCTCTTCGCTGGAAGAGGAAGTCATATCCATAGAGAACGAGACGATCATACAGATAACGCCTTCCGGCAACCTCGGCCGCGGCAGAAAGCACGCGATCACCACTGTCCCTTCCGGCGGCAGCCGGACACTCCTGATCAGTGTGCCGACCTACAACGGGAACAGCATCCTGTTCGTGTACGGTTCGACTCTCTGGCTGGGAGGCCTGGATGATCTGACCTTCAGGCTGTTGACACCGCTGGGCACGCAGATAGAGCTGACCGGAGGATGGCAGCCAGTGGACAATTACTACGTATGGACGGACATGTCGACGAGCGTCCGCGGCACCAACAAGATCGACCTCTACATCGACCACAACACCAACCTCGACGCCATGGGATCATGGCAACTGACTGTCGAGAACGGGTCCGGCGCGAGCGTAGAGATCATAAGCAACATCGCAGACAATCTCTCTTCGTGGGCGGACGGCGCTGAGTTCACCAATTATTTCACTGACGAGCGTAACGTCACCTGGCCGGCCACCTGCGACAGCGCCTTCTGCAACGGATCGTATTCGACGCGCGGATTCGAGGGATACGGAGGAGTCGGCGGCGGGTCGATCCCGGTCGGGGAGATCAGCGCGTTCAGCGGGCGCGGCGAGAGGATAGACGGGAAACACCTGCTCGACATAGTCTCTCCGGGGAACTATGACGTCTACTCGACGATGTCTCATACGACCAGCGACAATTACCCGATCGGCTCCTACCGCCAATTCAGCGGGACCAGTGCCGCGGGGCCGCACGTCGCCGCGGCGGCGGCCCTCGTCCAGCAGGCCTGGCCGGGCGCGATGATGCCCGAGGTGGAGCTGCTGCTTGCGGCGCACGCTCTCGAGGACGGGTTTACCGGACCGGTCTACAACGATACCTGGGGATACGGGAAGCTCCGCATACTCGGCGCAATAGGGGTGGCGTCCGGAGTCGAAGACATGGCTGGAGGCAGGGTCACACCGGCTCTGCTTCTCGACCAGAACTACCCAAATCCCTTCAATCCTTCGACCTGGATCCCCTTCTACCTGCCGTCAGCCGGGCAAATGACGATCAGGATATACGACGTCAGCGGCGGACTGGTCAGGACGCTTCGGGACAGGTGGATGGGCGAGGGCGCGCACAGCGTGACGTGGGACGGCAGGGACGGATCCGGCCACAGCGCCGCGTCCGGCATCTATTTCTGCGTCCTCGAGCAGGGAGGGAAGAAGCAGGCACGGAAGATGGTGCTCCTGAGATAGGCGGCGCGGTGGCGGATAGGTAATATCGCCCAAATCGCCGGTCCCGGATTAAAAGATATTGAGCAGCGTGCGGGCCGGTAATATAATTCGTATGTAACGGAAATCCCAAGAGGTGAAGGTTGGGACCTTCCGGGTAACCTCAAGGGATAGGGGAGGTGTGAGCAGGACGCGCCTCCCCGCTTTTTGGCGCCGGTGTGCGCAGATATGTGGTAATAATAAGAAACGGACACTTTGCGAGAGCAAGTGCCCGTTCCCTCTACTGACAGTCGCAGCGACCGCCAAAAATATTACGGATCCATGATGCGGACCTTCAGATGCCTGATGAAAAGTAGCGTGGACCTCTCTTCCCTGCGGGAGATGTTATGAAAATGCTGTCTTCCTGTAAAGAGAAATCTGTACATTCTTTGCCGGAACGTCTCTTTATGTTATAATCGGTCACATGAGACATCCTCTGCCCTTCATCATCGCCTGTACAGTATTGATCGTCATCACAGCCTCAGGCGAGGCCCGCGCCGGCGTGAAGGTCACTTACAACTTCGGCGACCCGGCCGTCGAATGCGCGGGAAGCGGATTCTCGCGGCTCGTATTCCCGGCGACGGTGCAGGCCGGAAGGGCCGGCGAGCCGAGCTTCCCGTTCAGGGGGGCGGCCTTACTCCTGCCTCCCGGTGAGGAGGCGGCCGGGGTCAGGATCGAGAGGCGCGGCTGGAAGGTGATCTCGCAGGCGGTCAGGCTCTATCCCAGACAGGATCCCGTGCCGGGCGACGGCCCCGCGGTGAAGCGTTTCCTCTACAGGAACGATGTCTACACCCGCGACGCATGGATCTACCCTCCCTCGCCGCGATTCCGGACAAGGTACCTCAGGGGACATGCCATCGCTACGGGCGTCTTCTCCCCCGTCGGGCACGACCCCGCCACGGGAGAGGCCGGATACTGGTCGGAGATCGACATCACGGTCGAGACCGCCGCCTCAGCGGAGTCGGCCGCCGCGTCGAGGCTTCTGAGGCGCGACAAAGCGACGATCGAAAGGCTCGCATCGCTCGTCGACAACCCCGGGGCGCTGCCCGCAGCCGAAGAGTTTCCCTCGGCAGGCGAAGGATTCCAGTATCTCATCATCGCGCGCGAGCACTACGCGGGAGCCCTCGCGCCGCTGAGGGATTTCTACACCAGGCGCGGCCTGCGCTCGGAGATCATGACCGTCGAGAGCATCGACCTCGCTTACTCCGGGCTCGATCTCGCCGACAAGATAAGGCAGGCGGTCGTCGACGCGTATATCGAGGAAGGCATCAGCCAGGTCCTTCTCGCGGGCGACAGCGACAACGGCCCGTACGACCTGCCTCACCGCGGGCTCTACTGCGAAGTGCACTCATCCCAGCTCTACGTGGACGAGGGGATACCTGCCGACATTTACTATGCGTCCCTCGACGGAGACTGGAACTCTGACGGCGACTCACTCTGGGGGGAGCCGGGCGAGGAGGACTTCTACTCCGAGGTGGCGGTGGGCAGGATCTCGTTCGATGATGAGGCGGAAGCGGCGGCGATAATAAACAAGATCATTATGTACCAGGAATCGCCCGTCGTAGCGCAGTGCGACAACGCGCTGATGCTCGGCGAGCATCTCTACAGCAACCCGCTGACATACGGCGGCGACGAAATGGATCAGCTGATCGGGACCTGGGACATCCACGGGTTCGTCACGACGGGGATCCCGTCCGGGTTCGACATCGTCAAGCTCTACGACCGCGACGCCGCGTACAGCGCCCTTGACGTATACGCCGCGATCAACGCCGGGACCAGCCTGATCTGTCACGCAGGCCACTCAAGCTACGACTACGTCATGAAGATCAGCATCGGGCACGTCACGACGGCGAATTTCACGAACGACGGCCTGGCGGCGAACTTCCCCGTTATCAACTCATATGGCTGCAACGCCGGCGGGTTCGACCTTGACGACTGCATCGCCGAGGAGATGGTCACCCTGCCAACCTGCGCGTCGGCTTATGTGGGCAACTCCCGGTACGGATGGTTCTACGAGGGGACGACAAACGGCCCGTCGCATCACTTCCAGCGCGAGTTCTTCGACGCGATATTCACCGAGGGGATCACGAAACTCGGCGAGGCAAACATGCGCTCCAAGGACGAGACGGTCCCCTTCGTCGACCTCCCCGACGAATACGAGCCCGGCGCTCACCGCTGGTGCTTTTACGCACTCAACGTGCTCGGCGATCCGGCGATGGATATATGGACGGAGCAGCCATCCGCGATCGCGGCGGCCCATCCGCATGGGATCGCCCGTGGCGCGCTCAGCTTTACAGTCGAAACCGACTCTCCCGGCTCGACCGGCTCCCTTTACGGGGATGGCACATGCTTCGGCACCGGAACAGCGATGCCCGACGGGATCATGACGATACGCCTGGCGGACTCCATTCCAGCGGCCATGGATTCCCTCGACCTCACAGTGACCGGGCACGACAGGCTCGTATACAGAACACGCATGGCGGTCACGGATTTCACGGGGTCCGAAAGCCGCCCGCCGCGCTTCGCTTTGCTGCAGAACTCTCCCAATCCCTTCAATCCCTCGACATCGATACGCTTCACGCTCTCCCGGGCCGGGCATGTCGACCTTCGCGCCTACGACATAGCCGGACGAGAGGTCGCCGTGATAGATTCGCGCTGGATGGAGGCCGGTAAGCACGAGGTGGCGTGGAACGCCGCCGGCCTCTCGAGCGGTGTTTACTTCTACCTCCTGCGGGCCGAGGGCAGGACGCTGAGCCGCAAAGCGGTCCTGCTAAGGTAGCGAGGCTCCCGGGATGGCGGCTCTATTTTGCCGCGACATTATTGTATGGTGCCTCCTGCTTCTTTATGACACATTGATATATCGTGAATAATTATATTATAATATGATATTATTATTGCTATAATTGGATTATAGTACAACTATAAACATCGTATTAATGGGCATATATCGATAAGCGCTTATATTCCAGAGCGATATGAAATGTCTTGCCGGGTCAGGAGAACGCGATGAATGATGACAGGAAAATAGCCAGAGAGCGTCTCGACGTATGGTTCCTTTCGGGATTCTTCGATCTTCCTTCGACCTTCAGTAGACCGGCCAGGGGTTGGATCGGGGCGATCAGATACGCGATCGGCATGAGCGGAAGGCAGCTGGCCGAAAGGCTGGGGATCTCCGTGGCCAGCGTCAGCGCGCTCGAAAAAAGGGAGCAGGAAGGATCTACAACGATCAAGGCCATGAAGCGGGCCGCGGAGGCGATGGACTGCACATTCTTCTACGGGTTTCGGCCCAACGGATCTTTCGAGGAGATCGTCAGGCGCAGGGCGAAAGAGGTCGCGCGCAGGAAGATCGACCGGATAAATCAGACGATGCGGCTCGAAGGACACAAGCTGCCGGAAGAAGAGATCGAGAGGATCTATTCCAGGGAAGTGCACAGGCTGGTCGAACAGACCCCGCGCTTTCTCTGGAACTTACAGTCCCGCGTGAATCGTGATACCTGCGCAGAGAAAGATCCCGGCGAGAAAAAAGAGCTACGCACGAAGCAGGAGCCCCCAGCGGGAAGAGAGACATGAGAATGGAAGACAGGAAAGATGTTGTTCTTCTGGGACCGGATGAGATGGAAGGGCTTTCGATACCCTCGATCCGGACGCAGGGAGACCTCGACAGGTACGAGCAGGAGAACATCCTCGAGGCGCTCGACTGGATCGAGACCGGAAGGATCGGCGACGTCCTGACCGAGCAGTTCGTCAGAAAGCTTCATATCAAGATGTTCGGGAAGGTCTGGAAGTGGGCCGGCACATACAGGACGAGCGGCAAGAACATCGGAGTGCCTGTAGGCATGATACACGAAGAGATAGCGAAACTGCTCGGCGATGCCCGGTACTGGGCCGAGGAAAGGCCGATGCCTGACGACGAGATCGGCGTGAGGTTTCACTACCGCTTCGAGCTGATCCATCCCTTCCCCAACGGCAACGGCAGGCACGGGCGGCTGATGACCGACCTGCTGCTCGAGAGGAAGCTGGGGGCAGAGAGGTTCTCATGGGGCGGAGCGGACCTTTCAGACGACAACAACGTAAGGAAGCGCTACATCGGGGCGATAAGGGCAGTCGACGGGTCAGGCGATTACGGCCCTCTGCTCGAATTCGTCAGATCGTGAGTGATGAAATGGTATCGAGGGGATGAAAAGTGAGACTTAAGGCATGCGTCCTCGCGGCGCTTCTTGTCCCGGTCCTCTACTCCTCCATCGCGGCGGCTGAATACTCGTGCCCCGTCAGATGGAAGGTGCATGGGTGGGTACTCGAGTTTTTCCCTCACGATGAGCAGTTCTTTCTCGACGGCGGGCTCGTCGCCACGGTGGACGTCCTTGCTGCCGACGGCGAGAGCCTGGACTGGAGCTTATACATGGGTGCCGGTCTTTACGTCGGCATGGGATACCAGGAGCACAGCTCCGTCATATTCGATCCGTACGACGCGCACTACTCGCTTATCGCCGGGGCGAGGTTCGAGTGGGCCGGGAGGATGGCGGATCTCGAGTACTTGCACGACTGCTTCCATGACATCGACCGCGAGGACTACCAGAGCGAGATATGGAACGCAGCTAAGGTCGGTCTCTATTCGCGCGACTGGTACCCTCGCTACCGCAGAGAGACTTGGTCCGCGAGGGAAGGATCCGGATTCATACTCGACACGGCGTGGCGCGCGACCTTCTGGTACTTCCCGCGGTGGGAGTTCCACGACTGCGTCCAGCAGGGGCACGACTTCTCGCTGGCCCTGGGCGGCGGGCTGAAGATCGCCTTCGCACACATCGGATCGCTCGCAGTCGAGCTTCGGCCGGACCTCCTGTACTTCCTCGACCGCGGCGGCGGATGGACACGGAAGAACGACCTTTTCCTCTATCTCACGTGGTACGGGAGCGGCGGCACGATATGCCTCTTTACGGGGCCCCGGTGGGACAGCCAGCAGATAAAGCCCTCGGGCGACCGCTGGCTCCTCGGCATCGATTTCTACCTCTGACCAGGGAAGGGCGCGGCTGCCCGGTTGCAAGTCATGACCTCAGGTCTCCTTCCATAGCCCTTACCGACAGCTTATAGAAAGCGAGGTAGACGGCGGCGCCGGCCGCTAGCAGCAGGAGGTTTCCCGCCGTCCCGGCCAGGCGGAAGACCGCGGACGAACCACCGAGGTAGCCGCGTATCACGAGCTCGTTCAGACCGATGGGAACTATGACGGTGAACGCGAGCAGCCCGCCCAGAAGATACATGGCTCTCTCGAGCCCATATCTGAAGACAGCCCAGTAGACAAGTCCAGCTGTGCCGAGAGCAGTCGCCGCGTTCAGCAGCAGCCATCGCCTCGCGAACTCGAGATAGCCGGGCGGGGCTTCCAGGCCCGCGAAAGCGAACCAGGCCGCAAAACCGTATATCGCCGATATCACGAGTATCACCGCGAACTTCGCTCTTACGATATCGCGAGCAGTCACAGGCAGAGCGGCGAGAAACATATACCCGCCGTTCTTCATCTCGTTCATCTCGACACCGAGGATGGAACCGAGCATGACTATATTGATCCATCCTGTCATGATGAAAACGATGGTCGAGTCAAGCCCCGACCTTGTAATATGCCAGTAGAGTATCTGAAATGGTACAATCGCCAGGTACGCTAGGTAGATGAAGATGTCTTTCCTTATGATTCCGTTCATCACGTTTCTCCTAGTCGAAGAGCCTCTCTTCCTTCAGCTTCAGGGCCCTGCGGAAGATCATATGATAGACGCCGAGGCTCAGCGGTATCAAGGCGATGAAGACCCATGCCGGCCTGCCCGAGACGATCATCTCGGGCCATTCGAATATGTTGCCGATCCCCCTGGCCCTTACAGCGACAAGGCCCAGGAAGTTGAAGATGACGCCCATAAAGACCAGGACCATCATCAGCACCCTCACGTTGTACCTGTACATCAGGATAAAGACGGCGCCCGCGAGCACGATCACTACAGAGACGTTCAGCAGGATGATCTTAACGCAGTCGGCGAGTGCCGAGGGCGTGCTGTCGAAGAACCGGAACAGTATCAGGTTGAAGGCCGCTGTCACAGCAACCGCTATGACAGGCAGCGCCATCTTCGCCCTTACGACCGTCTCGAGCCTGAGCGGCATCGTCATCAGGAACGGATAGGCCCTGTGCTTCTCTTCGAGCGCCTCGGCGCTAAGAGCCGGGATAACGACTATAAAGAACATGAAGAACGAGTTTATAACCGCGATCGGTGTTCTCAACCTGTCCATCGCGCCATGCCACATCACCACCGACATGATCAGGAAAAAAACGCCGTACATCAGATAGAAAGCGCAGTTTTTCTTCAGTATCCCGATCATGCCCTTCCGCCTTTCACAAACGCGATCAGAACGTCATCGAGATCGACGTTCTCGACCTTGACGTCGCCGGCGCTTACGGCGGCGGAGATCCTGCCCTCCAGCTCTCTGAACCTGTTCGTCACACCGGTGCTGCCGAAGGCGTGCGCCTCGACACAGCGCAACCCCGTCACTATATCGCCGTTGATCGTCCCCGGTTTGAAATGCAGCCTCTTCCAGTCTGAGAGGACCTCGTCCTTTTCGGCGTGGATCGCAACGCGGCCGTCCACGATGAACGCAACGTGATCGGCTATACGCACGATGTCGTCTGTGATGTGCGAGGATATGAAAACGGAGCCCTCGTGGTCGTCACGGAACGCGAGGAGCCTGTCGAGCATCTCGCGTCTTATGACCGGATCGAGTCCGGCCGTCGGCTCATCGAGTATCATCAGTTCCGGATGATGTGAGAACGCGATGGCGAAAGAAAGCTTGACCTTCATCCCCTTCGAGAGCTTACCGACCCTCTGCGAGGGATCAAGCCCGAACTCCTCGAGAAGGGAATCGAACATCCCCTGGTCCCACCTCTCGAAGTAACGGGAGACGAACCTCCCCGTCCATGAGACCTTCTTGTTCAGGTAGTAGAACTGCTCCTCGCCGACATACCCGACCCGGTTCTTTATCTCTTTCTCGTGTGCGTCGAGACCCATGCCGAAGATCCTGACAGAGCCTCCATCGGGCCTGACCATCTTCATCAGCACCCTGATCGTCGTCGTCTTGCCGGCGCCGTTCGGGCCGATCAGGCCGAGTATGGTCCCCTTCGGGATCTCGAGCGTCACGCCGTCGAGCGTGAAGGTCCTGTACCTCTTGGTCAGGCCCGTGACTTCCATTACATTATCCATTGCCTTCCTCCAGTATCTTTCTGAGCAGCTTTCCGATTTCACCCGGCGATATACCGTATCCGGCCGCCGCCGTGACTATCCTGCCGAGTTCACCGGCGATCTCATCGCGCTTCTCCGCCCTGAGTCTTGCCAGGTCGACATCAGCGACAAAGCTTCCGAGACCGGCGCGGGTCACTATATACCCGTCCTGTTCGAGATCGCGGTATGAGCGCTTTATCGTGATAGGGCTGATCTTCAGCTCCTTCGACATCTCTCTTATAGAGGGAAGCTTCTCCCCCGCCTTAAGGGCCCCCCGCGCGATGGCATCCTTGACCTGGTCTGTGATCTGCCTGTGCATGGGGTCCGAGCTCGAATATGAGATCGCGATAAACAAGTCCTTATCCCTTTCAACTGTGCATATCGTACATACACAGTATACTATGTATATACACAGCTGTCAAGGATGAGTTTCAGAAAAAAATGCCGCTTTACCTCCACCGTGCTCTCTGATTTATATGGACAGCTCTATGTATCCTGAAGTAAAAAGGAACGTGTCCGCATCGAACCCTCTGTATGCCGGCACGCAATGGTATTCGTTACAGACTGTTTACTCAGGTTCCGCCGTCGGCCGCACCTGGCGGGGCGGGCGGGACGGGACGGCGTTTAATCGACATGGAGGCCGAGACAGTGAGCGACATGATGAGAAAGGTCCAGGAAGACGGTGTGATGTTCGTCGAGCTCGAGTTCACCGACATCTTCGGCGTGCTCAAATCGATAGAGATCCCGGTAGGCATGCTCGAGGACGCCCTCGAGCGGGGGGTCTGGTTCGACGGCTCCTCCATACGGGGATTCGCCAGGATAATGGAGAGCGACATGTACCTGCTCCCCGACCCGGCCACATACGCCGTCCTTCCCGTAGACGGCGAAAGCAAGAAGACGGCGAGGTTCATGTGCGATGTCTACACGCCAGCCGGCACTCTCTTCGAGGGCGACCCGCGTGCCGTGCTCAAGAGGGTGATCGCGGAGGCGGCCGAGATGGGATACGAGTTCTTTGTCGGCCCGGAGGTCGAGTTCTACCTTTTCAAGCGGCATGAGGACGGATCCTTCCAGACCCCCGAGTTCGATACTGGCTCTTATTTCGACAGTTCCGCGAAAGATATCGGTAGCGACATCCGCAAGGAGATCATGGTCGCTCTCAAGGGGTTCGGGATAGACTCGGAACGGGCCCACCACGAGGTCGGAGTCGGACAGCACGAAGTCGGCTTCCGCTACAGCGGAGCGCTCGCGACCGCCGACAATGTCGTCGTGCTCAAGAAGATTATCAAGTCGATAGCCCACAGGTACGGCCTGATCGCCTCTTTCATGCCAAAGCCACTGTTCGGCAAGGCGGGCAACGGCATGCACACCCACGCCAGCCTCTTCTCGACCGACGGAAAACCGGTTTTCTTCGGGGCAGACGACCCACACCGGCTCTCCCCGGTCGCAAAGCAGTTCATCGCCGGACTGCTCGCCCATATAAAGGAGATATGCGCCATCACCAACCCGACGGTAAACTCCTACAAGCGTCTTGTCTCGGGATACGAGGCACCGGTCTATATCTGCTGGGGAAGCAAGAACCGCTCATCGCTTATCAGGATCCCGCAGTCGACCAAGGGACGAGAGGCGTCGGTCCGGGCCGAGCTGCGCTGCCCCGACCCTGCCGCGTCGCCCTACCTCCTCTTCGCGGCCATACTCAAGGCCGGCCTCGAGGGGATAAAGAAGGGTTACGTCCTGATGCCGGAGATCGAGGACAGCGTCTACACCCTTCCGGCCGATGAGCTCGAAAAGCAGGGGATCGACCAGCTCCCACAGTCGCTCGAGGCCGCGGTATATCTCTTCAGGGAGAGCGCCCTGATGAGGGAGCTTCTCGGTGAGGACCTTCAGCGCAAGTACGCCGAGTCGAAAGCCCTCGAGGCGGAGGAGTTCAAGATTGCCGTTACGGACTGGGAAGTGGCTCGGTATATCGACAAGTGCTGACCGGCCCGCTTGACACGTCCCGGCCATTATGCTAGAATCATCCATGTAAGAACAGGAACCTCTCTCCTCCTCTTCTTGACTCTGCGTAAAGCTATATATTTGTAAATCCGTTTCCTATTTCCGTGAAAATATAGATACAGGGAAACAAGCATGCGTTACATCAATGTTTCGATAGTGCCGCTGTTTCTGCTCCTGTCGATCATCACCGCGCTTCCGGCGCACGCCTCGACCGATTTCGAGGGGTGGGCACTGAAGAAGGGCGGAGAGCTCGACAGTCGGTGGAACATGGCGGTGGCCAGGGAAGCGGGCACGCCGGCAGGGTTCTCCGCCGGCACGACGGCGGCCCCGATGCGATCAACAGCCGTGAGCGCGAAAAGACCTGCTTTCAGGGCCGCAAGGCCGACCCGCCCTGCCGCGGGCTGCCTCTCGGTGATAGACGGCTCGAAATTCACAAAGCGCGGCAGCCAGGACTTCCTCTGGCAGTCGACAAGGGAGCGCAACAGCCCCAGCCGGGGTGTCTCGAAACTGACGAGCCCGGCCCAGGCCGCAAGGGCCAGCGCGCTGAAGCGCCGCCTGCCCTCGAACAACGCGGAAAAATACAGGCGTACGTTCAGCACCGGCAGGGCCAGCGCATGGCGCAGAACCCTCCATACAGGGACCAGGCTGTCGAGATCCGGCACCCACAGACGGGCCTCATCTCCATCCCTGACTAGGGGAGCGACCCGTGTACGCAGGACTCCCCATCATTGATCGAAGGAGATAAGAGCGCAGATACGGTCCGGCAGGAACCGTCCCGGAAGACGACCGGTACTGCAGGGAGGCGGGGAGATTTCCCCGCCTCCCTTCTTTTCGTGCTGCAGCCGAAGAAAACAGATATTCCGGAGTACCAGAAAATGCCATTCCGTCGGGATAGTTAACACATTATTGGCAGGGTAAAATCACCCAGATTTTGATTGCGGCAATTCGTTTATATTTAATCAGTTGGGATCAGCGCTCGGATGGCACGCCGCTTGCGGATATACATGCTGAGAATACAATTATCGACGGGATAATAAAGAATCCCGACACCTGCATAAGGAGCTGAAGATGAAAAGATCGATATCCATGAGCCTGGCGGTCCTGACGGTCATCGCTCTTTCGATACCCGCGGCGGCGGTGCCGAGGCTTCAGACGTACATCGTCGACTCTCAGTACTCCGTCTACCACTCGGGGCTCGATTACTTTACATGGGTATCGAACTCGAGCAACTTCGACCTCAAGGTCGTCGGCTACTGGGGCCCAGATGCCGGCGGCGGCAACGAGCCTGGAATCCTGCATCGTCCGATGTACAAGGCCCCCGCTTACGATTACATGGACTGTTACCTGGCGATGAGCGTTCCCAGGAACCAGAGCGGTCAGATCTTCATAAACGGCGTCGAGATCTCCGCGTTCGAGAAATGGCTCAACGCCATCCCGACCGGGACGCATCCAAGCCCGTCCATCCTTTTCAACGGCCCTTCCCTAAAAAAGGATTACAGCTTTCTGAATATCGGCCGGATCGACAACAATCAGGTCGGCGCGCTGCATTACGGTTTCGGCTGCATCCAGACTCCGGGCTGGGGGGACGAGCTGACGATGAACGTGGTCGTTCGCGGTTTTGACTGGGCCCATTTCGACGCCATAGGGATCGACTCCCGGGGCAATACAATTACGAACTCGCAGTTTTATGACTCGTCCTATTACGCCACGCCTGAGCCTTCGACGCTGAGCCTTCTCGGACTCGGCCTGCTCGGGATAGCGCCTCTTCTGAGAAGAAAAAAGCGATAGTCAGGGGTAGAACCCTTGTTCCTTGGCGGGTGCGGTCCATCGGGCACCCGCCTTTTTTTTGCCCGGCCCGTTGTGGCAGGCCCGGTGCAGCGTGACGGCTCTATGACCGTAACGTGGCATAACTCTTGTTATAATCCACTTGAAGATATATAAAGGACACGACCGGAAGCGACGGGAGGAGCCCTAATTGCCGGTGACCGCCAACAGAAAGGGCCGAACGGCCCGGATCAGCATATTGCTGTCGATAGCAGCGCTCGTCATGCTTCTAGTGCTCTACGCGCCCGTTGTCTCCTCGCTCGCCCGCCAGTGGCTCTCCGATCCGAACTACCGTCACGGGATCCTCATCCCGTTCGTATCGGCATTCCTGCTCTGGAGAAGGCGCGAAGAGCTCCGGGAGGCGGCCGGAGGGGGCGGGGAAGCCGCCGGGCTGCTTCTGCTCTTCGCCGCCGCCGGCATGCTCGTCACGGGGACGGCGGCAGCCGAGAACTTCGCCATGAGGATCTCGCTGCCCCTGATGGTCCTTGGAGCGGCGCTGTTTCTCAGGGGATGGAAGTTCACCAGAGCCGCCGGCCCTCCGCTGCTTCTGCTGCTTCTGATGGTGCCTCTTCCCTATATCATCTATTACAAGATCACTTTTCCGATGCAGATACTGAGTGCGAAGCTCAGCTCGTGGACGCTTACGGCCATGAGAGTGAGCGTGATCCGGAAAGGTAACATCCTCCTGCTCCCCGGCTATACTCTGGAAGTGGTGGCGGCCTGCAGCGGGCTGCGTTCCCTGATGACCATGTTCACGCTGGCGATCGTCTTCGCGTTCTTCTCCGACATGTCCAGGGGAAGGAAGTTGCTGCTCGTCATCCTCTCCGTGCCGGCAGCGATCGCGGCGAACACGGTCCGGCTGGTGGTCACGGCCCTGGGAGCGCAATTTTTCGGGCCGGCCTTCGCCGATGGCCCGCTGCACGAAGCGTCAGGGATAATAGTGTTCATGGCCGGGTTCCTTTTGCTTCTCCTCTTTGCGGGAATATTGAGATGGACACAGTATCGACGAAAAAATTGACCGCCATCCTGGTCATCCTGGCCTTGCTCTGCGCCTATACCTGGTCGCTGAGGCTCAGAACGATGCCGCGGCCCGAACCGCCCGGCCTGGATTCCATCCCGCGATCTGTAGCCGGGTTCACGGCAAGGGATGAGTATATATCCCCCGAATCATTAAGGCTGCTGGGCGCGGACATGACGCTGGCACGGTCATATGTCGATGGATCCGGAGACGAAATAGACCTTTTTATAGGCTACTTCGCCGATCAGCAGGAGAACTCACAGATACACTCACCGAAGCATTGTTACCCCGGCGCCGGCTGGGATATAATCTCGGACGTCTCGATCAGCCTCGATATCGGCGGATCGGCCACGGCGGCACGGAAACTGCTGATATCGGACGGACGGAGCAAGCAGATCGTTATCTACTGGTTCGAAATGCGGGGCAGGGCGATACCGGATGAGTTCGCGCTCAAATGGCGCCAGATGACCGACGCGCTTATGGCCCGCCCGCAGGCCGCCTCGTTCATAAGATTCTCGGCCATCGTTCCGCCCGGAGGGGAAGAGGCGACGATGGCCCGGACGGTCGGATTCATCGAGAAAATCTCGCCGCGCGTTCTCGAGGCGCTCTCGCCCCGGGAAGATGAAGACGGGAGTTGACAGGGCATGTCGAAAACAGTGATCACGGGAAGCGCTGACGCGGCCGAGCGGGGAAGCCTGGCAAGGAGCACGGCCGCGGCTTTCGAAGCGTTCCAGACCGCCCTCGGCCTCCTCGTCGATGCCAGGGTCGCCGCCCCCTACCTTATCTACTTCGTCTTCCAGATGGCGCTGCTCGCCGTCTACCTGGCCGGCAACTCAGGGCCGCTCGCGCGACTGTGGGCGCTTACCCTCCGCGGGATCACACCCGAGTCGCTGGGGCATTACCCGGCGCATCTGTTGCTTCTTCAGCCCATACTGGGCCGGATCGAGATGGTTCTCGAAGTCGTTGTCAAATCGGCGTTCCACGGCGCGACCATATACCTCGTGGCGAAAGCGGTCCGGCGCGGCCGGCCTTCCCTGCCGCAGGCATTCTCGGCAGCAGGCCGGCGGTATCCGCACCTCGTCTGCGTGTCTCTCGTCTCATCGGCGGCCATATACGCGGCGGTATTCCTCGGGGTCTGGCTATCGTCCGGCATAGAGGGGCCGGCGAGACACATCGCCCTCGGCGGAGGAATAGCGGCCGGCCTGGTGATCGAGTCGCTTTTCGTATATTCCATGCCGATTGTGATGCTCGACGGGGCGTCCGCCCCGGCCGCGCTGGCCTCGGGTATATCTCTATCGCTCAGGACATTCACCAAGACTCTTATAATCGTCGCGGTGCCTTTCATGCTGACCCTCCCGACCATCCTGCTCGACATGAAGGCTGACATGATAGCTCTGCGGCTCTCCCCGGACTTCATGATACACAACCATATAGCCTCCAGGGTGATGGAGCTCGTCTCCGTTTACATAACTACCGCCTCCGCCACGGTGATATTCCTCGCGAGGAAGGTGGACCGCCCGGCCGGCAAGGACCCTTACCAGGACGATGCGGGATGACGCGGAAAGGAAGGAAGATGAGAATCGACGCGGCCGGAGCCGCTTTCAGACCGGTCATGACGGCTACCGCGGCGGCTGTGCTGGCCGCGTGCCTGATGATATGTCCCGGATGCGGCGAGAGGGAGAAATCACCCTCTTATGAGGCGGAAAAGGAACTGTTCGACGCGAGGAAGCTGGCCGCCGAGCTTACCTTCCCGACCCTGAACCGGGAGTTCCTGGAAAGGGCGCTGACGGCATACAGGAAGATCATCGAGGATCACTCCGGAGAGGCAGGAAAGATCGATGGAATGGACCTGCTCATAGTAACGGCGCGGATGGAGCTCGCCGAGCTCGAGTTCAGGGCGGCGATGTTCGAGGACGCGCGAAACGATTTTCTGCGCGCCTACAAGATCGCGGGTAACGTGCCGGCGGCGAGAGCGAACGCACTCTGGTCGGCGGCGTTCATCTCCAACGAGACGGGCGACAGCGAAAAGGCCCTGGAGCTTTTCAGGAAATTCCACGAAGAGTACCTGTCCGGCGGGCAGATACTCGATACGGCCAGGCTCAACAGACGCTATCTTCTCACGCCGATCCGCATCGCGGAGATCTGCAGGGCGAAGGAGGATTCCGGCTGCGCCGGAGAATGGCTCGGCGAGGCGGAAAATCTCTACCGGTACATTATAGACTCTGACGCTCAGGATGATTTCAGGAAGGAGGCGAGGTACAACCTCGTCAGCACGTACCTCCTCTCGGGAAAATGGAAAGAGGCGAGAAACACGATCAGGGAGATGAGAAAGCTGTACGAGGACGAGGCCGACATCCCCGGTCTGCTTTACCTCGAGGCTCGTGTAGAACTAGACGGGTTCGGCGACCGTGAGAGCGCCATCTCGATCTTCGACAGGATCATCGACGGGTATCCCGGCTCGAAGGAAGCACCGACGGCTCTTCTCATGAAGGGAAACATCCTTCTTGATGGAGAAAAATACCAGGACGCGGCGAAAGCGTATAACAAGGTCCTCGAAGATTACAGGAGCTCGGGCCCGGAAGCCGTAGAGGCGCAGTGGCAACTCGCCATACTCGAAGAGCGCAGGAATAACTGGGTCGAGGCCTCTCTCCATTACAAGTCGGTCTACACCGACTACCCCACAACAATACAGGGATTGGAGGCGCCGCTGCGAATCGCCGCCCATTACAGGGCGACGGGAGAGGCCGAGGCTCTTGAGGCGGCCTACGAGAGAGCGGCCGAGCATTATAAGCGGCTCTCTTCGATGCAGTATTCGGAGATGGTCAGGATAGTCGCGGAGGAATACAACGTGCGTGCCCTGATAGAGCAGCAGCGCTGGAAAGAAGCGGCTTCCCGGCTGCTGGCGCTGCCGGGAGAGTACCCCCAGTACCACCGTTTCAAGGAAAACTGCCTGATGGCAGCGTCCATATATGAGAACGAGCTCGGCGACCCGGGCCGGGCGGCCGAGATCCTGAAGAGCTGCGCGGCCGACTACCCGGACACTCCGGTCGCCGCCGAGGCTCTCAGGCAGTACGAAAGGATCAAGGGATCGAGATGACTACTCTTACGGCGATACTGACCGGATCGTCATCGGCCCTCCTGTTTCTGCTCGCCGTGATACATGTCTCCTCGCGAAGGCGCAGCGCGCAAAAGACCCTATTTATCCTTTCCGCGGCCATTGCCTCGGCGGCGGCGGCCGCCCTGACGCTCGCGCTGATCTCGAGATCTCCCGAAGATGTGATGCGCCGCCTCCAGATCCACCTCGCGCTGTTGATATTCTCCCCTGCTCTCTTCATCCCGTTCTTTGCCTTCTTCGGGCGCAGCGATGCGGACCACAGAATGCGGAGGTGGCTTCCGGGCATGATCACTCTGGGGACCCTGCTCGCCGCGGCCGCCCTGCTGGTTCCGGTGGAACTGGTCATCAGCAGGTTCCAGATCGCTGAGGGAGGCGGGCTCTGGAGGATCGGGGTCACCCCGTTCGGGCAGATGCTCGCGCTCCTGGCCCTCGCCATAAACGTCCTGATCCTTCATTCCTTCGAGAATACGTACAGAGCGGCGACGGTCCCCGCGAAGGTATCCCTCAAGTACCCGCTTCTCGGGACGATCCTGGCCTCGGTCATGAATTTCATCATGATGAGCCGGCTGGTGCTGCTGTCCGAGGTAGATAACTATTTTATCTCCGCCGGAGCCCTCGGCATGATCATATTCTGCATAACCGTCCTCTACGCGGGATGGAGGTACCCCGTATTCGAGGTCAAGACCGTGATGGAGACCGGCAAGGCGCCATCGGTGGTGACCGTGGTCATCTCGGGACTCTACCTGCTCGCGTTCGCGCTGATCACCTGGACATCCGATCTGATCGGGATGCCTTATCACAGGCTGGGCACGATGGTACTCTCGGTATTCACCATATTCGTCCTGCTCGCCGTCCTCATATCGGGAAAAGCCAGGCGCCAGCTGAGAATCTTCGTCAACGAGAACTTCAGGCCCGGCCTGTACAATTACAGGCGGGAATGGCGCTACTATGCCCGGCTGATGACCTCATGCTCGACTGTCGACGACCTGCTCGCCAACACAATAAGCTCGCTCTGCGAGACTATGATGGTGAAGAAGGGCCTGATCTATGCCGGCATCAGCGGAGGCAGAGCGGCAGACTACGGGCTCGAGAAGGAAGAGATCGCCGACGCCTCCTCGGGCGGAATGATGGAGCTCTATTCCGGTTCTCCCATAGCCATGATCCCGGGCCACAGGCGGCTCACGCACGCCACTGACCGCCAGGCCGGACCGGACACCGGCATCGGCGAAACACCAGGATGGGTCCGGGCCATTTCGTTCCTGACGATCGGCGGAGAGCCAAGAGGTTTTATAGCCCTTGGGAGGAAGGATTTCGGGAGGCTATGGTCGGAGGAGGACCGCGATTTTCTCGCTACGATCACCGATCAGGCCGCTCTCGCGCTGGAAAACCTTCTCATGGAGGAACGACATCTTGAATCGAAACAGCTCGAATCCTTCAACAGGTTCGCCTCCTTTGTGATCCATGATCTCAAGAACACGGTCGGCATGCTCTCCTTGACTGCCGAAAACGCCAGGGATAATATCCATGATAGGGAATTCCAGGAAGACGCGATCGACACGATCGAGAGATCGGTACAGAAGATGCGCCGCCTGATAGATTCGCTGAACGCGCACAAGTCGCCGACCGCCATCTCCAGGGCTCCGACGGACATGGCCTCGACGGCCGCAGAAAAGATCGATGTGCTCAGGCAGCTCGCGTCGAAAAAAGGCGTCGCGGTCAGTCTCGAATCTGAAGAAAGCGTGTCAGCTTTCGTAGATCAGGCTGCCATTTCCCGGATCGTGGAGAATCTCGTGCTCAACTCTATCGAGGCCACGGGCGAAGGCGGATCTGTGGAGGTCAGGTTGGCCCGGCACGGGAAGACGCTGACGATCACAGTCAGCGACGATGGACCGGGATTCGACTGCGATTTCCTCGAAAACGGGCTGTTCAGGCCGTTCATGAGCACGAAGAAGAACGGGCTGGGGGTCGGGCTCGTCCTCTGCAAGTCTCTCACCGAGGCGCACGGCGGGTCGATCTCGGTCTCAAGCCTCCCGGGAGGCGGAGCGACAGTCAAGGTGGAGATACCGGCGGGCGGGTAAGCGCCTGGAAAGGCACGGTCGGGATTTGGCAAAGGACAGACTGCTCATTGTAGACGACGAAGAGACGATCCTCAAGCAGCTCAAATGGGCCTTCAAGAGCGACTACGAGATCATCACGGCCTCGTCAGCTGCCGAGGCGATAGCGGCTGTGAAGGCCGGCTCCCCCTCCGTTATGATACTCGACCTTTCCCTCAGCGAAAACGCTCCGGAGCTCGAGGGATTCGAGGTGCTCGAAACGGCGCTCAGCATCGATCCGCGCGTCAAGGTCGTGATGATCACAGGACACGACGACATGGAGAACGCTCTGAAGTCTATCGAAACGGGAGCGGTGGATTTCTACGCCAAGCCAGTCGACATAGATGAACTCAGGGTCATACTGCAGAGAGCGTTTTACATAAGGTCCCTGGAGGAAGAGCTCGCCAGGCTCAAGGATGGGTACGCCAGAGGTCACGAATTCGAGGGAGTCATCGGGATGTCCGAGCCTATGCTCCGTGTATTCGAGACGGTGAGGCGCATCGCGCCGACCGGAGTCTCGGTCCTTGTCACGGGCGAGAGCGGGACGGGCAAGGAGCTGATCGCGCGCGCGATCCACAACAAATCGACCCGCGGCGCAGGGCCATTCGTCCCGATCAACTGCGGCGCTATACCCGAGAACCTTCTCGAGAGCGAGCTTTTCGGCCATGAGAAGGGAAGCTTCACCGGGGCACACGCGGCGAAGGCGGGAAAATTCGAGACTGCCGACGGCGGCACTCTCTTCCTTGACGAGATCGGCGAGCTCCCGCAGGCCCTTCAAGTGAAGCTGCTGAGGTTCCTGCAGGACCAGGTGGTCGAGAGGGTCGGTGGAGGAACGCCGATCCAGGTCGACGTCCGCGTCATAGCGGCGACCAATCGCGATCTGGAGGAGATGATCGTGGAAAAGACTTTCCGTGAGGATCTCTACTACCGTATAAACACAGTCAGGATATCGATGCCACCTCTCAGAGACAGGGATGACGATATCCTTCTTCTCGCCACGAGATTCCTCCACCGGTACAGCTCAGAGTTCTCGAGGGGCCTGAAGGGGTACAGCAGGGCGTCCATCCAGGCGATCCACTCGTACCACTGGCCCGGCAACGTCAGGGAGCTCGACAACAGGGTAAAGCGGGGCGTGCTGATGGCCGCTTCCAACCTGATTCAGCCTTCCGACCTCGATATCCCGTTCGAAGGCGCCGCCGCAGAAGACTCGCCGGCGCAGGAGACTTCGATCAGCGTCGCGGGCGAGATGTCGCTGAAGGAGGCAAGGGACAGACTGGAGAAGGGCATGGTCGTAGCCGCGCTCCTGCGGACATCGGGAAACGTATCCGCGTCCGCTGGCGAGCTGGGGGTGAGCCGCCCTACCCTGCACGACCTGATGAAGAAACACGGAATCGACGCAGGCGATTTCCGAGCGCCGAAGAAATAATATGTCTGCGGTCCGCGTATTTTCCCTTATATTTATGTCATGCTGAGAAAGACACTCATCCATCTCGTATGTTTCGCGGCGGCGGCAGCCGCGATGCTCGCCGGCACAGGCTGCACAGACAGCACGACCGGCCCTCGGGAAAGCGGCGACACCATCACGGTGGTGTTCCGGGACGGGACCGAGCCCATCCCTTCATATACCGGCACGAGGGACGCGGTGATCAGGGACGGCCCGACCCTGGCAATGCGCACCAGCAACGACGGCACCTCGCCCCTCGACACTCTCGGAGTCATCAGGATCGAAGAGATGCTCTACGAACGCAGGATGCTCTTGAGGTTCGACCTCACCTCGATAACCGACTGCGCAAAAGTGACAGGCGCGATGCTGACTATCAGCGTCGAGCCCGAGGACACGAACCGTACCGTCTGGCTAGACGCGTGGGAGGCGACCGTTCCGGCGGCTTATCCGGGTTCATGGGTAGAGGGATTCCTTAACGAGGGTGTTTCATGGCTCTATGTCGACGAGGGAGTCTCGCCGTGGACCGTCCCGGGCGGAGATCATCTCGGCCTGATGGACTCCAGGCCGGTCAAGTCCGACACCACAGTCTACTTCGAGCTCGACCCGGCAAGGGTCGAGAGATGGATAAAGGTGCCTTCGGTAAACGACGGCGTTCTTATCATACCCAGGACCGCGGGACAGCAGACTTTTCTCCACGTGTACATGAGGGAGAACGCCGCCGAGGCGCTGCGGCCCGAACTCACCGTCAGATATCTCAAGGGCGGGTGAGTCGGCTGACGCTTCCGGGGTCCCCGGAAATGATTCAGCGCTTTTCGGAGCCGGCAGCTTGACTGTCCTCTGCTTTCCGGATCTTCAGCACCCCCTTGTTCTCCCCTTCGCCCATATACAGCGTCACATGAGGGAAAGGGATCTCGATCCCGGCCTCGTCGAACCTGTTCTTGATCCTGCGCCTGTACTCTCTCGCCACCGTCCACTGCTCGAGCGGCTTCGTGGTGATCCTGGCCTTGATGTTCACGGAGGAGTCCCCGAAGCTGTCGACCCCGAGCATCTCCAAGGGAGCAAGTATGCGTGGAGCGAATTCGGCGTCTTTCGACAGCTCCTCGCCTACCTCCTTCATCACCCTCATCACATCATCGACATTCTCCTTGTACGCGACTCCGATGTCGAGAACTACCCTGGAGTACTCCTTGGTCATATTAGTGACCGTCGCTATCTCTCCGTTAGGTATTATGTGCATATTCCCCGAAAGGTCACGAAGGGTGGTCACCCTGAGGTTGATCGCTTCGACCAGTCCCGTCTTGTCGGCTATCTCTACAACGTCGCCGACGTTCATCTGATTATCGAGAAGTATGAAAAACCCGCTGATCACATCCTTGACGAGGCTCTGCGCCCCGAAGCCCACCGCGAGCCCCACTACCCCGGCGCCGGCCAGCAGGGGGGCGATATCCAGCCCGAGCGCCTCGAGAGTCATCAGCGCCGCCGCCAGTATCACGATCGCTCTCATGGTCTTTTCGATGAGCCCCGCCAGGGTCTCGGTCCGTTTGGTCCGTTCGACGTCATTCTCCGTCTTCTGGGAGATCCTGTCTCTTGACCTATATATGAGCATCTTGAGGACCCTGATGAGGATGAACGATACGATCACGATCGCCAGGACCTTGGCTCCGCTGGTTATGAGCCACCTCCATACTACATCGATGAAACCATTCATTCCCGGTTCTCCTTTCGGGTGCATCTTCGGCCTGTTATCTTTCTACGGATCTTCCCGCCGCCTGGTCCCTCCGCTCCGAGGAACAACGGCCGATAACGATTCTACAACGGCCAGGCCTGATGGAAAACAGTAATCGAAGACCGCGGGCCTGCCGCGGCACCGGCGTTGCATCTGTAATGAAAGGCAGCAGCGGTCAGGGACCCGCTCCCGAGAGCGGGATTCCCGGCGGTGCCCCGCGGTTCCCTGAAAGGGAGCATCGTTACCGGTCGTTCCTCCAGCTTGAAGAGGGCCGGACCGCGGGACTTGAGGAGGTATCGCATAATGCGCATGTCCCTGATGACGATCACACTATCGGCGGCGGTCTTTCTCGCCTGCTCCGGTTCTCCCTCTGAACCGGCCGAGCCCCAGGGATCTTCCCCGCCCTTCGAGCAGTACCCCATGCGTGGTGTGGTCCACTGGAGGGATTTTTTCAACTGGGACGAGGCCAGGACAGCGGAGGCGGCGAGGGCAGGCCTTCTGATCCTCCCGATCGAGCGATGCTTCTCTCCGCTGGCGGAGGATATCATCGCGCGTATAAGAGAGCTGAATCCCGACGTAAGGATACTCGGATACCTCGGCATGCTCCAGGTGCGCGAACTCTACCCCGACACAGCCTACCTGGAGAAATACCTGCCCTGGGAACTGGAATTCTATAATTCGACAAAGGACTACTGGACCTGGACGACCACCGGGGACACATTCTCCGTCTGGCCCGGCTCGATCTTCCTCGACCCGATAGACGACGAGGGACGGCCCGACGAAACACTGATCACTCGGATAGTGGGCATGCTCGAGGAGTATGTTGACGACCGGCCGGAAGCGATCGACGGCGTTATGCACGACTATTTCATGTACCAGCCTTACGTGAGCCCCTATAACGACAACGTCGAAGGGCAGGTCGATTTCGACGGTAACGGCATACCGATCGGCGAGGACGGGAACGAAAGGGCCGTCTTTCTCCGCTGGCAGAAGGACTACGCAGCCGCGATAAGGTCGAGGCTCGGACCCGGCTTCATACAGATCGCGAACGGCAAAGTGCCGCAGGAGGACGCCGAGCTCGCACGGTATCTCAACGGGATCTTCTACGAGCTCTTCCCCAACATGTGCTGGGGCATCACCGACCGGGCGGGATTAGAGAAACTTCTCGAGAACCAGGCCGGTGGATGGCTGACGCAGGCACAGGGCAGGACATGGTCCATCCTGACCAACAATTCGATCGAGTACAACAACATGTTCTGCATGCTTTCCAGCCTCCTGACCGGATGTTTCTACACCGAGCTCATAGACGACTTCACATTCCGTGGTTGGTCGATAGAAGTCGACGCGGGACGGGCGCTCTCCGCGCTCACTGTCGAAGGAACATCCGACAGCATAATGACTTACAGGCGCCTCTTCGATGGCGGCGAGGCCCTGGTATCGTTCAATCCAGGCGGCGGACGCCGCGAGTGGACATTCATAGAAAACAACTGAGTGGTACGATTATTGCGTGTGGGGACGAAACAGGCGGACAAATCCGCCCTGTCCGACAATTCCCGTTACATGGAAGGTGTTATTGTGACAGGAAGAAGAAACGGAAAAAAGAGCGGCAATTCGGCGGTCCTGGACTCGAGACCCCGGAAGAATAAACATAAACACGATCACAACGGGGCTGCTCTTACAATCACAAACGGCTGTTTCTCAGGCCTCACGATCTCGCTGAAGAAGCAGGACACTTCCCTCGGCAGGGCCGTGTCGTGCGATATCTGTCTCGACAACGCGTTCGTCGCTGACGAACACGCGATAATCCACCGGTCGAACGGAGGGTACGAGATCGAGGACCTGAACACCAGACACGGTACCAGCATCAACGGCGAGGAAGTCCACAGGCGAGCCCTCAAGCGCGGCGACAGGATAGTGATCGGCACGTTCGAGCTCAGATTCTCCTGCTGACCGCAAGGCTGCCCGCTTGGTGGATCAGCATTATCCATCCGCGGACAATTACGCCCGGCTTCACGTTCCCATACCGGATCCCTCTTTTTTTATTCGGCAGCTCCGTTTTTTCTGTTAACATTGCCCGCGACGTGACCGGCGACTCACCGGTCGCATGACTTCGATCGACCTTGAGCCCAGAGCGCCAGCATGAGTCCGCGGCGACAAGATGTCCATCTTCTGAAAGGAAGTAGAGCAGTTGGAACAGGTAAGCGAGCAGAAGACCGGAATCAGCTCTTTCCCCAGATCTTTCTGGATCGCCAACGTCATGGAACTCTTCGAGAGAGGCGCCTACTACGGGCTCAACTCTCTACTGGCCATATACCTTACAGGCCAGGTCGCGGCCAGGGCCCAGGGGGTAGGGTTCGGCGGCCTCGGATTCACGGAGGACAACGTCGGGCTTCTTCTCGGCGTAGTCTACGCGATAACATACATCGTCCCGATACTCGGAGGAGCCCTGGCCGACAGGTACGGCTACAGGCGGATGCTCCTCGTCGCATTCGCTTTCCTCTCGGCGGGGTACTTCCTGTCGTCCGAGGTCACGGCCTTCGGCGTGATCTTCTTCACGCTCGTCATCATGGCGATGGGCTCGGGCCTCTTCAAGCCGATCATCTCTGGAACGATCGCCCGCACTACCAACGAAACGAACTCGGGGATGGGATTCGGGATATACTACTGGATGATCAACCTCGGCGCGCTCGTGGCTCCCTTCGTCGCCGGCCAGCTCCGCTGGAACTTCGGGTGGAGGCATGTCTTTATCTTCAGTTCGATCTACTGCGCCCTGATGTTCATCCCGACGATATTCCTCTACAGGGACCCGCCCAAGCCGAAGAGCACGAAGAGCCTCGGCGAGGTCCTCTCCGGGGCCCTCATGGTACTCTCCGACGCTCGTTTCATGCTCCTGATATTCGTCTACTCGTGCTTCTGGATACTCTACTTCCAGAACTTCGGCACGGTCCTCTGGTATCTCCGTGATTTCATCGATATGACGCCGATAAACAATATCTTTCATCGGCTCGGATTCACGATCCAGTTCGGCCCTGAATACGTCACCATGATCAACGCCGGCACGATCGTGCTGCTGCAGATATTCGTCAACATGGCGGTGAAAAACAGGAAGCCGCTTCCCACGATGGTGGGCGGCATAATGATAGGTGCGCTGGGGTTCATCTTTCTCGCCTCCTCGCAGAACATCTGGATCTTCATACTGGGTATCGCCGTCTTCTCCATCGGCGAGATGACCTGCCACCCGAAATACTACTCCTACATCGGGCTGGTGGCGCCTCCGGACAAAAAGGCCGTATACATGGGGTACGCGTTCCTCTACGGGGTCATAGGATCGCTGGTCGGATCGAACGTCGGCGGGGAGATGTACAACTCGTTCCTCAAGCCTCTTGTCGGGCATACCGGCGTTGGACCCACGCTCAGGACCTTCTGGATCATTTTCGCCGCCCTGGGAATATTGACGATGTTCCTCCTGATACTCTACAACAAGGTCTTCGGAGTGGACACGCCCGAGACGAGAGCCAAGGCGAGAAGGGTGATGATAATCATCTACTTCGTCCTGATAGGGCTGTCGATCGCGATGCCGGTCTTCGTGGTCTCGACAAAGGGAGCGATACCGCCGAAGACATGGATACAGTCGGGGATCATGCTCGCCGTCGGGATCGGCGGGCTGTTCACGCTGTTCAGCTCAAAAGAAAAAGCGGAAGGATAGCCGGGCCATGCGGGGATATCACGGAAGGAAAGCGGCGCCTGGCGCCATAATAACATCTATCGCACTCGTCCTCATAGCCGCCTGCTCGGGAGGCGGCGGGGACCTGGTGCTTGGCGATGATATCGAGGGATTCCATCTCGGAGAGAGACTCGGGGATTTCAAAAAGCGCGTGGGCACGTCGGTTCCCTGGACCGAGATACAGGGATCCCCCTACGACAGGAGAGGGACCTTGCTGGCCGTGACCGGCACTCCCTCCGGTTCGAGAGAGATCGAGATGTCCCGACTTACCTTCTTCGAGGACCGGCTGATGGAGATCGTCCTCTACTACAAGCGCAACACCTACTCGCAGCTCGAAACGCTCCGCGACCGGCTCGTCGAGAGATACGGAATCGAGCCGACCTCGCCGGACGGATCGATCGAGATGGCATACAAGACTTACTGGTTCAATCTTCCGGATATGTCGATCACGATACGCCGGATAACCAAAAAGCCCGAGACCGAGCTCTACGTCCAGTACCAGCACAGGGAACTGCTCAGGAGGATGAAGGAAAAGGCCGGCAGATGACCGCCGCTGATCGGATCACCTTATCCTGACGACCTTTTCGCTCTGCTCGACGACTCCGTCCACCTTGAACCTTATAAAATAGACCCCTGAGGAGATCTGCCGTCCTTCGTCCGTCGTCCCAGGCCAGGTTATGATAAACCTCCCCGGGCCCGCCGGCGGAAGTTCCCAGATCTTAAGGCGCCTGCCGACAAGATCGTATATCGAGATCTCGGCGGCCGTGTGCCGGTCGAGGTCATAGACGATCTCAGTCTCTCCCGCAAACGGATTGGGCCCGACTTTCCTGAGACCCGAACGTTCAGGCGTCACGCCTCCCTGGTTCGTCCAACTGACGATGAAGGGCCCTGCGGTGTTGTTGTCCCGGTTGTACTCGGTAACCAGCCCGCTTGTATCTATCAGGAGCCATGAGCGCCACATCCCCGCCACGGGACTCGAGACATCGAACATGACCCGGGTCGAATCTCCTGACGGGAGTGTGTCGACCATCCCGGACAGATCCCCTTCATCCCCCGGGGCCGGCGGATCGTCGAGGTCGCTGTAGAAGTCGACGCGGAACCGCCCCGCTCCCGCCGGTCCCGCATTGCGCACCGTAGCGGCGGCGCGTACCGTCCGTCCTGCGCCCGCGGTCGTCGTATCGAAAGCTACCGAAGAAAAAAGCAGGTCGGCCGAGTCGCCGCAGCGGACACCGAGCGCGCCCATGACGCCGCACGAAGGATCTGGAGGAGTCAGAACGGGCGATGAGGCGTCGAGATGGTAGTCGCCGCCCTCAGCGTCACAGAAAAAGGGGTCCTCTGAGACGTTGAGCGGGCCGGTCATGTCCGCGGAGGCTCCGCCGTAGTTCCCGCCTTCGTTCCCGAAGACATCAGAGCATCTGATATCGATGTTGCCCGATATGGTGAAGATGCCCTCCGCGTTCCTGTTGAACGCTACGATCGTGTTGTCTATATGGTTGTTGGGACCCTGGAAGACCTCGATACCTGCGCCGTAATACTCTGTATAGTTGTCGACGACGGTGCAGCGTGACATCTGCATGCCGACCGCGCTGTAGACACCGCCTCCTATACTCACGGAGCTGTTGCCGGCTACAAGAGTCCTCGAGATGTACAGTGTGGCGCTCGTCCCGCTGAACAGGCCGCCGCCTCCGTAATCCGCCGCGTTGCCGGTGACCCGGCAGCCTTCTACAGTCGCCGATCCCATTATCACGTAGACGCCCCCGCCCGACTCATCGACGGCGGTGTTACCCGAGATCAGGCACCGCCTGATGACAGGATGCGAGGAGTTGAAGGAGGCCACGCCTCCGCCCGATCCGGTCGCCATGTTCCCCGTGATCTCGCAGTCCTCCAGGACCGGCGAGGCGTACTTGCAGAACACCCCTCCCCCGTGAGGGCTTCCCGAGTTATCCGAGATCAGGCACCGCCTGATGACCGGGGACGAGCCGGTTCCCACGCTGATCCCTCCGCCGTGCCACCCGCCCATGAAGTGGTTGCCGGTTATGACGCAGTCCCTGACCAGTGGCCCGGAGCCGTTTTCGCATACGATCGCTCCCAAGGCCGCTCCGGAAACAGTGACTTTCTCGAGGACGGTAGAGGTGTCCTCGCCTCCTCCGAAGTAGAACCCGTAGCAGGCCTCGCCCCCGGCAGCGCAGTCGATCATCGTCTGTTCCGCCCCCTCCTCCGAGGTTATAAAGACCGGCATGCCCCTTGAGAATAGGTCCCTGTTGCCGGGGCCGGAGAAGGTGCCGGGCGCAAGAAGGATCGTATCGCCCGCAGTCGCCTCTGCCATGGCGTCGGCTATCGTCTCCGCGTCCCCCGTGCCGTCCGGTTTGACGCGGATCAGCGAGAGCGTGTGGCAGCCTGTCCCGTGCGCTCCCATCAGGATGCCGCAGGAGTTCCTGTGCGCAAGGCACGGTGACCCGTCACCGAGGGTGAACTCGCGAGCCCAGGTCCGGCAGTAGAGCGGGTCGGCCGAGATGTTCCCGTCGATCCCGGTCCGGTCCCGTAGCAGGCCGCCGTAATCTCCGCCTCCGTTCCCGTATACGTCGCAACATTCTATCAACGGCCTCGTCGAATACCCTTCGACGAATATACCGCTCCCGTCATCTCCTCCGAATGAGACGATAGAAACCGATATCCTCGCTCTCCCGCCTCCGCGTATGTACAGCCCCGAGCCGTCCCTGCCTCCGTTGTTCGATACCGTGCACCCTCTCACCTCGGGATTCGAGGCGTCGATGATCATTCCTCCACCGCTCATGCTGTTGTTGTAGACTATCGTGCTGTTCTCGACCGTCGCGTCCGAGCGGAGCAGGTACAGGCCTCCGCCGCCGGGGGCCACGTTGTCATGGATCATGCATCCTGATATCAGCGACCTGGACTGATCTAGACATATCGCGCCTCCCTCCTCTGCCTCGTTGCTTTCGAGTACGCATGAAGAAAGGAGGACGCAGGCCTCTTTGCAGTAAAGAGCGCCACCCCTGCCGCCCGCGCCCGGTCCTGAAGCGAGACCGCCGCGCAGCGTCAGGCCTTCTATCTCGACGGCCCCGCCAGTCGGGAGCGTGTTCCCCGATCCGGCCCCGACCTGGTCAGGCAGCTTAACCGTGAAGCATCTTCCCTCCCCGTCCGCGTCTACGGTCGTTGCCCCGGCCCCCTCGACACCCTTGATCATGAGATTCCTGTCTATGACGATGTCGTGCTCGAAATAGGTGCCGGGGAATACGAATATCTGGTCGCCCGGAACCGCCAGCGAGACCGCCTCGCCTATCGTCGCCGCGTCGCCCGAGCCGTCGGCGAAGATATGCCATGTGCGTGAACGTTTCGCACCGGATATGACGAGAGAGACTACCTGCGAGCCCCCTTCAAGCTTGCCCTTGTTGCTTATCCTTACCACATAAGTACCCGGAGCAGGGTCCTCGATGATCACCTTCTCAACGTTGTCGCGGAAATTGTCCCCCCTGCCGGCGGCGGCCGACGGATCGTCGGGGTCGAGTATCCACGGGCTATACACGCCGCCGGGGCCGGTCACCCGCAGGTCGACGTCGTTGACGAGCAGCGGCGTCCTGTCGTTGAGGGCCGGCGCAGGCAGCCCGGAAGCCGGATCGTTCCACGCGATCGTCACCATGATCCTCTCCGAGCCTTCATCGGGCTCGTAATAAAGCTCGATCGGCCTCCCGTCGTACAGGGTCATCTCGTCTATCCTGCCCAGCCTTCCGTCTGGGTCCGACTCGATATGCTCGAACGCCGCCCACGTGTCGAGCAGGCCCCACCCGAATCCGTAGTCGGGGCCGGGATACGGTCCCGCTTCCCTCGCGGTATGGATCGCCAGCGCCTTTACTGTCGAGGCGAGCATCGAGTCGCCGTGGATCTGCGCGTACCTCGCCTGGAGAAGCCCGAGAGATCCGCAGACGTTGGGAGACGCCATCGACGTGCCGCTGTATATGCCGTAGGATACGTCTGAATCGTCGATCGCGGAGTAAAGCATGTAACCGTTGCCGCATATGTCGGGCTTTATCCGCCCGTCGTCGGTCGGTCCCCAGGAGCTGAAGGTCGTCATCTCGACGTCTTCGGGCCCGTTGTACTCAGGGACGTCGACTACGGCGCCGATGACCAGAGTGTTCTTAGCGGTGCTCATCCCGTCGGGGATGCAGTCGTACCCGAGCTCGCCGCCGTCATTGTCGCGCACCGCCGTGCTCGAGACCCATCCACCGCTCTGGGGATCCCAGAAATAGTGCCTCGCGCCGGGATCGACCGAGTCGTTGCGGTCGTTGCCGGCCGATGTCACGGGGAGGTAGTAGGGATTCCTGTTGAGAACCTCGTCCCAGTCGCGGGATACGTCGCTGTAGAACCCGAAGAGATAGTCCTCGGTCTCGCTTATCATGACATCGCCGTACCAGTAGAGCGTGCCCGAGGAAGTCACCGTCCAGCCGCGCGCGTGTCCGTAGCTGTGATTTGAAAGCAGGAGGCCGTCGCGCGCCTCGAGGTCCGCTTCGAGATCGTCGAACGACCATTCGTACGAGATCAGGTTTGCCTGGAAGGCCATACCCTTGGCCCGGGCCACGACCCCGGCTCCTATCATCGTCCCGCCGACATGCGTCGAATGAGGGTGCGTCGCGTAGCCGAAATCGTCCTTCCATACCGCTCTTCCGGCCAGTTCCTGATGGGTCACTCTCGGCGCTCCGCCGTCCCAGAGACCCAGGGTGAAGCCTGGAGCCCCGCCGAAGACAGCTTGAACGCTGTCGGTCCTTGTGGACCTGGCTGCGTCCTCGTTCTGTGTTATGAAATAAGTGGGCACCCTGGTGGACAGGGTCATGAGCTCGAATAGGCCGCCACCGGGCAGTTCGCCACGGACAGGGATTCCCATCTCGCGGGCCTTTTCGAGCTCCCGCGCACGCAGGCTCATCCCTTCCCGGATCTTCTCGCGGACCATCTGTCTTGTGACCGGGATGTCCCCGGCCCGGACAGGCGAGGGGACCGTATGCGCCGCGATGACAAGTAGTGCGAGCGTGCATAGAGATCTGTTGTGTTTCATTAAGATGACTCCACGGATGTAGGCCGATGACTCACCATGTCCATAAGAAGATACAGCAGGGAAGTCGCTATGCGCCAGTTCTGTTTATCTGAAAGGTCATGGCCGCGCCCCGCCTGTATGGCCGAAAGCGCTCCACGGCGTCAACCGAGCTTCGAGCCGAGGTAATAAGGCCAGATCAGCAGCGCCAGCAAGGCTTTGCCGAATGAAAGGTGAACGAACGCGACAGTGAACAGCCATCCGATGTACCATACCGGACCGACCATGCTCGCGCTCTGCGCGGCATTGTGCTTTCCGTTACCATTTTCCATCTTCTGCGCTCCCTTCTCGAAGAATTCAGACTTTCTCAGCCACCATCACCTGCTGATGAAACCTGCTGTCCCTCCCGACGCACTTCAGCCCGGCGCCGACGAGCCTCGCGGCGAAGCTGTCGACCGTCTCGCCCGTGTACCTGTCGTGACCGTGCCCTTCCAGGCGGTGGATCTCCTCGAGTATCTCGAACCCGCGGTCGGTGAAATCGGAGACTACGAGCCTGCCGCCGGGAGCCAGCACTCTGGCGATCTCTGGAAGAACCGCCTCGGGATCCTCGAGGTGATGGAGGACGTTGATCATCGTGACGACCTCGAAACTGCCCTCATCGAAAGGAAGGTCGCCGCCGTCGGCGAGGTAGAACTCGATCCTGTCGGCCACTCCGGTATCGACCGCGTACAGGTAAGCGGACCTGAGCATCTCCTCCGACATGTCGACCGTCGTCACGCCGGCGCCGCGCCGCGCGAGCTCGACCGCTATCAATCCCCTGCCCGTACCGATGTCGAGAACGCTGCCCGGCAGCGGCTCCGCCGCATCGACGACGAACCCCGTCATGCCGGCCCTGTCGAGGCCGTGATCGAGGAACTGTCCGTTGCGCGTTTCCCTGTACTGCCGGCTCTCGTCCAGTTCGCGCCGCTCCGGGGCGGCGGGTCTCCAGATCATCCCTTTCCCTCCAGTCGTCGCCTCTGTTTCGTTATTCATACCCTGTCGAGCCCCTGTTCGAGGTCGGCGATTATCTCGGAGACGTCCTCGATCCCTACCGAGATCCTGACGAGCCCGTCGGTGATGCCCGCCTGTCTTCGGACCTCGGCTCCCATGCTCGCGTGGGTCATAGACGCCGGGTGCTGGATCAGCGTCTCGACACCGCCAAGGCTTACGGCGAGCACACACAGCCTCACAGAGTTCATCAGGACCTTGCCCGCGTCCAGCCCGCCGACAAGCTCGAAGCTGATCAGGCCGCCGGGACCGTCCGCCTGATTATTATGGACCTTGTATCCCGGGTCGGACTCAAGCCCGGGGTACATCACCTTCTCCACCTTCGGGTGCCCGGCGAGGAACTCTGCGACCTTCATGCCGCTTTCACAGTGGTGCCTCATGCGGATGGCCAGGGTCTTGATCCCCCTGGCCACGAGAAAGGAGTTGAACGGATCTATCGTCCCGCCTATGGCGTTCGACATCCGGCGCATATGGCCGTATGCCTCTTTGTCCCTGACCACGACCATGCCCGCGACCACATCGGCGTGCCCGTTGAGGAACTTGGTCATCGAGTGGATCACGATGTCGGCCCCGTGCTCGAGCGGCCTCTGCAGGATGGGGCTCATGAACGTGTTGTCTACCGTCATCTTTGCTCCGTTGCCATGCGCGATCTCGGCCACGGCCGCGAGGTCGGTGACCACCAGCGTGGGGTTGCCCGGTGTCTCTACGTGGACGAGGGTCGTCTTCGGGGTCATGGCCGCCCTGACCGCTCCGAGGTCGGAGGTGTCGACGAATGTCACCGTGACGCCGAGGTTGCCGAACTGCGTTTTGAGCAGGCCGACCACGGGCCCGTACACAGACTCGCTGCAGACGACATGGTCGCCAGCCTTGAGCACCGACGCGAACGCAAGGTGGAGCGCCGCCATTCCGGAAGCGCACCCGACGCCGGCATATCCGCCCTCGAGCACGGCGACGGCGTTCTCCGCCCCCTGTACCGTCGGATTTGCCATCCGGGTGTAGATGTACCCCTTCTCACGCCCGGCAAAGAGAGCCGCTCCATGATCGGCGTCGCGGAATTTGAATGTGGATGTCTGGTATATCGGCGGAACCACCGCGCCGTTGGCATCTTCCATGAGGCTGGCGTGAACGCACTGTGTATCCCTCGATCTCTTCCTGATATCTTCCACTGCGGGACTCCTTCCTCCGACTTTATGCAAACTACTGATCTATCGTATCCCCGGAGCCTGCTCCGCGTCTCCGGAAATCTTCTATCGCGCCTTTGAGAGCCTCCTCGCCGAGCAGCGAGCAGTGCCTTTTCTCCTCCGTCAGGCCTCCGACAGCCTCTTCAATCTGCGAGGCGGAAAGCCCTTCGGCCTCCTCGATCGTCATTCCCTTCGCCAGCACCGTCGTAGCGCTCGATGTCGCGATCGCCGCCGAGCAGCCCCTGCACTGGAAACGTACGTCGGCCAGCCTTCCCGCCTCGACCCTGATAGTCAGCAGGAGCCAGTCGTCACAATCGGGAGACCCTCCCATACCCGTTCCGTCGGGGTCCTCGACCGTTCCGCAGTTGCGCGGATTCATGAAATGATCGAGAAATTCAGGTGACACCAGATCCATGCCCTGCGCTCCCCGTCCCGGTCAGTGGCCTCCGCAGCCGCCCGGCGCGTCTCCACACCCTCCGCCCGCCTCGCCGCCGGCCCCGTGTCCGCAGGCGTTGTCGCCCGATTCAAGCGTCCCGTCCAGGTGCGACCTGACCACCGAGGCCGGCTCGTCTTTCGGCGCGCCGGTGACGACATCGATGCCCATCTCTTCGAAGAGCTGCCTGGCCTTTCTGCCCAGTCCGCCCGCGATGATCAGGTTCACGCCCTGATCGCGGAGCCACTCGGGCAGCACTCCCTCCTCGTGCGGGGGAGGGACCGCCTCTATCGAATCGGCGATGGAGTTACTCGAGCAGTCCACTTCGAATATGGCGAACTTCTCCGCGTGCCCGAAATGGCTGCTCACCTTCCCCCCGTCGACCGGAAGGGCGATCTTCATCCTTCCCGACCCGTCCGTGCAGGAACTGCAGCTCCCGCACGCTGATGACGCGGCCGGAGCCTCACGCTTCTTCAGCGCCAGCAGAGGCACCGCGAGGGCGGCGAAGATCTTTCCCGTCTCCGTTCCGGCATGCTTGACTATGAATGGCTCTCCCATGTCGGCAGCGAGGACCACCGCCGGATCGAACGGAACGGCCCCGAGGAAGGGGACCTCCATGTCGTCGGCCATCTCCCCGCCTCCACCGCTCTTGAAGAGCTCGGTCCTCTCGCCGCAGTGGGGGCATACGAACCCGCTCATGTTCTCGACCACGCCTATCACGGGGAGCCCGAGCTGCCTGCAGAAGGTCACGCATTTACGGACGTCTATGAGAGCCACGCTCTGGGGGGTAGTCACTATCACGGCCCCGTCGGCGTCGGGGATCAGCTGGGCGACTGAAAGCGGCTCGTCACCGGTGCCGGGAGGCGAATCTATGATGAGATAATCGAGGTCTCCCCACTCCACGTCGGAGAGAAACTGCCTGATGACGCCCATCTTCATCGGGCCGCGCCATATGACCGCGTCGTCGGTATTCCTGAGTAGAAAACCTATCGACATGACCCTGAGATTGTCGCCGACTTCCAGCGGGGATATCGATTCTCCCGTGCCGTGCAGCGGCATGTTCTCGAGGCCCAGCATCTTGGGAATGCTCGGACCGTGTATGTCGACATCAAGCAGTCCCGTCTTCTTGCCGGCCGCGGCCAGGGCCACGGCGAGATTCACTGCCACGGTGCTCTTTCCGACCCCTCCCTTGCCGGAAAGGACCAGGACCTTGTGCTTTATCCTGGAGAGTCTGTTATCGAGTTTTTCCTGATCCATATTGTCGCTCATTTTTCCTCCAGTCCCAGGTATTCAGTTACGGCCTCGCTGAGCAGCCTGATATCGGTCGCTGCCGGGCCGTCGGAGTATTCGACTACACTGATCCCGTTCATCTGAGCGCGGGTGACGTCGGGATCGTACCGGATCATACCCGCGACGGGGACTCCGTGGCTGGCAGCGTATTCGGAGATCTGAGATGCGATCTCGCTGTTTATATCGTATCTGTTGACTGCCAGCAGAGCCCTCACGCCGAAATGGCCTGCGAGCTCCAGGACCCGCTCCATGTCATGCGCCCCGGAAAGCGTAGGCTCCGTAACGATAAGCACTGCATCCGCGCCTGTGATCGAAGCGATGACGGGACAGCCGATCCCGGGAGCTCCGTCTACGATGATCGTTTCGAACCCCCCGGCGGAGGCCACCTTCTTTGCCTCGTTCCGGACGATTGTGACGAGTTTGCCCGAATTCTCCCCGCCCGCGGCAAGCCGGGCATGGACCATCGGACCCGTAGCCGTATCGGAGAGGAACCACTCTCCGCCTTTTTCATCGTGCAGCGTTACGGCCCCTTCGGGACAGAAATATGCACACACGCCGCACCCTTCACAAGCGAATTTATCGACACGGAACCCACTGTCATGATTACTGATGGCATCAAAACGGCACAGCTCCTGGCATTTTCCGCACGATACGCAGAGGGCCGGGTCGATGACGGCCTTGCTGCCCCCTTGAAAGGGCGTGCTCTTTCGCACTTCGTGTTTTATGACGAGATGAAGGTTGGCCGCGTCCACATCACAGTCGGCGGCTACTACCCTGCCGGCCAGGCTGATTAGAGACGCCGCAATGCTCGTCTTGCCCGTCCCCCCTTTTCCGCTAATGACGACCAGCTCCTTCAATCTCCCGCTCCCTTCATCATGTCGCTCCTCTGCCGGACCGAAGGATCTTTTCGAGGATCCCCTTCATGATCCCCGCGAATTCCTTCGACTCGAGGGAGACGATCCCTCCTCTTGAGCCGATTTGCGCGGTCTCGCGGGATTCCGGTATCCTGGCGATCACACCGGGCCTCTCGAGGCCCGGGCCGCCGCCCGGATCGCACCTGTTCATTACTATATCGACCGGGATATCCATCTCTCTTACCGTCTCAAGGGCGATTTCGAGATCGTTGAGGCCGAACGGCGTCGGCTCGGTGACCAGTATCACCCTGTCCGCACCGCGCACCGATTCTACCATCGGGCAGGAGTTACCCGGCGGACAGTCCACGATTACGATATCCCGGTCAGGTATATGCTTTTTGACTTCCCTTATCACTGGCAGGGGCATCGCTTCCCTCACATTGAGGATCCCCTGCACGAACGTGATATCTTCGTTCCCGCTGGAATCGGCCCGGTCGTCCCCGTCCGAGGCGATCTTCGAAACACCTGTTTCGACCCTTCCGGCCAGCCGCCTTTCGCGCTTGAGCGCATCGACCGGGCAGACGAGAAAACAGCCTCCGCATCCGTGACAGAGTTCTGGGAAGGTCATCGCGCGGTCAGCCAGGACGGCGATCGCCCTGAAGCGGCAGATCTTCGAGCACTTTCCGCATGCCGTGCACAGGGATTGGTCCACCTCGGGGACTTCGACGGCAACGGGGAGGGAAAGACCTGTTTCGGGCTTGAGATAAATGTGGCCGTTCGGCTCCTCCACGTCGCAATCCACATACGACGCCCGGAGGCCCACTCTCGCAGCCGTGACGGCCAGGTTGACTGCTACGGTAGTCTTTCCCGTCCCCCCTTTGCCGCTTGCTACAGCTATTCTCATTGATCAGCCGTTATCCTTTTCCTGATCGGATTCGAGATCCTTGATCCTCTCGGTGACCGCCCTGAGCCTCTCCTCGAGTATGTCCGCTTCCCGCCTGAGAGATCCGATATCATCCTTTAGCCCGGCGGGCCCAGCCAGTTCTTCAGGATACACATCCGGGTAAAACGGCCACTGCCGCCGCCCGCCGCGCATCCAGCGTGGAAGTCCCGTCGCGTAAAAGATGTGCCTGTAGCCCCTGCCGAAGCCACCGGCCCGGCCTCGCATCCCCCTGCCCCCGTATCCCACTCCCACATTCATGTACCCGGGAGAATCATATCCGCTGCAGTAGCCCGCCGCCCTGCCCGTCCGCGCTCCTTCTCCTCTCGGACCTGTCCTGTCTCCTCCTGGCATGTCATCTCCTCCTTTCAGCCCCAATGGCTGTTGACATCCGGACCGGCGGCTTCCTCGAGGCTGCCGGACCTGTATTTTTCCAGGGCGTTCTCCACCGTTCCGCCGCCGCACAGCATCACCTTGATGCCGGCGCCGCTCAGGACCCTGAAGGCCTTGGGCCCGCAGTGTCCCGTTATGAGGACCGAGACGCCGCGGCCAGCCACGAGCTCGCTTGCCTGTATGCCGGCCCCCTGCATGGCATCCATGCCCTGGGTGTTATCGATGACCTCGTATTCATCTGTCTCGGTATCGAAGATCTGGAAGTAGCCTGCCCTTCCGAACCGTGCGTCCATCGGGCTGTCCGGCCTGCTCCCTGCCGCCGAGATCGCTATCTTCATTCCCTGTTCCTCCTTCCGCCGCCACGCCCGGTGCTGTTCCCAGGTTTTCTCCTGGAATCATCACCCGCGGCCCCGCGGTCTTCACCGCGCCATATGAATCTCCTGCCCTGCCTGTTTCCACGTCCGGCTCCATGTCCCCGCCGGCATCCCGGCATGATGAACCCTTCGCCGCCGAGCGAACCCATGCAGTAAGCTTCTATGACATCGTCTATCTCTCCTACGAGCCAAGGCATCAGCTCGATGCCGCACCTCTCGACTATACGCGAAGCCCTGTTCGAGATCGCCCCGCAGATAAGCAGCGAGACGCCGAGTTCCCTCAGGAGGGCGGCCCGCGCTTCGCCTCCCGGCTCCATGACGGTGTACTCCGAGCGACGGGCGGGTTCCTTCCCGTCGAATTCGACCACGAGAAACCTGCCCGCCGCGTCGAATACGGGCGAGATCCTTCCATCTCTTATCGGTATCGCCAGTTTCATTGCAATAATGCCTCGAAACCCCATAAAGCATCTTCCGTGCCCCGATCTGCCCGAAGGGGATTAGATTGTATATCTGATATTATCATAATATGTTATAATGACGGATAGATGCCCGTATACCCGCCTCGGCCGCCCGTATAGTTGCTCATATGCAACTATATTAAACGGCATAAAATTGCATATACGCAATTATATGCCCGCCGGGCGGGGGAATGGTCATGCTGGATGATACAATGTGGACATTCAGGAGGAATGACGGTTCCTGCCGTCCTTCGCGGGCAGCTCGATGCCCAGGCGCTTTATCTTTCTCCACAGCGTGGTCTTGTGCATGCCGAGTTCTCGGGCGGTCCGCTCCCTGTTCCAGCCATTGCGCCTGAGTGCCTCGATCAGATACCTTCCTTCGAGCTCGGCCAGGCTGGCCGTCTCGGCGGGATGCTGCGCTCCCTCGACAGGCCTGAAGCTGTCGGGCAGGTGCCTCATGCCGATCATCCCCGAGCGGCAGAGCACGAAGGCGTGCTCGATGATGTTCTCGAGCTCCCTTACATTCCCCGGATAATCGTGCCCCATCAGCGCCGACATCACTTCGGCCGTCACTCCCGTCACGGCACGCCCCCGCAGCCTGTTGAACCTGCCGATGAAATGATCGACGAGAAGGGGTATGTCCTCTCTCCGCTCGCGAAGCGGCGGGATCTTCAGCCGGACTACATTGATCCTGTAATACAGGTCCCTGCGGAAGGTCCCTTCCTCGACCATAGATTCGAGGTCCCTGTTCGTCGCCGCGATCACTCTCACGTCCGCCTTCACCGATGCGGTGGCACCAAGCGGCTCGTATACCCGCTCCTGAAGGACCCGCAGAAGCTTTACCTGCGTGGCCGGCGATACGTCACCTATCTCGTCGAGAAAGATCGTACCTGCGTCGGCCATCGCGAACCTGCCAGGCTTGTCCCTGCGAGCGTCGGTGAAGGCGCCCGCCTTGTAGCCGAAAAGCTCCGCCTCCAGAAGTGTGTCCGGGAGCGCTCCGCAGTTGACCGTCACGATCGGGCCGGAGCGCCGCGGGCTAAGGTTGTGAACGGCCCTGGCGAACAGCTCCTTGCCCGTCCCGCTCTCTCCGACGATCAGGACGGTGCTCTCGCTCTCGGCGAGGTCGGGCATTATGTCGAACAGATCGAACATCCTGTGGTTCTTGCTGATGATGTCGTGGAAGGTGCGTGACGCGCTCAGCTCCCTGCGCAGCTCCTCGATCACCGAGAGGTCGCGGAACGTCTCGACGCCGCCTACGATCTCGCCGTCGGCGTCCCGCAGCAGAGCCGTCGATATGCTTACCGGTATCGTCTCCCCGTCCGAGCGCACGATAGAGATCTCCTCGTTTATCACCTGCTCCCCGCTCTCCATGGTCCGGCGAAGCACGCAGGATTCCTCGCATACGGTCGCCCTGAAGACCTCGGCGCAGAACCTGCCGACCGCCTCGTCTCTCGACATCCCGGTGATCCTCTCGGCGGCCGCGTTGAAGGAAGTTATCCGCCAGTCGAGATCGACCGTAAAGACGCCGTCCGCTATGCTGTCGAGGATTATGTCGTTGTTCGATACCATGCTGTGATAAAGATACATCCCCGGCGGGCGCCGTTCAACCGATATCGTTGCGAAAACGCTACTATAGCTGCCCGGTATAGGATCCGGAACGTAGACCTGTCGCCGGGGATCCCCTGTGAGACAGAAATTCAACCCACGATGATTTGACCGGGGGCATCGCGTTTCTTATATTGAATCAGAAACCCATTTTGATGCCGCCACCTCTTGAGCCTCCGATAATCGAACATAGATATCTGCCGGCGCTCGGCTGGCCGTTCCACCCAGCGTCAGCGCTGCATTGATAGCCCGCGGCAGCAGGAAGCGCCGGGATGTCTATACGGATGACATCCCGGCGTTTTCCATTCAGATTGACATGGAAGCGTTTTTACGTTTTCAATAGAGACGTCCTTAACCCCAGGGGGAAAGAGATGTCAAATCTCGCGACCAGATATCTGACGGCCGTACTTGCCATTCTATCCCTGACAGCCGCCTTCCCGGCTCCGGGAGTCCCCGCAGGCAAGCCTGCCGAAGCGGAGCTGAAGACCAGCGTTATCACCGCTACCATCTACAGGGGGCAGGTCCAGGTCAGGCGATCGGGAGCCGTCACGCTCAAGAGCGGACAGGTCCGCATCTTCTGCGACGACCTGCCTTCCGGCTTCGACGCCGCTTCCCTCCAAGTCGAGGGGCATGGGACCGCGAAAGTCGGTATCATCGGCACTGACGCGATCAGGGTCCAGGAGGACCCGGCCGAGAACCCGAGATATACCGAACTGTACAAGAAGCTCGAAGCACTGGTGGCGCGCAGGGACTCGATCGACATCGAGGTGAACGCGCTGCAGGTACGCCTGCAGTTTGTCGAGCAACTCGGCAGGCTTCCTATGCAGCAAACCCAGGCCAAGGAGTTTCCATCGGAGATATTCCAGGTCGACGGATGGAAGGCACTGATGGATTTCCTGCAGTCCGAGCGAACCGGCGCCGACGAGCGGGTCTACGCGCTTAACAGGAAGAAGCAGAAGACCGAGGAAGACATAAACTGGATAAAGCGCGAGATGCAGCTGATAAAGCAGGGCAACAGGTCGGGCTACCGTGTCGCGATCGACTGCGCCGTGGAATCCGCCGGGGACCTGACGCTGGAGCTGACATACATAGTCCCGGGGGCGGAGTGGGTACCCGAGTACCGTATCGGTTTCGACCACAAGAATAAGGAAGTCGCACTGGTCTATAACGCGAGGATCAGGCAGACCACCGGCGAGGACTGGAAGGATGTCGACGTCACCCTGTCGACAGCGATGCCGCACGCGGGCGCGGCGCCGCCAGAACTGCAGCCGTATTACCTGAGCCAGAGGATGCTCAGGGCCAAGAAATCATTGATAATCGAAGACAGGGCAGAGAGCCTGACCGAGGCGGAAGAGCTATACCCCGGCATGCCGGATGAAGGGCTGCCTGTGCGCGGCGGCCGCGCCGGCTACGTTGAGGCGGAGGTCGCCTCGTCGGAATTCGCCGCGAGTTTCCACGTCCCCGCCAGGATCGATCTCGAGACGGGGGCCGACTCGAAGAGGATACGCATCACCGGGGGAGAGATGCCCGCCGTGCTCTCGCTTTACACGGCGCCACGCCTCAGAAGCGATGTGTTCGTAAAGGGCCTTGTCACTAATACGCTCGGAGCGCCCATCCTCGCCGGCGTAGCCGAGGTCTACATCGACACGGAGGCGCCGGGTGGAGGGAAAAGCTCGACGTTCGTAGGAAGGCAGCAGCTCGAGACTTTCGCCGGCGGGCAGGAGTTCCCGCTTCATCTCGGCGTCGACCAGGACGTGAAGGTCGAACACAAGCTCGAGAAGCGCGAGTACGTCGAGAAGGAGGGGAAGAAGTGGAGGAAGATCAGGTATCACTACCTGATCACCCTGGAGAACTTCAAGAAGGAAGCGGCAGAGGTCGTCCTGCAGGACAGGGTCCCCGTCTCGACGCTCAAAGAAGTAAAGGTAGAGGACGTCGACATCGCGCCCAAGCCCGACGAGTCAGGTGAGGACGGGATCATGACCTGGAACCTCAAGCCTGAAGCGGGCGGGAAGATCGAGATCAGAATAAGCTACACTATCGCGATGCCCGGCGAATGGCCGGAGCATACGATCAACCTCGAATAGGCCGGCCTGACGGCGTTCATGCACCGGGGGGCGGCTATCGATGACCGTCCTTCAGTACCCCAGCGCGCAGCCGTCCTTGCGCGACTCTGTGCCTCCGATCAGGACGTTCCTGTCGCGGTCCCACCAGATCCCCTGGTACCCACCGAACCCGCCGTTGTCCTTGCCGATCGAGTGGCCGCGCGCCATGAGCTCACGGATCACTTCGGGAAGGATCCCGCTCTCGAAGACCACTCTGCCTCCGTCGGTCATGACCTGCCCGGTCGGCTGCGACGATCCGTCGTGCCTTATCCTCGGGGCGTCTCCCGCCTCCTGTATCCCCATCCCGAAGTCGATTATGTTGCACAGGACCTGGACGTGGCCCTGCGGCTGCATCGATCCGCCCATCACTCCGAAAGCGAATACCGGCTGCCCGTCCCTGGTCACCATCGCCGGGATAATCGTGTGGAACGGCCTCTTACCCGGCTCGAGCGCGTTGGGGTGCGATGGATCGAGGTTGAACAGAGCGCCGCGGTCCTGTATGCAGAACCCGAGCCCGTCGGGAACGGGACCCGAGCCGAAGCCGGCGTAATTGCTCTGGATCAGTGACACGAAGTTACGGTCCTTGTCGGCCACCACGAGATACGTGGTCTCGCCTCCCTCGAGCAGCGGGTCGCCCGCCTCGATCTGCCTCAGCGCCCTGTCGTGGCTGATAAGCTCCCGGCGCCTCGCCGCGTACTGCTTTGACACGAGACCGCCGACTGGGATGTCGTTGAAGTCGGGGTCGGAGTAGAACCTCGCCCTGTCCTCGAAAGCGAGCTTCTTCGCCTCGATCAGGTAATGGAGGTAGTCGGCGCTCCCGAAACCCATCGAGGCGATGTCGTAGGCCTCGAGGATGTTCAGCATCTGCAGCACCGCGATCCCCTGCCCGTTCGGCGGCAGCTCCCAGACCTCGTAGCCCCGGTAGCCCGTGCCGACCGGTTCGACCCACGTCGATGTGTGCTTCGCGAAATCGTCGTAACGCAGGTAACCGCCGTGCTCCCGGCAGAACCTGTCTATGGTCCTGGCGATCTCACCTTCGTAGAACGCGTTGCGGCCGCCCTTGACGATCATACTGAGAGTGCCGGCGAGGTCTGGATTGCGGAATATCTCCCCCTTGCGGGGAGCCGCCCCGCCCGGCATGTACGTTGCGGCGAAATTAGGCTGGTCCTTGAGCCGCCTGCTGCCGAGATCCCAGTAATAGGCGATAACCTCCGTTACGGGGAACCCATCTTCGGCGTACCTTATCGCCGGGGCGAGGATATCCTTCATCGAGAGCTTTCCGAACCTGCCGTGAAGCTCGTACCACCCGTCCACGCAGCCGGGGACTGTCTGCGGCACGAAACCAGTGTAGGGAAGATACTCCTCGTACCCCGCCTTTGCCGCTTCCTCGATAGTGAGCAGCCCGGGGCAGCGCCCGCTCGCGTTGAGCCCGTAGAGCTTCTGCGTCTTCGCGTCCCATACGATCGCGAAGAGGTCGCCGCCGACGCCGTTCGCCACGGGCTCCATCAGCCCGAGCGCCGCGTTGACCGCGATCGCCGCGTCGACTGCGGTCCCTCCCTTCTTCAGTATGTCGATCCCGATCTGCGCGGCGAGAGGGTGGGCGCAGCATACCATGCCGTGCTCGGCGATCACCTCGGAGCGCGAAGCGTCCATCCGCCCCGTCAACCTGTCGAAGGATTGAGCATCCTCGGGAAGCAGTACCGCCAGGGCCAGCGGCAGCAGGAGAAGCAGGATCATTCCGTTATTCATCTCTATCCCTCTCTTTTCATATTTGCGCGAGACCGGCGTGCCCGTTCCGGTACATCCGGCCCGGCCCGCGCGTCACAAGCCCGCTACCACTGCACATCCGGCCCGGCCCCTATCCAGCGCCTGAGCCATCCGTGGAACTCACCATACCAGAAGATCGAGTTTTGCGGAGTGAGCACCCAGTGGTTCTCGTCGGGGAAATAAATAAATCTCGCTGGCACGCCCTTCTGCTTGAGCATGCCGTACGCCTCCAGCCCGTTGCCTACGGGAACGCGGTAGTCGAGCTCACCGTGCACGATGAGCGTCGGCGTGACGTAATCCTTCATGTTGTGCGCCGGAGACCAGCGGGTCACCTTGTCCACGCTGTCCCACGGGTTCCCACCGTAAGCGCGCGGCCTCCCGAACGTCCAGTCCGAGCCGAACTGCACCAGCAGGTCGAAAACGCCGGCGTGATTGATCGCGCACGCGAACCTGTCGGTCTGAGTCGCTATCCAGCTCACGAGGTACCCGCCGTAGCTGCCACCGGCGACCGCCATCCGCTTCTCGTCGATAAAGCCCTTCTCGAGCATGACGTCGACCGCGGCCATCACGTCGAGGAACGGCTTGCGGCCCTGCTCGCCGGTGATCGCGTCCGCGAAATCCTGTCCGAACGTCGACGAGCCGTGGAAGTTGACCATCGCCAGGACGTAACCCGGGGCGGCGAAGAGCTGAGAGTTCCATCTCGGGTGGAAATCGTCACCGAACGTCCCGTGAGGACCACCGTGAACGAGGACGAGAAGCGGCCATTTCTTCGTCCGGTCCTCGTCGCTGAAGAAAGGCGGATACATGACGAACATCTGGACGTCCTCGCCGTCGGCTCCCTTGAACCAGACATCCTCCATCCGTCCCCATTCTATGCCCGCGAGGAGCTCGTCGTTGAGATCGGTGAGCTTCCTGAGGCCTTTGCCGTTCACCTTTATAGAATAGACTGTGCCCGGCTGCGAGTTGTCCTGGTGCAGGAAGACGAGACGGCCCCTCGGAGTCACGCCGACCGAGCCGTTAGACCCGCCGCGGTATATCTCCCTTACATCGCCGCCGTCGATCCTGACCGAAAAGAGCGATTCCATGGCGCGGTCGCCGGCTTCGAAATACACGGTCTTCGATTTCGCTCCTGTCACCCAGCCGGAAGGCGAGCGGTCGAACGACTCGGTCAGCAGTTTCTTCCCGAAGGTCTTGCGGTCGTAGCGTACAAGCCGCACTCGATCGCCGTAGAAGCCGACGATCTTCTGCGCGCCGTAGAGGATATACTTCCCGTCGGGCGTGTAATAGGGAGAGAAGTCGTTGGCCGGGTTCCTCGCCGTGAGGTTCTCAGGCTTCCCCGGGCTTTCCACATCGACAAGATATATGTCGGTGGTGAGCGAATCGTATGGCGCGCCGTAACGGAACGCGGAGAAGGCGATCTCCCCGCCGTCGGGAGAGACATCGTAGCCGAGGCCGCTGGCTCCGGTCAGACGGTCCCAGCCGGCCATGAGGTCCCTTACTTCACGCGTTCCGATGTCTATCACGAAGAGATGATTGACATATCCGTCCGTCAGCCAGTGGTCCCAGTACCGATAGAAGACGTCCTCGGTGACCTTCGCTGAGACCTTGCTCCCGGCCCTCCTGTCTATCTCCACCTTCATCGAGTCGAGGTCCTGCTCGTATCCCGGCAGAACGGGAGAGACGAAGACTACGCGCCTGCCGTCGGGAAGCCACGTGGGACTCGATACGCCCAGGGGCATGTCGGTAATCTCTTCGGCCTCTCCTCCGCCGAGTGGGATTATCTGAAGCTGGGGCTTCTCGCCGTCGCGTTTCGCGGCAAAGGCCAGCATCCTGCCGTCCGGGCTCCAGGCGGGAGAGCTCTCCGACGTCTCGCCAGTCGTAAACCGCCTCGCTCCGCCGTCTTCCGTGTTGACGAGCCAGATATCTCCGTCTCCCCTGTTCTCTTCGATGTCGTATCCCGTCACTACGACCGCGGCCAGACGCCCGTCCGGCGAAAGCGCCAAAGAACCGAGCCGCTTAATCTTCCAGAGGTCCTCGGCCGTAAAGGCGCGCTTTCCCGCGGCCTCGCCGGCTGATACGGAAACGGCAGCTGCCAGAACGGCCGCGAGCAGTACCAGAACAGATCTGAGACGATCCTTCATCGGGTCTCTCCTCTCAAGTGAAACCGGGTGCCTCATGAGACTACACGCTGGGTGGAGGCAGTGTCAACCGGGCGGCCCCGGCCTCCCTCCGCGATCCGTCGCTGAAAGGGCATAAGGGGAAAAGGATGACGTAGGGGCCGCGGCTGATGCTGCGGCCCCTACGTGTCTCTCGATCGGGAGGAGGATTATCTGATCTCCATCTCAGGCATCATGTTCATGCGGCGGCTGGTGACCATGTCCCATGTCTCCGAGACATCTTCATGCACGAAGCGCCACACCACGTACCTGGCGGCGGTGGAGAATCCGCCTCCCGCCATAAGCGATTCTATGAACGACTGCGGCTGAGGGTAATGCACGATCGAGACCTTCTCGTCCTCCTTGACCTCCGCCAGCTCTCTGGCCATCTCGATCGCCCTGTCGAGGCCGCCCGTCCCGTCTATCAGGCCGTTTTCCACGCCCTGGCGCCCTGTCCAGACGCGGCCCATCGCGAGCTTTCCGGCCTCCTCGAAAGTCATGCCGCGGTGGTCGGCAACATCCTGCAGCCAGGCGTTGAACCCTTTCCAGTGGTCCTTCTCGAAGATCTGGCGCTCTTCCGGGGTAAAGTCGCTGAAGTCGGAGTACATCATCGCCCGGGGCCCCTTCGCAGCGAAGTCGTGGGTGATACCGAGCATATCGTAGAACCCCTTCATATTGAACTTGGCGTTGATCGACCCGATCGACCCGGTGACCGTCGCCTTATCGGCGATCATCTTCGTGGCGCGATAAGAGATCATGTACCCGCCCGAAGCTGCGACGTCGACCATCGACACGATTACCGGCTTTTCTTCGGCGGTGATCGCGACCTCGTGCCCCATCATGTCGCTGGCGAGGCTTTCTCCCCCTCCACTGTTGACCCTGAAGATCACGGCCACCACGTCCTTATCCCTGCGGGCCTTGCGGAGCTGCGCGTTGATCGACTCGTGCCCCATCATGATGCCGAACATCGGGTCGATCTTGCTGCTGCGGCCGCCTATCATGCCCTGCGCGTGCACGACCGCTATCTTCTTCTTGCCGCCCATGCCGAGTTCCTTCGGCTTGACCTTGGCGTAGGTGGCCTGGCTGACGGTCTCGAGGTCCTCACTGCCGCCTTTGAGCATGTCGACGAGCCCGTCCCAGTACATGGCTGAGTCGACGAAACCCGCCGCCACGGCGTCATCTATGGGAAACAGAGCCTTATCCATCGCCGCGATTATCTGCTCCTCGGTAAATCCACGGTCCTCGGCGAGAGCGGAGCAGTAGAGGTCCCAGTACTCATCGAGCATCCAGTCCTTGTTCTCTCGCGAATATTGCGACATGTCCTCGCGGGTGATCATCTCGGCGGCGCTCTTGTAGTCCTTGATCCTGTGAAGGTTGGGGTTGATGTGAAGCTTGTCCAGCGTTCCCTTGATGTGCTCCGTCGTGACCGAGAACCCGAGGAAATTCATGTAGGCCGTCGGCGGCATGAAGAGCGAGTCGCAAGCGCCGGCGAGATAGTATGTGTGCCTGTTCATCGAATCCGAATACCCGTACACCTTCTTCCCCGATGCCTGGACCTTCTTGACGGCCGCCCGCATCTCCTCGAGCATGCCCCGGCCAGCTCCGTTACTCGACGACATCTTGAATATCACGCCCTCTATACGGTCATCGACGCGGGCCTTGTCGAGGTTGCAGAGGACTCGCGTGAGAGTCTCGCCCTTGCCGCCGATGACCTCTCCCATGAAGCTTGACGGGGGGTCGTATTCCGTTATGTCGCCGTACAGGTCGATGACCAGCCACGAACCCTTCTTGATCTCGGGCTTTTCCGACGTCTTGGAAGCGATTACGCCGACAATGACGACGATCACCACCGTGATTGCAAGAAGAGAAGCAAAAAAGGACCTGAGGAACGATTTCACGTCTCACCTCCAGGGGTGACGGAGTAAAAGTGATACTTCAGGGATATATTGAAAATCACGCACACCAGCGTTTCGCGGAAGCGCACATGATGCCCAGTATGTCTCGATTACGCCTCAGCCGCGTTGAATGTTTCCCGCAGCCTCTCGCGCCGGGCCGCGGGGATATATCTACAGTTTCTTCTTCATCTCGAAGAGCTGTATCATGTGCTGCTGCTCCTCGCCGATCAGCTCCTCGATGACCTTTTTCGATTTCGGATCGACGAATGGGGCCAGTCCGCCGAAGAAAAGTATCGCGTCCTTCTCGAACCCGATGCCCGCGTCGAGCGCGGCTTCAGGTGTCTTGATCTGGCGGGCGAAAGACTCGGCATCGAGATTCTCGTAAAGGTCGCTGTCAACGACAGCGGCCATGTACTCATGGATCTCGCCCTGGTAAGACTCGGCGTAGTGGCCGCCCTTGACCTCGTCGCGGATCTTTTTGAACTTCTTTATATGCTGTTCCTCCCAGTCGCGCAGCTTGCCGAAGAGCCCGGCCAGCTCGGCATTGCCCGAAAACTGCTCGGCGGCCAGCGCGTAGAAGTCGCGGCGCTTGATCTCTTTCTCGATTCCGATCTCGACGATATCGGAAGGCTGAAGAATCGCCATAAGGCATCCCCCTTCTGCAGGTTACAGTGACATTTATGATAACGGTCCCGCCACGGATCCGTGGATCTCTTGGCGCAGGCCGTACTATACCCTAAAAAGCGGAGACAAATCCACCGGTAAACCGGTAAGTCTCCTGCGTATCGTTGTAAGTGCCCTCGGCGGTGAGCCTCAGGTTGCGCCTGAGCAGCCAGCTGTAAGACAGGGTGCCGGAATTCAGGTCAAGATCCTTCTGCTGCGAGTCTATGTAATTGTACAGCAATATGATCCAGTGTCTTCCGTTCTCTCCCTGAGGAGCAAGGATCAGCTCGGCGAACCCGCCCCGAGTCTCTACCTTCGTTGCCCCGACAGTCTGGAGCCATGGGTTTTCGTCCTCCCGCCAGAGGTACTGAGCGTTGAGCTGCAGCTTGTCCGTCCAATCCAGGGTCCCGTCCACACCGGCGTACCAGTGTGCGTTCTCCGCCATTCCGCTCACTGTATTCACCTTCGTGTTGCATGAGTATCCGAATCCGCCCACCCGAACGGGGCCGAGAGACTGTGATATTCTCAGGAAGAAGTTCTTCCAGTTGTCCTCGTCGAGGTACTCGCCTGCCGCCTCGCCCTTGCCGTTGCCGTTGACCACCTCGAAGACGGCGTCGAAGCCCGCGCTTGTGCCGAACGTGAACGTCAGCCCGCGGTCATAGGTGAGATCGGTGACCGTGCTGCCCACCCTGACCTTGTAGATGTCGTAGTCCGCGTATGTGAGCCGCAGCTCGCGCTTGAAGAGCGGGTCGCAGACCTGGAACTGTCCGACCAGCATGTCGAAATCAACGCCGAAGAGGTCGTTGAAGTGTATATAAGCGTCCTCTACGCCGGCGATCTCACCCTTCTCCGACATGAAGAAATAGAGGTAATACCCGATGTTTTTCGCGATACTTCCTCCGGAAAGCAGCTTCAGCCCGAACGGTGTCTGGAAATCGGTCCTGGTCGATTCCTTTTCGTAGTCATAGAGAAAATAGGCGTCGAACCTTATCGCGATGGGCAGCTCCCTCTGCAGAGTCAGAAGGTCGTCGCCCGTGTCAGGATAGAACCGCTTTGGTTCCTTGCCCTCGAGCCTGAAGCCGTTCGCGGCGAAATCATTCCCGTACTCTTTAAGCCGCGGGACCGGGGCATGGCATGTGGTGCAGGACATCCTGTATTTCCGCGCGAACGCCGGGATCGCGCCGGCATTCTCTGGGACAAGCGCGGCCGCTGTGGTCACAGCCGCGACAGCCATTATGACTGACACTCTTAATCTCAACAATCGGGTCGGCAAGACCTACCTCCCTTTCAGGCACTCGTGTTATCGCTGACTCATATCTGTTTCGTAACCGTATATTGCCCGAAGGCTTTCATCGCAGCGACGGATCGGCCTGCATAGCGCGCTTTCATCCGGCTTTCGGCCTGCCCTCCAGCACCCATCGCTTCGCCTTGTCGAAATCACGGAAGACCCTTACCTTTATCGGCGCCTGTTCCGAGAAGACCTCGAACATCCTGGTCATGCCGTATGTCCTGTCGCCTGATACAACTACCGCCGACCGCGACTTGCCGATCCTTTTCCGGTTCTCTATGAGAAAATGGACGAGCAGCCGCAGGTCGCCCTGGTCAGACTCCCATTTCATGGCCCTCAGATCCGTGATGCCGTCAAGCTCCGGCTCGTAGTCATCGCTCGAGATCACCTTTTCGAGTCCCGCCAGGACTTCGCTGACATCTACCTCGCCCTTCAGGACCCCGTAGACTATCCTGTCTTCCTTGTCGATCCTGAACTCTACAGTCATCTTCCTGCTCCATGGAAAGAGCGTCAGTAATCGACGACCTCGAATGTGGTCTGCGCGTCATTGACGCGGATCGCCTCGGTCTCGTCGTCTGGCACCTTGAGAAACTCGGCGATCGATTTCACGAGCCGCCTGTAATTGAGTTCCGCTTTGACCGTGACCGTGCCGAACGCTATGTCATCGGGCACTGTCCATGTGTAAGTCTCTATCTTCGTCTCCCGCGGGCCGATCCGGTAGTCGGTCCCCAGCGAGGCGGTGTTCCACTGCGCGATCGTCCTGTGTCCCTGCGGATCGAAATAGGGAAGACAGAATATCCTGTCACCCTCGTACTCCAGGGCGTCACGCGGCAGCCCCGCGAAAGAGGGATCGCCGAGCATCATGCCCATGTCCTGGTATGCAAGGGCGTTGCTCGTGACCGTCTCGCTCTCTCCCTCGAACCCCTTCAGGTCGACGGGGATATGATATACCGTGCCGTCGGGACAGTGGGCGGAGACGTGCAGCCAGAGCTGTCTCTCCTCGGCCGACCCGCTCGGGACCTTGTGGCCGCACTTGCCGTTGAACAGCTGCACGCTGATCACGACTATATCGCCCGGCTCGACTTCCCTGCTGTCAGGATGCATCCGCATCTCGATCGCGCCTTTTACCTTGCCCGGGTCGTGCGCTCCGTGAAAAAGATGCTGGGCTATGTCCGGGAATTCTCTCTGTGAAGTGTTAGCGCTGCGTCCCGGCGCCCCGGGCATATGGCACCTCTGGCACGGGACCCCCTGGGCGGCGTAAGGGCCTTCCTTCCACTCAAGCTGCGTCGACTTCACCCATATTCCGTAAGGGTCCTTCTCGTTATGGCAGATCCCGCAGAACTCTGCAGTTCGCACCAGCTCGAGGTACTCGGTCGTGTGGAAGGGGCTTTTCCCCCCTTCGCGGCTGCCCCGCTTGACCTTTCCGGGATCGACCTCATAGTTGAAATTGAACGAAGGATCTCCGGTCCTCCCCTTTATCGTGTGGCAGAAGTCGCACGATACGCTCTCGTCCGCCCTGCTGCCACCCGGCCTCGGGGGATCTCCCAGCCCGGATACCCACGCGAGAGGGGCGTGGCACCCGTTGCACCCGGAGACAGGGCCGGCGAGACCGGGATCCTGCTCGACGTGCCTGCGGGCAAGGTCAAAATACTCTATCTCGTCCCAGTGATGCGTAAACGCGATCGCCATCGCGGACTGTGACCACTGCTCGTATATATCGACGTGACATGACCTGCAGGCCTGGGGGCGCTGGTAATCGTCGAAACTCTTTGTGCCGTATGTGCCTCCGGCTTCCTCTCCCGCCCGGGAGGGGATGAACAGCGCCGACAGGACCATCAACGAAACAAGGCTGACGATGACGGGTTGGTACCTCAATCCATACCTCCGCTCGCGTTTTATTGTCCATGGGTGCAGCCCGACAGGTGCGCAAACTGAAGCCATTCTAGGACGAATCGTTATCGATTTCAACAGTCAATAGATCGCCCGCGGACACCTTTCGATGAAATATCGGTTTCCCTTCCTGCAGGCTGATGATGTACGCTTACGCGGAGATGAATCACTATTTTTAAGCATCATGCCCTGCGGCCGGCGGCATGGAGAACCCTATGATACTTATAAATAATGACCTGTCGATCCCTGAGAGCGAGATCTCGCTGAGATTCTCGCGCTCGAGCGGACCGGGCGGGCAGAACGTGAACAAGCTCAACACGCGGGTGACGCTTCTCTTCGACGTTGCCGGCTCGCCGAGCCTCAGCGGTCCGCAGCGCGCCCGGATAATGGAAAGACTCGCCACGAGGATCACCCGCGAGGGGATCCTGCGCGTAGTCTCACAGAAGCACCGTACCCAGAAGATGAACCGTGAGGCCGCCACGGAAAGGTTTATGGAGCTGCTTCGCGGCGCGCTGGACCGCAGGCGTCCCCGCAGGAGGACCGGCGTGCCGGCCGGCGTGAAGAGAAAGCGCCTCGAAGACAAGCGCCGCAGGAGCCGTATCAAGACCGGCAGGGCGAGACCCGCCGATGACGATTGACCTTCACGGACCAGCGCTTAGCCCGTCCCCTCAGTCCGATCTCAGCACCTCGGAGACGAACTGCTCGAGAGGCACCTTCTCGAGCGCGCCGTCGCCCTTCACCGGTCCACCGTCCGACTGAAAAAGCTCGACACCGGCAAAAGACGGCCTCGTGACGAGCCTCTTCCCCGTCGCGGGATCCCGTTCGATCTCGAACCTGCCCTGGGACAGTCCGGCCACCTGGTACTGAGACGCGCTGCCGCATGGCTCGAGAAACAGCAGCACCTCCTCGCCTTCCTTCCATTGCAGGGCGCCTTCGACGGTTACCTTGACGTTGCCGACGATGCCGCCGAGCTGGACCAGCTCGACTCGGGGGCTGTGCTGACCCTTTAATAAGGCGCCTTTTCCGTCCCTATGACTATGAAAGAGGCCCAGTGGAACGGATGCGAATACTCCCCGCTCGAGAGGAGCCTTTTGCGGGCCTCATTGATCGCCTCATGCGCAGGTCTCTTCTTTTCAGCCATGTATCCGTAGAAATATCTCATCAGCTCCGAAGTAGATTTATCAGGGACTGCCCACAGGCTCGACACCACCGCCTCCGCGCCCGCGCCGAGAAAGGCCCGGCTCAGGCCGACTACGCCCTCCCCCCTGCTTACCCGGCCCGTGGCGGTCTCACAGGCGGACAGGACTACGAGGCGCGACTCGACGGGAAGGGTCAGGATCTCGAGTGTATGAAGGAATCCATCCTCGCCGTCACCGGGCGCGGCCGACAGGGCAATGCTCGAAGCTGCCGGCGTGACAGGATCGACGAGGCCGTGCGCAGCGATATGGACAATACGCGAAGGATCCCATCTGATGATCCTCTTCAGCGCCGCCTCGCTGGCCTGCTTACCGGTCAGGATGACCCGCCTGTCGGCATCGAACAGGAGGCCTATCCCCTCTACCTCGGCGCGGGTATTAGGCAGAGGCCTCAGAACGCGCTCTCCGCTCTCGCCGAGATACGAATAATCGGGGTCTCCGGCGGCGACCAGCTCCGTCTCATATTTCTTCACTCTCTTCTTCTCGCGCAGCCCCGCGAAGACTGACGCGGACGGCGCGTACAGAAGCGTGCGGGAACGGAAGAGGAAAGGCATGTCCTTCCAGTCCGCCCCGTCCTCGAACTCCTTCTCGAGAAGGACCTCGAACGGGATCTCGAAGAGGCATCCGTCCGGTACTACTACGATGTGCTTAGCCCTGGCGAGACGCTCCCCACCGGGAGCGATCAGAGTCATGTAAAGTTTCCGTGCCTGCGCCCTTAGGCGGTCATCACCCGCGCCCGGCCTGGTCAGCGCCATGGCGAGCATGTCGATCTCGCGCGAAAGCTCCGCCCGCCCGGGCAGCTCATACAGGTCGTGCCCCGAGCGGTCGATCACCCAGAGCTGGGAGGCGCTGTCCCCGAGCGCGTAAGCGAACATCACTGTGCTCTTCGGCAGCGACCTGCGGACCGACTCGAGGCCGATGACGTCACCAAATGAGGCCAGCCTGCCGGTCACCGACTCTATCCTATCCTTCCTGATCCGCCTGTATTCATGTTCAAGCCGTTCGTAGTCAGCCTCGTATCCCGTAGATGCCGGGTCTAGAGAATATATCGAGTCTAGTGCCGCGTCCTCGCGGGCCGAATGCTCGTCTGCGATCGAGGATTGCAGGAGCTCGAGCAGCCCCCTCGCCTTCGCCCTCTCGATAGTGCTGAAAGCTTCCTCTGACCAGGCCTCGTCCCCGGTCCTGAGCGCCATCCCCGCGAAATACCGCGCGACCTCCTCGTAGTAGAACCTGCTCGTGCCGCCCAGCATCCCCGCCCCGAGCTCGGCGCTTCCCGTCTCCAAGCCGGCCTCCTCTATGAGCGACAGGGCGCGTTCATAATAGTGCCTGGCGCTGTCAGGATCCGCCTGCTCGAAGGTATGGGCTATGCCCATCCAGATATTCGACTCATATTCATTCAAACCGATCCCACGCATGCGGGGAAGAAGATCGCGGAAGAGACCACGCGCCTTCTCCTCCTCCCCGGCCAGGGCCGTGATCGTGGCGATACCGATCTCGTCGTGGAGCATCCACATCTCCGCTCCCGCTTCACTGTTTATCTCCAGTGCCGCCTGCCAGTGCCCGAGGGCTGCGGTGTAGTCGCCGCGCGCCTCTTCGATCTGGGCGGCGAGGGAATGTGCCTCATTAAGTATGGACGCCGCCTCGAGCCCCGCCGCCTTCGCGAGGGCCGAATCGGCGAAGACGAGCCCCCTGTCGAGCGCCCCGAGCTCGAGATAGAGATACCCGATATCTACCATCGCCGTCATCACCAGGACGGGATCCTCGAGCTTTTTAGCGGCCTCGAGAAAAGAGAGGAAATCGTTTCTCGCGCTATCGAGCTCGCCCGTCTTGAGATAGATGAGCCCCCGGTTCTTGAGCAGCTCCGCAGAGTAGACCGGATCGGGGCTTGTCTCCAGGAGTTTACCGACGGTATCGAGCTCTCTCATCGCTTCCCCGTAACGGGAGCCGCTCGACAGGTTGAGGGCGATGTTCATGCGGATCGCGATCTCGTACGGCGTGTTCTGCGAGGATACTGCGATCCCGAGCGCCTCGCGGTAAGACTGATTCGACCTGTCCAGCCGGCCCATGTCGGAATAGAGATTCGCCACGCTGTTCAGCAGGTCCATCTGCTGTGTATCGTTGCCGAGGCTCCCGACAAGCGTCGCGGCCTCCTCGTAGCAATCGCGCGCCGCCGAGAGCCTTCCCATCCTGGAATATGTGTTGCCGAGGTATGTCAGAGAGGTGCCCAGCCCGCCCAGGTCGCCCGTACCGCGGCGCAGGTCTATCGCCCGCCGGTAGTACACCTCTGCCGAATCGAACCTGCCCGTGATGAAAAAGGCCGTGCCGATGCCGTTGAGCGTCCTTCCCTCGAGGATATCGTCGTCGATCGCGCGGCGGGCGGCAAGCGCCCTGCCGTAATATTCGAAGACCGAGTCAAAATCCCCGGCGTACCAGTAGAGCACTCCGAAGCTCCCGTAGAGTATCGCCTCTGAATATCTGTCTCCTATCCCGACGTAGATATCCAGCGCCCTGCCGAGGAGCTCCGCCGCCTTTTCGTACTCCCGTGCCTTTCTCGCCTCGGTCGACTGCTCCTCGAAGGCCTTTGCCTCTGCCCGAGCGCTCCTCTGGTCCCGAGTCCACCCGTGATAGACATCTACCAGCGCGAAAGGCGCCGGATCGCCGCCCGAGTCCCTGTAGAGACCAGCGACAAGCCGTGCGAACTCCATGTTCTCCCGCTCATCATCGGAGCTCCCCTGGTCCCCGACGGCGACCGCGATATCTATCAGCTGATATACTGCGGCGCCGACAAGGACCTGATTGTCTTCCACGAATCGTCCCAGCGCCTCTTCGCCACCGGCCCGGTATATCGAGTCCGCCGCAGTGATAAAATCCGTGACAGGGTCCTGCGCATATGTAGGAGCAGAAAGGATGAGGATGAGGATGAGGAAGAGCGCCAGAGATACGAGTCCCGGCAGCGACCTTGCGGGATTATCGATCATCATCGGCGGCCTGCTCCTTTCCGGGCAATACGACACCGTAATACAGCGTTGACACCCGGCAGAATGTTCAGGTTAAGCCATCGCTCGTATGTTTATGCAAGAAGTTGTTTTTTGGCCACTTATAGCTGGATTGTATCATATGCCCACTCCGGATGTAAAGATTGCAGATGCTCTTTTTCGCTGTGGTATAATCGATCAGGGACATCCATTACGAAGATTTCTGACAGGATCCGGCCCTCCCACTCGTCCTGTGTATGAGTAAGGGAGCTCCCGTGAACGAGAGAACGGACGAGTATCTGGTCAAAGCAAGCCGTGACGGAGACAGGCAGGCATTCGCCGGCCTGGTCCGGAGGCATTCGAGGAGGGTATACGCCGTGTGCATCGGGATCCTGGGAAACACGACCGACAGCGATGATATGGCCCAGGAAGCCTTTGTGAGAGGTTTCTCGAGGATCAGCACCCTCCGCGGCGGCGAATCGTTCGGCCCGTGGATCACGGGCATCGCGAGGAACCTCTGCCGGGACCACATCCGTGTCAACGCGAGGCGCAGAGAGCTTCTGGAGCAGCACGCTCACGACCCGCGCCCGGAGGAGGAAGATCACTCCGCCCTTCATGAGGCACTGGCGGAGCTCCCCGAGGAGTACCGGATCCCGCTGATGCTCTTCTACTTCGACGGGAAGAGCGCCGGAAGGCTCGCCGAGGAGCTCGAGATAAGCCATGCCGGGGCGTGCACCAGGCTGAGCAGGGCGCGCAGGGAGCTGCGAAGGATCCTTGAGAGACAGGCAGGTTCGAGATGAGTGACCGCTGCGCGGAGATACGGGAAAAGCTCGCGGAGATGCTCCATTCGGAGCTTCTCGCAGGCGAAGCCGAAAAGGTCGAGGAGCACCTCGCCGGATGCGCCGGGTGCAGGGAGTATCGCGACGCGCTGCTGGAGGACGACAGGCTGCTTACCGGAATGACTCGTTCGATGGATGAAAGGATCGAACTCCTGGAGGAGAGAGTCATGGAATCTATAGGAAAGCGGCAACAGAAGAAACAGGGATCGTCATTCGGATGGCCTGCCAGGATAGGGCTCGCGGCCGCGGCTGCGCTGATCCTGACGATCGGATGGAACGTGATATTCAGGGGCGGCTCCGGAGATGTGGTCTGGGCAAAGGTCATCGCCCAGGTCCAGGAGGCCCAGGATTACATATGCCGCATCGACAGGGTGGCGACACCGTGGGACAGCGCGGATATAGTGGCCTATTTCTCCAGAAAGTACGGACAGAAGAAGGTCCTCTACATAGATGGCAAGCTCGCGGCCGAGATATTCGTGAGGCCCGGGGAGAAGGTGATACACCTTCTTCACCACAAGGATGAGGCGTACGTCACGATCGGGGTCACGAGCAGCGACGCGAAGAAGCTGACGGACATGACCAGCGCGCGGGACCTGGTCGAATACTTCCATTCCTTCAAGTACTGCGAGATAGGCACAAGAAAGATCGACGGCGTGACGGCGACCGGCATCGAAGTGGACGATCCGGCGATGTGGGCAGGCCAGTATGAAGAAGGCTCGGTGCGTCTCTGGGTCGACTCTTCCACGCTGTGGCCTGTGCTTATCGAGCGCGAGTTCAGCTCGGACGGCGGGAAGGTGCGAGTCAGCGAGACATACAGGGATTTCCAGTGGAATCCTTCGCTTTCGAAGGAGGACTTCGAGTTCACCGTCCCGGAAGGCTACGGTACGCTCGACTTCGGGGAGACGAAGGAAGGCGAAACCGGGGCCATCGAGGGACTCCGGGCCTACGCGAAGCTCTCGAACGGCAGATACCCGAGCGACCCCGCCTTCGACACCGCGGCGAGCGAGATAAGGAAGGACCGGGACCGGCTGCAGGAGAAAAAGGAATGGGGCCCCGAAGAGATCAAGGATTTCTTCAAGGTACGCGGTCTCAGCGTGTTTTACGCGGGACTAGTAGAGGACGGCGTGGAAGTCGAATATAACGGCGGCTCGGTCGGTGCACTCGACTACGACAAGGTGCTGATGCGATGGAGGCTGGAAGACGGGCGCTGGCGGGTCATCTACGGCGACCTGCGGACTGAGACTGTCTCTGGGGACTGATCTAGATACGGCATCCCCGCGTTGAATAGTCTCAGGCCATGACTTGTATTACATTACGGAACAGGGAGTCGCGCCGCAGGCCGCCGCGCGGCTCCATCACACCCTGCAGGAGGTAGATATGAGCGGTATCTTTCTGGCATTGGCGCTGGCAAGCCTGGCATGGGGCGTTGTCTCGGCGATAAGGATCGCCGCTTTCCTGTCCGCCCGCGGCCACAAGATCAGCTTTCTCTTCTTCAGGCTGATGATCCTCAAATACATCCACGACTACCAGGTCATAACATCCCGCGAAAACGAGAACGGACACGCCGGCCCGTGGTTCTATGCATACATAACGGCGATGAACCTCGCCCTCGTATTCGCGATCGTCGGCATGATACTGAGGTAGCCCGTCACCACCGATTGAAACATTACTGGATTCCGAGACGTCCCCCTGTTGTATAATCCTGCGTCAGCGAATAACGTCAAGCTGCGCAACCGGATGGCTTCTTTCAACTCTTCGAGGGGGTAACCGTGAAACGCCTTCTTCTTCTCCTGTTCCTTATTGTTCCAGTATCGGTCAGCGCCGCGGAGAACCTGGGATACTACAGGTTCCCGTCGATACACGGGGACACGATAGTGTTCACCGCCGAGGGCGACCTCTGGGTCGTCGGCGCAGGGGGCGGAATGGCCAGGCGGCTTACCACCCATCCGGGGCAGGAGACTCACCCCGAGATATCACCTGACGGCTCGCTCATCGCCTTCTCCGCGCAGTACGAGGGGCCGACAGAGGTATACACGATCCCCGTCGACGGGGGTCTCCCCGTAAGGCGCACATTCGAGGGCCTCTCCGCCACGGTGACAGGCTGGACACCGGACGGAAAGATACTCTACGCCACGACGAAGTATTCGTCCCTGCCCAACACGCAGCTCGCTTCCATAGACATCGAAACAGGGAAGATAGACCTTGTCCCGCTCGCTCAGGCGAGCGAAGGGTCTTACGGCGGCGACGGCGCCCTGTACTTCACGCGCCTGCCGTTCCAGGGAAGCCAGACGAAAAGGTATACCGGCGGTACCGCCCAGAACCTATGGAAATTCGGCCCGGGCAAGGGCGAGGCGGTCCCTCTCACCTCTGATTACACGGGCACGAGCAAGGCGGCGATGTGGTGGAACGGCCGCGTGTACTTCGTAAGCGACCGCGACGGCACGATGAATATCTGGTCGATGGGAGAAAAAGGCGGCGATCTGCGGCAGCACACCTTTCACAAGGGCTGGGACGTCAACTATCCCTCCCTTCAGGACGGAAGGATCGTCTACCAGCGAGTCGCCGACCTTTTCGTGTACGACATCGGCAGGGACGAGGACCGTAAGCTCGACATCACTCTCGCCTCGGACTTCGACCAGACCAGGGAACGGTGGGTAAAAGATCCGCCATCCTACATGACTTCTCTCGATATCTCGCCCGACGGAAGCAGGGTCATCATGACCGCACGCGGGCTTGTCTTCACCGCGCCTGCCAGGGAAGGCCGGCTGATCCAGGTCACGAGGAAGAACAGCGTCCGCTACAGGAACGCCACCTTCATGCCCGACGGCAAGTCGATCCTAGCCCTGTCCGATGAGACGGGCGAACTCGAGTTCGTCAGGCTCGACGCCGGCGGCGGCGAAGAGACCCTCACAGCGGACGGGAAGGTCTTCCGCTACGGAGGGGTCCCTTCCCCTGACGGGAAATGGTTCGTCTACGACGACAAGGATTACAAACTCTGGCTCTTCGACATCGATAAGAAGGAAAACAAACGTATAGCCATCTCCGAGCGGTACGGATTCTATGATCTCTCCTGGTCTCCGGACAGCAGGTGGCTGGCTTACGTGATGAGCGCCGAAAACCAGCACCCGCAGATAATGCTTTACAGTCTCGACACCGGCAGGACGACGGCGCTTACGACAGACCGCGTCGGGAGCGAGAGCCCGGCCTGGTCCCCCGACGGAAAGTGGATCTACTTCCTCTCCGACAGGCATTTCGTATCGCTTGTGAGGAGCCCCTGGGGGCCCCGTCAGCCCGAGCCCTTCTTCGACAGGACGACGAAGATATACATGACCTCTCTCCGGAGCGGCCTGCGCTCGCCCTTCCTCCCCGACGACGAGGTCTACCTAGCCGAGAAGGCTGAAAAGAAGGACGGTGATGAGAAGAAGGACGAAGGGAAGGAGAAGAAGGATGACGACGGAAAGAAAAAGGAAGAAGGCGTAAAGGTCGAGATAGAGCTCAAAGGGCTCATCGAAAGGACCGTGGAAGTGCCCGTCCCCGCGGGGGCGTACTCGAGCCTCAGGGTCAACGACAAGGCCCTCTTCGTCGTCGACCGCGAGAACGCCTACCAGGGCAGAAGCGACCTCAAGGCGATCGGGATCACGAACGATGAGATCGAGGCGAAGACGCTGCTGGACGCGGTCACCGGTTTCGAGATCTCGCATGACGGCAAGAAGCTGCTCGTCCGCAAGGAAAGCGATATCTATGTCATAGACGCTTCCACTTCTCCCCCCTCGAAACCGGCGAAGGACAAGGTCGACCTATCGGCGTGGCACTTCTCGGTCATACCGCGTGACGAATGGCGCCAGATGTTCGTAGAGGCCTGGCGTCTCGAGAGGGATTTCTTCTACGACCCCGGCATCCACGGGGTCGACTATGACGGCCTGCTCGAGAGGCACCTCCCGCTCGTCGACCGCGTCACCGACCGCGATGAGCTGAACGAACTGATAGCCCACCTCGTAGGCGAGCTCTCCGCCCTTCACACGTTCGTGTTCGGCGGAGACAGGCGCAGCGGCGAGGACCGGATAAGCCCCGCTTCGCTCGGGGCAAGGCTCGTCAGGGATGAAAAGGCCGGCGGATACAGGATCGACCACATCTACCGCACAGAGCCTGACTACCCCGAGAGTCTCTCCCCCCTGGCGAGGCCCGAGGTCAGGGCGGACGAGGGCGACGTCATCACCGCGATCAACGGCGTCCCCATCCTCAGCGTGGAAGACCCGGCGGTGCTGCTCAAGGAACAGGCGGGAAGGCAGGTCCTGCTCACGGTCAGAGCGAAAGGCGGCAAGGAGACTCACGAGACGGTGGTAAGGCCGATAACCCCGGCTCAGGAGAGCGATCTCCGGTACGACGAGTGGGAATACAGCAGGAGGATGGAAGTCGAGAAGGAAGGGGACGGGGATATCGGGTATGTCCACCTCCGTGCGATGGGCGGCGGCAACTACTCCGAGTGGGTGCGAAACTACTACCCGGTCTTCAACCGCAAGGGACTTATAATCGACGTGCGCCACAACCGCGGCGGGAACATAGACAGCTGGTTACTGGAGAAGCTCATACGCAAGGCGTGGTTCTACTGGAAGCCGCGCGGAGGCAGGCCGACCTGGAACATGCAGTACGCCTTCAGGGGGCACATAGTGGTGCTCTGTAACGAGCGCACCGCTTCTGACGGCGAGGCGTTCACCGAGGGATTCCGCCGCCTCGGGCTGGGCAAGGTGATAGGCACGAGGACCTGGGGCGGTGAGATCTGGCTCTCGATGCGTACGTGGCTCGCCGACCGGGGAATGGCCTCGGCGGCCGAGACCGGCGTCTACGGGCCCGAGGGGGAATGGCTGATCGAGGGGCACGGAGTCGACCCCGACATCGTGGTCGACAACCTCCCCTATGCCACTTTCATGGGAAAGGACGCGCAGCTCGAAGCGGCGATCAAATATCTCAAGGAACTGATAAAGAAAGAGCCGGTCGAAGTGCCCGAACCGCCCGAGTACCCCGACAAGTCGTTCCAGTACAGGTAAGAGAGCTGAGGGGCTTCCGGATCATCCGGAAGCCCCTCTTTTTCTCGTCACTCAGCTTCTTAGTGCTCTTCTTGCTCCGATGACCTTTTTACTCGAATCCTTGATTCGATTACCCGTTTTGTATTAGAATCAATCAGTTTCGATATGTCGTATCAGGACCGCCGCGGAGGGGGTACCGCGGGAGACCCAGTCAGGCGGAACACTATTGACGAATGACATCGACCTGTCCATCCGTGAGATCGATGATCTTCTGCAGCATCTCTACCTGAAGCTCAGGGGTAAGAAGGAAGGCCTTTCCATGGCCGAGCCAGCGGCACTCCTGCTCGCCAGGCTGCGGAGCGACAATCCTTCCTTCTACGCCCCCCTGCTCGCCCGCTTCACGCCGATAATAATGGATACCCTGGTCTCGGAAGCGTTTATCTCGTTCGGGTACGAGGGATTGAAGTCCCTGCTCGCAATCGCCGGGGACATCTACGTAGCGACCGGGGATTACATACCTACCGGAATCGAAGAGGGGCTTTCGAGGATCCGGGAGGAGATAGGCGCGATAGACTCGATCCTCGGCGGCGGTGTTCCAGGTACCGGGCCGGCAACGGACGCCGGCGGCGCAAGCGAGACGGGAACGGGAGGGTTCTTCCGCGAAAGCGCCTGGGGGACCGCCGGCCTCCCCCTCGTCTCGACCTACAACACGGGGAAGACCCCATTCAGCACCGGCCGCGTCATTAAGGCCCGCATCGAGGTAAGGATCACAGGAGAGTTGAGCGTCAGGAACAGACATGAGCCGGTGATCACCTTCGAGCACATATCAGCTGAACCGAACAGTACCTTCGAGATGCAGATCAGGACAGCCGTCAGAGCCGCTGAGAGACACGTCTCGGCCTCTATGGGGATAAAGGATATCCTCAGGGTGCCAAGGGAGTACCACATCTCGCTGCCCGAGATCGCGTCATTCCCGGCCTCGGCGATACAGAGGCTCTCTGGAGGTTCCGCGGGGCTCGCCGTCGAAGCTCTCCTCGTATCCGTCCTCAGCAGCCTCGACCTGTGCCGCCAGAGGCTCTCGTTCGGCACGGGCACGGCTTTCACCGGGAAAGCAAGCGAGGAAGGGGAAATACTGGACGTCGAGGATTCGCAGATCTCCGAGAAGATACGGGCCGTCTTCTTTTCCAGATACTCGACTCTCGTCCTTCCGGCTGGGAACCTCGGCACTGCGGAAAAGGAACTTGCCTCCCTGTCGCGCGAATATCCGGCCAGGAGGCTCCGACTCGTCCCGGTCGCAGATATTGTCTCGCTGCTTGGAGACTCCGGCGTTACATCAAGCCAGAAGACCCCGGCGGGGAAACCCCTTCTCCAGCGGCTGTTCATGTGGCGCAAGCATCTGATCGCGAGCCTCACGCCGGCCGTGCTGGCGGTTCTGATATTGTTCATCCTCCCGCCATACCTCGACCGGAAGGTAAACGTCGTTGATGTCGAGCACGATCTGCTGGTGATGAAGAACAAGTACGGGCACAGGATATCGACTCATGACCCGGGTTTTCATGTCGTTCCGGTGAATGCGTTGTTCAGGTTCTGCTTTCACGACCTGGACGGCCGGCCGGGAGACGAGGTCCTGGCCATCGCTTCCGAATCGCGCCAGGCGCGTTACAGGAAGACCATATTCAACAGGCTGCACTTCCTCGTCTTCAGCGGCTCCGGGCATCTGCTGCACGACCGTGCCTACGATCAGGAAGAGATAATGGGAGAGGAGATGGACGCCCTCGCCAGAAACAAGTCGATCTCAATGGTCAACTCGGACCCCGTCTTTCTCGACGAACTGGGAAAAGGCACGGTCGTCGTCGGGACCAGTCACCAGACATTCATGCCGGCGGCTCTCGTCAAGGCGGATTTGAACACAGGAGAGTTCGAGACATTCTTCCATAAGGGATTCTTTTCGGAAATGCTGGTGAGGGATCTCGACGGGGATGGCAGAAGAGATATCCTGCTGACCGGGTTCAACGTCTCAATGGACGCTCCTGTAGTAGTGGTCATCGACCCGGCGAACATGCAGGGATCGTCCCCCCCGGGTTACAGATACAGCGTCCCGGGGATGGAAGCCGACGTCGCGAAGTATTACGTGAAGTTTCCGGAATTCCGGCTGGCCTTGAGATATAACACCGGCGCGTCACCTCTCGTGCCGGCACTTGCCGACGGAGGCGATACCCTTGCGGTCGTTGTGAAGAGCCACGCCGATGACGTCAAATATTCGTTCGTCAAAGGCATGCGCGTCGTGGGCGCTGAAGTAGTCTTGAGCCACCACATGGGCAGGAATCGCCCGGACAGTCTATCCACCGAGGAATATCCCCACAAGACGCAGGACGAGAAAGAACTCCTCGAGGGAGTGCGCTACTGGAACGGAAGCGACTGGGTCAGCGATCCGGTCATGAACATGTCATACATCGAGCAGGCAGGGATAGCGACCGACAGCACGATAACGACATTGGCTTCCGACCAGGACAAGATCATCATGACGAACAGACTTGGAAAAACGATAGCTGCATTCGACGCCGGGTTCACAATCCCCAAGCAGGGTGTATACAGAAGGGTCTTTTTCGGCGATTTTCTCGAAGAGAAGGGCGATGAGATAGTGTTAGTCTCATTTAACTCACGTAAGCTCAACAGAGAGGACCCTGAGCGAAACAGACTGTTCATAATGGTATTCAACTCGGAGGGAGGGCTCCTTCGAAGGTACACATATGATGAGATCTCGATCCTGGGAACCGAGTGCGAAAGGGCATCCCGCAGAATAGCAACACAGATGCAGCCATTGCAGAATCCGTTCAGCGAGGAACTGGGAAAAGGATACATCTATATCCTGACCCATCACAAAGCGGAGCCACCAGCATCACTGATAAGATTCTCGCTGAACGACGGCTCTTACCAGACATTCTTCCACAAGGGCATCCTGCGGGATATGTCGATCATGGATATTGACGGAGATGGAAGACCCGAACTGTTACTGCTGGGATATAACACTGTTCTCGACGCTCCGGTCGTCATCGCCCTCGACCCGGAAAATATCCAGGGATCGTCACCGGACGGGGCCTGTTACGAACTCCACGGAGCGGGCATTGATATCGCCAAGTACTACGCAAGGCTTCCTTTCTACTCCCGTTACGTCAGGTACAATTTCCAGCCTTATCCCCTGCATATCAATTTCGTCGAGAATACGGGCGATTTGCGGATAATCGTGCAAAGCAGAGAAGAAGAAGTCATCTTCACTATCGCCGAAGGATTGACGTTTACGGAAGCGAAAGTAGTCAAAAAGGACTTCGTGACCGGAGTGATTACGCCGGTCGACTACCACGGGGTCGAGGCTGACGAGCTTGAGCTGCTGCGCGGGATCCGCTTCTGGGACGGCGAGAGCTGGGTGGCCGTGCCGTCGGTCAACAGATCTTATCTGGCGTACGCGAGGGGGGGTGGTTGAGACGGATGACAACGGGGAGATACACAGATCGAGGATACTCGAAAGCACCGATCTGGACAGCTTGTACGATGCGGCGAAGAATATCCGTGACGTTTTCGCGCCGCTGGCAGGCAGGGAGATGTCCGATGAGGAGATCGACCAGGCCGAGCTCTCGGTCCGCAGGGACATCAGGACGATTTACATCGCACTGTTCAGCATGGCTGTAGCCGAACTCGAGTTCAAATCTAGAAGGTCCGCCTGGTTCTTCCTCAGCACCGTCTCATACGAATTCGATGAGATCGCGCACATCACCGCCGAGACGCCATATTCGACAAGAAGTGAGGATAATTTCCTCGAGATCACGAATCTCATCCGCAGGTTCTTCTCCGAAGACAGGAAGACCGACAAGAGAGACCTGTTCTTCTTCCTCAGGGGAATATCAGAGGTCAATCTCAGCCACAGGCTCAAAGAGATCTCCAGGGCGGAAAAGAGGCTGCTGCACTACGTCTTCACGGCCGTCGCACGGCATATCGCGGCAGATCCAAGGTACAGGCGCAATGGCGATATAGTGACGGATCTGGAAGCGCCGGAGAAATCGACAGGCCGCCAGGCGACCGTGGACGAGATAGTCGCCGGGTGCGCTCCCCTCCTGAGGGGAGCCGAGAGGCCGGGGCGTATCGTAGGGCTCATATCCGACTGGTTGCTCGAAAGTGACGATTTAGGCGGCAGCATGCATATAACCACGCTCCGCACGGCCGTATTCGAGCTGATCAGGACCCGGTTCATACCGGCGCGAATCGAGGCGACGAGGATCGACCCGATGCAGGAGTACCTCCAGAAGGAGATGCTCCAGCTCGCCAGGGAGGCGCTGGACGAGACTACGGCGACTTACGGATGGAGAAAGGGCGGGTCGGCACAGCATCGTGGAGCTTATGAGAGAGCCGGATGGGACATGCTTGAGGAGATCATCGTCCAGGGCCGCAAGATACAGCATCACGAGGCTCTCGGAAGGCATATCGATGATTGCGACGCAGAGACTTACAGGGAGAAGCACATGGGCAGCTTCCAGAACTTCTGGAAGGTGCTCTGGGACAATTTTCTGAAAAAGATTCGTGCAGATATATGAGATGTCTCCAGTAAAGGGGTGAAACAAGTGCATAAGAATGCGGAGCCCGAAGGATGTATCCCTAGGGGAAGGCTGGAAGCACTTGCCATTAGAGCACTTGGAGGGGCCGGAGCGGAAAGCGCTCCTGGAAAAGATCCGGCGGCACTTATGGTGGATCTTTTTCAGCCCGGAGAACGGGATCTGAGATCCCACCTGGAGGCATGCGAGATGTGCAGGGAATCGCTCAAGGAGCTGATTGAATTCGTCAGCTACTATCGCCAGGCGATGGAGACTGCAGATGTCGATGAAAGATTCGATATCCTCATGAGGAAGATCTCGCTCAGTCCTTCTGAAGTCCCGGGATCCGTACCGGAGGGAATCGAGCTGGTCTACAAGCCGTACACACGACCTTTTGAAGAGGAGCCGCCGCTGGCAGCGGCTACCGAGCGCCCTGAGAGAGAATCCATCAGGTTCTGCTCGGGTGACGGCAAATATCTCCTGAGGGAATTTCCCGACATCGCCACGGGAAGATCCTCGTATTTCCTGATCGGCAAGAGGGGAATCAAAACAGGTAATGTCGAAGTGGTAGTCGACGGACTTGTCGTGGTTACCGATCAGAGTGGACTGCTCGATACGGATACCGAGGATTTCTCGATTTCAAAGGACTCGAGGATCCATGTGAGGACGGAAACTTCGAACTGATCTCCTGCGAAGATCCGGGCCGGAGGAGCCGTGTCCCTTTCGGGGGGCATGGCTCCTTTCTTGTACTTCCTGATGCCGACCCGTGTCATTTTTATATCATCCCTCTTCCTCACGACCCTTCAGCGACAGCCTCATCAGAACCCGTCTCCCTTGATGCTTATCTTCTGCCTGGCGAGCGGGATATTCTTCCCGGAGGCTTTCAGCGCCTCCTCGACGATCCGCACCATACCTCCGCAGCAGGGGACCTCCATGTACGCGATCATGACTGACTTTATGTCGTTGAGTCTGAATATGTCTGTGATCTTCTCGAGGTAATGCTGCGCGTCGTCGAACTTGGGACATCCTATAAGGCATACACGACCCTTAAGAAGCTTCTCGTGAAAACCGGCGTACGCAAACGGAACGCAGTCGGCCGCAAACAGCAGATCGGCTCCCTTCAGGAAAGACGCGTGAGGTGGGATCAGCATTATCTGGACCGGCCACTGCCTGAGCCTCGAAGCCGCCGGATCCGCGGCCACAGCTTTCTCATCATCACATCGAGGTCCGCCCATATCGAAGTCCATCACCCTGGAGCCCGGGCATCCGCCGCCGCGAACATCGTCGACCTCGCCACAGGCACATTTCGAGTCGAGGAATTCCGGCGGAACCTCGATGTCGTTCTCGACGAGGTACGCGATCGCCTCGCGCGTCAGCTCGTCCTCACCGTGGTCACGCAGGTGGGCGAGATGCGCCTTAATCGTATTGGCCCCCAGCCTCGCTATGTTCGCCATGACCTTCGATTCGTCATACGGCTCCGCCTCCCTCTCCTCTATCGTTATGGCGCCTTCGGGGCAACTCCCCATGCAGGCGCCGAGCCCGTCGCAGAAGAGGTCGCTGATCAGTCTGGCCTTTCCGTCGATCATCTGAAGCGCTCCCTCGGGGCAGTCGGGTATGCACTCCCCACATCCGGTGCATTTCGCGTCATCGATACTGATTATCTTACGTTTCATCCTGGGAGCCCTTTCTGTCGCCCGACAATTCGTAGACCCATTTTACATCCTCGAGCGTCCTGCTACCGAGGTAATCCCGGACCTGGCGGTTGATCCCGCTCAGGAGGTCACCGAACAGGCATCCCATCTGGCCGCATGTCTTGTCGTGCATGAGGCAGTCTTCCGGCTCGAACGGACCGTCGATCGCCTCGAACACGTCCAGAAGAGTTATCTCTTCATTTCTGCGGGCAAGGCTGAACCCTCCCCTGGGTCCCCTGGCCGATATGAGCAGACCGGCCTTCGTGAGCCGCTGGAGGACCTTCGCCAAATGTGCCTGCGAGACACAGATGACCCTCGCCAGCTTCGCGGCCGAAAGGTGGATCGACGGCTCTCCCGCCAGAAAGACCATCGTATGGATAGCCAGTGAGGCAGCTTCGGATATTCTAAGAGAATTCTGCACTTCACGCCCCTATTTAAGTATTACAGTACCTTTATGCTAGTATAAGCCCGGAGCGCCGGTCTGTCAATAGTAAAAAGGGAACGGCCGCGATCATATAGACCGCGGCCGCTCAGCCTGTTTCGTGCTGGCCGGTTGCACTGTCAGGTGCAGACCCTGGTGACCATCAGCGGGTCGGGCAGGCTCTCTATCCTCTTCGCGATCTCCAGGCCGAGCTGCCGGCATCTCTCCAGGTCATCGGCCCGGGGGACATAATTCACCCTTACTCCCTCCCCCACCAGCTCGACCTTCATGTCCTCAAGCCAGGAGTTGAGAACGCGGACAGACTCGCCGCTCCATCCGTATGACCCGAACGCAGCTCCGACAAGCCCCCCGGGCTTGAGCCCCTTTATGTACGTAAGGACATCGGCCACTGTCGGGAATATGTGGTTGTTCAGGGTCGGTGACCCGACGATCAGCGCGGCGGCATCTATCAGCTCGGTCACGACCTCGGCGCGTTCGGTTGCGGTCGCGTTAAGCACCTTCACGTGCACGCCGCCCTCTGTCAGCCCGTCCTCGATCGCGCGAGCCATCATCCGCGTGCTGCCCCACATCGAATCGTACACGATGATCGCCTTTTTCCTTAGTTCCCTCGCCGACCACTTCTTGTATAGATCGATGATCCAGGGGATCTTCGACCGCCATACCGGCCCATGGTCGGGAGCGATCGTCTGTATATCGAGCCCGCTCTCCTCGAGCCTCCTTATTACCTTCTGCGCTATATGGGAGTAGAGCAGGAGGATGTTGGCGTAATATTTCGCGGCTTCGTAGTAGAGCACATAGTCGTCGAGCTCGTCGTCGAAACGCTCGTTCGAGGCAAGGTGCATCCCGAAACCGTCCTGCGAGAAAAGGATCCTGTCCTGCGCCAGATACGAGACCATGCTGTCGGGCCAGTGAAGGAGCCGCGTCTCGAGGCAGGTGACCTTCATGTTCCCCAGGTCTATCTCGCCGCCATCCTCGACCGCCGTTATGTCCTTGAGCCCGAAGTGCTGCTCGAGGGCTTCGACTCCCTTTACAGAGGCGAAGACCTTCTCCGGTTTCACGATCTCCATGATCGCGGGCAGGCTGCCGGTGTGGTCCATCTCGGCGTGATCAGAGATGATGTAATCGATCTTCTCCGGCTCAATGACCGACCTGATCCTGGCAAGCAGCTCATCGCGGAACGGCGCCTTGACGGTATCCACGAGCGTGACCTTTTCGGCCATAATGAGATAAGCGTTGTACGTCGTGCCGCGACCTGTCGAATAGCCGTGAAAGTTCCTGAGGTCCCAGTCGATCGCTCCGACCCAGTAGACATTCTCCGAGATCTTCACAGCTCTGCATGCCTTCATCGTCTGGTTCCTTCCTTGATACCTGCACCTCCGGAATGTGGGGGAAGGCCGGCGCCTTCCCCCGACACCCCGTTATTATTACCGGCCGGATGTTCAGCCCGCGGCCACGCTGCCGAACTCGGGAGAAAGAGGTATCGTAAATACGCGCGTTCCCATCTCCCGGTCGAGCATGAGCATCCCCTGTCCCTTGTCTCCGACCATCTTGAGGTTATAGACGTTCTTGGTGGCGTTGGTCTCCTCCTCGATCTGTTCGTCGACAAACCACTGGAGCATCGTCCTCGACGCGTGGTCGCCCTCGGCAAGCGAGAGGGTCATCAGGTCGTTTATCTTGCCGGTGATGAACTCCTCGTGCTCCAGCGCGTTCTGGAACGCCGCCAGCGGCGAAGCCCATTTCGCGGGAGGCTTCTCGATCGCTAACAGCTCGGTCTTTCCGCCTCTCTCGATGATATGGTCGAAGAACTTCATCGCGTGCACCATCTCTTCCATCGCCTGTACGCGCATCCATCGCCCCATCCCCTCGAGGCCCTCGGACTCGAGCCATCCAGCCATCGAGAGATATAGATACGCCGAGTAGAACTCGTGCATTACCTGCTCGTTAAAGGCTTTCGTTATCTTGTCGGGGACCATATCCGCCTATTCCTCCTTCCACAGCCCGTGCACATTACAGTACTCGCGGGCCGAGACATCCTTGAAATCACATTTGAAGACGGCCTCCGGGGCATCGCCCGGCTTGAGGAAGGCCCTGGCCGACTTGTCGCCAGAGATCAGCTGGATCCACTCGATGAAATGCTTCTCTTCCATCGGGTGAGGCGTGCTCCCCACGACGACCTTGTAACCGCCCTCTATCTTGTTTATTACTGGCACGTGCTTCTCGGTCGAGGAATCGGCCGTCTTTTCCTCGAATAACTTCATTTCCTGGCCGCAGCATACGAGCTTGCCGGCTCCGCCATGAAGCACCTCCACGATGTTACCGCAAACATCGCATTTGTATATCTCGAGTCTCTTCGCCATCTCCATCTCCTTTCTTTCCTTTCAGTGTCCGTTCTCTACCAGTTCTCCGCCAGGACCTCGAAATGCGCCTTCGGATGGGCGCAGGCCGGGCAGTTCTCGGGAGCCTCCTTGCCGGTGTGGAGATATCCGCAGTTACGGCAGCGCCAGACTACCTGCTTGTCCTTTTTGAAGACCGTGCCGTTCTCTATATTCGCCCTCAGATCGTTGTATCTCTTCTCGTGCTGCTTTTCGGCGACGGCGATGGACTCGAATATCGACGCGATCTCGTTGAAGCCCTCCTCGCGCGCGACCTCCGCGAACCCGGGATACATCTGCGTCCACTCGTAATTCTCTCCTCCGGCCGCCTCCATCAGGTTCTCCTGCGTCGTACCGATCACTCCGGCGGGAAACACAGCTTTTATTTCGACCTCTCCGCCCTCGAGAAGCTTGAACAGCCTCTTGGCATGCTCCTTCTCCTGGTTCGCCGTCTCTTCGAAAATATCAGAGATCTGGACGAATCCCTCCTTGCGCGCCTTGCTGGCGAAATACGTGTACCTGTTTCGCGCCTGTGACTCGCCTGAAAAAGCAGTGAGGATATTCTTCTCAGTCTTCGTGCCCTTCAATGACATTGTTTATTGCCTCCTCTGGATCGGGGTTATCAGTGTACTCCTCTTTTATCTATCTATCAAGTCCCGGAATCGTCCGATCCGGTCACTTTATATCCGAGGCTCTCGACGGCCTCGATGAGCAGGGACAGCTCCAGGTCCATGCCCGTCACGACTGCTTCTCCTTTCTTAAGGTCGACCCTGGCGGACGAGACTCCCCTGACTTCCTTCAGGGCCCGCGTTACGCTGCTTGCGCAGTGCTCGCAGGTCATCCCCTGTATCTTGAGCTTCAAACCTTTTCCCTCCCCGACTTCGGCCGCCGCCCGCCTCTGGCCCGGGAGGCGGAAGAATGAACCGGTCATCACGGCCAGGAGCAGCACAGCGCTGACGCTCTTGAGCCAGCCGGGCAGCATCCATGCATGCTTCATCGCGCCCTCAAAAGAGCCCGCCCGGTAGATAGCGTCGAGGAGAAAGCCTCCCGCAATAGCGCTGACCACCACCGAGGCGAGATAGATCGCGGCAGTACGCCTTCCCATCACCCTGGAGACCGTCAGGATCGTCGCGGCGTTCGTGGCGGGTCCCGTCATCAGGAAAACGAGCACCGCGCCCGGCGATACGCCCTTGGCGATCAGAGCCGCCGCAATCGGCACGGATGCCGTCGCGCAGACATAGATCGGGATGCCGACGACCATCATCACGAGCATCGCAAGGATGCCTCCTCCCAGGATCGAGGCGAAGTAATCGTCCGGAACGAGCGCGCCTATCAGCCCTGCCAGCATGATACCTATTATCAAAGCCCTGTTGATATCTCCCGGCAGCGTATGGAACCCGTACCTCATCGCTCCCCCGAAGCCGGCGCTCCTGTGGCCGCCACCCTCGTCACAGTCGGTGCAGGCCGGACGCCCCTGTCTGACCTCTCTGTCGTCTCCCCCGTCGAGCAGATTGACTGCCAGACCGCCGAAGATCCCGCTGATAAAGGCGAACAGTGGCCTGAAAACGGCAAATACCGGCCCCAGGAGACTCAGAGTGACCATTATACTGTCGACGCCTGTCTGCGGTGTCGAGATCAGAAACGATGTCGTCGCCCCTTTTCCGGCCCCGTGCCTTCTAAGCGATGCGGCCACCGGGATGACCCCGCACGAACAGAGCGGAAGGGGGACGCCGAGCAGCGAGGCCTTCACCACCTGGGAGACTCCCTCCCCTCCAAGATGCCTTTCGACGAGTTCGGGCCTTATGAAGACGTACAGGATGCCGGCGACCAGGAAGCCGAACAGAAGGAAGGGCGACATCGCCCTGAGAGTCCCCCATGTCTGCAGCAGAACATCCTGGATAAATCCTGTCATCATGACCTCGCCCTTCTCGCCGCGGGAGTGATGCCGAGTCTCGCCATCAGTTCGCCGCGGTCCTCGTCTCGCCTTATGCCGAGCCTGGTGAGCGCAAAATCGTACTTCACGGGATCTTCGGGGGACATCTTCGCGAATTCAGCGGTAATCTCCCTGGCCGCCGCGAGGTCCGCCTGCTTCCTCTCCGTCAGGCCGAGCAGCGAGGCGAATCTGTACATATGCGTATCGAGCGGGATAATCAGCTTAGACGCGGGGATCCCGTTCCAGCCTCCGGGATCGACACGGTCGCTTCGGACCATCCACCTGAGGAACAGGTTCAGCCTTTTGCAGGCGCTCCCGCGGCATGGATCAGGTATCAGACAGACGCCGGCGGTGCTGCCGACGCATACTATCTCCGAGGCGAACCTTGTCATCGCGGGGAGCAGATCCCCGTCATCATCCTCCATCCCCGCGGCAAAGCCGTTCTCGAGAGAGCCATATTCCCTGACCATCGATCCCGCGCCGGTGAGCATCTGGACGATGTCCTCCGCGACCGCCCACCTGTGCCTGAATCCCTCGTATATCCCGGCCATTTTTTCCGGAGAAGTGCTCTCCACGAATCCCCTCGGAGATCCACCCATCGGGGCAAGCACCTTCCCGACGCTCGCCATTATCTGCCGGACACCTCCGAAGGCGAGGGAAGAGGCGACGAGCCCGGCGATCTCCCTGTCGTGGACATCAGGATAGTCGTATAGGAATACGAGCGGGTCGGGATCGACGTACTCCCTCCAAGCGTACCGCTCGTAAAGATCCTCGAGCGATCTCCTGAGCTTCCTTCTTTCCACGGAGCTTAAAGTCAATCCGCTCACTTCTCTTTCCGCCTGGAGTGGCACGTTGGGCAGATGCCCGTGTACTCGACCCTGCGCTCGATGAGCCGGAAACCCGAGCCGGCGAGAATTTCGCGATCAGAGTCGGCCGACGAAGGCAGAGCGCCGATATCCATGATACGCCCGCATGAGATGCATCTGATGTGCTGATGGCCGTGGAGGTCCCCGTCGAACCGCATCCTGGAGCCCGGGTAGTCAAGCTTCCTGATTATACCCGACCTGGCGAGCTTATCAAGGTTCCTGTAGACGGTCCCTAGGCTGATCTTCGGAAGCCTCGACCTGACACGATCGTACAGCTCATCTGCCGTGGGGTGGTCATTCATCATCCTCAGCTCTTCGAGGATCACCCTGCGCTGTTTCGTCATCCTGGGGCCTGACCTCATAAAATCCCCTTATCAATATTAGTATTTATTACTGATAATAATAAGCGAGTCGACATATGTCAATAAATGCTGGTGGTTCCCCGTCTTTTCCCTCTATTTCGTTTATTCCCGGGCAACAAGAAGGGGCCGGGCGGATACCCGGCCCCTTGGTCGAAGCGGACCAGTCGGAACGCTATCTCAGAAGCACCATCTTCCTCGTGATACGGGTATCGCCCGCGCAGAACCGGCAGAAATAGATGCCGGAACTGACCTGGCCTCCCCTGTCGTTCAGCCCGTTCCACTGGAACTCGTGGACACCGGGCTTCCTGGTACCTTCGAAGACGGTCTTGACCAGCTGCCCCTTCACGTTGTAGATCCGCAACTCCACCGGCCCGTTGTACCCGGTCGGGATACCGAACTGTATCCTGGTTGCCGGGTTGAACGGGTTCGGGTAGTTGGGCCAAAGGGTGAGCTGATCCGGGATGTCGGGCGTCTCCTCAGCGACAAGCCCGCGCCCGCCGTCTATCGACAGGCCGCCGGCCGTGTAGAGCCAGTCGAGGGCCCGACCGAGGATCTCAGCCCTTCTTGTATCCTCCTGGATGTAGTTGAAATTGAAGGCGAAATACACGGCGTTATGGAATGGTCCCGTGAACTTCACCCCTGCAGCGTCATCGGGGCCATCAGGCACGTGCGGCCAAACCTTCGGGTCCCAGGCTTTGCCCGACTTCTCATAGAACTGCTTCGTTTCCTGTTCGGTGGCGAAGAGGTTCAGAGAACTGCCCTGGGCGCTGTAAGTGTAAACGATCGTGGCGCCGGTAACGGTGGTCGAGAGCATCAGCTCGTCCGGATAGCTCCCCGATATGACGAATGTCTCGTCATTTCCGATCGGGTCGCCGGAGGTCGAGGTGAGTTCTCTCCAGCCAGGATCGTCCTTGACGTAGGCGGAGCCAGTATACTGCTCCATCCATGGGCGCGCCGCGCTATAGTAAGACAAATCCCTTCCGAGAAGGAATATCTGCTTGCGAGTACCGTCGTCGGTGTCGAGATAGCTCGACAGCAGCGACTGCTGCGCGGCATCGACGTACCCTCCTTCATCGACGATTATTCCGGTGTACGCAAGCAGTATGTCAAGCGTCGGCAGGCCGAGGACATCCCAGTTCCAGATGTCGGCAGTCCGGCCGATAGCCTGGAAAGCCGCCTGGAAGGTGACGGCGGGAGTAAATGAGTATCCGCCGAGCAGTACGAGGTAATCGCCCGAAGGCATTATCCCGAACTCGTACCATGCCGCCGGTGCACCGGCCGGATCGACCGAAGGATTGGCATTCGCGTCCTCGGCCGTGAGGTAGAACCTGACCCTTGTGCCGCTGGCCTGGCCGGGTATATCGGCGGCCCAGTCGTCGCCTCCAGCCGCGGCCATCACCACGTCGTTCCAGGTCATGCCCTCATCGACGCTGTAGTACATCATAGCTGACGCGACACCGCTCAGAGCGTCCACGATCGTGCTGGTCACGGTATATGGACCTACCGTATCGAACGTCGATGCCGGCACCTCGGTGGAGACGAACAGAGGTCCCTCGGTGTCTGCGACACCCTCTATCCTCACATCGTCCAGGTACCATCCGGCGTAGTTCAGACTCGAATCGCTCCCGAAGTGGAACCTGATGATCACTGCCTGGCCGATGTACGGCGTCAGGTCTACCGTGACTTTCTGCCACTCCTGGTGATCGTAGCCCGTGAAGCATGGCTCGCCGGGGATCCCGGCGTTGCCACCGTTGGCCGTGCCGACGTACCCGATGTCGGGCTGCAGGATGCTCCACGTCGAACCTCCGTCGGTCGAGATCTTTACGTTCCCGCCGTCGTAGTTGTTCTCGATGTAGTACCACTGCCACCATGTCAGCACGGCGTTAGGCTGGGATGTAGGTACGGTGACCACGGGCAGGTCCAGAGTCGAGCTCGAGCTCGACGTGTAGCTGGCCGCGAGCCTTGTCGCCCAGACGTTCACGCCGGAATGCGCTTCGTCCGGGCCGTACGTCGGCTCTCCCCACTCCCAGTCGGGCCCGTCGGCCGCGAAACTGCCGCTGTTAGCCTCGAAATCCCAGGCATAATAGTCGACGATCTCGAAGGAATGGTACCCGGTGGCCGGGGACCTTCCCGTGTTGGGAATGGCCGCCACATCGCGCGCCCTGATTAAGTAGTTGAGCACGTCACCGAGCACGGCCGGGCCTGTTATCTGCGCCTCATACCAGTCGCCGCCGGTGTTCGTCATGGAGACGACGGTATTGGCACCACCGTTCCTGTTGAACGTCAGCTGCACGCTGGCCGGATCGACTCCGACATTGTCGGTGATCTCTGCTACGACCGTCCATGGGCCGGACGCGTTCGCCGAGTTGGAGAGCGGGACGTGCGTAATCACAGGCGGCGTATTGTCGGCGGTCACCTCGAAGGTGTGCTGAACGCCAGGCGCGCCGTGCGGGTGATAACTGGTGTTCCCGTCTGTGTTGGAGGCGCTGATGTAATAGCTGACCGCCGTCCCGTAACCCTGCGGCGGGATGTCCGCCGAGTATGTCGCGGGCGCTCCGGTCGGAGTCATCAGCACCGTGACAGGACCCGCTCCAACATCGTATACGAGGTGGACCCTCGCCGGGTCGAGCGTCGCGGAATAGACCTCAGCCAGCACAGTGTACGCGCTGAGGGTGTCTTCCGAGTCGTGAAGCGCCTCGTGGACGATATCCGGAGCGGAGAGCCATCCGAGCGCTCTCTCGACTATACCGCTCCTGCGCCAGGGCTCCTGGACATAATAGAGGTTGAACGAGAAGTAGACGCTACGGTAGGTCTCGGCGTTGTACTTGATACCCGCGCCGGCGTCAAGGCTGATCGGCGCATAAGGCATAACGCCGTCCCATTCCTTCTCATCCTTACCGTAAGCGCCGGCCAGCTCATCGCGCGTCAGCGCGGTGGTGCCCTGACCGGTGTACTGGTAGACCAGCTCTCCGCCCGGGAAGGCGGAGGAACGCTGGATCTCGTCCGGATAGGAACCGGAGATGACAAATGTCTCCTCGGCGCCTATGGGCTCGCCGGGATACCCTGTCAGTTCCCGGTACCCCGGGTCGTCCTGGACGTAGGCGGCCCGCATGAACTCCTCGAGCCATGGCCTGGTCGTCGAGCTGTAACCGAGATCACGGCCCATGATCCAGAACCTGCGCTTGGCTTCCTGCGTGCCTTCTTCCAGCCAGTCAGCGAGGTCGCTCTGCTGCTCCGTGGTCAGGCCGCTCGACTCATCGAGTACGATGACCTTGTACAGGGCGAGCTGTTCTGGCTCGAGCCATCCCTGGTCGTATCTGTACCAGAAATCGGCCTCGATGCCGGCGCCCGCGAATGCCTCCTGGAACATGCTGAGCGGAGTGCTCGAACTCGTTCCCTGGACTACCAGGACGTCGGCCGAGGGCAGGATGGAGAACTCGAAGAACGTTCCGGCGGCAGGGTCGGTCGACTCGTTGCCGGAGGTGTCCTCCGCCCTGACATACAGCCTGATCCTCGAGCCATTAGGCTGGCCAGGGATCGCGCCGCTGTAGTCGTCACCGGCTCCCGTCATCGGAACCTCGGTCCAGGCACCCTCGTCCACGCTGTAGAAGAGCGAGACTGAGGCGACGTCGCCGAGGAAATCGGTGGCGGTAGTCGTCACCGGGTAGGGTCCCGTATTGTCGAAGGAGCTGCCAGGCAAGGTCGTGTTGCTGATCGTCGGCGGGACGTCATCGACGTCCGTGCTTCTGACCATGACGTCGTCGACATACCATCCGGCGTAGTTGACGCTGCCGTCACTTCCCATGTGGAACCTTATCCTGACGTCGTTTCCTGAATACGGCGACAGGTCGAACAGTTCCTGCTGCCAGAACTGATTGTACGTCCCGGCGAAGCAGGGCTCCCCGGGGATACCCGCGTTGCCCGAGCTCGCCGTCCCGTCATATCCACCGACAGGCGTGATCACTTCCCATGTCGCTCCGCCGTCGGTCGATATCTTGACGTTTCCGGCGTCGTAATGGGTGTAGTCTCCCTCGAAATAATACCAGTGCCAGAACGAGAGCATCGCGTACGGCTTGCTCGCCGCGAGTGTGATCACCGGTATGTCAAGGGTCGCGTCGGCGCTGCTGGGATAGCTGCCTCCGAGTATAGTGGCCCAGAGGTTGGAACCGCTGTGGGCTTCGCCCGGGCCGCTCGTCGGTGCGCCCCACTCCCAGACTTCCCCGATGGAGACGAAACCTCCGTCGTCATACTCGAAATCCCAGAGGAAGTACTCGACGATCTCAAACTCGTAAGTACCCATCGCCGGGACTCGCGTCACATTGCCGCAGTACGACTCGTCCATCGCGAGGAGGTAGTACTCGTAGGTATCCCCGACTTCCGAAGGGCCGGGTATGGCGCCGTGATACGAGCCTTCATCCAGCATCTCCATCAGCGCGCGATGGAACATCCCGCCGTTCTTCGAGTACATCAGCCACACTGTCTCTACGCCGATGTTGTCTGATACGTCGGCATAGATATGGTAGGGCCCCTCGAGATCGTTCGTGTCGTAGTGCCTCTGGTGGACTACCACGGGAGGCTCGGTGTCCCAACCGATCCTGAACACGTGCCTCGTCCCTGGCGCCGCGAGAGGATCGGTGCTCACATGGCCTTCTACGTCGGCGGCCGTGATGTAGTAGGCGACCTCCGTATCGACAGGCTGAGCCGGGATAAAGGCCTCGTATTCGTCAGCGACGCCCGTCGCCGCCATCGGGACGACCACGTCGCCGGCTCCAGCGTCATAGACAACCGCGAACGACGCCGGATCGAGCGTGAAGTAGTCCGAAGTGATGAAGGCCGCAACGCGATACGGATCATCCGTGTTCTCCGTATCGCCGAGCGGTGTATGGGCGATCTTCGGATAGCCGAGCATCCAGTCGAGGACGCGCGCCATAACGGCTGTGCGGTCGCCCTCGCCCGCTATCGCCTCGAATCCGAAGGCGAAGTAGACGAGCTTGTACGTGCCGTTGTCAACCGTCAGGCCAGCCGTTCCGGAGCTCGTTATCGCCCCGGCCTCGACCTGCCCCTTCTCGAGTTCGTTGTTCACGAGCCCCGCAGGAAGGACGGTCTCATCGTACACAAATGCCGGCAGCGCCGGATAGAGAGGATCGACTTCGGATGGATATCCCTGGTTGGACGCTCCGGTGCCACCCTGGATATCGAAGGCCAGCCCGGCGCCCACCGGGCTCGTATCGACACCGAGGCATCCGCGCAGGCCGACGTCGTCCTGCACATATGTCGCGTGCAGGTAGTCGGCGTAGAACGCGTCCGCCTTGATATCGAATCCGATGTCCTGTCCTGATATGAACAGGCGGCCACCCGCGTCGAGATAGGCGGCGAGTTCGGCCTGGTCCGCGGCCGACAGGGTGTTCTGGTAATCGTTGCCGGTAAGCCAGACCACCGACTCGAAGAGTCCCATCTCCGCGGCCGTGGGAGGTGTCGTGACCGTCAGGTACGACCTCCCCGCGGCCAGCACCGCTGCCTCGAAATAAGACTGGAACCCGGCTCCCTCATCGTCGTCGACGATCAGGATCTGGGCTCCTTCGAGCGCGACGTCGACCGTGGTCGTCGCCCCCTCGAACACCTCTATTCCGCCCCGGAGAGTAACCGGGTACGGAAAAACGGGCGAGAATACGAGGTCGTAGGTGCCGACTGGCAGCGTTATAGCATACGCGCCTGTCATGGGGTCGGTCGAACCCCACACGACCGCCGTGCCCGCGAGGCGCACTGTGATGCTGCAGGCGACACCATCACCCGTGCCCGTGTCCGTCACCAGGCCGGCGACGTTGCCCGAGGGCAACTGGCTCAGCGTGAAGTCCTGCGTAGTGGTCGCGTCGGCGGCGACTGTCACCGTCGTGGAGTAGGTATCGTATCCGAACCTCGACACCTCCACCTGGTGGTCACCCGCGACCATCTGTATCGTGTACGCACCGGCTCCATCCGTCTGGACACGCTGTCCGGTGTCCACGATCAACACCTGCGCGTTCTCGATCGTGCCTCCGCCCGAGCCGTACACGATACCCTCGAGGGTACCGACGCCCGCCAGAGCCGCGGAAACAGCCTGGAACGCGTTCACGCGTCCCCAGCCGTAGTCGTTGTCCTTGCCGGGGGCGCCAAGGTCTATCGCCGTCTGGGCAAGAAGCTGCTTCATGACATCCACGTTCATCGTGGGATTGGCCTGGCGCATCAGCGCGGCCGTCCCGGCGACATGCGGAGAGGCCATCGACGTTCCGCTCCAGTCGAATCCGCTGCCGCTCCACTGCCATTCCCCTCCGGGGACCGTAGAGTAGATCTTCACGCCCGGCGCCGCGATGTCAGGCTTGATGTATGTACCGACATAGGGGGGCGTGTTCCATGTCACTGGTCCGCGGCTCGAGAAGCTCGCGATCACGTCCATGCTGTCGGTCGCGCCGACGCCGAAGGCGCTAGGCACGTTGCCCGGGCTACCGGTCGACCCTGAAGACGGTCCGGCATTACCGATCGAGATCGCCGGGAAGACATCCGCGGCGGCCACGTTATCTACAGCGGCGACCATCACGTCATGCGTGCCTGTCGCGCCGAGCGACATGTTGATGACATCCGCGCCGTCGTCCGTCGAAGGATCGCCGTCTGGATCTATGATCCACTGCATCCCGGCGACTACCTGCGTGAACGATCCGCTTCCGCCCGGTATTACCAGAGCGTGCATGATATGCGCGCCTGGAGCGACGCCGATGTCGTAGCCGGAGGCGTTGCCTCCGACTTCGGTGCCGGTCGTATGCGTGCCGTGCTCATCGGAGTCATGCGGCACAGATCCGGGAACCATATCACCGTTTGAGTCGAACTCGGCCCATCCGCCCGGATAGGTAGGATCGGACGGATCGTTCGTGACCATCTTGCCGGCAAGATCTGGATGATCGACATCCACGCCTGTATCCAGGCCTCCGATGACGACGCCGGCCCCGTTGAACCCGAATGTCGACCAGACCTGCTTGGCGCCGATCTTATCGATCGAGTCCCAAAGCTGGGCCTGGCTCTGTCCGAGCATATCCCTGGAATCACTCTCCTGCCTCGGAGGCAGGGTCATCGTGTAATTCTCGAAGACCTCGATCACGTTCGGCATCGCCGCGAGCTGCGTGATCATTTCAGGTGTAGCCTCGACAAGCATTATGTTGTCGAGCCAGAAGGTCTTCTTTATTCTTACCTTGTCCCTGTTCAGCGATCTCTCAAGAAAGGTCTCGACAGGCTGCTGGGCCCGTCTGGCCGTATTGCGAAGCTCGCCGATATACCTTTCCCTGTTGCCGCCGAAGAGTCTCTTGTCCGGTGTACCGTGAAAACGTACGACCACTGTCACGAATTCACCGGGCGCGGTTGACTTCAGTCTGCTTGCAATCACCGGGTCGATCTTGGACAGGCTGTCTTCCTGCGCGTCGACCTGGTTAAGTGATGGGATCAATACAAGCAGGGCCAGAAGAACCGCGGCACCGGCGAACATCTTTTTTGATGAAGACATTTCGCATTCCTTTCAGAGCAGCCGATCATGAGATCAGCTGGCGGTCTCTTCCTGCCAGTTAATGCCTGCCCTTTTTCTTGTTCTTGATCACTTCGAAATATGTGACCTGGTAGTCCTCCGCCTCGCCGAATACGCTCTGGCCATTCGGGCTTGCGTCATCGTCACAGAACGAAAGGAGCGCCCTGGTCCAGAGTTTCTCCTTGAAGAACTCGATCCCTCCGCAATGTGAAGTGAACTTCGAGACCTCCGGGACCCGGAAACAGGTCAGGTACCATAGCTCGAGCTCCGAATGCCGCGTGGGAATATACCTCTGGATATTCAGGCTTGTTGCTAGTACCTTTTCGTCCTTCTCCCAGTCCTGGCTGAGGTCCCAGTCCACCCACAGGGCGAGATTGAGATCCTGTTCGAATTCGTCCGCTGTTCTCATGTTGGCCCGAGGGATCCGTATCTTCCAGATCACGAAGATCCACATCCTCGGTTTCCATTCCTTGCCGTTCAGGAACCAGAGACCGTCACATTCGACGGAAGACCTGCCAAGCTGCTCTATTCCCGGCGCCCAGACCTGTATCGTCGGATAAGGTTCGGGAGCGGGGCCCGGAGTGAACCGGGGCGGGAAGCAAGACAGCCCGTCGGCAAGCTGGAACTCGCCGCCGAGAAGCCAGTCGTCGACATGCGCCTCAGGAGGAAGGCCTTCCTGGACGATCCGGACGACCTCCACGTCTTTCTGGATTACCTGGGCAGACACTGTGGAAAAGCACAGCATCAGGAACAGGAGAAGAGCGAGGAAAGAGTTGATCTTTCCAGACATCGTATCCTCCTATCTTCTACCCCTTGCTCTTTGCGGGCTCTCTGAATCTGAAATGGCGGGAGAGCGCCGCATGAAATAATAGGCCCGGTCCTGTCACTCACCTCCCGTGAGACACAGCACGACCGGCCGGTGTGCGCGCCGCATCCGCATCGATGTGAATTGAAAAGGTGTCGATGGTTTCGGACCGCTCATAGTCTGCTGAAGCAAGACCCTGTAACCCCCGCGGCCATACAGCCGAAGGCCATCGCAGACTGATTTAGAAAGAAAGGGGCCGCGAGCAGTCTCCCTGCTGTAAAGACGCCAGACTGGCAATCGTAACAGACTCGGGAAAGGGGCAGAGGCACAGATGCAGTGGCGGCTGTTCCTGGCCCTTAGAATTTCTGGTTGATTCGAAGGAAGTCTATCATCCTCTAATGACGATGTCAAGAGTAGCGTAATCATATATTCGCGAATTTTATAATTGTCCTGCCAGCCCGAAATATGAGAATCTGCGTGTATAAGCGACTGGAAACACAGCGGAATCCACTTTATGCCACAGGAACATCAGAACCAGGAGGTCTTGATGAGAGAGATGAGACGGGCCCTGCTCGTCCTGGTCCCCCTCATCCTGCTACTCCCTGCCGTCGCGACGGCGCAGTACATGGTGCTGCACGACGTGCAGGGAAGCGCTGGGGGGACGGCGAGTGGAAGCCACAACGTATGGTTCACGGCGGGCGAGATGCAGATCCACTACAAGACGGGGCCGGACAACACGGTCCTGCCCGGATTCTGGCAGATCGCCGGCCTGGCCTCGACTGTCGATGTCGCGATCGCGTCCTTCGCCGGCTGCCTCAGCCACGGCGCGGTCGAACTGACGTGGACGGCTTCGGCGGCCGGATCGTTCGACGGCTTCAACGTATACAGGGGCGAAGGCGAAAGCCCGGCACACTTCGAGAGGCTCAACGAAAGGTCTTTCGGGTCGGCGGGCACCAATATCTATCTCGACGAGTCGGCGCTGCCGGGCAGGACGTACACCTATCAGGTAGGAGGCGTCCAGGGAGACAGGGAGTTCCTTTCCTTCACCCTGTCAGTCTCCGTGCCGGAGATACCGCTGACTCTCTACCAGAACTATCCGAACCCGTTCAATCCCTCTACTTCGATATCGTTCTACATGCCAGGCCCGGGCAGGGTCCGGCTCGATATCTTTGATGTCCAGGGAAGAAGGATCAGAACGCTTGCCGACAGCCAGTTCGAAGCGGGCAGGCATACCGTGCACTGGAACGGCCTGAACGACGCCGGCGCCGGGGTCTCCTCGGGGGTATACCTGTACCGCCTGGTCACGGGGAAAAGCTCTCTGACGCGCAAACTCGTGATGATGAGATAACGAACGAAAGGAAAACGGAGATGAAGACAATACTGATAATGCTCTCAGTCGTAGTGCTAGCCTCACTGCCCGTCTCGGCACAGATACCGAGACTGATTAATTACCAGGGCGTGCTGACCGACGACATGGGCGCGGTCGTGGCGGACGGCCCGTACAACATGACCTTCAGGCTGTACGACGCCCCCTCGGGCGGATCGCCCCTTTGGGAGGAGACTATCGCGGTCAACGTCAGCAAGGGGATCTTCAACACGACTCTAGGGTACGACGTCCCGATAACCGAGTTATTCGACGAGCCTCTCTACCTCGCGCTCGAGATAGAAGGCGGAGGAGAGCTCTCCCCGAGAAGGATCTTCACCGCTAACGCTTACGCTTTCAGCTCGCGCGCTGTCTACGGCGTAAGCAATATATTCCCGGCCGAGGGCAACGTCGGGATCGGGGTCATGGCCCCGGAGGCGCCCCTTCACATCTACACGAACATAGCAGACAGCAACGAGCCGTCGCTGCTCCTGCAGAACACCGGCAACCAGACCTCGATCGACTTCATGATGGCCCTGGCGACGGAGGCGAGGATAAGGAAAGCAGCGGGAGGGGACCTCTTCATCGGCAATGTGACCGGGAGCGGGATCTCTTTCACTCTCAACAACACCTCACGCCACCGCATGCTCCCCGACGGGAGCTTCGGCGTCGACAACCTTTCGCCCATGGAGAAACTGGACGTGAACGGCGCGATCAGGCTCGGGACCACCGCGGACACGAACGCCGGCACCATACGCTGGACCGGCACAGATTTCGAGGGGTACGACGGCTCGCTCTGGCAGTCGCTCACCAGCGGTGGCGGGAGCTCGCTGCCGGCCGGGACATCGGGCCAGACGCTGAGGCATGATGGCGATGACTGGATCGCGACGAGCAACCTGTACAATAATGGCACAAACATAGGTATTGGAACATCAGTGCCGACATCACCCCTCCATATCGTTGATACGGCTGGTCAGGTCGCCCTGCAGGTAGATAGTGATGACGGTTCATGGGCGTCGATCTACGTCAATGCGACCAATCCCACCGGTAAGCCCAGCTACGGATACCAGAAACAGAACATTACACGGGGAAACCATTTTCTCGACTCCTCCTTCAAATGGAACCTTTACCTCGACGGTAATTACGCCATGGTGGTCCAGCCTAACGGCTGGGCCAGCTTCGGGAGCACAGCAATTTACGAATCTCTCAATATCCCTGGTGCACTGAAGCTTGGCAATAATACAAACAACAACGCGGGAACGATCCGCTGGACGGGGAGCGATTTCGAGGGATACAATGGAAGTAGCTGGAACTCATTTACCGCCGGTTCACTTCCCACCGGAACAGCCGGGCAGACTCTGAGATATAACGGCGGATGGGTAGCCGCGGGCAACCTTTACAACAACGGCACAGACATCGGAATCGGTACCGCTTCGCCCTCCTCGAATCTCCACATCATGGAAGACACCGACGCGATGGTGGGAATAACGATCGAAAATCCCAGCACCGGGACGTCATCGGGAGAAGCGATCATATTCCAAGACGAAAATGGCCAGCTCGCCGGCATCAGACTATACGACGACACGAGCCCGACCCCCTACGCCGGAGCCATGGCGTTCTACAACAACAGGCCGTCCGGCTCGGTCCTGTTCAATACGGGCGGCGTGAGAAGGATGAAACTGTTCGATACGGGGGACCTCGAGTTGTATGGCGCGTCAAACATGTCGACGAAGTTCTGGTCAAACGCCAACGGAGGGAATTTCAGGCTGTATGACGAATCGGGAGCCGCAATCCTCGCGACCACCGAGGCGGATGCGAACGGATCGGGAGGCTACTTCTCCGTAAGGAGGAACGACGCAAGCCCCGGATTCACGGTGGACGGAAACTACCAGGGCAGCGAAGCGGCATACGTCTCGATTTCGGGCACCGCCCGCTCGTCCATCTTCAACATGAACGACTCTGGCAACTCGTCGGTCGTGCTCCCGGCCGACGCCATCGGGTCCGCCGAGATCCTCAACGAGCCTGGAGTGGCCTCCGACTGGAGGACGGTCACCTACGCGCTGAGCAGCGGCCCCTCCGCTTCAGCGCTGAGATCCATCACCGTCCCGGCGGCAGGGTACGTCTTCGCCATAGCGACGGCCGAGATCCAGCTCATCCACACAAATCTTACCGGCGACTCCGGGGCCTTCGGGATATCAGACAACCCGTCCAGCTTCGCCTCTGGCCCGCAGATACAGGTGTTTATCCCCGGCCCGCTGCCGACAGCTTCCTACTGGGTCCCCGTGACCGTCCAGGGGGTCTTCGAGGTAGCGTCTCCCGGGACCTACACCTACTACCTGCTCGGAAGAGAGGACATGGGCGATGTCCGGATAGCCGACGAGACCCTGACCCTGATATACGTGCCCACGATGTACGGAACGGTCGACATCCTCACCATGGCTGAGGGGGACGCGCCTTCGGATTCGGACCCGGCGCTCGAGCGGACAGAATCAGAGGAGATCAATAACAGCCGTGTCGAACGTGAACTGGCCGCGATGAGGGACCGGATCGCCGCTCTCGAAAAGGAACTGGGAAACAGGTAATGACCGGCAGGAAATGGCAGGAATGAAAAGGGCGGGCCGAATGGCCCGCCCTTCTGTCTGCGTAATGCAGGGCCACGCCGTTAGACGATACCCTGGTCGAGCATCGCGTCGGCGACCTTGATGAAGCCGGCGATGTTCGCGCCCTTGACGTAGTCGATGTACTTGTCGCTCTCGCGTCCGTACTGCTCGCACTGCGCGTGAATGGCCTGCATGATGCCGAGGAGCTTCGCGTCGACTTCCTCGCGGCTCCAGCTGAGACGCAGGCTGTTCTGCGACATCTCCAGGCCGCTCGTAGCGACTCCGCCCGCGTTCGCGGCCTTGCCGAGACCGTAGCAGATCTTCGCCTTCTGGAAGACCTCGATCGCCTCAGGCGTGCTGGGCATGTTCGCGCCCTCGGAGACGACGAAGCATCCGTTCTTGATGAGCTCTTTGGCGTCGTTGACGTCGACCTCGTTCTGGGTCGCGCTCGGCAGAGCGACGTCACACTTGACGCCCCAGGGCCTCTTGCCCTCGAGGTACTTGGCCGACTTGAACTTCTTGGCGTACTCGCTGATGCGGCCGCGCTTGACGTTCTTGAGCTCCATGACGTAAGCGAGCTTGTCGCGGTCAATGCCGTCCGGATCGTGGATCGTACCGCCCGAATCGGACAGGGTGACGACCTTCGCGCCCAGGTCGAGGCACTTCTCGGTGGCGTACTGCGCGACGTTCCCCGAGCCGGAAACGGTGCAGACCTTGCCCTCGAGCGAGTCGCCCCTTACCTTGAGCATCTCCTGGGCGAAATAGACCTGGCCGTAGCCTGTGGCTTCGGGCCTGATCAGCGATCCGCCCCAGTTGCGGCCCTTGCCTGTCAGCACGCCGGTGAACTCGTTGCGGAGCTTCTTGTACATTCCGAAGAGGAAGCCGATCTCGCGTCCTCCCACTCCGATGTCGCCGGCGGGGACGTCGGTGTCTGGGCCGATGTGCCTGAACAGCTCCATCATGAACGACTGGCAGAAGCGCATGACCTCGGCGTCAGACTTGCCTTTCGGGTCGAAGTCCGAGCCGCCCTTACCGCCGCCCATCGGCAGCGTGGTCAGCGAGTTCTTGAAGACCTGCTCGAAGGCGAGGAACTTGAGCATGCCGAGATATACGGTCGGATGGAAGCGGAGCCCGCCCTTGTAGGGGCCGATCGCGCTGTTCATCTCGACGCGGAAGCCCCTGTTGACCTGGATGACGCCCTTGTCGTTGACCCAGGGCACGCGGAACATTATTACGCGCTCGGGCTCTGCGATCCGCTCTAGGATCTTGGCTTCCTTGTACCTGGGATTGGCCTCGATGAAGGGGCCGAGAGCGTCGGCGACTTCCTGCACAGCCTGATGGAACTCGGGCTGATAGGGATCGCGCGCCTTGATCTTCTCCATGAATTTAGCGGTGAAATCGGACATTTTGTGCCTCCTGAGTTGGCTGTCCAGTCACGCACCACGCCCCGAACGGGCACTTCTTGAACGGAATGACCCCGGCGACCGGAAGCAGCCGGGAGAGGTACGATACAAGGATAGTGCGGCCCTTGTCAACCCCCTTGAAAAATTATTTTTATATATCTTAACCACCGGAGTATACGAAGACGCATTTCCTTTATCGAAAGTCTGTTATGGGAATAACGATTATCGATGGAGATGCTGGCCGCGAAGGTCGTACTTCATCTGCGTCCCGTCAGGACGCCACCTTTGGGACGAGCGCCCTGCTGAGCCCTTCCCGAAGCTCGTCGGAGGTGTACGGCTTCGGGATCACCCCGCGGAAGCCGAACTCGTGGTAGTTCCGCAGCACAGGATCGCCGACAAAACCACTGGAGACCAGCGCTATGACCTCGGGATCGAACGCGACAAGCTTCTCGGCCGCTTCCCTTCCCCCCATCCCCCGCTGGACGCTCAGGTCGAGAATGACCGCGTCGAAACGTGTCCCCTTCTCCGAAGCCTCTATATAGAGCCGCACGGCTTCCTCGCCATCCGCCGCCGATACGACGTCGTATCCCATGATCTCCAGCATCCTTGAGACGACGCTGCGCAGCATCTCCTCATCGTCCATGAAGAGGATCCGCTTGCGTTCTCTCAAGGTTCCCCCAGCATCGGCCATGAAAACCCTCCCGGCTTCTCTGAAAATCTGTATTGTCCCTGAGCCAGGCCGCTTGCTTCTATCGCCCCTATTTATTTTATACCATATATTTCGGCCGATGTCTACCGCCAAATGCAGGGCCGCCCCTCAGCTTTCCGCGGCGATCTCCTCCATCGTCCTGCCGGAGGAGACCGAGGTGTCGAATGTGCCGACGGGATCAGCGGGAATGCCGGCCATTCCATCCTTCTTCTTCAGGAGAAGCCATCGCGCCCCTTTCCCCTTGCCGGTCCTGATCAGGACCCAGGCGCCGCGGAGCCGCTCTCCCTCGAGAAGGATCTCCACCTTGCCCTCCTCGAGCGATCTCTCCATGTCAGCTCCGTCGCCTTCCTTCATCCCCCTGATATTCTCATACGTGCCCCTGTCCCATACCATGACCGTCCCCCCGCCGTATTCCCCCTCAGGTATTGTCCCCTCGAACCCGGCATAGTCGTAGGGATGGTCCTCGGTGGGGACGGCCAGCCGCCTGTCGGCCGGCTCCGTAGACGGCCCCTTCGGAACGGCCCATGACTTGAGCACTCCTTCGACCTCGATACGGAAATCGAAGTGCAACGTCTTCGCCGCGTGCTTCTGGATGACGAATATCGGCCGGCCCCCGGGGCTCTCCCCGCCGCCAGGCTCTTGTGTCCTGCTGAAATCACGCTTTCTTTCGTACTCATCGAGGTCTTTCCCGCTCATGCCAGCCTCCTTTCCCCGCATTATAGAATAACTTTCCGTCGTTTATTAGTTTTTCGTTGACGCCTTTCCGGAACCCCCTATATATTGTGCGGTGCCGCCGGTAACCACTCCATATATGGGAGTGCCAACGGGAACCCGGTGAGAATTCGGGACTGAGCCGCAGCGGCGAGCAGGAACGAAAGCCGCACGATGGTACTGGCCCCCGCGGGACGAAAGGAACTTCATGCAGTCCACTTCCACCGGAGGAATCAGGAAAACCGTCAGCAGCGAGTCTTCAGCGACATTCACATCGGTACGAAAGAGGGACGGCCGGCTCGCCGATTTCGACGCTGACAAGATCACGCGCGCCATCCTTAAGGCCGGACGTGCCTCGGGTGAGTTCTCCGAGGACATCGCGAGGAAGCTGACGATCCGTGTGCTCGGCCTGATCCAGGTGATGGCGCAGAGCGATGTGCCATCGGTCGAGGAGATCCAGGACGTAGTGGAGGACGTGCTCCTCACCTCCCCCTTTAAAAAGACGGCAAAAGCGTACATCCTCTACCGCGACCAGCACGCGCGGATCAGGGACATGATCAGCAAGGCGGACGTCGACCTCATCGATAACTACCTCGAGAAGCTCGACTGGCAGGTCAAGGAAAACAGCAACATGGCCTACTCCCTTCAGGGCCTGAACAACTATATCTCGAGCGAGGTCAGCAGGACCTACTGGCTCAACAAGATATACACCCCGGAGGTCCGCGAGGCGCATTCGTCGGGGGCTCTTCATATACACGACCTCGGCCTCCTGTCGGTCTACTGCGTCGGATGGGACCTTCACGACCTTCTGCGCAGCGGGTTCCGTGGCGCGGCGGGCAAGGCGGAGAGCAGCCCAGCCAGGCATTTCCAGACAGCGCTCGGGCAGATCGTCAACTTCTTCTACACGCTTCAGGGAGAGGCGGCCGGCGCGCAGGCATTCTCGAACTTCGACACCCTGCTCGCCCCGTTCATCCGCTACGACGGCCTCTCTTACAAACAGGTAAAGCAGGCATTGCAGGCGTTCGTCTTCAACGTGAACGTGCCGACCAGGGTCGGGTTCCAGACCCCGTTCACCAATCTCACGCTCGACCTCCAGCCTCCCGCGACGCTGACGAGCGAGCCCGTCATCATCGGCGGCGAGCCTATGAAGGAGACTTACGGGGAATTCGGCGAGGAGATGGTCACTCTCAACAGGGCTTTCCTCGAGGTCCTCTCCGAGGGGGACGCGCGCGGCAGGGTCTTCACCTTCCCGATCCCGACATACAACATCTCGCCCGGTTTCGACTGGGACGCCCCGGGGCTCGAACGCCTCTGGGAAGTCACGGCGAAGTACGGGATCCCCTATTTCGCCAACTTCGTCAACTCCGACCTCTCCCCCGATGACGCCCGGTCGATGTGCTGCAGGCTCAGGCTCGACATCAGGTCCCTCGAAAAGAGAGGAGGCGGCCTGTTCGGCGCTAATCCTCTGACCGGGTCGATAGGCGTGGTGACGATCAACATGCCCCGTATCGGGTATCTTTCGGAGACGGAAGAGGAGTTCTTCGGCCGCCTGGGCCACTTGATGGAGATAGCGCGCACCAGCCTCGAGACGAAGCGCAAGGTCCTCGAAGGATTCACCGAGAAGAACCTCTATCCATACACGAAATATTACCTGCGTAACATGCGCGAGCGGCACGGCTGTTACTGGTTCAACCACTTCTCCACGATCGGGCTGGTCGGCCTCAACGAGGCGTGCCTCAATTTCCACGGCGTGACGATCGGCGACCCGAAGGGAGCGGAGTTCGCCGGCAGGACCCTGGACTTCATGAGGGAGAGACTGAGGGTCTTCCAGGAGGAGACAGGCAACTTCTACAACCTCGAGGCCACTCCCGCCGAGGGGACCTCCTACCGCCTGGCGAGGATAGACCGCGAGAAATTCCCCGACATCAGGTGCGCGAACGACGGCAGGAAGGCAGGAGGTGGCGAGCCGTTCTACACGAACTCAAGCCAGCTCCCCGTGGACTTCACCGACGACATCTTCGAGACTCTCGACCTCCAGGATGAGATCCAGTCGAAATACACCGGCGGCACGGTCCTTCACGTCTTTCTCGGCGAGGCGGTGGCCGATCCGGCCGCGATAAAGAACTTCGTTCGCAAGGTGTGCGACAGCTACAGGCTCCCCTATTTCACCATCTCCCCCACATTCTCGGTATGCCCCGAGCACGGGTACCTCCGGGGAGAGGTCGCCCGATGCCCCGAATGCGCCAGGGAGACGGAGATCTACTCGCGCGTGGTCGGCTACCTCAGGCCGGTCGACCAGTGGAACGAGGGCAAGCAGGCCGAGTTCGAGATGAGAAAAAGGTACTCGATCTCATGAGGATAGGAGGATTTCAGAAATTCAGCCTCAGCGATTTCCCCGGCCTGCCGGCGGCGATTGTATTCACGCAGGGATGCAATTTCCGTTGTCCTTTTTGCCACAACGGCGGCCTCATCCCCGATACGCCGCAGGACGGACTTCTCATCCCCGAGGAATATGTGCTATCCTTCCTTTGTTCCCGTGCGGGAAAGCTCGACGGCCTCGTGGTAACGGGCGGCGAACCGACGCTTCAGAAAGGTCTTGCGGCATTCCTGCGAAATGTCAGGGAGATCGGATACAGGATCAAGATCGATACGAACGGCAGCAGGCCGGAAGTGCTCGAAATGCTCATATCCGAAGGCCTCCTGGACTTCGTCTCGATGGACGTCAAAGCTCCGCCGGGGGCCTACGACAGGCTGACCGGAGTGAGAGCCCCGATAGGCGAGATCATCAGGTCTATAGACATTCTCTCCCGCTGCGGAATAGAGCACGAGTTCAGGACGACACGCGTAACGGACCTTCTCTCCGACACCGATCTTGACGAAGTGGCGTGGATGATACCGGACGGGGCTACGTTCCGGATGCAGGCTTTTGACCCCGCCATGGCGTTCGACAGGTCGCTCCGGAGGGCAGACGCGGCGGGAGCCTGACACCAACAGACAACTGAAATAGCAGACGGAGATCTGACATGACGATGAGCAGGAGTGAGATATTCAGGAAATGGGGGATCTTCCACAAATCGTACGATGCCGCCGGCATTCTCAACGATTTCGCCAACCACATAGAGTATTCCCGGTCGAAGGACCAGTACACCGCCACGCTGAAGGACCTTTATTTCGCTCTCGCCCTGACCGCCCGCGACAGACTCGTCGAGCAGTGGATCAAGACGCAGCAGGTATATCACCAGAAAGACATCAAACGTGTCTATTACCTCTCCGCAGAGTACCTCATGGGGAGGGCTCTGATGAACAACCTGATCAATCTGGATATCTACAAGCAGACATGCGAGGCGATGGACAAGATCGACCTCGACCTCGAGAGGTTGATCGACCAGGAGCCGGACGCCGGCCTTGGGAACGGCGGTCTCGGGCGCCTGGCGGCCTGCTTCCTCGACTCGATGGCGACGCTGATGATCCCCTCGGTAGGATACGGGATCCGGTACGAATACGGCATCTTCGAGCAGGAGATAAAGGACTTCGCCCAGCGCGAGCTCCCCGACGAATGGCTCAAGCATGGCAACCCCTGGGAGATCGAGCGTCCCGAATACTCATTCGAAGTAAAGCTGTACGGCAGGGTCAACGAGGAATGGGGCCCGGGCGACAAGACGATCAGTGAGTGGATCGATACGAAAAATGTCATCGGAGTCGCTTTCGACACGCCTATAGCCGGGTACGGCAATATCACGGTCAACACGCTGAGGCTCTGGTCGGCGCACTCCACGCAGGAGTTCGACCTCGACTACTTCCAGAACGGCAATTACCTGAAATCTGTCGAGCAGAAAAACCTCTCGGAGAACATATCGAAGGTCCTCTACCCGAACGACAGCACATTCGAGGGCCGCGAGCTGAGACTGGTGCAGCAGTATTTCTTCGTCTCGTGCTCCATTCAGGACATCATAAGAAGATACCTGATCGATCACAGGCATTTCGATGAGCTCCCCGACAAGGCGGCGATCCAGCTCAACGACACCCATCCCTCGCTCGCGATCGCGGAGCTGATGAGGCTTCTGATCGACGTCCATGGGCTCAGCTGGGACATGGCCTGGGACATCACGACGAGGACCTGCGCCTACACGAACCACACCCTCCTGCCTGAGGCTCTCGAGGAATGGCCGGTTTCGATGTTCGAGAGGCTCCTTCCCCGGCATCTCCAGATCATACGCAGGATCGACGTGATGTTCCGCAAGAAGGTCGCGCTGAGGTACCCCGGCGACACCGAAAAGCTCGGGCGTATATCGATAGTCACGGGCGACCCGAACGCAAAGGTCAGGATGGCCAATCTCGCCGTCGTGGGATCGCACTCGACGAACGGGGTCGCGGGCCTGCACACGGAACTTCTCAAGAAATACCTTCTCAAGGATTTCGACGAGATCTTCCCCGGAAGGATAAACAACAAGACAAACGGGATCACGCCGCGGCGCTGGCTTCTCGCCGCGAACCCGAGACTCTCCTCCCTGATAACGGAGAAGATCGGCGCAGGATGGGTGACCGATCTGGATCAGCTCCACCGCATCGAGGAGTTCGCCGGTGACGCGGAATTCATGGAGAGATACTCCGGCGTCAAGAAAGCCAACAAGGAGGATCTCGCCAGGCTGACGGCCAGGTTGACCGATTTCAGGATAGATCCCGAGTCGATTTTCGACGTCCAGATAAAGCGTTTCCACGAGTACAAGAGACAGCTGCTGAATATCCTGCACGTGATATACTCCTGGCTGCGACTGAAGGAGGACCCGGCGTACAAGCCATGCCCGCGCACATATATATTCGCCGGCAAGGCGGCTCCCGATTACCTGATCTCGAAGCTCGTCATAAACCTGGTCAACCATGTCGCCGCAATGATCAACGAGGACGACGAGACCGGCGATCTGCTCAAGGTGATCTTCCTGCCGAACTACAGGGTGACCCTGGCAGAGGCGATCATACCCGCCGCTGATGTCTCAGAACAGATCTCGACGGCGGGGTACGAGGCCTCTGGAACGGGAAACATGAAACTGGCGCTGAACGGCGCACTGACGATCGGCACACTCGACGGAGCCAATATCGAGATCATGGAGGAGGTCGGCAGGGAAAACATATTCATCTTCGGGCTCGACGCCGGACAGGCGAGAAAGGCCGCGGCCGATTACGACGCCCGCCGGTATATCGCCACAGACCCTTTACTGAAAAAGACTATAGACATGTTGCGCGGCGGATCCTTCTCGCCTGAGCAGAAGGACCTCTTCAAGCCGCTGGTCGACGCGATGATGGGCAAAGACCGCTTCCTGGTCCTGGCTGATTTTGATTCCTACCGCAGGACGCAGGAAAATGTGTGCAGAGAGTACATGGACAAGGACTCCTGGAGCAGGAAATCCCTTATCAACGTTGCGCATTCCGGAAGGTTCTCGTCCGACAGGACGATCATGGAATACAACAAGGACATCTGGAAGGCCGACCGCCTCGTGGTCCCGGCCGAGAAGATGCGGCTCGCGTCGACCGATCCCGCCTTCATCGACCGTGAGGATTGACGAGCCTTGGGAGAAGGAGCGTAGCCGGGAAGCCGGCGGCGGAGGGAGAAAGAAGAAGAGCCGGGGCCCGGATGCTGTCCGGGTTCCCGGCTCTCTCGTTTACATGGAATACGCTCATCGCGATCCCGCCGTGCGGGCCCGGGTTACATGCTCGGAGCGAGAGCCGAATCGGCGTACTCGATCACGGCTGCGTCCCTCAGCGAGGTCATGTATGTGTTCATCTCGTCCTGCTTCTTCATGTCGGCAAGATAATCGATGATGCTGTCCTTAACGTCCTCAAAGGATGTAGAACCGGCATCCTCCTTCTCAGTCACCTTGATCACATGATAGCCGAACTTCGTTTCCACGACCGGGCTGATCTCTCCGACTTCGAGAGCGAACGCGGCATCCTCGAACGGCTTGACCATCTGGCCCCGGCCGAAGAATCCCAGGTCGCCTCCCTTGTCCTTACTCGGACAGTCCGAATTCTCCCTGGCCAGAGCCGCCATATCGCCGCCCGCGACTAGCTGGGCGCGGATATCTTCTATCTTGGCCTTCTTCTGCTCGCGCGTAACGTCCGAGTCCGTATCCGCCACGTTGATCAGGATATGTGAGGCGCGCACACGTTCGGGTGTCGTGAATCTCTCCTTGTTCGAATCGTAGAACTCCCTCGCCTCAGCCTCGGTAGGCTCCGCGATGCCGGCGGTCTTCATGTCGACCAGCTCCTCGAGCTTCATCCCGCGCTCGACTTCCATGCGGAACTCTTCGGGGGTCAGGTTGCTCTTTTCGAGCTGGGCCACGAAGGTCTCCTCGTCAGGGAAATTGGCCTTGATCTCCTCGTATTTCCCTTCTACCTGCTCGGGCGTCACCTTGATATTATCCTTATCGGCCGCCTGTGTGAGCAGCGTCCTGTTGACAAGATTGGCAACGGCCTGCTGCCTGAGCATCGGCTCCATCGAGTCGAGCTGCTGCTGGCTGACCCTGCCGGCCATCTGCTGCTTGAGCATCGAGAGCTCCTGGGAGAGCTCCTTGTCTCCAATGACAGTACCGTTAACCTTTGCTACGAAATCAGCCTTGCCCGTCATGGGGGTGTCCATGCTTTCTCCGCTCTCTTTCTTCCCGTCGCCCCCGCATCCGGCTATGGCTGCCACCATTACAAAAAGCAGGATAAACGCGATCTTCGATCTCAACATCGGATGGTTCCTCCCTCCGATAGAATAGATACGGCGGCCCGGTCCGGCTCCAAGGCCGGCGGCTCAATAATCGAGCTCAGCAGCCTTTACGGGGATTTGCCCGGTGACCGCCTGAAGCCCTTCCCCACCATTCTCGCTGCGGGGCGGGCAGGCCCATATAAGGTAGCACCGTGGCGGGGAAAAAGCAATCACAGTGATTGCACCCCGGGCCCATTTGTAGGAATATCATAGCATGGAAAACGATCTCGGCCCGGTAGAGCTGCCCATAGACGGGGTTCTGGACCTCCACGCGTTCGCCCCCTCAGACGTAAAGGAGCTCGTGCCGCATTATCTCGATGAATGTCGGGCCCGCGGGGTCCTGTCTGTGCGTATAATCCATGGAAAGGGTACCGGGGCGATGCGGGAGACCGTTCACGCGATCCTAGCCTCCCTTCCCTTTGTGATATCCTACCGGCTTGCCGGCGAGGACGCCGGCGGCTGGGGAGCCACCCTCGCGTCCCTCGATCCTCTCTAGCGCCTCAAACCAGTCGCTCCCTCGAGATCGAGCAGCTTCTTTTTCTTTCCCAGCCCTCCCCCGTATCCCGTCAGCCTGCCGTCGGCGCCGATGACCCTGTGGCAAGGTACGACGATCGATATGGGGTTCTGGCCGTTCGCCGCCCCGACCGCCCTCGAGGCCTTCGGCCTGCCCATCCGCCTCGCCTGCTCCCCGTAAGATATCGTCTCGCCGTACGGTATCCTGCGAAGCTGCCGCCAGGCAGCCTGCTGGAACGGCGTGCCCTCCGGGGAGAGCTCGAGCTCGAACTTCGTCCTCTCTCCCCTGAAATACTCATCGATCTGCTTCCTGGCCTCTTCGAGATGCCTGTCGGACCTCTCCCACATCGGCCCGGGAAATCCACTCTTCGGCCGCCCGAAAAGGATCTCCGTTATCTTACCGCCGCGCCCCGCGATGAAAAGCTCGCCAACGGGGGTCTTCATCGTGGTCCAGTATTTCTTTTTCTTATCCATGATTTACTCCGTTCGTTGGATCTGTGGGCCTAATCCGTCATTCTACTCCTATCCAGAGGGATAATAAAGCCTTGCTGCTGCCAAAATCACTTTTTCAGTCCGCCGCAGGGCGGGTACAATCGTCCTGACATGAAAAACGGGCTCATCGCATATACGATCCTGGCCCTGTCTCTCTGCGGCGGACCAGCTTCCGGCCGGCTCAAGGAGGAGGCCCCCGACTCGATCTCTTCGAAAAGCGCCGGGAAGGCCGACTCCCTCGAGGCGCAGAACAAGAGAAACGCACTGGGAAGGCTGCTCTCCGACCATCTCCTGGCGGCGAAGATCGACACCGCGCAGGTGGGACAGAGATCGGTGAGGAGCGAAGACCAGTACATGGCATACAAAGGCAGGTTCATCCGCAAGATAGAGATCTACCGGTACAACATCTTCAGCGACACCGAGGTCGGCTCGAAGAGCCCAGGCGGCAATCCGCTCATTAGGGCCATCGAATGGACGCACATCGATACAAGGCGCAGCAAGGTAGCCTCCTACCTCCTCTTCAGGAAGGGCGATCCGGTCGACCCCCAGGCCATTTCTGATTCAGAACGTATCCTGAGGGAGACTTCTTTCATCCATGAGGCGAACATCAGGCTGGTCCCTGTGGAGGGGAGCGCGGATTCGGTCGACGTACAGGTTCTGACGAGAGACGTATGGTCGCTCGGGGTCAACGTGACCTTCATAACGAAGGACAAGTACAGGGCGAGACTCTTCGAGAAGAACTTCCTCGGATACGGCCATACGATCCGGTGGGAGACCGCCCTTGATTTCGACAGGGACAGGCTCGCTGATCATGCATTCTATTACGGGGCGACGAACATCTTCGGCACATTCATAGATGGAGAGGTGAGGATCGTCGATGCTGCCGCGTATAACCAGAACCGATGGCGCCTTAACCGCCCGTACATCTCGCCTAGGATAAACTGGATAGGCGGAGCATCCTTAGATGGCATGGACGACTTCGACGAAAATCTCCTGAAGACAAGGAAATGGAATCGAGAAGACGCCTGGATAGGCCGGTCGATCCCCGTGGGGAAGAGAATCGCCGGGGGATCGGGCAGGATGAGGTTGATCCCGGCCGTCAGGGTGACAAGAACGGACTATCAGGTCCGGCCTCCCGTGGGACAGGACCTGAATCGCAGCTTTTACGACAGGACGGTATACCTCGGCAGCATCTCCCTGACCGAGAGAGCCTTCCAGAAGACGAGGCTTGTCTTCAGCTTCGGAAGGACTGAGGACATCCCTTACGGCTTTCTCGCATCCCTCACGGGCGGCGTGGGCGCTTCGGAGTTCTTCAACAGGCCGTATGCCGCCGTCGACCTGGCGTATGCTGATTTTTTCGGAAGCTCCGCATATTACACGGTCAGATGCGCCGTCGGAAGCTATGCGAGGAACGACCGGCCCGAGGACGGGACTTTCAGCCTGAGGCTGGGTTCCTTTACGAGCCTGCTGCCAGGCTGGCACGCCGTCGCGAGGAATTTCTTCGTGATCGACTATATCTACGGCTTTAACAGGCTCCCCAGTGACGAGATAGCCCTCGATCAGCCCACTGGAGACCTAGCCGGCCTGTCGAGGACCGGCATCGAGGGGCACGAGCGGCTCATCCTGAAGTGGGAGGGCGTACTTTTCGCCGACTGGGACTGGTACGGGTTCCGGTTCGCTTCGTTCGGTTACGCCCAGGCAGGCCAGGCGGGCCCCGAGTGGGATTCCTTTGTCCACGGCAAGTATTACTTCAGCCTCGGCGGCGGCTTCAGGGCGCATAACGAGAGGCTGATATTCGACGCTTACGAGATCCGGTTCATGTTTCATCCCGTAGTGCCGGAGGGAGCGGATACAAGCTGGCTGAAGTTCGAGGCTGTAAAGAATCTCAGCATACCCTTCCTCTCCCCTTCGGCGCCGAGAGTCGTCGCTTACGAATGACGCGCTGAAACAGGTGGATTTCGGGAGAGCTTTCGACTAATATTCTGCCTTGCCGGGGGCCGGCCGGTCAGTACCGGTTGCAGCCCCCATGTTATTATCATCAGGAGAGCGACACGAATGGACGAAAACAGGAATATAGCGCCCGGGGCGGAAGACGGCGGCGAAGATTCCCGCCCCACCGATTTCATCAGGGCGATAATCGAGGAAGACATAAGTTCCGGCAAGCACGGCGGCAGGGTCCACACGAGGTTCCCGCCCGAGCCGAACGGATACCTTCATATAGGGCACGCAAAGTCGATATGTCTCAACTTCGGCATCGCCGAGCAGTATGGGGGTCTCTGCAACCTCAGGTTCGACGACACGAACCCGAGCAAGGAGGACGTGGAGTACGTCGACTCGATAAGGGAAGACGTCCGCTGGCTCGGCTTCTCCTGGGACGACCGTGAGTATTACGCTTCCGACTACTTCGAGCAGCTCTACGAGTTCGCCATACAGCTGATCAAGACGGGTAAGGCATTTGTCTGCGACCTGACGGCCGATGAGGTCCGGGAGACCCGCGGTACGCTCACTGAGCCCGGCAGGGAGAGCCCTTTCAGGGACAGGAGCATCGAGGAGAACCTCGATCTGTTCACGCGCATGCGCGCGGGCGAGTTCGAGGACGGCTCCCGGACGCTGCGCGCGAAGATAGACATGGCCTCGGGAAACATCAACATGCGCGACCCGGTCATGTACCGCATCCTTCGCGCCACTCACCACCGCACGGGAGACAAGTGGTGCATCTACCCGATGTACGACTGGGCCCACGGCTGCAGCGACTCGATCGAGAAGATCACCTACTCGATATGCACCCTCGAGTTCGAGGCTCACCGCCCCCTCTACGACTGGTACCTGCGCGAGCTGGGGATATTCCCGTCGCGCCAGATAGAGTTCGCCCGGCTCAACCTCACTTACACGATCATGAGCAAGCGCAAGCTCCTGATGCTCGTCGAGCAGGGCAAAGTCAGCGGATGGAATGACCCGCTGATGCCGACGATCTCGGGGCTTCGCCGCCGCGGCTATACGCCAGAGTCGATAAGGAACTTCGCCGCCACGATAGGAGTCGCGAAGAAGGACAACAGGGTCTCCATAGACCTTCTCGACCACTGCCTCCGCGAGGACCTCAACATGAGAGCCCCGCGGTTCATGGGTGTGCTCGCCCCCCTTAAGGTAGTGATCGAGAACTATCCGGAGGACGGGGAAGAGGAACTCGAGGCGGTCAACAACCCGGAGGACGGATCGATGGGCACCAGGAAGCTTCCCTTCTCCCGGGAGATATGGATCGAGCGCGACGATTTCATGGAGGATCCCCCGAAGAAGTTCTTCCGCCTCTCGCCCGGACGCGAGGTGAGGCTCAAGCACGCCTATTTCATCAGGTGCACACGGGTAGTCAAGGACGAAAAGGGCGAGGTCACGGAGCTTCGCTGCACGTACGATCCGGAGACCAGGGGGGGCGACGCCCCCGACGGAAGGAAGGTCAGGGGGACGCTGCACTGGGTCTCCGTCCGCCACGCTGCGGACGCGACCGTCAGACTCTACGGCCGTCTCTTCACGAAGGAAAATCCCGACGACGCAGGAGAAGGCGAGACGTTCATGGACTATGTCGACCCCGGCGCACTCGAGGAGCTCAGGCACTGCAAGGTCGAGCCTTCGCTCATGGAGTCGACCCCCGGCAGGCACTTCCAGTTTCTAAGGCACGGTTATTTCTGCGAGGATGTCGATTCCTCGGCAGACGCGCTTATCTTCAACCGCACCGTCCCGCTGCGGGACAGCTGGACGAAGATAATGAACAGATAGGAACAGGACAGAGAGGTGAGATCATGGGTAAGGAAAGGAACACCAAAAAAGAGGCAAAGAAGAAGCCCGTCAAGTCCCTTAAGGAGAAAAGAAGAGAGAAGAAGGCCAAGTAGCCTTGGCCCGGGACTTCAGGCGGAGCTAGATCGGGGACCGGCCGCTACCGGCCGATGAATCGGGCCGGAGGGTCTTTCTGGTCATTGCTGAAAGGATAGTCTTCTTCATCCGGACCGATTTCGGCGTGATCTCGACCATCTCGTCGTCGCGGATGAAGTTGAGGGCTCTTTCTATCGTTATCGGCCTGACCGGAGTCAGGACTACAGCATCGTCTTTTCCTGCCGCCCTCATATTCGACAGCTTCTTCTCTTTCGTAGGGTTTACGTTGATGTCGCTGTCCCGGTTGTGCTCTCCCACGATCATCCCTTCGTACCCCGGATCTCCAGGCCTGACGAACAGCCGCCCGCGGGCCTCGAGGTTGAAGAGCGCGTAGGCTACGGCTTTCCCCGGCCTGTCGGCGACTATCGAACCTGTCACGCGTTTGTTGAAATCTCCCCTGAACTCCTCGTATCCGGCGAAATACGAGTTCATGACCCCGGTCCCCTTCGTGTCGGTCAGAAACTCGTCCCGATATCCTATCAGCGCCCTTGAAGGGGCCGAGAACTCTGCCCTGGCCCGCCCGCTGTCATCGTGGACAAGGCCCATCATCCTGGCCTTGCGTTGAGCGAGCTTTTCTGTGACGACACCGAGAAATTCCTCCTCACAGTCGACAAAAAGACGCTCGATCGGCTCGAGCTTCTTGCCGTTCTCATATCTGTATATCACGTGAGGACGGCCCACGCAGAACTCGAAGCCTTCCCTTCTCATCGTCTCTATCAGGATGGCCATCTGGAACTCTCCTCGTCCTTTCACGATGAAACTGTCCCTTTCGCGGTCTTCCTCCATTCGGATCGCGACGTTCATCAGAGTCTCCTTGAACAGGCGCTCGCGTATCTTGGTCGACTGGACGAAACGCCCTTCCTGTCCGCTGAAGGGAGAATCGTTGATCGTGAACCGCATTGAGATGGTAGGTTCGTCGACGGTAATGCGCGGCAGGGCCTTGGGGTGCTCCCTCGTGCAGATAGTGTCGCCGATCTTGACGTCATCGATCCCCGCGAGGACCGCGATGTCCCCAGCGCTGACCGACTCGGCCGGCCTGTAAGAGAGCCCCTCATACTTCTGCAGCTTCGTCACCTTCAGGGGGATCTGCTTGCCGTCCCTGTCGATGCAGACAAGCAGCCTGTTCGAGCTTACCGTGCCGTTGATGATCTTTCCTACAGCGAGCCTGCCGAGGTAGTCGGAGTATCCGAGATCAGAGACGAGCATCTGGAACGGCTCGTCAGGGTCGTAGACCGGGGGCGGGATCTCGTCGACGATCGCGTCGAGCAGCTGGTGGATATTGTCCGTCTCCTCATTCAGCTTTCTCTTGGCTATCCCGTCGCGGCCGGCCGCGTAGAGGACAGGGAAGTCGATCTGATCGTCCCCGGCGCCGAGGTCTATGAACAGGTCATAGACCGCTTCGAGCACCCGGCTTACCTGCGCGTCCTTCCGGTCGATCTTGTTTATCACGACGATGACCTTCAGCCCTTTCTCGAGCGTCTTTTTCAGCACGAAGCGAGTCTGGGGCAGAGGCCCCTCCGAAGCATCGACGAGAAGGATCGCGCCGTCGGCCATCGACAGGGCTCTCTCGACCTCGGCACCGAAATCGGAATGACCCGGCGTATCGATGATGTTGATCTTGACCCCTCTCCATGAGACGGAGCAGTTCTTCGCGGCAATCGTGATCCCGCGCTCACGCTCGAGGTCCAGGCTGTCCATTATCCGCTCGTCGACGACCTGCCCGGCGCGCAGAAGCCCGCTCTGCCTGAACATGGCGTCCACAAGCGTGGTCTTGCCGTGATCGACGTGCGCGATTATGGCGATATTCCTGATTTCCCTGTTCTCGGCCGTTCTGCCCATATGCTGCTCCTGATACTTTCAGCTCCCTAGCGGGCTTTGCCCGGGTGAATCTTCAGTTTCATTTACCGGGGAGCGGTTCGGCTGGAGGTCCGTGCTTGCCGAAAGATAAGAGGAAAGCGGCGTTTGTCAACAGATAACGTGGTTTTTGACTTTAAGGCTGTATTTTCCATCATATCTTGGTTATATTTTTCACTCTCGACTGTCCTGGCAGCCGTCGATGGAGCTGCCGCCACTTCTGACTGAGCATATCAGCCAAAAGGACGATAATGACGAACGGGGATGGCATGAGACTTTCGGATTACCTTACCAGGGATCGCACCATGATCCTCAAGGGCGACACAAAATCCGCCGTGCTCGATGAATTGATCGGCGCCCTGGCGGGCTACATCGAAGGTGTCTCGAGAAAACAGCTCACCGACGCGGTCAACAAGAGAGAAGCCCTGATGAGTACCGGGATCGGCCTGGGGATCGCGGTGCCCCACGTGCGCATGGAAGGCGTCAGCGATGCTTTCGTCACAGTCGGGATCAGCCGGGAGGGCATACACGACTTCGAAAGCATGGATGAACAGCCGGTCAGGATCATCGTACTCATCGTCGCCCCTCACGACCGCCATGACCTCTATATCAAGCTCCTGGCGACGGTCGTCAGTCTTCTGAAGGAATCATCCCTCCGTTCCAGGATAACCGCGGCTGAGACACCCGAAGAGATATATACGGCCCTTACCGGGGACAGGACATGACGGGTATTATCAACCTCGATTCCGCGCAGGGACATCTGTCCGCGATGATAGTGATCGGCCTTGCGGTCTTTTTCGGCACGATCGGCGGCAGGATATTCGAGCGGCTCCGTATCCCGCAGGTCGTAGGGAATATCTTCATCGGCCTGCTGCTGGGCCAGAGCGTACTGGGCCTTATAAGCAGGGATACGATCCGTAGCCTCGAATCATTCAGCCTGTTTGCCCTGAGTGTCATCGGATTCCTCATCGGAGGAGAACTGCACCGGGATGTTTTCAGGAAACACGGCCGCAGGTTTCTGACCATAGTCCTTGCCGAAGGCCTCGGAGCGTTCATCGTGGTCGGACTGCTGGTCAGCTGGGCCACATGGATGATAACGGGGAACCTCGCGACCTCGATCGCCCTGGGGTCAGTCCTTGGAGCCATTTCGTCGGCTACCGCTCCGGCAGCGACAGTCAACGTTCTCTGGGAATACAAGGCGGGTGGCCCCCTCACGACCACAGTATTCGCGATCGTGGCGATGGATGACGCTCTGGCCCTGATCCTTTTCAGCTTCACGGCCGCGGCGGCGACGATGCTGACAGGTCACGGCACGATAGGGATAATGGCCTCCCTCGGGCATGTGGGCTGGGAGCTTGCCGGCGGGATGATGCTCGGGACGGTCATAGGCTATCTGCTTAACCTTCTGCTGCGCCGGGCGCAGGACAGGGACAGTTCGCTTGCCTTTATTATAGGGGCCCTCGCCCTGTCCACCGGGATCGGGAAGCTGATAGGGGTGGACACGATCCTCGCATCAATGGCCCTCGGTTTCACGATAGTGAATCTAGCTCCACGCCGCAGCGACAAGGCGTTCAAGATCGTGGAGGAATTCGCTCCTCCCATCTTCGTACTCTTCTTTGTCTCGGTCGGAGCTCAGCTCAACGTCGGCGGAATGGCCGGATGGATGTGGATCATCGCGTTCGTATACGTGATAGCGCGTACAATAGGCAAATTCCTCGGAGCGGACATCGGCTCGAGGCTGGCTAAAGCGCCGGAGTCGGTGCGTAAATATCTTGGCCTCTGTCTTTTCAGCCAGGCCGGAGTGGCCGTCGGGCTTTCGATCTCGGCAAGCCACCGCTTCAGCGGCGATCTCGGGATGGCGATCATAATGATAATAGCCCTCACTACATTCATAGCGCAGATCGTCGGCCCGCCGAGCGTCAAGCATGCCCTCAAGAAGGCAGGAGAGGTCGGGATGCGGATCACCGAGGAGGACCTTATCGCATCGTACCGGGTCGCCGATATGGTCAACAGGTCCACGAAGAATTTCCCGCCCGACACGCCTCTCGAAACGGTTCTCAGCCATATCGCCGAGACGGACGAACTGGCCTACCCGGTGGTCGACGACACCGGGAAACTCCTTGGCGTAGTATCGCTCAATGAACTCAGGCGCAGCTTCATGTCCAGGGAACTGAACAAGTTCCTCGTCGTCTATGACATGATGGAGCCACCCACATCCTTCGTCACAGAGGACACTCCTCTCACGCAGGCTGTCTCGCTGATGAAAAGGCTCGAGGTAGACTTTCTTCCCGTCGTCTCGGCGCAGGATAGAAACAGGCTGGTGGGGATGCTCGAGCAGCAGAAGATCCGCCAGGCCATCTCCCGTGAGATCACCAGACGGACCCGGGTCGCCGAGGGAGAGACTGCCTGATCGTGCGCGGCGTCCTGGCGACCATCTGAACCCTTCCTTTTCCAACAGGTTACACCTGGACATTTCCTGCAACTTTTACGATGCATGACCGTATTCCCTTCTGTGTACAGGAAATTCAGTCACGAGGGAGAGAGATAATAATGAAAAGACGGAAAAGCCTCCTGCCGGCGTTCATCGTGATGACCGTCCTGGCGGTGGCTTCATACGGATGTGGAGGTAAATCCCAATCGAAGGAGGGCGGCGAGAAGGCAAAGGAGCCGGTAGTGCCGGTGGAGGTCGCCGCGGTGAGCTCGGGCGATATATCCGCGTACTTCACGGGGACAGCGACGGTCGAGGCCGAGCAGGAGACGGGAGTCGTAGCCAAGGTGAGCGGGGTCGTCGAGGAGCTCTTCGTCGAAGAGGGCGACTTCGTCAAGGCAGGGGCCGTCCTGGCCAAGCTCGACGACGAGATGATCGCCGTCCAGCTCGAGCAGGCCAAGGCCGACCTGAGAAAGCAGGAAAACAACTTCGAGCGCAACAGGGACCTCCACGAAAAGCAGCTTGTCAGCACCGAGGTATTCCAGCAGGTCCAGTTCGAGTACGAGCGCCAGAAAGCCGCGTACGATCTGGCCGAACTGAGCCTGAAATACACTTCCATAAAGACGCCTATCAGCGGCGTCGTCTCGCAGAGGAACGTCAAGGTCGGCAACATGGTCCTGCAGAACCAGGACATCTTCAGGGTCAGCGGCCTCAATCCGCTTATAGCCGTCCTTCATGTGCCGGAGAAGCAGCTCGAGAGGATGAGGCCCGGCCAGAGGGCGATCCTCCACATAGACGCTCTCGGTGGAGCCGACTACGAGGGCTACATCAAGCGCATCAGCCCGATCGTCGACGCCGGGACCGGCACGGTCAAGGTGACCGTCGAGGTCAAGGACCCGACCGGCCGGGTCAGGCCCGGGATGTTCGCCAGGATCAAGGTCGTATACGACGTCCATACCGGGACCACCCTGGCTCCGAAGGACGCGATCATAGCGGAGGACCGCGAGTCCGCCGTATTCGTCGTGCAGGACAGCACGGCCTATAAGAGAAGCGTCGTCCTCGGGTACACGAACACGACACATGTCGAGATACTCGAAGGGCTTATGCCCGGCGACACGATCGTCACGACTGGAAAGGGGAGCCTCAAGGACAGCACTAAGGTCGAAATCGTCAGTTCGGGCGGGAATAAATGAAGATAATCGATATCTCTGTCCGGCGCCGCGTGACGATAGCGATGTTCACGCTGGCGATAATCCTTTTCGGGGCCGTCTCTTTCTTCCGGCTCAAGATCAACCTCCTCCCAGAGCTCAGTTACCCGACGCTCACGGTGCGCACCGAGTACCCCGGCGCCGCCCCCGCAGAGATAGAGAACCTCATCTCAAAACCTGTCGAGGAAGTACTCGGCGTCGTCAAGAACGTCAACCGGGTAAGCTCGATCTCGCGTTCGGGACAGTCCGACGTCATCCTCGAATTCGCCTGGGGCACCGACATGGACTACGCGAGCCTTGACGTGAGGGAGAAACTCGACGCGCTCGAGCTTCCCCTCGATGTAGAACGGCCCTCCCTCCTGCGGTTCGACCCGTCGCTCGACCCCGTGATGCGTTTCGGATTCTACAGGGAAAAGGCCGTCAGGGCCGACAGCTCTGCGGCGGCCGGCGCGTCATTCGACGAGGAAGAGCTCAAGTATCTCCGCCGTTTTGCGGAAGAAGAGATCAAGAAGGATCTCGAGACGTCGCTCGGCGTCGCGGCGGTAAAGGTCAGCGGCGGCCTCGAGGACGAGATACAGATATTCGTCGACCAGCAGCGGCTCGCCCAGCTCGACCTGCCTATCGGAGAACTGGCGTCGCAGATAGGATCCGAGAACGTCAACCTATCAGGCGGCAGACTGAAGGAAGGAACTGAGCAATTCCTCGTTCGGACACTGAACCAGTTCGGATCGGTCGAGGAGATCGCCGACGTCATCGTCTCGACGAAGGACGGGGCGTCCACCTACCTGCGTGATATCGCGACGGTCAGGCACGGCTACAAGGAACGGGAAGCCATCACCCGGCTCAACGGGCGAGAGGCGGTCGAGATCGCCATCTACAAGGAAGGCGACGCCAACACGGTCTCAGTGGCGCGAGAGGTGGAAAAGCACCTCGCCGGCGTGAGGAGCACCCTTCCTGGGGGCTACAGCCTGATCAAGATCTATGACCAGTCGACCTTCATCCGGCAGGCGATAAACGAAGTCGTTCAGGCGGCCGTTATCGGCGGTATCCTAGCCATTATCATCCTCTACCTCTTCCTGCAGAACTTCTGGGCGACGGTCATCATATCGCTCTCCATACCGGTCTCGGTGATAGCGACGTTCAATCTGATGTACGGAGCGGATCTGACGCTCAACATAATGTCGCTGGGAGGGATCGCGCTCGGCATCGGGATGCTTCTCGACAACTCGATCGTGGTTCTGGAGAACATCTCCCGGCACAGGGCGATGGGAAAGTCCATTATCGATGCTTCCCGCGACGGGGCGAGCGAGGTAGGCAAGGCTGTGACCGCGTCGACGCTGACGACGGTGGCGGTATTTCTTCCTCTCGTATTCGTCTCCGGGATCTCCGGACAGCTTTTCAGGGACCAGGCGCTCACTGTGACCTTCGCCCTGCTCGCCTCCCTTGTCGTCGCGCTGACGCTCATTCCGATGCTCGCTTCCCTGCAGGCAAAGAAGGAACCTCCAGTGGAGCCGGCGCCGAGGAAAGAATCCAGAAGACGCGTCGGGCGCTGGATGAGCTCTGTCGGCAGGGCCGTCTTCATGACCGCTCCCGTCTTCCTGACCAGGATGCTGCTCGGAATCTTCAGGGGCGTCTCGAGGTGCGCGAAGTTCCTTATCGACCCTCTCCTGAAGATTTTCACCAGGGGATATACTGCAGCCGAGAAAGCCTACGCGGGGATGCTCGTCTGGGCGCTCGACCACAAGGGAAGGGTGATCCTCATCGCGCTGATCATATTCGGCGCCACGATGCTTCTCGTGCCCCGGCTGGGCATCGAGCTGATCCCCCAGCTTTCGCAGGGGGAGTTCCGGGTCGAGTTCCGCCTCTCCCCCGGCACGCCGCTCGAGGCGACCGACCGGGCGATACGGACGGTGCAGAGTGCCACTGAAGATATCGCCGGCGTAAGCACCGTCTTCTCTGTGTCCGGAACCGGGAACAGGATGGACGCCAATCCCGAGCAGGGCGGCGAGAACTGGGGCGAGATGAACGTAGTCCTTGATCCCGGCTCGAGCCGCGAAGACGAGGAAAGGGTCATGGCGCTCATGAGGAAGGACCTGCACAGCGTCCCCGACCTCCAGTACAAGTTCGCAAGGCCCACGCTCTTCACATTCAAGACGCCGATCGAGATCGAAGTGGCGGGATTCGACCTGCGCAGCCTCAGGAAGGTAAGCAACGACATCTCCTCCAGGCTCGAGGCTGACCCCCGTTTCGCGGACGTCAAGTCGACGATGAAATCTGGGCACCCCGAGATACAGATAAGATTCGACCGTGAGAAGGCGGCCGCGCTCGGATTCCAGGTGTTCGAGATCGCAGACAGGGTCGTAAGCAAGGTCCGTGGCGACGTGGCATCGAGATACTCCTGGCGAGACAGAAAGATAGATATACTCGTGCGCGCGCAGGAATCAGACCGGAACTCCGTCGACAAGATCAGGAAGCTGATCATCAACCCGGAGAGCAATCGCCCCGTCACCCTCGAGTCGGTGGCGGAGATCACGCTCGACACGGGGCCGGGCGAGATAAGGCGCGTGGATCAGGAAAGGGTGGCGCTGGTGACCGCCAATCTCAATTACGGCGATCTCGGCACGGCCGCAGAGGACATAGGCTCGATCATCAGAGCGATACCGATGCCGACCGGGCTCGGAGTGAGGATCGCTGGGCAGAACCAGGAGATGGCCAGGTCGTTCAAGTCCCTCCAGTTCGCGCTGCTGCTGGCCATATTCCTAGTGTACCTCGTCATGGCGTCGCAGTTCGAATCGTTCCTGCACCCGTTCGTGATCCTGTTCACGATCCCGCTGGCCCTTATCGGCGCGGTATGGGCCCTGCTGATAACCGGCTCGACGATCAGCGTCGTGGTGTTCATCGGTCTGATATTGCTTGCCGGTATAGTGGTCAACAACGCGATCGTGCTGATCGACCTGATCAATCAGCTCCGCGACAGCGGGATGGACAAGGTGTCCGCGATACTCGAGGGCGGCAGGTCGAGGCTTCGTCCGATCCTCATGACGACGCTCACTACAGTTCTCGGCCTTCTCCCCCTGGCGATCGGGATAGGCGAAGGATCCGAGGTCAGGTCGCCGATGGCGATAACCGTCATCGGGGGGTTGCTCGTGTCGACCCTGCTTACGCTTATAGTTATACCTGTCGTCTACGCTCTGCTGGACAGGAAGAAATAGAGAGTCCGGGAAATGAATCTCACTGAGACATCACTCCGCAGACCGGTCACGACGCTGATGATATTCGTCTGCTTCATCGTACTCGGCGTGATTTCCGCCAAGCTGCTGCCGATGGAGTTCTTCCCCGACCTTGACGCTCCGTTCATCTTCGTCGACATCCCCTACGCAGGCTCGACCCCGGAAGAGATAGAACGCCAGATCACGCAGCCCGCCGAAGAGGTCATCGCCACGATCAGCGGTATCAAGAGGATGGAATCGAACTCCCATTCCGGCGGGGCCTGGATCCGGCTGAACTTCGACTGGGGAGTGGATACCGACGTGAAGGCACTCGAGGCGAAGGAGAAGCTCGAGGGGATCCGACACCTCTTCCCCGACGACCTCGAGCGTTTCTTCATCCGGAAGTGGTCGACGGCGGACATGGAGATCCTGACCCTGAGGATCTCGAGCAACCGGGACCTCTCCAACGCCTACGATATGCTCAACAGGAACGTGAAAAGAAGAATCGAGAGGATCGAGGGCGTCTCGAAGGTCGACCTTTACGGCGTCGAAAAGAAGGAGATCCGAATCAAGCTCTCGGCGGACAGGATAATAGAGCATGGCATTGACATCGGGCATCTTTCGCAGGTGCTCCGGCGCAGCAACTTCATGGTGACAGCAGGCAAGATAACCGACCACAACCAGCGGCTCGTCGTAAGGCCGATCGGGGAGTTTCAGTCGGTCGACGAAATCGGGGATATAGTGGTCGGGGAGCCGGACATCAGACTCGGCGATATCGCCACCATCACCTTCGAGAAGCCGGAGCAGACCTACGGAAGGCACCTCAACCAGAAATACGCGATCGGCCTCGACGTTTTCAAGGAGGGAGGCGCCAACCTCGTCGCGGTCACCGACCGGATCATAGAAGAGATAGAGGTCATCAAGGAGATCCCCGAGATGGAGGGGATACAGATCTATTACATGGACAACCTCGCCGATGGGGTCACGAGTTCGCTTAACGAGGTACTCAAAGCGGGGCTCGTCGGAGGCTCCCTGGCGATCCTGATCCTCTTCTTCTTCCTCAGGCGCCTGTTAACGACCTTCATCGTGGCGCTCGCCGTACCCCTGTCGCTGATGATCACGCTGACGTTCATGTATTTCAGCGGGCTGACGCTGAACATCCTGTCGATGATGGGGCTGATGCTCGCGATAGGGATGCTGGTCGATAACGCCGTCGTGGTGACCGAAAGCATCCACCGCCACCAGCTGGCACACCCGGGCTCCCCGGACGCGATCACCAACGGGGTCAGTGAGGTCTCGATGGCGATCACGGCCGGCACGGCAACCACCGCGATAGTCTTCCTCCCGAACATCGTCAGCGCCGACAACGACATCTCGATCTATCTCAAGCATATCGGCATAACCATCGTCATCGCTCTCGGCGTCTCCCTGCTGCTTGCACAGACGATCGTCCCCCTCCTCTCGTCGAAGATAAAGCCGCCCAGGCCACACACGAAAAAGACCGTCATAGACAGGCTCATAAAGAACTACGCGACGGCTCTCGACTGGACGATGCGCCACCGCAAGGCGACCGTCTGGATCATCATCGGCCTTCTTCTGAGCGTCGCGATCCCGATGAAATTCGTGAAGACGGAGATGTTCGGCGAGCCTGAGGACAGGCGCATAAGGCTCCACTACCACATAAACGGAAACTATACGGTCGAGAGAGTCGAGGCGGCAGTCAACGAGTACGAGGAATATCTCTTCGGGAACCAGAAGAAGTTCGAGATCGAATCGATATACAGCTACTTCCAGGGCGACTACGCGATGTCGACGATCCTGCTGATAAAGGGCAAGGGAGCGAAAAAATCGACCGAGGAGATCAAGGACGAGATCAAGGAGGGCCTGCCCAGGCTGGCTATCGCTGATCCCTCCTTCACCTGGCGCGACCAGGGGGGCGGCGGGACCTCGATCCGGGTGCGCCTGACGGGCAAGTCGAGCGACAGGCTGGTGCAGCTGTCGCGCGATGTCGCCTGGACGCTGGAACAGCTCCCCGGATTCTCGGATGTACGCTCGGAAGCGGAGATAGGCGAGAAGGAGGTCCAGGTAGTCGTCGACCGGCAAAGGGCGCGGCAGTACGGGTTCTCCACCGGTGAGATCGCCCAGGTGATATCGGCGGCGATGCGGGGTGTCAACCTCAGAAAGATGCACGGGGAGTCAGGCGAGATCGATATCCGCCTCGAGTTCCGGGAGGAGGACAGGGAGACCCTCGAACAGCTGAAGAACCTGCCACTGCACTCGAGAAACGGCACTACCGTCAAGCTCGCATCACTGGCCGATTTTCAGATACGGCGTGGCCCCCGCAATATATTCCGGGAAGACAGGACGACCTCGCTTGGAGTCACGGCGAACCTTACGGACGTAACAAAGGGCGACGCGCAGAAGATGATCTCCGGCGTGCTCGGAAAATACAACTTTCCGGTGGGATATTCCTGGAATTTCGGCGAGAGCTTCGATCACGAGCAGGAAGCGATGCAGACGATGCTTATCAATCTCATGCTCGCGCTGGCGCTGATCTACTTCATTATGGCTTCCCTTTTCGAGTCGCTCCTTTTCCCCACCGCGATCTGGACACAGATCATCTTCTCCATAGTCGGCGTCTACTGGTTCTACCTGTTCACGGGGACGAAGATGTCGCTCATGGGGATGATCGGGATCCTCATATTGATCGGTGTCGTAGTCAACAACGGCATCGTGCTAGTGGACCACATCAATCATCTGCGAGACCAGGGCATGAGCCGGGAGAGCGCCATCGTGCAGGCGGGAAGGGACCGCCTTCGTCCGATCCTGATGACAGCCGGCACGACGGTGCTGAGCCTTGTGCCGCTATGTATAGTAAAAACGGAGATAGGTGGGAACGGCCCCCCGTATTATCCTATGGCACGCGCGATAGTCGGCGGGCTGACCTTTTCAACAGTTATCACTCTACTTGTCCTGCCGACGATATATTCGCTGCTGGACGACCTTAGAAACTGGTCCCGCAGGGTGGTAGCAAGGGCCAGGGGCGCTCGGACAGAGTCGTCCCTGAAATCTGAACGGAGGTTGTCGATATGAAGAAACTCGTAGCGGCCGGCCTGGTCCTGATCCTCGCCAGTATATTGTCAGTCCCATCGTTCGCGGACGGCCGGGGTAGAATCTACGGCAGGGTCATCACGTCTGACGGAGAAAAGTACGAGGGACTCATCAGATGGGACAAGAACGAGGCCTCGTGGGTCGACATGCTCGACTGCTCGAAGGAACTCAAGCCGTCCAGACGGCGGGGCAGGGACGACGAGCATGTCAAATCGATCTATGTCTTCGGCGTCAGGGTCGGCAAGGTCAGGACGAAGGGTGGATACGACATCACATCGGCCAGTTGCGCCGTAGCGTTCGGCCATCTCGAGGCGATAGAATTCGTCGATGACGACGCGGCCCGCCTGATCTTCAAGTCCGGTGAAAAACTCGAAGTAAAAGCCAGCTCGACCGATATCGGCGACAACATACGGGGCATAGTCGTCGAGGATCCGGACAGGGGCAGGATAGAGCTCGGCTGGGATGACATCGACAGGGTGGAATTCAGCCAGGGCGGGTATGAGCTGAGCTCCGCCTTCGGAGAAAGGCTCTACGGTACGTTGACGACACGGCAGGACGATACGTTCACAGGATGGGTCTGCTGGGACGCCGACGAGACACTCTCCGAAGACATCCTCGACGGCGAATACCGTAACCGCGACCGCGAGATCCCCTTCGGAGACATAAGGTCGATAGAGCGCCGCAGCTCGAGCGGAGCGCGCGTCACCCTCAAGAACGGCGATGAATTCACGCTGAAGGGAACCAACGACGTGAACAGTTCCAACAGGGGTATATCGATCTTCGTGGATAATTTCGGGGTCGTAAAGGCCCGCTGGGACGAATTCGACCGCCTGGATTTCGAGGAGGCACCCGAGCCTGTCGAATACGACCGCTTCGACGGGGGAAGGCTTCTCAGAGGCACGGCTTATACCGATTCTGGCGAGTCATACACCGGCTACATCAGGTGGGACGACGACGAGGAGTATACATGGGAGATAATCGACACCGAGTTCAAGGGAGTCGAGATGGATATAGAGCTGGGCAACATAAGCTCGATACGCCGCAAGGGTTGCTGCTCGGCCGTCATCACCCTGTGGGACGGGCACGAGTTCAAGGTCAAGGGCTCGAACGACGTCGATGATGAGAACAAGGGGATCTATGTGACTCTCGATTCGGACGAGGAGATAGAAATAGACTGGAGCGATCTCGACTACGTCGAGTTCAAGTGACACGGTCACTCGCCTCGCATAATTCTTGACATCTTTCGGGCCTGTAGAGGATAGTCTCAGGAAGGAATCGCAAAGGCAGTGGACCGGGACCGAACGAAAGGCGGAGGAGCTATGGGCAAAGCGCGTTGTCTCGTGATCATCGGGTTGCTGATACTCATGACATCGATGAGTGTTCCCGCAGCGGCACAGGTCAGCACGGGTGGAGAACCACCGCACAAGAACCTCATAACGACCAATCCTTTCCTTCTGCTTTTCAGCTGGTGGAACGTCGAATACGAGCACCTGATGGGACCGAACTTCAGTCTCGGCCTCGCCGGATCGTACAGCTCGTTCGAAGATGACGAATCTGATTTTGACGCGGCGAAATCGAAATACTACAGCGGATACGTAATAGGACGCTACTACCCGTCGGCCAAGGCGCCCTCAGGATTCTACTTCGGGGGCAGACTCGGGATGACGTCCGTCGAGATAGACTACTTCGACAATTCCGACACAGAGAAAGGCACGACCTACGGTTTCGGCCTTGACGTGGGTTACACATGGCTGCTCGGCGCGAATCAGAATTTCGCGATAAGCGTGGGCGCGGGCGCCACAAGGCTGTTCGGCGGCGATCTCGAGGACGACGTTGTCGGCTTCCTGCCGATCATCAGGCTCGTAAATATAGGAGTCGCCTTCTAGAGACCTTAGGATGATATCTCGCAGAATACTCGAAAGCTCCTCCGTAAAGGAGCTCTACCGCCTCATGCTGGAGAACCGGCTTTCGAGGAAGATCCTCATCGATATCGTCAGCAGGCGCCTTTACAACACTCTCGTCGTGAAAAACGAAGACGGCAGGCCGCGGGGCGTGCAGGAGCTAAAGCACGCCTACATGATGGCCCTGTTTCACGGGTTCCACAGGGCGATGACGAGCGGATACATATCTAAAAAAGTCCTCGACCGGCTTCTTGGCTCCGTTCTGGAAAACATCGTCATAAACGAAAAGCGCGAGGGTCCGTCTGTCGAACACGATCCTCTCGTCCTTGTCGTAAGCCCTACCGGGACCTGCAACCTGAAGTGCGAAGGGTGCTACGCGGCGAGCGACCCGGGCAAGCACGGCAGCCTCTCCTGGGATGTCTTCGACAGGATAGTCTCCGAGAAGAGGGATCTGTGGGACTCGCACCTGACGATCGTCTCAGGCGGAGAGCCGTTCCTCTGGCGGGACGGAGAACGGGGAATACTCGACCTCGCCGGGAAGCATCCTGACGAATACTTCATGACGTACACGAACGGCACCCTGATCGACGAGGACACGGCCGCGAGGATGGGCGAGCTCGGGAACCTCACCCCCGCCCTCTCCCTCGAGGGGTTTGAGACAGAGACAGACGCGCGAAGGGGACGCGGCGTATTCAGAAAGATCCTCGAGACCTTCGAAAGGCTTCGCCGTCGCGGCGTCCCGTTCGGGGTATCGATCACCCCTACCAACCGGAACTGGGACCTTCTCACGAGCGACGAGTTTCTCGATTTCTGCGTCGAGGAGCAGGGTGCCGTCTACATCTGGTGCTTCCAGTATATGCCTATCGGGCGCGATCCCGACCTCAGCCTGATGATAACCCCGGAGAACCGCCTCGAGATGCTCAAGAGGACCAGGCGGATAGTGTTCGAGAAGAAGATCCTGTTCGCCGATTTCTGGAACAGCGGGATAGCGAGTTACGGATGTATAAGCGCAGGGCGCGCCGGCGGCCAGTTCTACATAGACTGGAACGGCGACGTCACGCCGTGCGTCTTCGTCCCGTACGCGGTGGACAACATCTACGACGTGTTCAGAAGGGGGGACGACCTCTCGTCACTGCTTGCGACACCGTTCTTCCGCAGGATCCACGAATGGCAGTACGAGTACGGGTTCGGTCAGCCTGCCCGCCTCGTAGGGAACTGGCTCTGCCCCTGTCCGATAAGGGACCATTTCGGCAAGCTCCGTGCCGCCGCCCTGGAGACCGGCGCCAGGCCGATCAACGAGGCCGCCGCGGAAGCGCTGGAGGATCCCGGATATCACCGGGTCATGGAAGAATACGCCGCCGGCTACCGCAAGCTGAGCGATCCGGTCTGGGAGAAGGAGTTCGCGGACCGGGGCGCTGAATAATGCCACATCCACCCCTTCCTGAAAGATCTCTCCGGGATCCCCCGGCATCTTGCCAGAATCTGGCAAATCTTTTAATGGCTTTGGTTCCCGGCGGCCACCCGCCGGGAAAGAGCCTGTTGACATACCCTTTCCGGTGCAATATCATCCCACCGGATAAAGACCCGGGGAGCCCCTGACCCGCGATGCCGGGGCTGAGAACCTGGAGTAGATCCGGGGACCCGTAGAACCTGATCAGGCCAGCACCTGCGGAGGGAGCGAAAATGGAACAGGAAAGACTTCCCGAACTCGGCAAGATCCACCCGCAGTTCTTCGATCGTGTGATCTACCCGCGCCTCGGAGTGCCCGGAGGCGACATCATAATCGGCCCGCGCCACGGCGTTGATTACGGGGTGATTCGCGTCGGCGGCAAGGCGATCGCGATGTCGACCGATCCCTTCTTCATAGTTCCCTCGCTCGGCTTCGCCAGGGCGGCCTGGTTCGGATTTCACATCATCTTCTGCGACGTCGCCGTCTCCGGCCTCCCCCCGAGATATCTCGCCATAGACCTCAACCTCCCGCCGGAGATGACCGAGGAGCAGATCGAGGAGATGTGGAATACGGTGCACGAGGAGTCGGTCAAGTACGGCATAAGCGTCGTCACTGGCCACACCGCCCGCTACACGGGCTGCGACTACCCCATGGTAGGCGGAGCTACGGCTGTCGCCGTCGGCGAAGAATCGGACTTGAGGGGCCCGCACAGGGCGCAGGCCGGGGACAGGATAGTGATAACCAAGGGGCCGGCGGTCGAAGCGACCGGCCTGCTGGCCGCGCTATTCCCGGAGAGGTTCATCTCGGCCGGCGGGGAGGATTTCCAGAGGGACGCCGCCGCGGTCTTCGACCAGATGTCGGTCCTCGACGAATGCGCGATCTCGAGGAAATTCCCCGGCGTGCATGTAATGCACGACGCGACGGAATGCGGCATCCTGGGCGGGCTTTACGAGATGGCCAGGGCCGGCTCCTACGGCCTGAGGATCGAGCTGGACCTGATACCGGTGCTGCCAGTGATCCGCAGGACGGCGGACCTTTTTGGCTTCGACATGTTCAGCGCCATCAGCGAAGGGACGCTCCTGGCGATCGTCGCTCCTGAAGAGGCGGAAGGGCTGGTCGCCGCCCTCGGCGAGGGCGGTATACCCGCCGCTGTCTGCGGGGAGGTCGTGCCTGAAAGTGATGGCCTCAGGCTCGTTCGGGGCGGCGCGGAGACAACACTGGAACACCCGGTGACGGATCCATACTGGGCCCTGGCCGCGGAGTTCTCCGGCTAAAACCCGCCGCGAACAGGTCGAGATAGAGCCCTGCAACGGTAAGATCGGCCCAGCTCTTTAATGGTGATACGCCTCAGGAGAAATGCCTGCACGGAGGTTCTGTCTCCCCCGTGCAGAAAGGATTATTTCTTGCCGAGTTTTCCGATTATGATGAGAGTATAAAGGGCGGACAGCCCCACGAGAATGTACACGATCCTCGAGATCGCCGACATCGAGCCGAATATGGCTGCCACCAGATCGAACTTGAAGATTCCGATCAGGCCCCAGTTCAACCCGCCAACGATAATAAGGATCAGAGCGATCCAGTCGAGTACACTCAGTTTCGACATACAGATCACCTCCTTATCACGACTTGTACATCCCTCTCATATGGCGGGCAAGGATTATTTTTGCAGGCCGGTCAGCGGATCCTGACGTCGACGATGTCGATCTGGACGAACTGACCGTCAAAAGCGTATGGATAGGGAGAGACGCCGCTGACCACGATCGGGTAACCATCCCCGTCGATGTTCCTCGTTCCGAGACCGTCGCCCCCCGAGTCGGCCAGCAGGGTCAGCGTAGCTCCGTCATCCATTACCACGGTCTTCTGCACATCGAGCAGAAAGCACTCGTCTATCCCGGAAATACCGGAATTGAGATGGTATGTCTCTTCAGGCGAGGAGACGTGTAGCCTGAAGATATTGGATGATCCGCCGTCTGGCGTTCCGCCCTCGATCCACAAACCGTCGGAAGCGGTATAGTCTGAATATGTCTTCTGTTCGACCACGCCCCTGACGCGCAGGGTGACCTCATATATCACTCCGCTATCCCCCTTGATGGCCGCGGATTCCTCGTCCGCGTCGGGTATCGCGCAGTTCAAGTTTGTCGAACCAGAACCCAGGCAGGGCAGCTCGACGCGAAGATTGTCGATGGCCGCGACGAAGTCTTCACCTGATATCTTATCTTCGGGACCACATCCTGCCATCGACAGCAAGCACCCCATGCACAGAATCCGGAAAAGGATGCGCATGTCTCCTCCATTCAGCTGCTATCACCGTCAAGATAGATGTTTCACACTCCAGTTGAAAGACCGTTTCCCGGTCAATACATGTAAGGCACAGGGAAATTTCACTTTACACAGAACGGCGATCGACGGCCACACCGCCGATAACAATTATAATTTATTGACATTACACGATTTTTCTGATAGAATCCTTCCACTCGCCAGAAGAAGTGTACGGGGGGATCGTACACATTCCCAGTCACATGAATCGAGCGGAGGCTTTATATGAAGCGTCTTGTTACAGTCGTATCTCTTCTTGTGCTCTTCACCGGGACATCCTTTGCCGGCGCTCCCCTGAACGGCGACTACCAGTCGACCGACCTGGGCGGGCCGCTCTTTCTAGGACGCTATTCTGAAGGCTGGGACAGCGGCAACAGCGCGCTGACCCCGGGAACGACGCTCAACGCCCAGTCGTGGGACGGAATGACGCTCGGCAACCAGTGGCATTACTGGTGCTCGACAACTGAGACGACACCCGTACTCCTGGTCAACAACGTCAACGCCAGCGGCAACGGCAACAGGACATACATGAAGACGTTCGTCGGCGGGTACATCTGGCTCAGCGGATCGGGCCCGTGGGCGAACGGCGATGTCGATTACCCCGGTCACATCGACTCCTACACCGAGTTCGAGACGATCACCTACTCGAATTGGGTAGAAATCGCGGCGGTGACCAACGTCCAGGCGATCGCCTATTTCGACAACTACCCGGGGACATGCATGAGCTTCTACATCGGCAACGGCACACTCATCGCCTCGACCGATCTCGGCGAGACGATCCCGGCAAACTATCCCGGTCTTCTTGACCCTGGATGCAGCGCCACGCGAGTCCACGGTGCCGCCTGGGATTTCACCTCGATCACCCTTTCGATCGTCGACTGCGCTGTCGGCACGGAAGAGTCGACCTGGGGCGGGATCAAGAGCATGCACGGGAACTGATCTGCTCGGCAGAATTCAACTCCCATCATATCGGGCCCTTCGAAAGAGGGGCCCTTTTTTCATGCGGGGCTTTCACCGCAGCGGAAAAGAGCCTGCCTGTCACTTCTCCCGCTTTTCAGAGGCTGCCGCGACTACGCGCAAGAGCCGGCACATCAGCTCCCGCCCGTTTGCCGCGTCGTGGTTCAGGATGCTGCCGGCGGCCGTCGCGTCGAGCGAAGGCGCGTGGAAGGAGAATGTGTTCCAGAATCCCTGGTGGCCGAAGACCTTTATCCCGTCACAATCGAGGACCATCAATCCGAGGCGGTATGTTTCCGTCCCCTCACCGATCATCGCGTCAAGGGTGGATCCCTCGGCAAAGACATCCCCCTTCAGCAGGCTGCGCATGAAAATGGCTAGCTCGCGCGAATCTGTGACGATACCTCCTCCTCCGTAGAGGTCGAATGAGGCATTCCATGCGGTCACGTCCGTCTCGCCGAAATACTGATGGGCACGGGGGCCGGCTCCAGGCGGAGGCTCTTCCATGTACTCCCAGTATGTGGCGTCAAGTCCGAGCCTGCCGAAATCGAGAAGGTCACGTACTGAAGGCCCGAGCGGCCTGCACGTAATACCTGTGACTATTGTGCCGAGGATGACGTACCCGGCGTCCGAATATTCATATTTCTCCCCGGGTGCCCCCACCGGCTCCCGCCATTCTGCCAGGCAGCGTATCTGCTCGTCGGGTGTCCAGACGTGCAGAGTGTCGGAAAAGAGGCGCTGGACGAAGAGAGAATCGTTCGTGTGGTCGCCAAGGCCGGCCGTATGGCTGAGGACCTGGGCTATTGTGATCCCGTCGGTGTCATAGCCGTCGCCACGCAGGAGCGAGTCGTACACCCCCGCCAGATGCCGGCTCAGGCTTTCGTCCAGGCCTAGCCGTCCCTCTTCCACGAGCCGCAATACCGCCGCCGCCACGTACGGCTTCGTGTTACTGGCGATACGGAATGTGTGAGCGGCAGCCATCGGCGTCGAGTCACCCTTTGCAGCCGTGCCTGCGGCTCCCGACCAGTCCAGCCCGAGGGCCGGACAGAGGACGCATGCCGATATTCCAGGAGCGATGCGGTTCTCGCCGAGGTAATCATCAAGGACCCCCTGTAACTCCGTCTCCAGCCGGGCATTTCCGGAATGCCCCGGCGCCGCGGTGATATGAGCCACGATGATAATCACTGCCACGAGCGCCACCGCGGCCATCCAGTAATCGAGATTGGAGTATCGGGTCTTCCTTTTCATTCCCATGAACGTTTCCCTAGTGGCCATGACATGCGGTCATCCCGGCGGGTTTCGAGCTGACCAGTAAAGGCCAGGCCCTTAAACAGGCTCTATTTCCTGCACGATGGCAAGCATGGCGCCCTTCGTGTGCTTTGTCCTGATGACGGTTATCCGCAGGGCAAGCTTCGTGTTGGATGCCGTCCTGAAGAAAGCAGGATATGTAGTAGGAACATCGTGATCGCCGTAGGCTCTTCTGTTTATGAAATCGCGGATCATCTCGACTGAGTCTTCATGGCATATCTCCATGATCGGCAGCCCGCGGTACTCCTCCCTGTCCCTTTCGAACAGTTCGGCGAAAAGCTTGTTTACAAGCAGGAGGTCATGTCCCTTGTAGAAGGCGGCAGCCTCTCCACAATCCGCCAGGGCATCCAGCAGGTTCTCCATGCAGGTCATAGCTTTCACCATCCTCTCCATGGTCCAGAGAGACACCCGCCATCATAATGTGACTACTCTTTCGCGATCTGACGCATCACAGAGCCGCCCGTCAACATTATCAGGCCGACTAGGAACAGCTTGATCCCGAAGAGAATGCCGATGGCCCATACGCCGGACAGCGGGTACTGTTTCCATATCAGGATGCCAAGCAGTATCGATATCACCCCTCCGAATATCAGCCAGCCCGATCCGGCTGCCGGCCTTATCTGGAATCCCGCGACCAGCTCGAAGATGCCATCGAGTAAAAAATAGAAGACGAGCAGGACTGTGAGGACGCTGGACGCGAAGAGCGGGTGGGCGAAGAGCAATATGCCGGCGATCAGCGTCAGAAGGCCGATCACGAAGGTCCAGATCCCCTTGCCGAGGCTGCCCGCCTTGAAGGCCCATACCATCCGGACGATCCCCGCTATCAGGACGATGATACCGATGACTGTCATGATCGAGAACCCCGTCAGCAGGGGCGCCAGCATGGCGAGGATCCCGAGGATTATGGCGATGACGCCGTAGGCCGTCATCCGCTTGCCGCCGGTCGCTAGCTCGTTCATATCGTTCTCCTTCCAGAGAAATGTCTATACGGTCCCCTTACACTTGATCCCTTTCAGAAATCCCTTCAACAGTTGCCATCAGATGTCATTGGGTGATTGTGAATCGTATTGAACACCGCCAATCAATGAGGTGTCAAGACAGAATCGAGCATGAAGAGATGATTCTGGGACATTCCGGCCCGAAGAGACTGTTTTGAATCTAATTGTATTGCATACCTATCGAAATCGTGTAGAATCCGGTCATCATCTACAGGCACACAGGTCGCTCCGTCAGGTTTCAGGACTTGGGATTTTTTTAAGGAGGTGCTAGATGCTCAAGGAGTTCAAGGAGTTCGTCATGCGCGGCAATGTCGTCGACATGGCCGTGGGCATTATCATCGGCGCCGCGTTCGGCACGATCGTAAAATCGCTTGTGTCCGATGTCATAATGCCGCCGATAGGTATGCTGCTGGGCAACGTGGATTTCACTAACCTGTTCATCACGCTCAGCTCGGGTCACGGGCCCGGATCCTACGCCACACTGGCTGAAGCCCAGGCGGCCGGGGCGGTCACGATAAACTACGGCGCATTCATCAACACTATAATCAGCTTCCTGATCATTGCGGTCGCGGTCTTCTTCCTGATCAAGGGCTTAAACAGCATGAAGAGGAAAGAGGAGGCCCCTCCCGCGGTGCCGACGACAAAAGAGTGCCCCTTCTGCCTCTCTACGATACCGATCAAGGCCGGGCGCTGCGCATTCTGCACTTCGACCCTTGATGCCACCTGACATTCTGTCAGATAATGGGCTGTCTTTGCAGGGGCTCTCCTTCCGAGATTTGCCCCTTTTGCATTCTTACAGCCCTTGAATAGCCAGACCGCGATTAAAGCTATTTGCTCCGGCTCCGGTGATTCTAAGGCATCTGCGCGGGGAGGAGCTGTAGAGCATTCGCACCAAGTTTGGTCAGCCCCTCGGCCAGCATCTCTTTTGCCCTGGCGTCTCTTACTTTTTCGTTCATCGCCCCGAGGACGACGGCAATAACCCTGTTATCTTCATCGGCCGCTGTCGCCGCTATGGAAAATCCCGCCGCCCAGAAGAACCCGGTCTTGAGCCCGTCGCATCCTTCCACCTCTCCGAGCAGCCGATTGTGGTTCTCCATGAGAAAGGGCTCCGCCGCCTCCGTCCTGAAGGGACGCCGCCTGGTGGATGTGTATTTCAAGGCGTCTGGCTTTTTCAGAAGCTCAAGGCACAGCGCCGCGATATCGCGCGGTGTGGAGACATCGGGCAGCTGGCCCCGGCCGGGAGGAAGGCCGTGCACGGAGTGAAAGACCGTATCATTCATCCCGATCTTCTGCGCGCGCTTGTTCATCAGTTTGACGAACGCCGCTTTGCTTCCCATGTAATGGATCGCGAGCGCCACCGCTGCGTCATTCGCCGACTGGACCATCAGAGCGTACAGGAGCTCGTCGACCGGGAACACCTCGTTGTCCTTGAGGTAGACCTGGGACCCGCCTATCGTGGAGGACTTGGCCGTCACCTTGACCGGCTCGTCAAGGGTCAGGTGGCCGGCGTCAACAGCATCGAGTATCAGGAGCAGCACCATAAGCTTTGTGACGCTGGCCGGGTAGGCCCTGGCGTCGGGGTTGTCCTCGAAAAGCACTTTGCCCGTAGCGGCATCTACGACGATGGCGCCAGCATAAGGGTTCTTTGCCAATATTTTCATTGACGCGGCAGGCGCCGCGGCGCCTGTCAGCAGCAGTATGATGATCGCCGGGATAAGCGCGAGATTTGCCTTCATGACCTCTGCCTTCGTTCAATTGTCCGGTCCGCTTTAAAACGGCGAGAGTATATGGGACGGCCTTATCAAGCGTCAACTATAAGCTCGGGTGCCACGCGGCACTGAATATCAGGGACTATGAATAGGAAGGCGGCGAGCGCTATGACCAGTATCCCTGCCCATGGGCGGCTGTGCTGGGAGAGGCTTCTGTGCGCCGCCACTCCCTGGAGCAATACTGCAGGATGATTTAGTCTGATTGGACTGTATTTTCTCCCGGCTTCATGTGATATAATCTCATGAAACTACCAGGGACAATACCGCCCGGAATATTGGGCGAATTTTAATGACATTTAACGCATGAGGCCGATATCCGAATCGATTCTGGTGACATCAGCCGGGCGGAAGGCGTCTGCCGGATAAGCGGACCCCGCCGGCCGGATGTCCCGTACGCATGAATCTATAAAGAGATGTCGCCACAGCAGGCGACACGCAAAAAGGGAATGGCCATGAGTACTCGTAAAGAGATTCTGTCACTGGGCCTGGCGGCCCTGATACTTCTCGCCCTCGCGGGGTGCGGCGATGAAGACCCGGTTGTACCGGGCGATACCATCGCTCCTGCCGCGGTGACGGACCTGCGAGTCCAGTCCGCTGTCGGCGGAGTGGTGACGCTTGCCTGGACGGCTCCCGGCGACGACGGCGTAACTGGAACGGCAAGCGTGTACGACATCCGCTACGCCAGCTTCCCTGTCACCGAGGGAAACTGGGCGACCTGCACCCGGGCCTCGACGGAGCCTGAGCCGGCCGCGCCGGGCACCGAGCAGAGCGCCGTCATAAATACGGGCAGCGGCGCGGACTTTCATTTCGCCCTGAAGACCTCCGACGAGGCGTCCAACTGGTCAGACTTGTCCAACGTGGTCATCGCTTCGACTGGAGGCGGCTTCGTAATGCACCAGCTCACCAGCGAAGGCCACAACGACCAGCCGTGCGTCGATAGAGGCTATGTTGTCTGGGTCCACTACACTGCCGAGGATGGCGACGAGATCTACATCGCAGATCTGGAGGTTGCTTATCCGACACCCACGCGCCTGACAGACAACGGCGGCGAGAAGGGGCATCCCAACAACCGCAGCTGCGAGCGCATCGTCTGGGAGGGCCGGAGACCCTATCCCGACGACTGGGAAATCTGGGTCTACAACCTCTACAAAGTGCCGCGTTATTCCCAGTTCACAGACAACGAGGTCAACGATCGCTTCGCCGACCTGGCCGGCGCGGGCAGCTTCACGTGGCTCCAGGGCAGCACCATGTACGAGGAGGTGCATTATTGGAACGAAAGCGATCACAATGAGTCGGTGATCTCAGAGGATTGCTGCCCCACGAGCCAGTGGAGCAACGAGATCCCGTCCGCCGACGACTTCACCGTCGTCTGGCGCAGCCACGACAGGGTCGGCATCGAGGGGTTCCGGGCCTGGCTCTGGCACGGGACGCTCACCGAAATCACCGACGATATCGACGCACGCATGATCACCGACCCTTCGCTGCAAGCCGGGCACCTGGCATATGAATACGGGGCCAATCCAGCCATAATAAAGTACTGGGATGGCGCGGCCATACACGAGGTGGGCCCGGGCTACGCGCCATGTCTGTACGAAGGAACTATCGCCTATGAGGCATGGGACGGGTACGACTGGGAGATCCGCTACTGGGACGGCGCGACGATCCACGACATAACAGACAATACCTACAACGACACGCAGGCTTCCATGTATGGATCGATAATCGCCTGGGTGGGACGCCCGCCTGGCAGCTTCGATCAGATCTTCTATGTCGACCTGGAAGAATAGGGCACGGATCTGCTCTGATCATCTGCCTGTTTCGTCCGACATTGCCATTTTCGGAGTACGGTCCGCACGGAAAAGCCCCCAGTGTTTCTCCACCTCCGCGGGATCAGTACCGCCCTTCCAGTTCTCGTCAAAGGCTTCGAAAAAGAACACCGTCTTCTGCCCGGCCTCTGCCCAGGCTCGAACGGCCTCATAAAACAGCTTCTGCTCTACTTCCCCGGGGTTCCCTTTGATATACTTGCCCTGATCACCCTCATCGATCACGGAGGTGGCCCATCCTGTCTCGCCGATCACTACAAGCCGGTCCGGATGCACGGACTGCACGCAGTCGAACTGATCGCTCAGCCAGTCCAGTGCGTCTTCCTCCTGGAGCCCGTTCCACATCGGATGCGCGTGTATTGTTAAAAAATCGATCTCCGAGGACAGCTCGCGGCTTTCCGGCTTGTTCCAGTAGTTGAAATCGTCTGCCACCGTCACGGGGACATCTACTCCCTCGCGAACGCGCCGCACGTGACCGATCAGGATATCCAGGGGACTGCGGTGGGCCGACCAGTAGATCTGGGTCTCATTACCTACACTTACAGCCACGACTATATCCTGGTATGAATTCGCCAGACGGATCGCGGCGTCGACCTCCCTCCGGTTTGAAGCGACAGCTTCGCTGAATCGCTCCAGAACCTTGCCCGCCTTATCCCGCCGCTCCTCGGGATCGATCCATACTCCGAGCATTACCTTCACAGCGATGCCGTTATCGCGGATCACATTAAGGAACGTCTCGGCAAACTCGGATGAATTGTAGATCCGTATCAGTTTCCAGTGCGGCAGCATCAGATGCAGGTCTTCCAGGAGCTCTTCTGCAGATGGCTGCTCCCCCCCGGGGCGCTGGCCGTCCCGATGCGGTCCGTAGCAGACTGCGTTGTATATCCTTTGTCCGTCCACGACTGGTTCAAACGGACGCATCGCGGCGGTATTTTCACAGGACATGGCAGGAATAAGCAATACCAGGACGAGAATAATAGTATTGAGGAAACCGCGCATGATAAAGGACTCCTTTTCTATGGCGCGATCATCTCACCAGCACCATTGTCCCGGTCGCCGAGCCCGCGTCGTTTTCCACCCGGTAGTAGTAAACCCCCGAGCCGACATTGGTCCCGCGATCATTGCGACCGTTCCAGTGGACCGTGTTGATCCCGGCCGCGCCGATCCCGCTGAACCCGGCGACTCGACGCCCGACCACATCGTAGACATCGAGGTTATAGATTCCCGCCGCTGGAAGCTCGAAACGGATCTCGGTAATAGCGTTGAAGGGGTTCGGGACGTTGGAGAAGAGCTGCAGCTTCCGTCCGTCTGCGAGCTCTCCTTCTTCGATTCCAGTGGTGAAGCCGTCATCCCAATAGATATCGTCCAGGGCGAATTCGCAGGCGGCGCCGTGTTCCTCCAGGATAACGAACGCATAGCTCAGCATACGCAAGTCGATGGCGAGTCCCCGGATGTCGATGACGGGGATCGCCGCCTGGCCCCAGCCACCGTCGCGCACCAGTCCGTAAGTTGTCACGTACGCGGGAAATTCGACGTACTGCTGGTTACCCCAGGCATCGATGATTCCGATCTTGAATGTGACGTTCGCCGGGATCTTGATCCGGAATTTGACGTGCCCCTCGCCGAAGTCGAACAGGTTCAGCGGCTGCACGGACATGATGCCGGCACCGAACCACCCCAGGCCCGCCGTTTGCCAGGACAGCACGTTATCGCCCTCGTATGGGGGGATGGTCCCGTCGGTGAGGGTACCTTCCCACACGTAGATCTCGGACGAGACCTCGGCCTCAAGTCCGCCGCTGGTGGGCGTCTCATCTGTGTAGATGCCAAAGGTACCACTCTCGAATGCCGGCGGTCCCAGACGTACTCCACCCTGACCGTTCCACTCATAGACCCTGATGTAGTCGATGTACATCTCCGCGGGAAACGGCATGGAAACGGGGGCACCGCTCCCCGGATCACCTAGATTGAAAGCATCGGTGAAGGCCCCTCCGATTGCCAGATTCGCGATGAGATAGAAGGGCTTCGTGAATTCGTCGGAGACCTCGGTGATGGATAACGGGTACTCGTACAGGTCGTATTCCACGTCGTCGTCGATGACGGTAAACCGCAGGCTGTCTTCGTCCCAGTACATACGGTAGGTCAGGAAGCGTTCGACGAGATCGGGGGCGTAGCTGAAATACGGGCGACAGTAGTCGTCATCCGGATCCCAGGAGATGCTGGCCGCGCCGGAAGGATTCTCCGGTGTGACCGCGTCGTCGGAATAGAAGATGGCGTTAGCGCCGACCGCCTCATTTACGGTGGAGTTGTCCAGCCCGTTGCCGCCGTTGTGCCCGTCGTGCAGGTTCCTGAAGGTCTGCTTTGCCCCCATTTCCATCAAGTCTATCTCACCACAACGAGGCCAGGCATAATTGGCGTTGCCGAGGAGCCATACCGCGGGCCAGCCGGCCAAATCCAGGTCGGGGATCCTCACCCTGGTCTCGATCATGCCGTACTTGATGGTGACAAGCGACTTGGAGATCACTTTGCCTGACGTGTAGTTCAGGGGATTCCCCCACTGATCGACGATGCCCGGGCCGCTTTCCTGCCGGGCGGTGATGCGCAGGGCCATATTTCCGGTCTCACCGAGAATCTCCACGATGTCGACGTTGCCCTCGGAGTAGAACTCCAGCTCGCCGTTTCCCCAGCCCCAGCTCCCGTTACCGGTGATCTTAATCCAGTTGCCCAGATCGTTGAAATCATCTTCCCAGATCAGGGCGCCGATCTGAGCGTGCGCGGTATTCCCGGCCAGGAATACCGCCGCGGTCAATAGGATGATCATTCTCACGAGTTGTTCTCCTGTTCATCACGGTCAATAGCACATGGCACTGCGGACCATCCTTCGGCCAGGAAATCGTCACCTGACCAGTACCATTTTTCTCGTCTCCGAGTATCCACGTGCATCCAGTCTGTAAAAATAGACGCCGGCCGCAACGACTCGTCCCTCCTGATCACGCCCTTTCCAGACGACCTCGTGATGACCGGCTGTAGTCGATTCCGACGAAACCAGCGTCTGCACCAGCTTGCCTGTCACATCATAGATGGCCAGCGTGACGGTTGCCGGATCCTGCAGGTCATAACCTATTGTCGTCACCGGATTGAAGGGATTGGGATAACATGGATGCAATATAATACCAGGCGTTTGAATGACTGGCAGGGCATCGGTCGACACCCACAGGACTTCAATGTAATTGACGTTGAACCCTTCTGCGGTCGGCACAAATCTCATCGTCTGAGTGCCGGCGGAGAGTGTCGTTGTCACAGAGACGGTCGTCCATGTCTGCCATCCGCCCGTGACCGGTACGCTGACTTCGCCGGTCTCGTCCATGCCGTTGAACTCCACATGGAATGTGCCACCGGCGGAAAGTGACGCTACGCGCGCTTCGATCGTGTAGTATCCGTCCGCGGGAACGGTCACGGTGTATTCGAGCCATTCGGAGGGGTTTATCCATCCGACGTTGTATCCGCCTCCCGTATCGGCGCATGCCTCGATGTCGACGTCATCGTCGCGGTATTGCGAGCCGTTGTTGCCCGTGTCTGTATCATGGTATGCGACGGATTCTCCTCCGGCGTCATAATCTTCCGCTTCGATCCTGGCCGGAAGGTCAAACGCTATCCCGAGGAACGGCGCCTGGCCGCAACCCGTCCCGACGGTGATATCGGCGGCGGCCGTCTCGAAGCCGCCGAGATCATCGATGGCTCTGGCGACTATCTCATAACAACCGTCCGGGACGGAGGTCCAGGAGAAGGAGTACGGCGCGACCGTATCTTCTCCCAGATAGACATAGCCATTATAAAACTCAACGGTCGAAATTGATCCATCCGTATCGGAAGCGGTCGCGTCGATAGTGATATCGCCCGCGGGAAGGCTGCTGCCGGAAGCGGGTGAGGTTATGGAAACCGTGGGCGCGGCGTTCGGTATGTCTTCGTATACCCGCACGTAGTCGATCAGGTACTGCTGTGGGAGCGTCGCTGTAATGCAGCCCGGGTTCGTGCAGCCGGTGTAGTTGCCACCTATCGCGGCGTTTAATATGATGTAGAAATCCTGGTCGAAAGGCGCCTGAGGGTTGCCTGGCGCCGCGTCTGTATACCACTGCGCACTGGTCCTGGTATAAAATAGAACACCATCAACGTACCAGCGTATCTCTTCGGGCTCCCATTCGACGGCATAGATGTGGAAGTCCTCCGCGAAACTCGCTCCACCCAGAGAATATGACCCGCCCGAATACGTATTGGCAGGATAAGTGCCACCGTAATGAATCGTTCCGCCGACAGACGTCGTTGCGTTAGCCGATTCCATGATATCGAGCTCACCACTTGCGGCCCACCCTCCATAGACTTCATCCTGAGGCATCATCCAGAATGCGGGCCACATTCCGCCTCCGGTCGGTATTTTGGCCCTCATCTCTATTCTTCCGTAGAGGAAGTTGTGTTTGTTCCTCGTAGTGACCTTGCCGGATGTATAGCTGCGGCCTCCGAACGATTCCGCGAGAGTCGTGATGACGAGGTTCCCGCCCGATACAGTCACATTCTCGGCCCGGTAATACTGGAGCTCGTTATTGCCCCAGCCGCACAGACTCGGGCAGCCGTCGCCGATATCGGGGGTCCAATTGCTTAGATCCAGGCTGGATCCGTTGAATTCATCCGACCAGACGAGCGAAAAGGTGGCGCCGGCGGGAGTGATCAGCCCGGTGGCCACGATGATCGCAGATACCAGAAGTCCTGTCGATGCTGAAGTTATCGTCTTTGTCATCCGAATGTCCTCCTGGACTTGCTGTACGATCGAGGGATAGAGATGGTGATGGCAGAACACCTCCTCGTTCTGCCCATACAGAATATCGCGTCGCTCTCACTCTGCCTAACCTTATGTAATATATATAATAACATACCCGGTGGAAATTCGCAACGCCGGATGGCTTCGCGCCGCCGCGGAACCAGGGATCCGCGGGTGGCCTGCAGGGAGGAAACTATTCATTCCTTTGAACTTGTAATGATTATTAAAATGTGATACAATCCCCCTGGATGTGTCCCCAATAAGTACACGCAGAACATCGGAAATTGCAGAGGACGGCCCTGAAGATCCACGAGCTTCCGATGAGGTCCTCAAACAAGGAGACTGGATATGAGGAAACTTGCTATCGCTGCAATTCTCCCATTACTGATCGTAGTCATGGGTCTGGGTAATGCCCAGGCACAGATCAGCGTCACTGTCGATCCCGCCAAGATCGTCAACGGGTACATGAACGTATATAATCTTCCTGCTCCCGACGGGGACGGAGCGTTCCAGTTCGCTAGCACATGGGGAATTCCCGACCTGACAGCTGTCTGGTCCATGGACGAGTTGACCCTCGGACCGAACACGATCGGTGATCCCAATGAGTACTGGTACCAGTGCGTCGACGGGTATACAGCCCCCGATTGCGGTGGTCCTGGTGCTCCCGGCAACAAGATCATGGAAGCCAACTGCTATGCGGAAGAGAATGGACCGCTCGCGGGCCAGACCGTGGTCTTCAGCGGTATAGTACAGGCCACCGACCTGACCAGTGCGCACGTTATCATCGCGTTCATCAAGGACTTTGCCCCTGACTTTTCATCGTTCAATGTTAGCTCGGTAGTCCTGTCCTCGGTCGGGCCGTTCAGCATCAGCCTTGATACCGTCAACGATGCGGCGCGTCACGTTCAGTACGGATTCCAGATGACGGGCGTAAACGTCTGGGTCACCGATGTCGAGCCGTTCGGATCGATCACGGTCGGACCGTTCAATCCGGTCGGAACGCAAAGCGCTACCTGGGGGAGCATAAAGGCTCTCCTGAGGAAGTAGGAACTTTCATCCCGCTGAATCTTCAGTGGGCTGCATGGCACATCCAGAAATCGGCCCTCTCGCTTCGAGGGAGCCGATTTTCTTTATGGTGGATCAATGTAAACACACCGTTATCTCTCGCTCTCGAGGTTCTCCTGCATTCAAAAGAACTGCCTGCGCACAATAATGGCCCCACTGTTTAACATCATCGGGAACTTAAGTCATGCATAATGTACAAGTCTTGTGTAATATAAGAAACCGAACGAAACAAAAGGGAGGATCGAAATGAAAAGATCGGGGATAATACTCTTAGTTTTGATGATGTCATCAATAGTTTTTGGACAGGAATCCAAAATGCCCACTATTGATATTTTTTACAAGGATAAGGGGCCTTCTCAACAGGCATTGACGGAAATCAATAAAGTAGTCGAAAAATATGAGAAAACCTATAAGATTGCCTACTATCTTATCACCGATCCATCGAATTTTGAGATAATCAGCAAATACGGCCTGCCATCAACACATTTTCCAGTAGCCGTTGTAATCAATGGGATCTTTACAGCTGAGATCGACGGAAAAATCATTTCTTTTGTTCATTTCCCGGACTTCATGAAAGGCATCGGCAGGCATGAAGGCAACTGGTCGATCTCTTCCCTGGAAGCCGTATTGAAAGATACTTCGCTATTAGCCGATAAAAATGTTCTGCCTGAGTTGAAAGAAAAAGGCGAACATGAAGAGTGTGATGACTCAGAATGATCAATGTATCCCTGTCCCTCCCTTTTGTTTATTCCATCCACCTTACAGTACTTGCAGTTACCCTGATTCAGACATAATGTAAATCACATGCTATTTCTAATTCTACGCACTTCATCTCAGTGCTGAGGTTGCACCGTGCGTTAGCTCTAGAAAACCTCCCTTAACGAACCAGGACCGACCTCGCATTCTTTTATCCGTTGTCGATTCCCCCTAATTTATATGATAGCTACAGCCTGACTCCAGGTTATGAGCTTTGCTTTAAATTTACGTCCGGGTAGCGGTCGACACCCTTATGTTGCGTCTTTGAATTCTCCGGTTGTCCGAAGATCATTGTATATTTTCAGAAGAGTCTTTTCATGTTGCCTTTCCTGCTCGATGAACTGTTCTAGGATATGTTTTATCGTCGGATCGTCGTTGAGAGGCACCATCTCACTGTAGACCTTTTGAGCCTCCCTTTCGCGCTCGATTGCACCCTTGAAGAGAACCAACAACTTCTCCTGCTTCTCAGTCAGCACGCCCATGCTTACTTCTCCTTTCTTCTGGAACAGAATAACTCTTATACCAATCATCGGAATCCAGACCATTATTTTCGCTTCCATGATTGAGTCAGCAACCGGTGCCATGACGCACAATCAATTACCGCCATGCAGTTATAGCTTGTCCCTACCCATGGTCTTTCCGGGCTTGCCAGTCAACCATTGCTTAGCTTCTGCAATATCTGTAAACGCTTTTAAATTTGCTCCCCTGTTTACTGCCACGTTTTCACCAAAATGACCATTTCGCTCAGCCAAAGCACTCGAAGAATAGACCACTGCATACCTTGCCTTAGATGGAATAACTTCATGGCTCGTTTCTGCAATTTCAAAGATGCCTATAACAGAGGTTCTCAGAACGGCCTGCCGAATATCAATCAGAATGTGACTCGCGGTTGCAGTTTCCTTGAAGAGTGAAATCACTGTACCACGTGCGGCAAGGTACACATTCTTGTCCACTGTCCCGATAATTGTGGCAACGAGAATATCCTCTTCTATCTTAGTCCCAAGAGACCAGCCCACGATTACTCCACTGTCCAAGGCTCACCGCCGCTCTCAGCGATGGAACGAAGTACAAGACCACCATAGCCATAAGGGGCGTGTTTCTTGGAACCATCCTCAACATTGAGAAATGGGCAATCCGCATTCACAGAACTTATGCTAGTCAGAAGCCCCTTGTGATATAATTCTGCTGATAATTTACAACCGCAATTTAATCCTGGAGGCTGGGTTCGGAGTCAAACCGAACGGGATGCTTTTTATACATCCCCAACGGGTTTGCAGCCCACGGAGATCACCCGCTCCCTAAACCAGCCCCAATCATCTACCAATTAATATAGAACTATTTTCCAAGATACAAGGCTGAAGTTGCCTACCTGATGTGTTGTCCCTTTCATTAATTCCGTCCACGTTGTCATATTTGCTGTGGCTTCTATTAATTCCGTCCGCCTTACATTACTTGCACTTACCGTCCTCCATCATTATATAGAACGAATGCTGCTTCTCATTCTACGCACTTTCATTTCGGCGCTGAGGTCGCACCGTGCGTTGGCTTTAGAAAACCTCGCGCTTCGTCATCAACTCGAAGTTCTTGGGAGAAATGCCAAAAAACCTCGTTTTACCAACTTAGATCGGTCACTTTGGATCGTTATATCGAGGCTTTGGGCCGATTGGCGAAAATCATTGATCGTCGTTCAGCCAGAGACTGTCGTCCGGTGGCATAGAAGAGGATTCCGCATGTACTGGCGATGGAAGTGCCGCCCAAAATGGCCAGGAAGACAAGGAGTATCAAAGGAGATACGCGATCTAATAGGAGAAATGTCACAGGCAAATCCACTGTAGGGAGCGCCAAGGATTCACGGAGAGCTGCTCAAACTCGGTATAGAGGTAAGCCAAGCCACCGTCTCGAAGTATATGGTACGCCATCCAAAGCCTCCCTCTCAGAGTTGGCGTACATTCCTTAATAATCACGCCAAGGATATCGTCTCAATTGACTTCTTCACCGTGCCGACTGCAACTTTCAGGGTACTGTATGTATTTCTAGTCCTTAGCAATAAGCGGCGACGAATCGTTCATTTCAATGCGACCGAATCCCCTACCGCGGCTTGGATAAGCCAGCAGATCATTGAGGCTTTCCCTTGGGATACAGCCCCAAGATATTTGATGCGTGACCGGGATAAGAAATACGGGGACAAGTTCATCCGTTGCCTTGAATCAATGGATATAGAGCAGGTCCTTATCTCGGTTCGATCGCCCTGACAAAATCCTTACGTTGAAAGAGTAATCGGATCGATTCGGCGCGAATGCCTGGATCATACGATTATCTTTGGTGAGAATCACCTCAGGCGTGTGCTCAAAGAGTACTTTCGATACTATCATCAATCCCGCACTCATCTTGGCCTCGAGAAGGATTGCCCTGAGCCGAGGTTAGTTGAGCCAGCGGATTCTGGAAAGATCCGGGCAGAACGGATGGTCGGCGGACTTCATCATCGCTACTATCGGCAGGCCGCCTAATTATAAGCTCACCTTTAGCACATTACACCGAAGGATTAGTCTGCCCGGAATTGCCTTTATCTTCCATCTCACCATAGTTCTGCCCCATCTGATCTAGCAAAGCAACTCATTTGACCGAAAATCATGGTCAATGTTATCATAGTAAAGTGCTGGTTTTTATCCGGATAGTATTTTTAAAAGGGACAAATAAAATCTGGCTCCCCATAGTGGACAGCTTTAGAACCGCCTTTGTATCATGACCTCTCCCCGAGCTGGACCTTCTGAGGACATCCAGCAAATGAGTCAAAGCATCCTTGCCAGGTAGTATATAATATTGACTAAATTAGTATGATATGACTAGAATATTGGGATAGTGGCTTGCTGAATATATTCTTAAATTGCATTGGAGGATATGATGGCCGACAAGAAAGGCTCTCCGAAAGGAAATCTTGTAATGGCGATTGCCGGATGGCTGGGTGCTGCCGTCAGCATCTATCGCATATATACACAGTCACAGAAACCGGAAGGCGATCTTTTCGACGCGATTTTTAACACTATCATCTTTGCTGCTATCGCAGTATTCGCTACGATTCAATATCGAAGATCAAAGCAGGACCGATAGAATATCAGAATATGGTTTCATTCTTCATTCTGTAAAGTAATGGCTCCTCAGGTAGGACTCGAACCTACAACCCTTCGGTTAACAGCCGAATGCTCTACCGATTGAGCTACTGAGGAGCGCAATAATCACTTACATTTTAACGGCGGCGCCATTGGCTCCGCCGGGTAATAATAATAGTATCCGGTACCCATGTTGTCAATCCCCAAAACAACTGGTGGATACGGCCGCAATTCATTATACGAATGACGATTAACCCGGTTTTACCTCAGTATCCTAAGCAGGTCGCCCGCAAGCAGCTCGACCGGCGACACGACGGGGATCTCCCGGGCGGGCACGCCCTTTTCCTTCGCTTCTTCGGCGAACCTGCGTTTCATCATGTCCATCAACTGAATTCTACATAAAGGGCAAGCGGTCGCGACGACACCCGGTGCAGCATCCTCGATCGCGTCGATCTTTTTCCCGGCGATCTTCTCTGACTCCTCGGGGTGCGTGAAAGTGAACGTCCCTCCCCCTCCGCAGCATACGTCGGCGTCCCTCATCCTGACGTATCTCCAGCCGGGGAGCATCTCAAGGATCAGCTCCGGCTGCCAGTCGACCTGCTGCCCGCGGTTGAGGTGGCAGGGATGGTGGTAGGTGACTGCCGGCCTGGTATCGCCTGCATCGTCAACGGGTCCCGTCTCGCGGCCCCGCCCCTGCTCTTCATCCATCTCCCTGACCATGCTGTCGAAACCCCGGACCGACTTCTCCAGTCCCAGCACATCCGCTATGAGCTCGTTGATGTCGAACACTCGTGACTCGATATGCTTTCTGTAGAGCTCGCCCGTCTCGAAGTACTCTTCCCGCACCGCGCTGCCCTCCCCTTGCCTGGTGAAGACTCCCGCGACCGGGTCGTAGGCGATATCGAAGAAACCGTCCTCGTTCAGGTCGAAGAGGCGCGGGTACTCGTGCTTGAGCATCCTCCCTCCCGAAGAGCAGGAGGTGACGATCCAGTCGAACTCCAGTTCAGATATCTTTTCGACTGTCCGCGCGGCGGCACGCCTGGCGGCATCTATATCCCCCGAGTAGAACTGCGGGGCCCCGCAACATGCCTGGTCCGCCGGCGCCAGCACATCTATCCCCAGTATGTTGAGAACGAGCGTCAGCGCCTCCGCCTCCTCCGGGAAGAAATGATTCACCGTATGCCCGACGAAGAAATACGCCCTCTTGCGCTCGGCGCGGTTTTTCAGCCTCGCCTTCAGGACTAGCCCGATCAGCTCCGACGCGGCCTTCTGGTCATACCCGTGCCCGCCCAGGGCCTTGCCCGTAAACCGGGCGGGGTCTAGCATGATCTCATCGAAGAACGACGAGGGGAAAAACTCGGACCCTTTTTTCAGAAACGGCCTGTTCTTGGGAAGCGGGAAGAACCTCTGGCGGGGCCAGCCGAGAAGCGGGTAGAAGATGCTCAGCGGGCTCTTTCCCCCCGTCCCGTGGGGAGGCCCTTTTCTCGAGAGTCCGAGAAGCCTCATCCCGCGGAAGAGAGCGTTATCCATCCCGTCGAGCATCCTGAGGGCGGCCCGCTTCATCCACTTCATCTTGCCGCGCCTTGCCATCTCCGCCCTGGCGGCGAGGATGACCTCGTCGGCCCTCATACCCGAGGGGCAGTTCTCCTCGCAAGTCATGCAGTGGAGGCATAGATCGAACGCCTGCTGAAGGTCCTCGTCGCTGAGCTCCTCGCCCCTGAAGAAAGCCTCTGCTAGCTCTACCTTGCCTCGCGCAGACGCCCATTCCTCGCCGACAGCGCCGGCGACGGGACAGACGGCCCTGCAGGCCCCGCACCTGTTGCAGAGCAGGAAATCGCCGGTCACATCTGTCTTTTTATCTGTGCTTACCATCTCAGTATTCCCGCCGGATCGAACACCTTCTGCACCCTTGCCGATACCGCCTCAAACGGGCCGCCTGCTCCATCGATGATGCGATCAGGCAGGCGGAGTTCCGTCTGTCCTGCTCCTCTGCCCGCCGGCTTCGGAATGAGCCGGAGTGTCACCTCTGTTATCATCCCGTACCTTCCGCCGCCTCCGAGCAGTAAACCGATGACCTCGTACCCCGCGACATCCTTTACCGACCTCGAGCCGAAATGGACCTTCTCTCCAGCTCCGGTCACGAGATCTACAGAGAGCACGTATTCCCGCAGGCCTCCGTAAGTCTCCGATACCGCCAGAACGGGCGCCTCCATGAGCAGCGAGGCGATATTCATTCTCTTATCGATAGATCCGTCATAATGGGGGAACCAGAGCATCGCCTCTTCAGCCGCCAGGGCGATATCAGCGACTGGAGTTCCTCCCTTCGCTCTTATCAGCATGTCGGAAGGTGATACCTCGATTATGCCGGAGAGGCCGCCAAACGAGAGGACGGCGGCTATGCCTTCGGGCACCATCTTCTCGAGGACGGTCTCGTCCTTCACGGGATCTCCAGCAGGAGTCCCCCCTATCCTGACAGAGACATCCGACCCCGCCTGCGCCAGTCTCGAGCACTCCGCGAGGAACCGAGCCGCGGAACCGCTGTCGTGAGGCAAGAATATTATCTCGTTCATCAGTGCTGACCCCGTCAGACGAGAAGGCTTAATATCATAGTGATGCTTCCAACGCTGATAACGGTGGAGGAGAGTATCCCTATCGCTACGAGTTTCGGCCTGCAGTCGAACTCGGTCGCATAGACGACCGCGTTGACAGCGGTCGGCATCGCCGACTGGACGAGCATCACGTTTCTCAGCACCGGGTCGACGTGGAAGAACCTCAAGACGACCAGGGCGATACCCAGGGCGCCGAATATCTTTATCAAGCCGCTCGTTATCCCCAGCGACACCATGCGCCCCGGGCTCACACGTTTTGTCTCTTCGTACTCGATCTCCCCGTCATCCCCCGTGACTATCCTCTCGAGCTGCATCCCGAGAAGGAGAAGGCCGAGCGGTATCGCCGAGCGGCCCAGCAGGTCTATCATCTGCATGAAAGGCTCGGGCGGGAGCAGATTCACGTCGGCGAGTACGCGGCCCGCTATCAGCGCCCATATCAATGGTACCTTGAAGACGGTCGCCAGGGCAGCCGTGGCCTTCTGCTTCCCAGCGCTTGCGAGGAATACGCCGAGAGTCGACTGGACAGTCGACGAAGCGACTATATACAGGGCCGCCCACTTTAGCCCCTCCTCCCCGAAGGCCAGCATGCATACGGGGATACCGTAGAATCCGCTGTTGGTGAAGACTCCGGCGAGCGACATCGCGTTGCGCTCCACCCTTCCCGCCCCCGCCAGCTTCCCGATCCCCTGGGTGAGCAGGAGCAGGCCGGCGGAGAGGATGACCACGTATAAGAGGAGCTGGAGGATCAGGCCGTACCCTGTATCATTGCGGGCCATAACCGAGAAAAGCAGGGCGGGGCCGAGAATATACAGCTGTGTCTTCGAGAAGGCATGCTCGTACCTGCCGCCGAAGCGCCTGAGAAGGAACCCCAGCAGTATGATAAACGCTATCGGCAGGATTACGTCAGTGATCACCATGCTGATACGGCTCCCCGGGGAATTCCATGACCAAACAGGCGTTCAGATTGAAAAGATAGCACCTTCGGGGAATATATCCAAAAGAAAGCCGCCCGTATTCGGGCGGCTTTCGCTAGATCCATACACGGCAGGTGTGTTCGCTGGATCTATTCCTCTTTCCCCTCTTCCTCAGCGGGGGTCTCCACAGTTTCCTTTTCAGCCGCGGCGGCTTCCTCTTCAGCCTTCTTCGCCGCCTGCTCGGCAGCCTTCGCCTCCTTGGCCGCCTTCTTAGCGGCCTTTTCGGCTTCCTTTTTCGCGGCGATCACTGGGCTCTCCGGCACATCGACCTTGTGGTAGGTCTTTCGGGAGCTCTTTTTCTTTCCGCGGGGCTTATCGTCCTTGCCGACCAGCTCGAGGATCGCCGTCTGCGCCGCGTCGCCCTTGCGGAATCCGGTCTTCAGCACGCGCGTATATCCGCCCGGCCTGTCAATATACCTCGGGGCTATATCGTCGAACAGTTTCTTAAGGACCTCTGGGTCCCTCACCGTCCTGGCTACGTGCCTCCTGGCAGACAGATCGCCTTTCCTGGCGAAGGTGATCAACCTCTCAGCCAGGCGCTTCGCCTCTCTGGCCTTCGCGGTCGTAGTCTCGATCCTCTCCCTCTCGAAGAGAGAGGTGACCATGTTGCTCAGCATCGCCTTTCGGTGCGCGGCGGTCCTGCTGAGATTTCTGTGGTCATTGTTGTGACGCATTGCTACTTCTCCTCTTCGTCCTTTATAACCAGTCCGGCGGTATCTATGTCCATCCCGAGGTGAAGTCCCATGCCGTCGAGAATGTCCGCTATCTCCTTGAGGCTCTTGCGGCCGAAGTTACGGTACTTGAGCATGTCGCTCTCCGACTTCGTGACGAGCTCGCCGAGAGTCTTGATGTTCGCCGCCTTGAGGCAGTTCGAGGACCTGACGGAAAGCTCGAGTTCCTCGACGCTACGGTCGAGCAGCTCCAGCATCCTCTCCGATTCCTCGTTCACCTTCTCGTCCGCCTCCTCGACCGGCTCCTCCTCGAAATGGATGAACAGAAGCATATGGTCCTTGAGGATCTTCGAGGCGTAACCCAGTGCATCCTCAGGAGTTACACTTCCGTTCGTCGTGATATCGAGCTTGAGCGAATCGTAATCCGTCCTCTGTCCGACTCGCGTGTTCTTCACGGTGTAGTTGACCAGCGTCACCGGGCTGAAGTTCGAATCGATCGGTATGAGGCCGATCGCGTAATCCTCCAGGACATGGGCTTCGGCGGGCACATATCCCCTGCCGTGTCCAACGAGTATCTCCATCTTCAGCTTCACCTTTTCGGTGCAGGTGCAGATCATCTGGTCCTTGTTAAGGATCTCGATCTCCGCGTCCTCGTTGATATCGGCCGCGGTGATCACACCCTTCTTGTTCGTGTCGATGGTCAGGAATTTCGGCTCATCGCAGTGCATCACGGGGATGATCTGCTTGAGGTTGAGCACGATGTCAGTGACGTCTTCCTTGACGCCCTTTATCGTGCTGAATTCGTGCTGAACCTTTTCGATCCTGACCGCTGTGACGGCCGCGCCCTGGATCGAGGACAGAAGCGTCCTGCGAAGGGCGTTCCCGATCGTATTGCCGAACCCGCGCTCTAGCGGCTCCACCCTGAAGCTGGCGAATTTCGGGCCGGACGTAGCTTCGTCCATTACGATTTCTTTGGGCATCAAAAGATTACGCCATTTCATCTAAGCAATCCTCCTTGCGCGGCAGGCGAGCCGCCTGTGCCAGATTACTTGGAGTAAAGCTCCACGATCAGGTTTTCCTCGACAGGCACCGGCATGACTTCTCTTGTCGGTTCCTCGACGTAGGTCCCTTCCTTCTTACTGACATCGACGGAGATATAGGGAACCGTCCCGCGGCTTCCGTACCCCTTGAGAGTTTCTTCGATGACGAGAAGGTTTTTGCTCTTCTCCCTCGGGGCGACACGGTCGCCCACGCTAAGCTGGTAAGAGGGTATGTTGACTCTCTTACCGTTCACTTCGAAATGATTGTGCAGGATCAGCTGGCGCGCAGTCGCGCGGGAAGGAGCGAACCCCATCCTGTATACCATGTTGTCCAGCCTCTGCTCGAGAAGCTTGAGCAGGTTCTCGCCCGTTACGCCCTTGCGCCTCTCGGCTTCCTTGAAGTAGTTGCGGAACTGTCGCTCGAGCAGCTGGTACATACGGCGCAGCTTCTGCTTTTCCCGGAGCTGTATCCTGTAGTTGCTCCTCCTGCTGAACCTCGACTGCCCGTGTTCGCCGGGAGGATAGTTCCTCTTCTCGATCGCACAGCGGTCGGAGTAGCAACGGTCCCCTTTAAGGAACAGCTTGGTCCCTTCTCTTCTGCACAGTTTGCATGCGGGACCCGTGTATCTCGCCATTAACAGTTACCTCCCCGGCCCGATGGGGCCGATCGTCCTCTCGATCCTGTAGTAATAGGTCAGATTCTCCTGCGTTTCTTCTGCCTCACGCCGTTATGAGGGATCGGGGTGCAGTCCTTGATCCCTGAGACCTCCAGACCGGTGGCGCGGAGCGACCGGATCGCCGCTTCCCTGCCCGGTCCGGGACCCTTGATCCAGGCCTCCACCTTCTTCATCCCCAGCGCGAGGGCCTCCCGCGCGACGGTCTGGGCCGTCTGCTGCGCCGCGAAAGGCGTGCTCTTCCTGGAACCCTTGTAACCGATCTTTCCAGGGCTGCACCACGCGATCACCGCGCCTTCGCGGTCAGTTATCGTTATGATCGTGTTGTTGAAAGTGGACTTGACATGAGCGACGCCATACGCGTCCACCTTCTGTTTCTTCTTCTTGGTCTTCTGCGGACGGGCCAATTGAAACCTCCCTGATCGATCCGTCAAGAATCGGGTATAACCCGAATATGCGTATAAGCCCTATTTTTTCCTCTTTGAACCCGGACGGTTACGGGGCCCCTTGCGGGTGCGGGCGTTGGTGTGCGTCCGCTGGCCGTGACAGGGCAGCCCGTGCCTGTGCCTGAGACCGCGATAGCAGCCGATATCCATCAGCCGCTTGATATTCATCGTTCTCTCAGTCCTGAGTGAACCCTCGATCGTGTAATCGCTCTCGATGATATCCCTGATCCTCGCTGCCTGCTCGTCGGTCAGTTCCTTTGTCTTCGTCATCAAAGGGATCCTGGCCTTCTCGAGGATCTCGATGGCACTCGTACGGCCTATACCGAAGATATAGGTCAATGCGATCTCAACATGCTTGTTGTCGGGTATATCGACTCCGACTATTCGCGCCACAGGTGGTCTCCTTTCGTATTCCTATCTCTGGCGGCCCTTATCCCTGCCGCTGCTTGTGCTTCGGGTTCTTGCATATTACGCGCAGAACTCCTTTGCGCCTGATTATCTTGCAATTGGGGCACATCTTCCTTACTGAACTTCTGACCTTCATCTCTGTTCTATCCTTTCCGGTCCTCAGACACGGCGCCCGCCGTGACGCGGTCGGGGGAATGGTCTTGCCGGCCGTCCCGAACACCGGGGTCATTTATACCGGTACGTGATCCTTCCCCTGCCCAGATCGTAGGGACTGAGTTCCAGGGCGACCCTGTCTCCGGGGAGGATCCGTATGAAATGCATCCTCATCTTCCCGGATACATGGGCGAGCACGATATGCTTGTTCTCGAGCTCGACCCTGAACATCGCGTTCGGCAGAGCCTCTACGACCGTTCCCTCTACCGGTATGCCCTTCTGTTTGGCCATACAGCCTTTCCGTTTATTCCCGGCCGCGGTCCGCCTGGCCGAATGTCACCGGGTCATTATCCGGTAACCGTTATCGGTGACCGCCACCGTATCTTCGAAGTGACAGGACAACTTCCCGTCAACCGTAACAAAGGTCCACTTGTCATCGAGCGTCAGGACGTCGTGTGTACCGACGTTCACCATCGGCTCGATCGCCAGCACCATCCCCGCCTGCAGCTCCGGCCCCTTTCCGGGAGGGCCGAAATTGGGGATCTGCGGCTCCTCGTGCATCCTCCGCCCTATCCCGTGTCCCACGAGCGCCCGGACTACCGAGTACCCGTGGCTCTCAGCATGCTTCTGTATCGCATGCGAGATATCTGAGAGGTGATTCCCCGGTCTCACCTGCTCTATGCCCTGATCGAGCGACTCCTTCGTGACCCTTATCAGCCGGTCCGCCTCCTCCGAGACATTGCCGACCGGATATGTCCTGGTCGCGTCGGAGTAGAACTCCTCGAGGACCACTCCCATGTCGATGCCGACAATGTCCCCCTCTTCGAGGGCGCGCCGGCCCGGGATCCCGTGGACGACCTGCTCGTTTATCGAGGCGCATATCGTCGCCGGGTACCCCTGGTATCCCTTGAAGGCGGGGATGCCTCCCCGCGCCCTCATGAAATCCTCTGCTTCCGCGTCGAGCTCCGCGGTCGTCATTCCGGGCCGGATCATCTTCTCGAGGATGGAAAAGGTCTCCCTGAGCACTTCTCCGCTTCTTCTGATCTTCTCCAGCTCCGACTCGGTCTTGATACTGATCATTTCATCGCGCGGATTATTTCCGCGGTAATCCCGTCTATATCGCCGGTTCCTGAGATCTCCGTCACGCCCACCGACCTGCGATAGAACTCCAGGACAGGCGACGTCTGCTCCTCGTAGACCTTCAGGCGCCTTCTTACCGTCTCTTCCCTGTCGTCCGGCCTCGTGATCAGTTTCCCCCCGCATTTCGCGCAGGCGCTCTCTTCACCGTCAGGAAGCATCGACAGATTGTAGACCGCTTTGCAGTCTGCGCATACGCGGCGGCTTGTCAAGCGGCTGACGATCTCCTCGTTCTCGACGTCTATGAGAAGGACCATGTCTATGGCAAGTCCCTTCTTTTCGAGCAGTTCCGTCAGCGCCTCGGCCTGCGGGAGCGTCCTGGGGAACCCGTCGAGGATCCAGCCTTTCCCCTCGAGAGCCTCGAACTGTTCCCTGATCAGGCCGAGCATGACGTCGTCCGGAACGAGCAGCCCCGCCTTCATGTATTCCTCGGCCTTCTTCCCCAGATCGGTGCTCTCGGCGACCGATTCCCTGAGCAGGTCCCCGGTGGAGAGGTGCCTGAGGTCGAGTCTTTCCGCGACCCGCATCGCCTGCGTACCTTTCCCCGATCCGGGAGGGCCGATGATTATTACATGCCTTGCGGCCATTACATTTACTCTTTCTCCGGGGCCTTCTAACGCCTTCCGCGCAGGCGGCCCTTCTTCATGAAACCGTCATAGTGCCTCATCAGGAGGTGCGTCTCGATCTGCTGAAGCGTATCGAGCATAACGCCCACTACGATAAGCAATCCTGTTCCTCCGAAGTAGAACGGAAGCCCGGCTCTCCGGTAGAGGATGTCGGGCAGGATCGCTATAAACGCGAGGAAAATGGCTCCGGGGAGCGTGATCCTCGAGAGGATCCTGTCGATGTAGTCGCTCGTTTTCTTCCCGGGCCTTATCCCCGGTATGAAGCCCCCGTACTTCTTCATGTTATCGGCGAGATCGACCGGGTTCAGGACGATCGCCGTGTAGAAGTAGGTAAAGAATATGATGATCAGCGAATAAAGCGTCATATAAAGCCATGTTCCCGGCGACAGGTAGAGCCGCATCGCGTCCATGAACCCCAGGTTGAAAAACGACGCAATAGTCGTCGGGAAGACCATGATCGACTGGGCGAAGATGATCGGTATGACGCCCGCCGTGTTGACCCTCAGCGGGATGTACTGGGAACGTCCCCCGTATACCTTGCGGCCGACGATCCTTTTAGCATACTGAACCGGTATCCTCCTCTGCCCCTGCGTGATAAGGATCACGCTCGCAACCACTCCCACCATTATCACAACGAAGATCAGCAGCCTCAGCGGAGTGATCTGCCCGAGCTTCAGCGCCCTCCACGAACTGAGGAAATAGGACGGATACTGGGCGATGATACCGATCATGATGATCAGTGAGATGCCGTTCCCGATGCCACGCTCTGATATCTGTTCCCCCAGCCACATCACAAAGATCGTTCCCGCCGTCATGGTCAGCATTGTGAGAAGCCGGAACGCCAGCGGATGCATAGTAACGACCTTTATGCCGCCCGGCTGCATGTTAAGCAGGAACACCGTGATACCGACGGACTGTATGAGTGCCAGGACGACCGTGCCGTACCTCGTGTACTGCGTGATCTTCTTGCGCCCTTCCTCACCTTCCTTGGCGAGTTTCTCGAAATACGGGATTACCGCCTGGAGAAGCTGTATGATGATCGACGCGCTGATGTAGGGCATGATGCCAAGCGCGAAGATCGTCGCTCTTCTGAGGTTGCCGCCGGCAAACAGGTCGTAGAGCTGGAATATCGTCCCCTTCTGGCTCTCGAAGAAGTAACTGAGCGCCAGCGGGTTGACTCCAGGTGTCGTTATGTGCCCCCCGATCCGGTAAACCACAAGAAGGCCTATGGTGAAGAGAATGCGCCTCTTTAGCTCCGGAATACTGAATATATCCTGAAACTTCTTGAACATTACTGGCGCTCCTCCTCTTCAGGAACCGGAACGTTCTTCCCGGAAACGAGGGATACGCTGCCCCCCGCGTCCCGGATAGCCTTGGCGGCGCTCCTGCTGAAACCGTCGACCTCGACCTCGAGGGCGACCTTCAGCTCTCCGCGTCCGAGTATCTTGACAGGCTCTGTGGCCTTCTTTACAAGGCCTGCCTCGATGAGGACGCCTCTGTTTATCTTCGTGCCGCTCTCGAACCGGGAGAGGTCGTCTACGTTGACCACCTGGTAGCTCACCTTGAAGATGTTATGGAAGCCCCTCTTGGGAAGTCGCCTCTGCAGGGGCATCTGTCCGCCCTCGAACCAGGTCGGCACTCCGCCGCCGCTGCGCGAGTTCTGCCCCTTGTGGCCCCTTGTGGCGGTCTTGCCGTGTCCGGACCCAGGTCCGCAACCGACCCGTTTCCTCTTCTTGACGGCACCCTTTGCCGGGCTGATCTCGTTAAGTTTCATCTCCGTCTGGCTCCTTTTTACCTGTTTTCGGTGCGGCCTTTACCACCGTGTAACCCTTCGAGGGCTTCGAGGCAGCGGGCACGTTCTTTTCATCGATCTCTTCTACCTCGATCAGGTGGCGCACCTGGTGCAGCATGCCCCTGATCTGAGGATTGTCGTTCTTGTACAGGGTCGCGTAGTTCTTCGTGAATCCCAGGGCAGTCATCACGCGCTTGTGCTTCTTCTCCTGAGAATGGATGACGCTCCGCACCTGTGTAATCTTAAGTTTTTTGGCCATCTTAGATCCTCGTTCGTTTCTCCCGGCAGGAAGATACGGCTGTCCGGCCGGCAGCGGGCTGCCTTCTCATCCCGCTGATCCGGTCCGGTTGCCTGAAGCCCCGCTCTATTCGCTCTGCTGCGCGGCTTCCCCGGCGGCCTTCTCTTCGATGACGGGCGCGGCCTCGACGGCCTGCTGGTCCTCGACTTCAGCCTTCACCTCGGCGGCAGGCTTTTCCTCGAGGGCGAAAAGCTTCCTCACCGATATATTTCTTTTCCTGGCTACGTCATTCGCACTCTTCAGGCTCTTGATACCGACAATGGTGGCTTTCACCATGTTGTGCGGATTGTTGGAACCGAGCGACTTGGTGAGGATATCCCTCACTCCAGCCACCTCGAGTACGCTGCGGACGCCCCCGCCCGCGATGACGCCTGTTCCCGGAGCCGCCGGCTTGAGAAGGACTCGCGCCGCACCGAACCGGCCGACCGTCATGTAGGGGATCGTGCCCCCTACCATCGGGATCGAGATCATGTTCTTGCGTGCGGCTTCCCCGGCCTTGCGGATGGCGTCGCTGATCTCATTCGCCTTTCCGAGACCGACTCCTACCTTGCCCATGCCATCGCCGACCGCGACAAGAGCGTTGAAGCTGAAACGGCGGCCACCCTTGACTACCTTGGCCACACGGTTGATATGAACCGTCTGTTCTAGATACTCCGGGCCGCTATCTTCACGCCTGTCCCGCCGGCTGTCCCTTCGGGAATCTCTTCTGTTGTCTCTGGTGTTCAACTATCGCACCCCCGTGCGCGTCAAACCCGCGTTCCCGCGGGCAGTTTACCCGTGTCTCCACGGGTAGTTTCGATTAGAATTCCAGTCCGTTCTTTCTCGCCGCCTCTGCGAGAGCGGCGATCCTGCCGTGATATAGAAAGCCGCCCCTGTCGAATACGACCTTCTTTATCCCGAGTCCTGCGGCTTGTTCGGCGATCACCTTTCCGACCGCGCGTGAACGGCGCAGCTTCAGTCCCTCGGGCTTCTTCTCTTTCTTTTTCTTCTTACCCTCTTCTTCGGCTCCAGCAGCCGCCTGAGGCGCCTCGGCAGGCAGATCGAGACGCAGGCTCGACGCCGAAGCGAGCGTTCTGCCCGTCTCGTCGTCGATCAGCTGCGCGTAGATGTGCCCGAGGGACCTGTAGACTGAGAGCCTGGGCCTCTCGCCGGTGCCTTGCACCTTCCTGCGGACTCTGGCCTTTCTGCTCAGTCGCTGCTTTCTCTTTTCGAATTCCTTGCTCATCTCTTTGTCCAACTCCTGTCATCGGCCGGGGCGAACGGGCCGCTCGCCTGACGACCCCGCCACCGTCCCCTTGCTGTGGCCCGGCTAGAAGCCCGAACCTACTGCAGCCTTGCCGGCCTTACGCCTTACCTGCTCGCCGGCATAGCGAACACCCTTACCCTTGTAAGGCTCGGGAGGCCTGAAACCGCGGATCTCCGCTGCGGCCTGCCCCACCTTCTGCTTGTCGATACCCTTCACCTCGATCTTTTTCGGATCAGGGACCGCGATCTCCACACCATCGATGGGCCCGTAGTGGACCGGGTGCGAATAACCGAGAGCCATTACGAGCGTCTTGCCCTTCATCTCGGCCCTGTATTCCACGCCCTCGATCTCGAGGTCGCATTTGAACCCGTTCGAAACGCCCTCGACCATGTTGTATACGAGAGTGCGGGTCAGGCCGTGAAGAGATTTATGCTGCTTGGACTCGGTCGGCCTCTTGACGAGGATATCCGTGCCCGCGACTTCGATTATCATATCAGGGTGAAGCGTCCTCTGGAGCTCGCCCTTGGGCCCCTTTACCTTGATATGGTTCTTCTTCAGATCGATCGTTACTCCGGCCGGGACCGGTATCGGATTCTTACCAACTCGTGACATTGCTCTCTAAACCTCCGTATGCGCAGCGCTACCAGATGTGGCAGAGCACCTCGCCGCCCACGCCGTGCTTGCGGGCTTCCTTGTCGGTCATTACTCCCCGCGACGTAGAAATGATGGCAGTGCCGAATCCACCCATGACCCTGGGAAGCTTGTCCCGGGTGACATAGACCCTGCGGCTGGGCATGCTGATCCTCCGGATGCCTTCTATGACCGGCTTGCGGTCCTCGTTGTACTTGATATATACACGGAGCGAGCCCTGCAGGCCGTCATCGATGAACTTGACGTTGCCGATGTATCCGCCCTCGAGCAATATCCGCGCGATCTGCGCCTTGATCTTCGACGCCGGAATGTCCACATGGTCCTTGTTGGACCTGTACGCATTTCTGATCCGGGTCAGCATGTCAGCAATAGGATCGGTCATCATCTCTTCATTCACCTCGTCTGTTTCAATTCAACGGCACTACCAGCTCGCCTTGGTGACGCCGGGGATCTTGCCCTCGAGCGCCAACTCCCTGAAGCATATGCGGCAGATTCCGTATCTCCTTATGTACGCCCTGGAACGCCCGCACCGGTTGCACCGGTTGTAGGTGCGTACCTTGAACTTTGGCGTCCTCTTAGCCTTTGCTATCAAACACTTCTTGGCCACGGAGCCTCCTTGGATCAGTTCTCACGAAGAGGCATGCCGAGGAGCCTGATCAGCTCCCTTGCCTCTTCGTCAGTACCGGCAGTTGTTACTATCGTTATATCCATCCCCATGATCTTCAGGATCTTATCGTAGTCGATCTCGGGGAATATGATCTGCTCCTTGACGCCGAACGAGTAATTGCCCCGTCCATCGAAACTCTTCGGGCTCAAGCCACGGAAATCCCTGATACGAGGGACGGCCACATTGACGAGCCTGTCGAAGAACTCCCACATGCGCTCTCCCCTGAGGGTGACGAAGCAGCCTACAGGGACTCCCTCACGGAGCTTGAAGTTCGCGATCGACTTGCGCGCCCTGGATACGACCGGAGCCTGCCCTGTGATCGCGGCCATGTCCTTGACCGCGGCTTCGAGCATCTTCGCGTCATTCTGGGCTTCTCCCACACCCATGTTTACGACGATCTTCTCGAAACGCGGCACCTGCATGACATTCTTGTACCCGAACTTCTTCATCAGCTCGGGGACGGCCTTCTCTTCGTAAAGCCGCTTGACGTTCGGTTTTTTATCAGCCATCTCTCTCACCGTCTGAATCGGTTAACGTTTATCTTCGTCGCTCAGTGTCTCGTTGCACTTCTTGCAGCGGCGGACCTTGCGGCCGTCGGCCAGGCTCGAGTGCGCCGTCTTCGTCGGTTCGCCGCACTTCGGACAGAGGAGGATGACGTTCGACGCGCTGATCGTCGCTTCCTTCTCTACGATCCCGCCCTTGTCGGCCTGGCTCGTCTGCCTCGTGTGCCGCTTGATCATATTGACCTTTTCGACGATGACACGATTACTATCGGGAAAGACCTTAAGGACCTTCCCCACGGCTCCCTTTGCATTTCCCGCAATCACTCTGACCGTATCGTTCTTCTTGATCTTCATTTCGAATTTCCGCCCGGTATTCAGATTACTTCCGGCGCCAGGGAGACGATCTTCATGAACTTCTTCTCCCTCAGCTCCCTAGCCACCGGGCCGAATATCCTCGTCCCGACAGGCTCTTTCTGCTCGTTGATTATTACGGCGGCGTTCTGGTCAAATCTAATATAAGACCCGTCCTTCCGCCTGACTTCCTTCTTGGTGCGCACTATGACGCACTTGACTACCTGGCCCTTCTTTACGGTGCCGCCAGGTATCGCGACCTTGACGGAAGCGCTGATTATATCCCCGATGGATGCATAGCGCCTTTTCGACCCGCCGAGGACCTTGATACACATGATGCTCTTGGCCCCCGAATTGTCGGCGACGGCCAGATTTGTCTGCATCTTGATCATCGTCGTCTCCTACTGTGCCCTCTCAATGATCTCAACGACTCGCCAGCGCTTCAACTTGCTGAGCGGCCTCGTCGACATGACTTTTACCTTGTCTCCAGTCCGACATTCGTTCTCGGCGTCGTGCGCCCAGATCTTAGACGTCTTCTTGACGATCTTCTTGTACATCGGGTGCTGAAATGTCCGCTCGATGGATATCGTCACCGTCTTGTCCATCCTGTTGCTGACGACCCGCCCCACAAGAACCTTTCTGGGCTTTCTTTCTTCCATTTCAACTCCTCATCTTGCGGCACGCTCCCGGAGGCGGTCAGCCTTCCCGAGCGCCTTCCGCTGCCGCCGCCCTCTCGGCGATAATTGTCTTCACTCTCGCGAGATCGCGCCTGACCACCCTTATCTGAAGGGGATTGTCGAGACGCTTGATCGAAAGCTGTATCCGCAGCCGCGCAAGCTCTTCCGAGAGATCCTCTTCTCGACGGGCCAGCTCTTCCTGTGTCAATTCTTTCAGTTCAACAGTTTTCATCTCTTAAACCATCCGGGTTTCTAGCCGGCCACCTTTCCTGTCGCGACGCGGCGAACGAACTTCACCTTGATCGGCAGCTTTGCGGCGGCGAGCTCCATCGCTCTCTTTGCTTCCTTCTGATCCACTCCCGCGAGCTCGAACATTATGCGGCCCGGCTTCACGACGGCGACCCAGTACTCCGGAGAGCCTTTGCCCTTCCCCATCCGAGTCTCCGCCGGCTTGACGGTCACGGGCTTGTCGGGGAAGACGCGGATCCACAGCTTTCCCTGCCTCTTGATATGACGCATGATCGCGACACGGGCAGCCTCCAGCTGCCTGTTCGTGATCCAGCCGGGAGCCTCGGCCTGCAGCCCGAACTCGCCGAAGCTGATCTTCGAGCCCCGGTAGGCGGCGCCCGCCATCCGGCCCCGCTGCTGTTTGCGGTACTTTGTACGTTTCGGCATCAACATGGCTCAATCAACCTCTCTCGTTCAGCGACGGTCCTTCGAGGACTCGTCTATAGCGTTCTCGGCCAGCTGGCGCTTGAAGTCCTTGGGAAATATCTCTCCCAGGTAGATCCAGACCTTGACGCCGACGGCGCCGTATGTCGTAAACGCGGTCGCCCTGGCATAATCGATGTCGGCACGGAGCGTATGCAGGGGAACGCGCCCGTCCATGTACCCTTCCGTTCTCGACATCTCGGCTCCGCCGAGCCTGCCAGAGCACTTCACCTTTACTCCGAGGGCTCCCATCCTCATCGCCGAGCCGATAGCCTTTTTCATCGCCCGCCTGAAGGACACCCTCTGCTCGAGCTGTCCGGCGATATGCTCTGCCACGAGCTGCGCGTTGAGCTCGGGCTTCTTGACTTCCTTGATATCGATATTGACTTCCCTTTCAGTGAGATGGGCCAGCTCCTCACTGAGGAAATCCACTTCGGCTCCCTTTCGTCCGATGACCATTCCAGGCCTTGCCGTATAGATATGTATCTTGACCTTGTCTCCGCGGCGCTCCACCTCGATCTTCGATACGCCGGCGCGCGACAGGCGTTTCTTGACGTAGCGCCTCAGCTTTATATCCTCTTCCAGCCATTCGGACGCGTACTTCGACGTGAACCATTTGCTATCCCATGACCGGTTGATTCCGAGCCTCAATCCGACGGGATGTGTCTTCTGACCCAAGATATCCTCCTCGTCTCTTCCTTACTTTCCGGTCTCGAGCTCACCATGGTAATCAACGACTACGGTAATACTGCTGCTGCGCTTACGGATCCGGTAGGCGCGCCCCTGGGCTCTCGGCCTGATACGGTACATCGTCCTGCCCTCGTTCACGAATATCTCCTTGATATTCATCTCGGCAGGCTCCACCGGGTGCTCGAACTGTCCGGCCAGATTGTGCATGGCCGAAACGACGGTCTTCTCAATCGGGCGCGCAACGGCCTTGCTCGAGAGCTTCAATATCTCGATAGCCTTCTCGACCGACAGTCCCCTTACGAGATCGACGACTATCCTCGCCTTCCTCGGTGAGACCCTCACGTGCCGCGCTTTTGCGCGTGCTTCCATCTCCGCCTACCTCCGTTTATCTGCTGCTACTGCTTTCTCTTTACCTTGCTCGTGTGTCCCCTGTAGGTCCTGGTCGCGACGAACTCACCGACCTTGTGACCGACCATGTTCTCCGTAATGAATACGGGGACGAACTTGTGTCCGCTGTGGACCGCCAGCGTGTGACCCACGAACTCAGGAGAGATGGTCGATCTCCTGGCCCAGGTCTTGACGACCTTCTTCTCGCCGGACTCGTTCATCCTCTCGATCTTGCGGAAAAGCTTGTCATCGATATAGGGACCCTTTTTCAGTGATCTGGCCATCTATTACCTCTTCTTCTTGCGCCTGTGGACGATGTACTTGCCAGAGGGTTTCTTCTTGCTTCTCGTTTTGTACCCCTTCGTCGGCATGCCCCATGGGCTCACAGGATGACCACCGCCGCTGGTGCGGCCCTCGCCGCCGCCGTGGGGATGATCGACCGGGTTCATGGCAACGCCCCTGACCTTCGGCCTCTTGCCGAGCCAGCGGGACCGGCCGGCCTTTCCGATGGTAACGTTCTCGTGGTCGATGTTGCTTACCTGCCCGATGGTCGCGTAGCACTCCTTGCGGACCATGCGGATCTCGCCGCTCGGGAGCCTGAGGGAGACGTAGTTGCCTTCCTTGGCCATGAGCTGGGCGTATGAGCCAGCGCTTCGGACCATCTGCCCGCCGCGCCCCGCGATCATCTCGATGTTGTGCACGAACAGTCCCGTCGGGATCTTCTCCAGCGGGAGCGCGTTCCCGGGATGGATATCGATGTCGGGGCCCGATATAACCGTGTCCCCTTCCTTTATCCCGTGAGGCGCCAGGATATAGCGCTTCTCCCCGTCCGCGTAATGCAGCAGCGAGATGAAGGCCGAACGGTTGGGATCGTATTCGAGCGAAACGACCTTCGCGGGTATGCCGTGCTTGTCGCGCTTGAAGTCGATCCTGCGGTAGCGGCGCTTGTGGCCTCCGCCCATGCGCCGCATCGTGATGTGGCCATGGTTGTTGCGCCCACCGGTGCTTTTCATCGGTTCGATGAGAGATTTTTCCGGCGCTTTCTTGGTAAGGCCGGAATAATCTGTGCTCGTTTTGTAGCGCAACGTCGGCGTCGTCGGTTTGTACTTCTTCAGAGCCATCGATCGGTTCCTTGTCTTTCTTTTTCCCTTTTCAGCTCCCCGCCGCGCGGGAAGCGCTCACTGTTCTCTTCGCAGCCCCATGAGGGGCTATACAACGAGGCGAGATCATACCTGGTCGAAGATATCGATATTCTCACCCTTGGCCAGCGTTACATAGGCCTTCTTGCGGTCAGCACGCGTGCCGGTGAACCGGCCGGACCTCATGAACGTCGTCTTCGGCTTGCCGTACAGGACTGCCGTGCGGACCTTCAGGACCGTGACACCGAACAGCTTCTCCACGGCGTGCTTGATCTCTCTCTTGTTCGCCCTGGGGTCGACCTCGAACACGAACTTGCTGTCCGCTTCCTTCATCATCGCCGACCGCTCGGTGATCACGGGCTTCAGGATGATCTGCCTGATATCGGCCATTACGCGAACACCTCCTCGATCTTCGCGAGAGCGTCCTTTGTGAAAAGCAGAGTATCGGCCTTGAGGATCTGGAGGGCGTTCATGTCACTCGCGAGTATGAACTCGACGCCTTTGATATTCCTCGTCGACCTGAACACGTTGTCATCGAACGACTCCGAGACGAAGAGCACTTTCCTGCCCGACAGCCCGGCGGCCTTCAGAAATCCGGCGAAGAGCCTCGTCTTCGGTGATTCCATCGGGACATTCTCCACGATGACGACCCTTTCTTCTCCGCCTTTATCGGCCAGGGCCGATTTCAGAGCGAGTCTCTTGACCTTCTTGGGAACGGAGAACCCGTAATCCCTCGGCTTCGGGGGGAAGACCACTCCGCCACCCCTCCAGATCGGCGAGGAGCGCATGCCGGCCCTCGCCCGTCCGGTACCCTTCTGCCTGTAGGGCTTGATGGTGCTGTAGCTGATCTCGCCGCGCTCCTTGGCGTTGGCCGATCCGATCCGCCTGTTCGCCTCGTACATGCGCACGGCGTCGTACAGCACCGACCGGTTCACCGGACCGCCGAAGAGCGATTCGGGAAGGTCCACCTTGCCCTTCAGGTCACCGTTGAAATCATATAGATTAGCGCTTGCCATCTCTCTTCCTCATGCTTACCCCTGCTTCGCGGGCGTGGCTGTCAGCCTGAGGATAGTGTTCCTCGAGCCGGGAACCGCGCCTTTGACGAGCAGGAGGTTGTTTTCCCTGTCGACTTCGACGACCTTGAGGTTCTTTACGTGATTGTTGGCGTGTCCCATGCGGCCGGCCATCCTCGTGCCCTTCATGACGCGGCTCGGCCAGGCCGCACTTCCGATCGAACCGGCCGCCCTGTGCACCTTGTTGACGCCGTGGGAGGCCTTGCCGCCTCCGAACCCGTGGCGCCTCATGACACCCTGGAATCCCTTGCCTTTCGACTTGCCGGAGACATCGACCGTTTCGGCATCCGCGAAGATGCCGACGTCGATGAGCTGACCGGGCTCGAAGGCCGACGGGTCGTCCACCCTGAATTCCTGGATGTGGCGGTAAGGCGGCAGCCCGGCTTTCCGGAAGTGCCCCATCTGCGGCAGGTTAGAGAGGGAGTGCCTGACTTCGCCGAACGCGATCTGCACCGCGTTGTAACCGTCGGTCGCCTCCGTCTTCACCTGCACCACAGGACACGGGCCCGCCTCGATCACCGACACGGGAACGACTGCCCCCTTGTCGTCGAAGATCTGGCTCATCCCGATTTTCCTGCCGATCAACCCTATCATCTCATCCTCCGAATCAGACTTTGATCTCGATATCCACTCCGGCGGGAAGATCGAGCTTCTGCAGGGCGTCAACGGCTTTCGGGGTAACGTTGGTTATCCAGATGAGCCTCTTGTGCACCCTGATCTCAAATTGCTCCCGCGACTTCTTGTTGACATGCGGCGAGCGGAGAACGGTATAGACAGTCCGCTTGGTCGGAAGAGGAATCGGGCCGGATACTTCCGAGCCGGTCCTCCGTGCGGTCTTAACTATCTCCTCGGCGCAGCGGTCCAGCATTGAATGTTCGAATGCTTTCAGCTTGATCCTTATGTTCTGACCATCCACCGGGCAAACCTCCAACCCGCTATGCTATTCTATTATCTCGGTCACGACTCCCGCGCCGACGGTCCTGCCGCCCTCGCGGA
>CAZREW010000006.1:0-199377 GCA_964599375.1 uncultured bacterium
TTGTTGACTTCCCAGCGGTGGCGATGGCGCTCGCTTATCTCTTCCTCGCCGTAGAGTTCATACGCGAGCGTCCCCTTCTTGAGAACGCAGGGGTACGCTCCGAGCCGCATCGTGCCGCCCATCTTCGACTGGCTGCGCTGGTCGCGCATCAGGTCGATGACGGGATGCGGGACGTCGTGATCGAACTCGCTAGATCCGGCTTCGAGCCCGCAGACGTTGCGGGCGAACTCGATCACCGCCATCTGCAGGCCGAGGCAGATCCCCAGGTAGGGTACGCCGTTCTCGCGCGCGAACTGCACCGCGGTTATCTTGCCCTCGGTGCCGCGCTCGCCGAAGCCGCCCGGCACGAGGACGCCGTCGGCGCTGTCGAGCCACTTGTCCGGTCCGTCCTCCTCTATCTTCTCCGCGTCGACCCACCTGAGATTGACGTGTACGTCGTTGGCGACGCCGGCGTGCGTGAACGACTCAATTATGCTCTTGTACGCGTCGACTATCTGGATGTACTTGCCGACGATCGCGATGTCGACGCTCTCAGTCATCGAGAAGATCTTGTGGACCATCTTCTCCCACTCCTCGAGGTCGGGCGGTCCGACATCGAGCCGGAGCTTCTCGACTACGATATCGTCGAGCCCTTCCTTGCCGAGTTTCAGCGGCACGTGGTATATCGACTCGGCGTCGATCGCCTCTATGACGGACCTCTCTTCGACGTTGCAGAAGAGGGCGATCTTCGCCTTGAGGTCCTGGGAGAGAGGCCTGTCGCAGCGGCACAGGAGTATGTCGGGCTGGATACCGATCTCGCGGAGCCCCCTGACGCTGTGCTGGGTCGGCTTGGTCTTCATCTCGTGGGCGGCCTTTATGTACGGGACGAGCGTAAGATGAATGTAGAGAACGTTTTCCCGCCCCTGGTCGAGCCTCATCTGCCTGATCGCCTCGAGGAACGGCAGCCCCTCAATATCGCCGGTCGTGCCGCCGACCTCGGTGATCACGACGTCGACGTCCTCGCCGTTCTCGGCTGCGAGCCTGATCCTGTTCTTGATCTCATCGGAGACGTGGGGGACGACCTGGACCGTCTTGCCGAGATACCCGCCCTCGCGCTCGCGGTTGATGATCGACTCGTAGACCTGGCCGGTCGTCACGTTGGAGCGCTGGCTGAGGTTACGGTCGATGAACCTCTCGTAGTGGCCAAGGTCGAGGTCGGTCTCGGCGCCGTCGTCGGTGACGAACACCTCGCCGTGCTGGAACGGCGACATCGTGCCCGGGTCGACGTTGAGATACGGATCGAATTTCTGGAGTACGACGCGCAGGCCGCGCTGCTTTAGAAGAAGGCCGAGGGATGCGGCGGCGATACCTTTTCCGAGAGACGAAACCACCCCACCCGTTACGAAAATATATTTCGTCTTCTCTCCCAAGCTGCTCCCCGCCGCGGTACCGGTCGATCTATATTGTGTTCAGGGCGAATCAGTGGCTGACCGTCCGATACATTAACGGCTTGCCAGCCTTTTTTCAACTATTTTTATATCTTCAGGCCTGTCGACTCCGAAAGACCTCGCCCTGCAGGGCATGACGCGTATCCTGACCCCGTTCTCCATGGCCCTGAGCTGCTCGAGACCCTCTGCGTTCTCGAACGGCCCCTTCGGCAGATCGTCGTACCCGAGGAGGAACTGCCGCCTGAAGGCGTATATCCCGATATGGCGGAGAAACTTGTCGCTGCCGTGCGGAACGGGCGAGCGCGAGAAGTACATCGCGTACCCTTCCCGGTCGACGGCGACCTTGACGACGTCGGGCCTGCGCATCTCGGCCTCTCCGCTACCCGTGGTGGCGAGCGTCGCCATCTGCAGCCTGTGATCGGCGCGCATGACCGAGACAAGCCTCTCGACCGCCGCCGAGGGCAGGAGGGGCTCGTCGCCCTGGACGTTAAGTACGATGCTGCAGCTGTACCGGCCGGCTACCTCGGCCACGCGGGCGGTTCCGGTGCGGTGCCGCTTCGAGGTCATCTCGGCCAGGTGGCCGTCGGCGGTCACGACATCGAGGATGCGCTCGTCGTCAGTGGCGACGATTACCTTCTCGATCCCCCGTATCCCCGCAACACGCCTCGTGACATGCAGGATCATAGGCACGCCGGCTATCTCCGCCAGCGGCTTGCCGGGGAACCGCGTCGACCCGTAACGGGCCGGTATCACGGCAATTACTTTCGTCGCCAGGGCGCTCTCCTCCCTCTGATCCGGCCGCCTGGTCACCTCGCGTACTTCTTCTGCCCTTCATCGTATACATTCCCGCCGGCGCAGTCCTGGGCCACTATGACGGGGAAGTCCCTGACGGTCAGCTTCCTTATCGCCTCGGCTCCGAGGTCCTCGTAGGCTACTATCTCGGCGGCGGTGATGCTGCGCGATATCAGTGCCGCCGCGCCGCCCGTTGCGGCGAAATAGACCGCCGTGTTCCTCTTCATCGCCTCGACAACGGCAGCGTTCCTCGCGCCCTTGCCTATCATACCCTTGAGGCCCTTGTCGAGAAGGGCCGGGGCATAGGGGTCCATGCGGTAGCTAGTCGTCGGGCCCGCCGAGCCGATCGGTTTTCCGGGTGGTGTCGGCGAAGGCCCCACGTAGTAGATGATCTGCCCTTCGAGCGGGATGGGAAGCTCCTTCCCTTCGGCGAGAAGGTCGACGAGCCTCTTGTGAGCCGCGTCGCGGGCCGTGTAGATCGTCCCGGTGAGCCTGACCGTGTCTCCCGCCTTCAGCTTCCTGACGTCGTCGTCGCCGAGCGGCGTGGTAAGTGAATAATCTGCCATTTCCGGATCGCTCCTTCTCTCTACAGCTCGATATATTTATGCCTCGCGGCGTGGCAGTTGAGATTCATCGACACAGGGAACGAGGCGATATGCCTCGGGGCCGCCTCGATATGGACGGCGAGCGCGGTGGTCCGGCCACCGAGCCCCATAGGGCCGACGCCGAGGTCGTTTACCATCTCGAGAAGTTCCTTCTCGAGCGCGGCGTACAGCTCGTCGGGATGCTTAGAGCCGACCTCGCGGAGCAGCGCCTTCTTTGCCAGCTGTGCGCAGCGTTCGAAGGTCCCTCCGATCCCGATGCCTACGATGATCGGCGGGCAGGGATTGCCCGAGGCCGCCTTGACGTTCTCGACCACGAATTTCTTGATCCCCTCGATGCCGTCGGCCGGCTTCATCATGGCGATGCGGCTCATGTTCTCGCTTCCGCCGCCCTTGGGGACCACCCAGAGCTTCAGCTTGTCGCCTGGCACTATGTTGGTGTGGATGACCGCGGGCGTGTTGTCGCCGGTGTTGCCGCCCCTTAACGGGTCGGCCAGGACGGACTTGCGCAGGTATCCCTCGGTGTACCCCCTGCGAACTCCCTCGTTTATCGCCTCTTCGAAACCGCCGCCCGTGATATGGGCGTCCTGCCCCACCTCGGCGAATATGACCGTAAGGCCCGTGTCCTGGCACATCGGCATCCGCTCGCTTCTGGCTATCCCCGAGTTCTCGATGATCTGCCTGAGGACCTCCTTGCCGGCCGGAGACTCCTCGGTCTCGTGGGCCTTTTCGAGGGCCTTCTGCACATCGTCCTCGAGCTCGAAGTTCGCCTCCATGCAGAGGCGCGCCACTTCCTGCGTGATCTTCGAGGCCTCGATCTCCCTCATCAGTGCTTACCTTCTTTCTTCCGGCTACAGGGCCGGGTCGAGGACAATTACCCGTGTCGCGTCCGGCAGCGACCCGGCCGTCAACTCAAGCTCGCTGCCTCCCGCCTCATCGAAATCCCCCATCAGCACCGTAAAATCATCGACAGGCGCTATCGGGAACCCGCACTTGCCCGTCCTGTAGTGCATCGGGATGGCGATCCTCGGCGAGAACTCCTTTAATACCGCCTTCGCGGCGGCCGCGTCGATAGTGAAATGCCCGCCGACGGGGATCATCATCACGTCTACCCCTTCGAGGGCCGGCACTTCGGCCTTCGTGACCACGTGCCCCAGGTCGCCGAGATGCGCGACCCGGACGCCGTCGACCTCGACGATCGAGATTAGGTTGGCCCCTCGTTCGCTTCCTTCTGTCTCGTCGTGAAAGGTCGGGATGGATGTTATCGTGACGCCGCCGATATTGGTCTTGCCGGCCCCGTCCCATACCGTGCCGGCCCGCGAGGTGACTCCCTCGAACCTGTGGTCGGGATGGTCGTGGCTGACTACCGCGATGTCGTATGACCCCTCGATGGGGCCGTACCCGAGGGCCCCGCCGTACGAACCGGATTCGTACGGGTCGAAAACTATGGTGCGCCCGTCGGCGAGATCGAGCTCGAAGGCGGCATGCCCGAGGTACCTGAGTATCATCGCTCACCCCCCTGCTGCGGACAAAAAAATGGAGAATCCGGCAGGCCTTCCTGCCCGGACTCTCCAGAACTTACACTATAGCGGCGGGGCTGTCAATCAGGCCCGAAGCCCGTCAGTTCTCCCCGTATACGCTGACTTTTTTCTTCGACTTGCCGAAGCGCTCGAACTGCACCCTGCCGTCGATAAGCGCGTAAAGCGTATCGTCCCCGCCTTTTGCCACGTTGAGGCCGGGGTGGATCCTCGTGCCGCGCTGACGGACTATGATGGTCCCGGCGGCGACGGTCTTGCCGGAAGTCGCCTTGACGCCGAGCCGCTTGGAGTGGCTGTCTCGCCCGTTCTTGGAGCTTCCTACGCCTTTTTTATGAGCCATATCGCTACTCCCGTTATGCCTTGATATCCGTTATCCTGATCAGTGTGAAATCCTGGCGATGGCCGTTCTTGCGGCGGTAGCCCTTCCTGCGCTTCTTCTTGAACACGATGATCTTTCGTTCCCTGCCGTGCCTCACGACCTCGGCGGTCACCTTGACGCCGTCGACCCTGGGCTTTCCGACTCTGACATCATCGCCGTCCGAATAGAGAAGCACGTCGTCGCACTGGATCACGCTTCCGACCTCGGCCTCAAGAAGCGGGACCCGGATATTAGCGTCAGGCCTCACCGTAAATTGTTTTCCGGCCAGATTTACGACCGCGTACACCTCTCCGAACCTCCTGAAAATGGTAAAGAGTTATAGATATAACGCAATAGCCCGGTCAAGTCAAGGCTAAATCTCACGGAAAGACACCGTGGAACGAGCGGCGCAGGCCCTCTGAAACCCCGGAGGCACCGCGGGTTTCCACGGGCCTGCCCCGCTCACGCACAACCCCATCAAAAAAAAGAGTTAACAGGCCTATTCCTGCTTTAAAGGGCGTTTGAGCTCGTCCTGGTTCAGGATCTTGAACTCGACGCGCCTGTTCTGCTTCCTGCCCTCCTTCGTGTCATTCGACGCCACGGGGCTGGACTCGCCGTATCCGGCCATCCCAGGGCATCTAATCCTTCTTGATCATACCTACTATCCAGAGCAGGATCACCGCTCCGACCACGGCTGTCACCAGGGAACCTATCCTGCCTGTCGCCGTTATCCCGATGATCCCGAAGATCCAGCCTCCGAGGATGCTGCCGATGATGCCGACGACGATGTTGCCCATCAGTCCGAAGCCTCCGCCTCTCATTATCCTGCCGGCGATCCAGCCGGCCAGGGCACCGATCACTATCCATAGTATTAAATTCATCCTTAGTCCTCACCTCTCCTTTCCGCTGAACTGCAGTGATTTACAGAATCCCCCTGGATCGCTTTCCACTTCACCCGGAACGGATGTCAGCCAGCTATGCCACCAGTTTAAAAATATTCCGAATAAATACAATGATTTTCTGATATCCCCGGCACGCTTCCGTTTTTCAGGCACAGCGTATTTACTATTTCTTTTTCGAGGGAAGAGCTCGACGGAAAACCGGATCCTTCTCATGGAGTAGAGCCGAGAAAGATGGGAAGCCCGACCTTGATGATGGAATCGATCGGGGATTAATGATCCCGGCATCACCCTGAAGAAACCGTGTGTCCCCACTCCGGTTTCGGAGGGGTGATGCCGGGATCGATATATGCTCTAGACAAATTCGGCCTTGAGATCCCGCTTCCCGTCGAGCGAGTATATCTCGTAGTCCTCGCGGTGCATCCTCGGGTCGTCTATCACGACTATCTCGATCCTGTAAAGCTCGCAGAGCTCCCGCAGGTTCTCCTCGCGCTCCTCGCGCACGAATATCCCGAGCATCGGGTTGACGCGGAACTGCAGGCCGTTGACCCGCTTTACAGAGCCGATGCGCCTTATCCAGTGCTCGATCTTCATCGCCATCGACTCGATCGAGAGGATCTTGCCGCTGCCGGCGCAGTAGGGGCACTCGTCGCTGTAGTAGTGCAGCAGGCTCGGGCGGACACGCTTTCGGCTCAGCTCTATCAGGCCGAGGTCGCTTATCTGCGAGACCCGCGCCCTCGAGCGGTCCTTTCGGATCGCGTTGCGGAATTCGTTGTATACCTTGCGGCGGTTTTCTTCGCGCTCCATGTCGATGAAGTCGACGACGATGATCCCGCCGATGTCGCGCAGCCTCAGCTGGCGCGCGATCTCACGGGCTGCGATCAGGTTCGTCTCGAGGATCGTCTCCTCCTGGTTCTTGCGGCCGGTGAACCTGCCCGTGTTGACGTCGATCGAGACGAGCGCCTCGGTATGCTCGATGACGATGTAGCCCCCCTTGCGGAGCCATATCTTGCTCTCGAGCGTCTTCTCTATCTCCGACTCGATCTCGTAGTAGTCGAATATCGGGCCCTTTTCCTTGTAGAGCTGGATCTTCGAGGCGAGCTCTGGAGCGAAAGACTTGAGGTACTTCGCCAGCCTGTCGACCTCGTCGGAGTTGTCGACCACTATCCTGTCGATGTCCTTCGAGAAGAGGTCACGTATGGCGAAGACCGTGATATCGACGTCCTCGTGTATCAGCGCCGGCGGCGTGGCCCTCTCGAGCTTCTTCTGTATGTCCTTCCAGCGCTTCTCCAGCGCGCGGATGTCGTCGCGGAGCTGGTCGTCCTCGACCCCCTTGCCTGCGGTGCGCACAATCACGGCGCATCCCTTCGGCCTGTTCTTGCGTACGATGTCGCGCAGCCTGTGGCGCTCCTTGCGCGACTCGATCCTCTTGCTGATACCGATGTGGTCGAGGTTGGGCATCAGCACCGCGTACCTGCCGGGGAGAGAGAGCTGCGACGATATCCTCGGCCCCTTCGTACCTATCGCTTCCTTGCGGATCTGGACAACCAGGTCCTGGCCCTTCTTGATCAGGTTCTCGATCGGCGGGTACTCACGCCTGCGGCGTCCGTTCTGGAAATCGAAGTCCTCGTCGATGTCGATAAGGTCGGGGTCGAGCGAGCCCGTGGCCACGTCGCTCACGTGAAGGAACGCCGCCTTCTCCTGCCCGATGTCTACGAAGGCGGCCTGGATTCCGGGGATCACGGCATTGATCCTGCCCAGATAAATGCCGCCGACGGTCCGCCTGCTCTCCTCGCGTTCGATCAGGAACTCCACAAGCTCCCCGTCCTCGAGAATCGCTATCCGGACTTCCCGGTTCGTATAGTTGATCACTATCTCTTTTTTGATTCTTGCCATTTCAAATATTTCCTGTAATCAGATCCAGTGGTTCGAGCAGGGCGCCGCCCTGCCGGTAGAATATACCTGTCCTCGTAATCACCGCGAGCCGGGCTGCCTCCTCAGGCATCACGGCGCGCAGCAGATCGGCCGGCCCCGGCGCGTTCTCCGGTCCCGGCTCTATCCGCAGGATGAGCGTGTTTCCGGCTTCTTTCCTGCGTACTGTGCACCCGCGGGTCGACCTCGTCCTTCCCCTGCGGTCGGTCACTTCAGTCCCCGCTGAAAAGAGCGAGGACCATCTGTCCTCGAGATATCCGGCCGCTTCCGCGGAAGGATCTCCCCCGGGCTTTCCGCCGAGACGATACCACACATCATCTTCTGTAGACAAATTTTCTTCCGTGGAAGCTTTTCTGCCTGAAAGGCACACTATCGGCCCCGGGTCGACCATGTACTCGAAGACGGCCTCTTCGGGAAGCTTCCCGCCCGCCCTGTCGAACGGGCCGGCGCTCGCCGTCACCTCGAGGCCCGGCGGCATCAGCCCGCCGAAGGCTCGGAACGAGACGTCGCCGTCTCTGGTGAGCTCGACGTCGAAGAACTCCATCTGTCCCGCCGTGCCGACGGCCAGCGCCGGGCCGAGCGACATCCTGGGGTGGGGATGGAACCCCTCGCTGAACCTCAGCGGCAGCCCGCTTCGTCGCAACGCCCGCGTGATGATGTTGGTGATCTCTCTGTGCGAGAGGAACCGCGCCCTGCCCGTCTTGCGGTAGACAAAACGGTATCTCGTCTGGCCTTCATCATCGCCGGCCCCGTGCTCGTACCCGGCTCTATCCTTCATGGCGGCGTCAAGGTCGCGCGGAGCGAAACCGGCCTTTCTCTCCTGTTCGCTCGAGCAGGCGCCGCATCCGCCGCAGGTCCCGCCGCGGCAGTCGGCCGTCGGCTCGGCCCTCATAGCTCTTTCCTTTTCACGCAGCAGATAGCTCTTCGAGACCTTGACGGTGAACGCGTCCCAGGGCAGCGGCGCTGCCGGGTCAGATCCGGAAAGGAGAGCGTCGATACTCATGCCGGCTCGCTCGAGCGCCTCTTCCCAGAGATCGAACCTCAGGTGGTCGCGCCAGCTGTCGAAACGGCACCCCGACTTCCATGCATCCAGCACGACGGGCCATACATCGCGCCCGCCCCTTGCCAGGACTCCCTCGAGGACGCTGACCCGCGGATCACGGAGCGCCAGCTCGACCTTCCTGTTCCTGATACGGCTCGAGAGATATCTCTCCTTGGCGGAGATCTCCCCGGCCGTACACTGCCTCTCCCACTGGAACGGGGTGTGAGCCTTGGGGACGAAGGGGGATATCGTCACGCCGAGCCTGAAACGGCCTCTCGCCCCGCGCATCCTCATGATCCTGTCGATCAGGGAGACGATGCCGCCGAGGTCTTCGTCCGTCTCTGTCGGCAGGCCGATCATAAAGTAGAGCTTGAGGTTCTGCCAGCCGGCGTCGAGTATCCTCGAGCATCCACCGAGGATGTCATCGTCGCTCATGTCCTTGTTTATCACCGACCTTAGACGCTCGGTGCCCGCCTCGGGGGCGATAGTGAACCCGGATTTCCTTACGGCTGCCGTCGCCTCGATTATCCCCGCGGTAACGGTCTCAGGGCGCAGGCTTGGAAGGGCAAGAGAGACGTGTCGCCTCTCGAGCTCAGGGGCGAGGCGCTCGAGAAGCTCCTCGAGCCTCGAGTAGTCGGACGTCGACAGAGACAGGAGCGAGACCTCTTCCCATCCCGTCGCATCGAGCCCTTCGGCTACGGCTCGCACGATGTCGCCGACCTTCCTCTCTCTTCGCGGCCTGTACGTCATCCCCGCGTGGCAGAACCTGCATCCGCGGGTGCATCCCCGCATCACCTCTATCGCCAGCCTGTCGTGGACGACGTTGCCCGAGGGAACGATCGGGGCGGACGGCAGGCTCTCCGGGCCGAGCATGCTGGTCCGAGCCGAGACCTTCCCGCTGATCCCGTCTACGTAAACGCCGCCGATCGACGCGAGCGCCTCGAGCCTTGCGCGCCTCACCGTCTTCCCGGCACATTTAAGCGCCTTAAGGGCGCTGACCGCTTCGACCAGGGACTCCTCGCCGTCTCCGAGGAAGAATGCGTCGAAGGCCCCGATCACGGGGAGAGGGTTCGATACGCAGGGGCCACCGGCTATGACGAGGGGATGGCTGTCGCCTCGCTGCGCCGCGACGACCGGGAGCCCCGCGAGGTCCATGATCGTCAACGCGTTCGTGTAGTGAAGCTCGTACGGAAGGGTGATGCCGATGAGGTCGAACCGGGAGGCCGGTGTCCCTGTCTGCCACGACCTGAGGCTTTCGCCCGCCGCCCGTATGCCCTCTTCCATGTCGGGCCACGGCGCGAAGGCAAACTCGACGCCCACCCCACCGGCCCTGCAGAGGGCATGGTAGAGGAACCTCAGCCCCTGGTGAGACATTCCGATCTCGTACACGTCGGGAAAGACGAGAAGGACGTTGAAACCCCCGGCCTCAAACCCATCCGAGGCCAGGTTGAGCTCCCGGTCGATGTATCTCGACGGCTTCTCCACGCCGGGAAGGATCCCGTCGAAGTAGGCGTCGCAGCCGTATGCAGGTCCGCCGCTTGTCAACCGAGCTCTCCTCCCACCGTTATCTCCGGTATCCTTATCGTGGGTTGCGCGTCCGAGACCGGTACTTGCTGCCCGTCCTTGCCGCAGGTGCCGATGTCGAAACCGGGGTCGTCGCCGACCATGTCTATCCGCTCGAGCACCGCGGGGCCATTCCCGATGAGCGTCGCGCCCCGCACCGGCCCAGTCACCCTGCCGCCCTCTATCATGTATGCCTCGCTGACCTTGAAGACGAAATCGCCGCTCGAGGTGTCGACCTGGCCGCCCCCCATGCGCACGACGAAAAGGCCCCTCTCGACGCTGGCGACTATCTCTTCCGGATCGTGAGTCCCCGGAGCGATCATCGTGTTGCTCATCCGTACGATCGGCCTGAAGCGGAAGTTCTCCCGCCGCCCGTTCCCCGTCGGGTCCATCTGGAGCTTCTCGGCCGACCTGCGGTCGAGAAGGAACCCTCTGAGCACTCCGTTCTCCACGGCCACGGTCCTCTGCGCGGGCGTCCCCTCGTCGTCGAACCCGTACGAGCCGCGCCTGCCACTGAGAGTCGCGTCGTCTATGACCGTTACAAGTCCGGAGGCGACCTTCTCGCCGCGCCTGCCGCTGTAGATCGAGAGGCCCTTGAAGACCGCGTCCCCCTCGAGCCCGTGCCCTATAGCCTCGTGGATCATCGTACCGCCGGCCTTCCCCGAGAGCACGACCGCCATCCTCCCGGCCGGAGCGTGTGGAGCGCGCAGCATCCTCGCAGCGCTTTCGCCCGCCTCATGGGCCAGCCCCTCGATACCCGAAGCCGACAGGCGCTCCAGCCCGTACTGGCCGCCCGCCGACCGGGTCCCTGTCTGCAGGATATCCCCGTCCGTTGAGACCGCCCTGATGCTGATGACGACCTGCGGCCTCACGTCGGAGGCACTGACTCCCTCGCTGTTGCAGACCGCCATCCTCCTGAGGCTGTCCCCGTATCGGACGTTGACCTGCGTGATCTCCGGACCGGCCGACCTTGCCGCGCGATCGGCAGAGTGGACAAGTCCCGTCTTCGCATCGAGAGCCTCACCCGCTGGAATATCTTCGTTCACATGGTCTTTACTGCCGGCCGGCGCCGGTGGAGCCGTAAAGGAGCCCTTTGCGCCCGGACCGAGGTCCTCGAGGACTTCGGAGGCGACGCGCATCATCTCGGCGCGGGTGATGATGCTCGAGTACCCGTATGCAGTACGGTCCCCCGAGATCAGTCTAAGGCCGAACCCGGCGTCGGTTCCGCTCGAGATGCGCTCGATACGGCCGTCGGAAAGCTCGATCGACCGGACCGAGGTCGTCTCGAAGAAAAGCTCGGCGAATCCGGCCCCGTTCGAGACCGAGTACTCGAGGACGTCGTCGATGTCTGTGGAAGGCGGTCTTCTCAGCATTTGTTCTCTTTCGCCTCAGGCTCCCGCACCCCGTCAGTCTTCTCATCGAAGACGTTTTTGCTGTACTGGCCCTTGCGCTCCACCGGGTAGTCCCCGCAGAAGCAGGCTGTACAGTAGTTTTCCGGGTCGTCGACGCACGAGAGAAGGCCTTCTCTGGAGAGATAGTGAAGACTGTCCACTCCGAGGTACTGCCTTATCTCTTCGACGCTGTGGGAGGAGGCGATGAGCTCTCCGCGCGTGGGCGTGTCGATCCCGTAATAGCACGAATGCGTTATCGCGGGAGAGCCGATCCTGAGATGGACCTGGGCGGCGCCGGCATTCCTTATCATCGTGACGAGTTTGCGCATCGTCGATCCGCGCACGATCGAATCGTCCACGACGACGATGCTGCGCCCCTCGAGGACACCGCGCACCGGGTTGAACTTGATCCGCACGTCCCAGTCGCGCTCGTCCTGCCTCGGCTGGATGAACGTGCGGCCTACGTAATGGTTCCTGATCAGTCCGAGTTCGTACCTGAGGCCCGAGCCCTCGCTGAAGCCGAGAGCGATCGTGTTGCTCGAATCGGGGACCGATATGACTATATCGGCCCTGGCCGGGGCCTCCTCGGCGAGCTTGCGGCCAAGCCTGCGGCGTATCTTGTCGACGTTCTCGCCGAAAACCCTGCTGTCGGGTCGAGAGAAGTAGATGAACTCGAAGATGCACCTCGAGAGGCGCCTTGCCCGCTCGGCGAATTTTATCGAGCGCGGCTCCCCGCAACCCATCACGAGCATCTCGCCCGGCTCGACCTCCCTGACATACTCCGCGCTGATTATATCGAACGCGCAGCTTTCCGATGCTACGACCCAGGTGTCGCCGTCTCTGCCGAGGGAAAGGGGCCTGAAGCTGTTGGGGTCGCGCGCCGCGATGATCCTGTCCTTCAGCAGGAAGACGAGGGAAAAGGCGCCGCGCACCTGCCTGAGCGCATCGACCACCATCTCCTCTACGGTCTCCGCCCTGCTGCGGGCGATCAGGTGAAGCAGCACCTCGCTGTCCATCGTGCTGCGGAAGATCGATCCGTCCTCTTCCATCTCGTTGCGCAGCTCGACGGCGTTGACGAGGTTGCCGTTGTGGGCCACGGCGATCTTCCCGATCTTGCAGTCGACAAGGAAGGGCTGGATGTTGACGGCGTGGGACATGCCGGTAGTCGAGTACCGGTTGTGACCGATGGCCATGTGCCCCTTCAGGCTGTCGAGATCCTCCTTCGTGAAGACCTTGGAGACGAGGCCCATCGCCTTGTGCTCGTAGAGCCTGCCGCCGTCGGACGAGATGATTCCTGAGCTCTCCTGCCCCCTGTGCTGGAGGGAATAAAGGCCCAGGTAGGTCATCATAGCGGCCTGGTCGCTGCCGTAGATCCCGAATACGGCGCATTCCTCTTTCAAGGCGGTCTCCTTTACTGACCGGTTATCTCGGTCGTGCCTATGAACTCGTACGCCTGGTAATGAGGATTGAGAAGGAGCCCGTGCTTTCGCGTCCTTGTCACCGCCATCTCCTCGACCTTGCGGGCGGCCTCCTCCAAGTCTTCCGCCCTTACGAGGACTCGCCAGACTTCGCCTGACTTCATCCCGGTGACCTTCACGCCAGAGAGCCTCTCATTGAGCCTCGAGGCGTAGCCTTTGTCCTTCCCGCCTCCCTGTTCCGACACGAACAGGTCGCAGGCGAATATCCTGCCCCCGCAATCGAGGCGGGGAAAATCCCTTTCAATAGTGAGGTCGCCCGTGGCAGCCTCCTTCCCTCCTCCGCTGACGGAGAGGCTGTAGAGATGCTTGTTCTGGTTGGTAAAGGCGCTGTCCATCCTTATCTCGCGGTCTATCGCCTCGCAGACCGCCGCCGCGCTATCCCCCTCGGCCTCCATCATCCAGCAGGAGTACCTGAGGATCCCGCAGAGGTCACCTGCGAAACCCATCTTTCCCGTCAGCGTCATCCACGCCGTCTGGGCGACGAGATCGATGACCTTAAGCCTTACCCATAGTCTCGCCTCGGTCTTCACGCGCCGCCCTCCTTCCATCTCTTCAGCGATTCGAAGAATATCCTGCCGGGCCCCGCCGCCTCCATCTTCCCGGGATCGCCCCCGGCCCTTCTTCTCCTGGTCCCCCATCCGCCGGCAAGATCCTCGGGGACCTGGCGGAGCCATGTCGCCCTCTCCGGATGAGGCATCATCGCCAGGACGTTTCCCTCGCGGTTGCAGACGCCCGCCATGTTCTCGAGAGAGCCGTTCGGGTTCACTGGGAACGAATGGTCCACAAGTCCCGCCTGCGTGCAGTAGCGAAGGATGATCTGCCCGTTCTTTTTCATCTCCTCGAGGACCGCGCCGTCATCGGTGGTGAACCGGCCCTCGGCATGCGCGATCGGTATGGGGACGATATCTCCGGGAGCGATGGCGGCTGTCCATACGCAGTCCGTTCCTTCGCGCAGGAGATATGTCCACGCGCAGTAGTAACCTTCCCTGTCCTCCATCACGTTGGGAGCGAGCGCGAGGTCGACCCTCTCCCAGTGGATACCCGGAATGAATCCCGACTCGACGAGTACCTGCGCGCCGTTGCATATCCCGAGGATCGGACGCCCGCCTGAGGCCAGCTCGCTGAGCTTGTCCATAATGTGGTCCTTCGCCGACACTGCTCCGGCCCTGATCCTGTCCTGATATGAGAACCCGCCAGGGACTATCACGGCGAGCGCCTCCTCGAGGAGAGCCGGATCCTCGTTCCAGCGCAGCAGGTCCCCTCCGAGCCCGACCGACCTGACCGCGTCGGCTGTCTCGTACTCGCAGTTCACGCCGGGAAACTGGATGATCGCGACCTTGCCTTTGAAGGATCTGGCCACCTACTCTCCTTTCTCGATGCCGAATATCGAGCGGCACCCGGTCATGTATATCTCTTCCAGCTCATCCAGCCCCCACGACGCGATCGCTTTCCCTTTCGAGACGACCTCGATCTTCGCCGAGGCTTTCAGCGTACCGAGCTTGTGCAGCTTTACCCTGTTGCGGGCGCAGATGGCCAGCAGTTCGCGTTCGTTGCCCGCAGGCAGCTCGACGATGAAGCATCCGGTCTCGGAGAAGAGGACCTTCTCCGGCGGCAGACCCACCGCGTCGAACTCGTCCAGGTCGACGGCCAGGCCCAGCCTGCCCGCACCGCTTCCGCCGAGCGCCATCTCGGCGAGCGCGGTCAGCATCCCGCCCTGTCCGGTATCGTGGCACGCCCTGATCCAGCCGTGCGAGTGAAGATCGAGCACCGTCCTTATCTGTCCCCGTTCGCGGGCGAAATCGGCCTCGGGGACATTACCGCCGAGAGTGCCGTAGATCGTCCTGTAATATTCGCTCCCGCCGAGCTCGTCGAGCGGCTCGCCGATGAGGAAGACATCGTTCCCCTCTTCCTTGAACGTGATCGAGCGGCTCTTCGAATAATCCTCTATGACGCCGACGGTGCATACGATCGGCGAGGGCGGGATGGCTTTGCCGCTCTCGCCCTGGTTGTAGAAGCTCACGTTGCCCGAGACGACCGGAAGCGGATGGCTTCCCCCATGTGACAACAGGCCTATACCGCTGCAGGCCTCGCCTATCCCGCGGACCCCCTCGTAGAACTCCCAGAACACCTCCCTGACCTCGGGGTTGCCGTAGTTGAGGCAGTCGGTTATCGCCGACGGGACCGCGCCGACGGCCGCGACGTTTCGCGCCGATTCGCATACTGCCAGGGCGCCGCCCTGGTACGGATCGATGATCCCGTACCACGGGTTGCCGTCAACCGCCACCGCCAGCCCGACGGGGCTGCCCGCGACCGGCGCGATCACGCCTGCGTCCGCCTCGCCCGGCCTTATGACCGCCCTGCCCTGTACCTCGGAATCGTAATGTCTGAACACGTAGTTTTTCGAGGCGATGTTCGGAGAGCCTAGGACCTTCAGGAAGTCTTCGCGAAGCGGGCGTCCCTGCTGCCACTCGGGCTCCTCGTGCAGCACCTTCCTCGCCGACTTCGGCCTGTCATAGGCTATGCCGGTGGTGATCGTCCCGACCGGCGTCTCGCAGACCTTCTCGCCTCCACTCATGATCGTGTATACATCGTCGCGCGTCACGTCGGCTATGACGGCGGCGCCCGCCCCGTGGTACAGGTGGGGCAGCTCGAAATCCTCGTTGTATATCTTCAGCACGTCGTCGACGAAATCCGCCGGGACCGCCAGGGCATAACGCTCCTGCGTCTCGGAGCACGAGACGACCGGCGGAGGGTAGCTGTGCCCGGAGGCGACATTGACCGCGTCGAGGTCTATCCTGACTCCGAACCCTCCCGCGTGGGCGAGCTCGGACGTCACGCACGCTATGCCTCCGGCTCCGAGGTCCTTGAACCCGACCTTGATACCCCGCTCGACGGCGAGATCGAGCACCTTCCTGTTCGCCACAGCGAGCACGCGCTTGAGGAAGGGATCGGGGACCTGCACGGCGCCCCTGTTCGCCTCCTCGCCGTCGACCAGATCCTCGGAGGCGAACGCCGCCCCGCCGAACCCCGAGTCGTCGGTCGGCTTGCCTATGAGAATGATCTTGTATGGTATCTCGGCCGCCTCTTCCGGCACGCGGCTCCGCAGGACGCGCGATTCGAGGACGGTGCCGATGGCGACGACGTTTACGAGGCAGTTCTCGTCGAACCCGGCGTCGAAGGCGATGTCGCCGCCGAGGTTCGGAACACCGAGCGGATTGCCGTACTGGGCTATGCCGTCGACCACGCCGCGGGCGATCGATATCACCTGGCGGGCGTTCGGGCCCTGCGGGTCGCCGAACCTGAGGGGGTCGAGCACGCCGACCACGTCGGCGCCCATGCAGTAGACGTCGCGCACTATACCGCCGATCCCGGTGGCGGCGCCCTCGACGGGCAGGACCTGCGAGGGGTGGTTGTGGCTCTCGTGCGCTATCACGAGGCAGTGCCAATCGCCGTCTCCTGTCTCGGCGAACCTGATCACGCCGGCGTCCTCGCCCGGCCCGATGACGACGTTGGGGGCCTTCGTCGGGAGGAGCTCGCCGAGGATCTTCCTGCTGCTCTTGTAGCTGCAGTGCTCGCTCCACATCGTGTTGAAGATCGTCAGCTCCACGATCGTGGGATCGCGGCCGAGCAGCTCGGTCACGCGCCTCGCCTCGCTCACGGTGAGGTTCAGCCCGTTTTCCTTCAGCAGATCACTCACGCGGGAGTCGTCGCTTCCGGAGATCCGGATGGTGCCCTTCAGCAAATCGGCCTATCCTTTCCCGGGCCTGCCCTTTCGGGACAAGACCCTGCTGAATATGAAATCGATGTTCTTCAGGTGGGTCCTCAGCTCGAAGGCCTCCTCGAGTTCTTTCTGCGAAACGACCCTGGTGAACCTGTCGTCATCCGCGAGGTGTCCGCGGAAGCTCTTCTTCCCTTTCATGCTCTTCATCGCGGCGTCCTGGACGATCGTGTACGCGTCCTCGCGCGAGATGCCCTTGCCCACGAGCAGCAGCAGGATCGGGTGGGAGAAGATCAGGCCGCCCGTGGCCTCGAGGTTCTCGAGCATCCTCTTCCTGTTGACGCGCATGCCGGAGACGATCCACGTGAACTTCTCGAGCATGTAGCCCAGTATCATCGTCGAGTCGGGGATGATGACCCTCTCGACCGAGGAATGGCTTATGTCCCTCTCGTGCCAGAGCGTGACGTTCTCGAGGGCGGCCAGGGCGTTACCGCGCAACAGTCTCGCCATCCCGGCTATCCTCTCGCTGAGTATCGGGTTGCGCTTGTGAGGCATCGCGCTAGAGCCCTTCTGGCCCTTCGTGAACGGCTCCTCGGCCTCAGCTATGTCGGTGCGCTGCAGGGCCCTTATCTCGGTCGCCATGTTCTCGAGCGACGACCCGATCACCGCCAGGGCCGCCATGTAGTCCGCATGACGGTCGCGCTGTATCACCTGCGTCGTCACCGGCGCGGCCCTGAGGCCGAGCCTCTTCATGACGTAACGCTCGACCCTGTAGTCGGTGTGCGACATCGTGCCGACCGTCCCGGTCATCTGCCCTACCGATATCTCCTCTATCACGCGCTCCAGCCTCGCGATATCGCGCTCGACGCCCGAGTACCAGACAAGGAGCTTCAGCCCCATCGTGATCGGCTCGGCGTGGATGCCGTGCGTGCGGCCGACCATCGGCACATCCTTGTATCGCAGAGCCTGCCGCCTAAGGACCGAACGCAGCTTCCTGAGCTTGCCCAGGATGACGATGCCTGCTTCGCGCATCTGGCAGGCGAGCGTTGTGTCGAGGAGGTCAGAGCTCGTCATCCCCATGTGGAGGTAGCGACCCGGCTCCCCGATGTATTCGGACATATTCGTAAGGAAGGCGACCACATCGTGACGCGTCTTCTTCTCTATCTCGAGGATCCTCGGGATGTCGTAGCCCGCTTTTCTCCTGATCTCCCTGGCGGCCTTCTTCGGGATGTGGCCGTACTCGGCGAGCCCCTCGCAGTAGAGGACCTCTATCTCCTTCCAGAGATCGAACTTGTTCTCATCGGTCCAGATCTTCGAGATCTCGGGGAGCGAATATCGCGGGATCAAGGAATACCTCCCTTAACTTGGCGCATCATCAAGACGCTGCCGCAGCCCTACGCCTTTCCCTCGGACTCGACGAGCTTGAGCTTCACCGACCGCGTGCTGCCGTCTCGCCATATGACGATGTCGAGGTCGTCGCCGACCTGTTTGCCGAATATCACGCGTCCGGCCTGTGAGGAGTTCTGTATCGAGACACCGTCCATCTCGACGATGACGTCGCCTATCTGCATACCGGCCTTTTCAGCTGGTCCGCCCTCCTCGAGAGCTACTATGACCAGCCCGGTCCTGAAAGGGATCTTGAACTGCTCGACGACCTCCGGGGTCAGTTCGGAGACGACAAGCCCCGTCCACACATTGCGGAAATGCCCGTACTTGCGGATCTCGTCGATGACCATCTTCACCGTGTTGCTCGGGATCGCGAATCCCATCCCGATATTGCTGCTTCCCTGGGCCGTCGAGAAGACGAACGTGCTGATGCCGACTACCTCGCCTTTCATCGAGACGAGCGGCCCACCGCTGTTGCCGGGATTGATCACGGCGTCGGTCTGGATCATGTTCTTGAATATCTGCGCGCCTTCGCCCGTGTCCTTCACGTCCCTGTGAAGGGCGCTTATCACGCCGGCGGTGACGGTCGGCTGGTTGTCGTTGAAGAGGTACGTGAACGGCGATCCGATCGCTATGACCGGCTCGCCTATTTCGAGGTCGTCCGAGTCGCCTAACGGCGCCGTCGGGAGTGAGCTCCCCTCTATCTTGAGAAGCGCTATGTCGAACTCGGTCGCCATGCCGACCAGCGTCGCGGGCACCTCGGTCGAATCGATCATCGTGACGTAGATCTCCTCGGCTCCGCGCACGACGTGCTCGTTCGTCACTATGTACCCGTCCGGGTTTACGAGCAACCCCGACCCGTAAATCGGAAATTTCTGCCTCTGGTAGGCGGGGATCCTCCCCGCCACGATCTGCCACCACTCGTAGGAATTCTTCGCCCTCGTCGAAACGATCCTCGTCCTGAGCGTAGTGATCGAGACCACGGCCGGCCCGACACGCCCCCTGGCGGCCACCATCGCGTCGCCGCTGAAGAGCCCCGACCCTCCAAGCACGATATTCCCCGCGGACTGCGAATAGAAGGTCCGGCCGATCCCGGAGTGCCTGAGCATCACGATGTTGATGACGGTCAGAGCGATCGAAAGGCCGAACATCATACCGATGATCCAGGGGATCGCACGAGCCCATTTCGACTGGAACTCTTTCAAATCAGATCACCTGCCTCGCTGCTTCCCGACCGGAAGCGCGGAAGCCGAGCACTATTTCTTCACTTTCTTCCAATCGGCCAGGAACTTCTCGATGCCGATGTCGGTGAGAGGGTGCTTCATCAGTTGCTCTATCACCTTGAACGGGATCGTCGCCACGTCGGCGCCCAGCAGGGCTGCCTCATAGACGTGCTGGACGCTCCTGATGCTCGCCACCAGCACCTGCGTGGCGAAGCCGTAATTCTCGTATATCTCCACGATATCGGCGATCAGGTCCATCCCCCTCTGGCCGACGTCGTCGAGCCTGCCGACGAAGGGGCTCACGTAGTTCGCGCCAGCCTTGGCAACCAGAAGGGCCTGGTTGGCCGAGAAACAGAGGGTGGCGTTGGTCTTGACACCCTCGGCGTTGAAGGCGTGGATCGCCTTTATACCCTCTGTTATGCACGGAACCTTGATTATTATATTGTCGGCTATCTTGCAGAGTTCCCTTCCCTCTCTGACCATGCCCTCGGCGTCGAGGGCTACGACCTCGGCGCTGACAGGGCCGGGCACTATGGAGCAGATCTCCTTGAGAGTATCGGTTGCGGTCCCCTTGTCCGCTTCTCTGGCGAGAAGGGAGGGATTGGTCGTGACCCCGTCGAGGAGGCCCAGTGCCGCAGCTTCCCTGATCTCGTCCACGTTTGCTGTATCGATAAAGAATTTCATTTCGCCTCCCCGGCTGCCTTTCTCTGGTTTTTCTGGATTCCGGCGGTGGTCCTGCCTTAGTCTCCATCGGTCCGGGCCGCCATATCCGTCAGGAAACGTGTATTATACAAATATCGGCCGTAACTGACAAATAATTTCGGACCTGATGCCCGTCCCCGGGTCAGTACTTCACCTCCATCAGGTACAGGGCCCCCGGGGGAAGGGTCGGCCCCGCGGCACAGCGGTCCCCTGAGGCGAGTATGCCCGCTATAGACACGTCCCCGAGCGTCCCGGCCCTCAGGACCGATCCGGCCAGGGAGCGCATCATATTATAGAGGAACCTGTCGGCGGTGACGGCGAGGGTCACGAGCGGCCTGTTCTCGATGATCTCGGCCCTCGATATATTGCAGATCGTGGTCTTCACGTTCGAGCCTGAGGCTGCGAAGGGGGCGAAATCGTGCTCACCGCGGATGGAGGCAATCTGCGCGTTCATCGCCTCTATCCCCTCGGGGCTCAGGCCCTGGGGGACCTCGTGATAGTAGTTCCTCCATAGGGCGGTGGGACGGTCAATGAATATGTAATGATAGGTCCTGCTGCGCGCGTCGTACCTCGCGTTGAACGAGAGGGGTACCTCCTCGACCGAACGCACGAAGATGTCCCTTGGAAGCTTACCGCGGAGCGCCTTCATCATGATTCCGGTAGTCATTCCTGTCTCGAGTTCCGCGTTGGCGACCTGGCCGACGGCGTGGACCCCCGTGTCGGTCCTGCCGGAGCCGATTATCCTGACATCCCCTGTGGCTATCTCGCCCAGAGCGTCGTAGAGCTTTCCCTGCACGGTCCGCTGGCCGGGCTGGACCTGCCAGCCCGAGAACCCGGAACCGTCGTACTCGATGGTCAGCTTGAAGTTCCTCATGAGCCGCTCCATGTGCCTGGCCGGAGATCTCTCCTGCCACGGCCTCCTGCGCGTGAAAAAGGGAATATAGCAGAATGATCCGCCCCGTCCAATAACGCGGTGCCTGGGCGGCTTCCCGCTGACCCCGCCCGGCCGCTGCAAGGCCGCGAATAGGGCCGGAAAATCGCACGCGGGCAGGAACGCTGAAGCCGAAGCGGGAACGACTCCGTACAAACGGACAACATGCTGCCGGACAATAAATTACAGTGGTACGCACCTTGCTCTGAATATGGCCGTTGATAAAATAGGCCGTTTCCCGGGCCGACCCGGGCGCGGCAGGACATATATCTAAAACGTCAGGCCCTTTTCAAACGACTGGATAATCAGACCGTCAGGATATTGATTCGGCGATGAGGGCGCCGGAGTTCGTTTATCCGGAGGTGACGCTCGCCTGCTTCACCGGCACGGCCGACCGCGACTCGCCTCATGGATAGATATAGATGGCCCTGCGCACAAGGCGGATCCGGTAGCCCCATCGCCATAAGATACGGGAAATATAGAGACCCCACACTCCGATAGGGCCCACTCGTCCGGGCCACAACAAAAGGGGGAAGCGATTCATCGGTCCGCTTCCCCCGTTTCTATTATCCGGGCGATCGTCCTAGCCGCCGGTGCCACATCAATTCGGCGGACTACTCCCGGCACCGGGAGTATAAAATTAGAGTATAGTCTAATAAATCGGCTTGTTCCGGCAGGACACATAACTGGAAGCTGCTTCGTGGCAGTAAGCGGCACGGCGATCCGATCCATACTGAGCGCATCGCTGAGACCCGATCCATTCAGCGATGCACTCAGTACGGCAGGTCGGTCTCGAGCGAGTCGGCCTCCCAGCGCTGGAGCCTGTACTTTTCGGGGTGGTTCTGCAGTACCCTGCGCAGCCACTCCTCGGAGTACCCCTGCTCCTCGGCGCGGCCCGGCTCACGCTGGACGTACCCGTCGTTGTACTTTCGGATAAGCTCCTCGCCGAGCTTCCTGTACCTCTCTACCACCCTGTCCGCCGCCACCCCCGAATAATCGGTGAGATATGTCCGGGCGAGCTCCGGGTCCTTTTTGTAAAGCTCGAGCGCCGCCTTCTCGACGGCTGGCTGCATCGCGGTGAGGTTGTCTTCGAGCTCCTTCTGGACCGCCTGGATGTCGACCTTCATCAGCTCGTAGCGGAGGTTCGCGTAGTTCGCCACGAAGTTGAAGACCCACCATCCAGACTCCCAAGAGAATTCGGACATGCTCCCCTTCGCGAAGACGTCCGGTATGCGGTCGGTGCACGCGTAGAACGGGACATAGACGCTGAAGTAGGTGTCGTCGAGGCCGTACCAGAAGACTCCCCCCACAGCGTCGGGCAGGTCCTTCCTCGACTGCGAGACGAAAGAGTACCCCGTCTGCTGTGTCGAGATAGGCCGCTCCCAGGCGTATGTCTCGCCATCGATCTCCCAATCTATCGGGCGCCACCTGTTCGGCGAGCAGAACGGGCCGGCGTCGACCCCCTCGCACATGTCATACTCGGTCCCCTCGTAGTGGTCGCGCATAAGCGCGAATACGTCCTGGCGCGTGAGCTTCCTGTCGGGCTTTATCCAGAGCGGGTATGGCTCGGCTCCCTTCACGCCCCTGTGATAGTCGGGAGAGAATTTCTTCGACGGCGCGGCCCGGCGGAAGATCGACCAGACTCGCGTCGCGCAGTAGCGCAGCTTCTGGGGCGGCGCGGGGCAGTAGGCGTCGCTGAAGCTGAACGGCCTCCCCGACTCGGGATCGTAGTACCCCTTCTCGACCGCGAAATCGATCACGTCAGGGGCGTAGAGGCAGTTCCTGCTGTCGTCGAGGGGGAACTCGCGTATCCTCGACTGGTTAGCGTGGGCGCAGATGTACCCGTCCGGCACCCTCAACGCCACCCAGACGGCGCCCTTTCGCCCCGGGCCCTTCCCGATGATCTCGAAGAGCCACGCCTCCTCCCTGTCCCCTATCGATATCGACTCGCCCGTGCTGGCGTACCCGTACTCCTCGACCAGAGCTCCCATTACCTCAACCGCTTCCCTGGCAGTCTTAGCCCGTTGAAGCGCTATCCTCATCAGCCACCAGTAGTGCAGCAGCCCGTCGGGGTCCCTTAGCTCCTCGCGCCCCGTGAACGTCGTCTCTCCGATGACGAGCTGGTGCTCATTCATCAGGTAGACGACACCGTATGTGTGAGCCGGCTGGGCGATCTTTCCGCGCAGTCTGCCGTCCCAGCCCCGGAGCTCGAGCGAATCGCCCGGCTCGTAGTCCGCCGGAGGCGTATACGACATCCGTGGATGAAATTCTCCGTCGCATGTATATGTGATCATGACCGAGCCGTCGGCCGATGCCCCCCTGGTCACGAGCATGTTCGTGCAGGAAGACGCGGGAGAGAAGACTGCGGTAGATATAATCGCCACCAGGACTGACGCGCATAAAAGAACTGTCTTTAATGGCGAGGTGGCGGTCGGTCGAGAAGCAGATCGAGGTGAGGCGTTTCCCATTTCGTTTTTCCTTTCGCTCACGAGGTTGGCGCAACTCGGATAAAATACAACCGCCCCGGCCAGATTGCAATTGAATGAAACTCGGCGCGGTACCTATAATGGCACTTCCATCTGCATGTCCCCGGAGGTAGCCCGATGCGACGACCGTTTTCCCTTTCCCCTCAATTATTGATACTCTGGACCATGATACTGGTGCCGGCGGCCCTCCTGCTCTCCGCCCGCGCTGAGGCTGAAGGCAGATACGACAGACTGATACTCAGCGAGGCGGGACGCGCCAAACTCCAGGCCCTCGCCTCGATGGAGGATTCCCGAGCGATAGCGGGTATCGAGAGGTTCACCGGCGATCCCGATCCGCTTATCAGACTCAGGTGCGCCGAGGTCCTCGGCCGCGTCGGCACTTCGGACGCCGTTCCCTACCTCGCCGGGCTCACCGCCGACACGGACGAAAGGGTGGTGCTCGCCGCCGTATATTCACTCGGCCTCACGATGGACAGATCCGCCCTCGATCCCCTCGAGAAGATTCTGAAACAGGGGACAAAGAAGCAGCGGTTAGCCGTCCTCGAGGCGATCGGGATCTCGAGGCTCAAGGAAGCCTCCGGCGCTGTATGCGAATCATTGACAGACTTTCATTCGGCGGTCAGGGCGCAGGCTCTCGTCACGCTTGCCGTGCTCGGCGACTCCTCCGCCGCGCAGAAGTGCGCCAACTCTCTCCACGACCCTGACCTCGGCGTAGTCGAGCAGACCGCATACGCTCTGGGACGCCTCGGGTACGACAAACTCGATTACGAGCTTGCCGAGCTCTGCGGGAACGAGAACCTCTGGGTCGCCATGCGGGCGGCCGAAGCGCTCGGGCGCCTTCGGGCGAAGGACGGGGTCGAACCGGTGGCCGCTCTCCTGACCAACGACAACAGGATGCTGAGGATAAAGGCCACCGAGGCACTGTCAAGGATAGGCACCGGCAACGCCGCCGAAAGACTCGAGACGGTGCTCGGCTCGGACGACGCGTACATGAAGGACTATGCGCTGCGCGGCATCGCCGCCTCCAGGAGAGGCGGATCGTTCGAAAAGGTACTGCCCCTCCTGCGCGATCCTTCCCAGATGGTAAGGCGTTCCGCGATCGAGGCCTCGGCAATGACAGGCGGGGACAAGGCCCGGGTTTTTCTCCTCGAGATCGTGCGAAAAGGCAACGTCTACGACAGGATGGCCGCTCTCGAGTTCATCGGCGAGATCGGCAGGGAGGAGGACATGCTCCTGCTCGTGGAGATGCTCGACAGATCCGTGAACCATCTCGAGCGAGAAGGCGCAGCCGCCGGGCTGAAACGGGTAAAGAAGGACGAGCTTCTCCGCGTACAGGCCGGCGGCAGCGGAAAAACAGCGCTCGAGGCACTCCTCGACGCAGCAGCGGGAGACGACCCTGTCGTGGCGGCCATGGCCGTGGAGGCGCTCGGCGGGAAGCGGGCCCTCGGCTCGACCGACAGGCTGGTCGCGGTCTTCAGAGACTCCCTAAGGCGGGAGGACTGCGACAGGAAGCTCGCGATCATAGAGGTATTCGATGGCCTGGCCGGCGAAGGGGATCTCGAGCCGGCGGCAGCGGCGAACATCAGGGCGATGCTAGAGGAAGCGGCCCTCCGGGAAGGAGACCCGCGCGTCGGCTATGCCGCCGTCGCAGCGGCGAAAAGGTATGGCGCGGCGGTGACCAGGGACCCGGCCCGGGCGGCGAAGTGGGACCGCGGTGAATACCCGTGGGGCGAGCCGTCGCTCCCCCTGGGAAAGAAGATGATCCGCATGACGACAAAGAGGGGGCCGGTCGACATCGAGCTCTTCGGCGACGACGCGCCCAACATCGTAAAGAGCATGCTCTTCCTTATCGAGGAAGGTTTCTATAACGGGCTTAACTTCCACCGTGTCGTCCCGGGATTCGTCGTGCAGGGTGGCTGCCCGCGCGGAGACGGATGGGGCGACGCTGGATATTTTTTGAGGAGCCAGTTCAACTCTCACAGGTACGAGCGGGGCTACGTCGGCATGGCGCATTCCGGTAAGGACACGCCGGGCAGCCAGTTCTTCATAACGCACCTGCCCCAGCCCCACCTCGACGGCAGGTATACGATAATCGGAAGGGTCGTCAGCGGGATGGAGATCGTCGACGGGATAGAGACGGGGGACACATTCGGCATGGAGATAATCAGGTAGCCTGCCAGATCGGACCACGGATCATCGCGGAGATCATCGGCTTCGGAGATTGCGAATGGCGAAAGAGACCTTCACATCGAGATGGTCGCTGCTCCTGGCGGCGCTGGGGATGGCGATAGGGACCGGGAACATCTGGCGTTTCCCCAGGGTCATCGCGCAGAACGGAGGGGCGCCGTTCCTGATCCCATGGCTGATCTTCCTCTTCCTCTGGTCGATCCCGCTGCTGATAATCGAGTTCGGCATCGGTAAAAAGACGAGGATGGGAACGATCGGCGCCTTCGGGTCGCTGAACCGCAGACATACCTGGATGGGCGGGTTCGTCGGCTTCTGCACGCTGGCGATCACCTTCTATTACTGCGTAGTGACGGGCTGGTGCTTCAGGTACACGTTCGCGTCCCTTGTGGACATACTGCGCGGCTGGGGAGTCCCGGGCGGCGCGCTCCGGGGAGGAGGCCTCTGGGGCAGCGAACGCGCCTCGTTCTGGACATCGTTCAACGCGTCGGGGTGGCAACCCGTCCTTTTCCACCTTTTCGGCGTGCTCGCCGGTTCTTACATAATCTACCGGGGGGTGGTCAACGGCATAGAGAGAGCGAACAGGATCCTGCTCCCGGCGCTATTCGTCCTGCTGGTGATCGCTGTCGCGAGGGCGGTATCTCTGCCCGGCTCGTCGGCCGGGCTCGAGTACCTCTTCGAAATGCGCTGGGGAGCCCTCCTTGACTACAGGATCTGGCTGCAGGGGCTGACGCAGAGCGCCTGGTCGACCGGCGCCGGCTGGGGATTGATCCTCACCTACGCGGTCTACATGCGCGATGATGACGACATCGTCGCCAATTCCGTTCTCGCGGGCCTTGGCAACAACTCGGCCTCCCTGCTGGCCGCGCTCGCTGTCATCCCGACCGTCTTCGCCATACTCCCCGCCGCTCAGGCCGTCGAGGTAGCGCAGGACACGGGGCCTCTGAGCACGGGAATGACATTTATCTGGATCCCGAAGCTGTTCGAGGCGATACCGGGTGGAAGGCTCTTTCTCTTCATATTCTTCCTCGCACTGTCTATCGCGGCTATCTCCTCGCTGATCTCGATGATAGAGATGGGCACGCGTAACGTGATGGACTTCGGCCTGACGAGAAAGAAGGGGATAGCGGTCGTCGGCGGATCGATCTTCGTCCTCGGCCTTCCATCGGCCCTGAGCCCGTCGTTCTTCCAGAACCAGGACTGGGTCTGGAGCCTGGGGCTTCTGCTCAGCGGCCTCCTCTTCGCCGTCTCTGTCATCGACTACGGCGCCGAGAAGTTCCGCGTCGAGCTCCTCGACAACGAGGATAACGACATCCGGCTCGGCCGGATCTTCAACGTGCTCGTCAAGTACGTGATCCCGGTCGAGTTCACCGCGCTTATCGTCTGGTGGTTCACGCAGGCGATCCTGGTCTACGATCCCGGCCGCTGGTGGGACCCGCTCAGGACATTCAGTGTCGGGACATGCGTCGCGCAGTGGGGGCTTCTTGTCATCATCATGATCGTGTTCCAGCGCAGAATCATAGGGCTGCTCTTCGGCGACCCTGGAAAGGGGGAACGATGAGCGGAGCGGCGGTCGCCATGATGGCTGTCATCTGCGGGCTGGTCTGGGGAGGGTTTGTAGCCTGTATCGCCTTCGTGATGCGAAGGGAAAGGGAAAGAAAAGCGCGGAAGGGCTGACCGCACATCCTCTGCCATCCCGGCGCCGGGACTTCCCGGCCCCACCGTTCAGCCTGATTCCCCGATAAGCCTGTCGAGCACTCTTCTCTGGCACGCGAACGCGATCTCGGGCAGCGAATCGAGGGAGAAGAACCCGGCCTCATCGGCGTCGTCTCCCGCCCGGAGCTTTCCGCCCTTTACGCGGCCCTCGTAAAGGACGAGCACGGTGTCCCCCCTCGGATCGTCCCTGCACGATTCGACTGCATAGGTCCGTTCGATCTCGATGACAAGACCGGTCTCCTCCTCGAGCTCGCGCACCGCGGTCCCGGCGGCTTCTTCGCCGTATTCGATAAATCCCGCCGGCATCGTCCAGAGTCCCCTGAAGGGATCGATCTTCCTGCGGACCAGCAGCACACGCCCTTCGTCGTCCCTGACGAGGATGCCCGCGGCCGGCGATGGGTTGATGTACTGGATGAATCCGCAGTCCGAGCACTTCATGCGCGTTTTGCCGCCATCGTCGACCTCGTCGAGGACGGCGCCGCAGTGCGGGCAGTATCTGAAGAGCCTTTTCATCGATTCTCCGGTGAAGTGAGCCGCGGACGTTCCCGCCGCGGCGCGGTATTCAGATGTCACTCTCCGGTGTCAGGAAGGGTGTCTGCCGCCGCGTCACCCTGATACCGCATAAGATAGAGCCTCCAGGCCCGGTCCGCTTCCTGAAAATCTATACCGTAGACATCCTTGAACCGCGCGCTGAACGGACCCTCTTCGTCGATCCCGCTCGTAAGGGAATACAGCTCCTTGAACTTGTCCATCCCGTAGTTGTCTATGAGATACTTTACGAACGATCCCCACGCCGGAACGACCACCGCGTGATCCGCCGTGCGCCACCTGTCGGGATGGATCGTCTTGTACAGGGCGGGGATCCGCCTCTGCAGAAGGAAGCGTTTCGAACGGATATCAAGGTCCCAGTGGTTGTATTCAGCCCTGAAGTAGAACACCAGGCCCTTCGACAGTCCGACCGGGGGGAATCCCAGGTCGTAGAGGATCAGGTGTATGATCTCGTGGTCGTTATACGACTTGACGTCGTGCAGCTCCTTCTTGTCCCAGCGGGCTGCTGTCCTGTATTTCGGCCTCTCGAGGATCCGCATGAACGTCTCCTCGTCCGGATAAAGGTAGTAATTGATCCTGCCCTCGATCTTCTTGATGCCGGCTTCCTTCGCTATGCCCTCGATCAGGCCGGAGACCCTCTTCATATCCTCCGGAGGGAAGGGACGCTCCTTGAACCAGTTGTAAGTGATAAACTTCGCGTCCTTCGATTCCCATTCGACCTTGTCCTTGATGACGAGAGTGACATCGTCGAAATAGACATACCCCGTCATCTGGTTGATGAGCCCGATCTCCATTATCCGGGCACCATCGGGCGCCTCCGCCTTCTTCTCCGAGCGCCTCCATCCGGTCGTCCCCACCCTCTTCCGTGTCCAGGCGTCCGCGAAGTTCCGCTCGCTGATCCTTTCGCCCTTCCCGTCGAGGAAGAGCACATAAACGCCCGCCCTGCCCTCCTGCCCCTGGTTCTGTTTGAGGTCCTCGGACATGATATCCGCCGAAAATTCTATCTCGTACCCGGGCCGTACAGGAAACCTCTGGGTCGCGACCATCCATCTCTGGGTGTCGTAAAGGCCGCGCAGGAAGAACGAGTATCCTCCGTCCGGATTCCTCGTCTTGTCGCTCTTCCCGTAGAAGGACAGCTTGTTGCCCTCGCCGGCGATCGCCCTCATCGACCATCCAGCGGGCTTGTAGCCTTCCCATTCATCGAATCCCGAGTTGACGACGAGGTTCACGCCGGTCTTTATCGCGGGAAGCGCCTCGGCAGTCTCCCGTTCCTTCTTCCCTCCGCACCCCGCGGAAAGGAAGGCCGCGGCGGCCAGGGCGGCGACCGTTGTCATACGTATATGTCTCTGCATCAGGTCCTCCTGTTTCCCGTATTATACGCCCGCAGGAGCGATTCATTCCATTTCACGAGAGCCGGCCAGCGCGGGGCGCTCAGGACTTTTCCTTGTCGTCGCCGTTTTTCGAGCCGAATCGTTTCCAGCTGATGGCCATGTCGCAGAGGGCCTTCCTGACGAGCTCGTTGACTGTCCCCTTCGGGTATGCGCCGCTCTTGAGCGTTCGCCCTGCACTGACGCCGGTCAGGATCTCGATCCCCTGGTCGACGTGCCTGACGGGATAGATGTGGAACTCGCCCTTCGCGACCGAGTCCACCACCTCCTGGTCAAGCATGAGGTCGGGGACATTCTGCCACGGGATCATGACTCCCTCTTTGCCCGTGAGCCCTCTGGCCTTGCAGACTGAATAGAATCCTTCGATCTTCTCGTTGACCCCGCCTATCGGCTGGATCTCGCCCTTCTGGTTTATAGAGCCCGTAACGGCGATGTCCTGCCTTATCGGAAGGCCGGAGAGGCTCGAAAGTATCGCGTAGAGTTCGGTGGAGCTGGCGCTGTCTCCATCGACGCCGCCGTACGATTGCTCGAAACAGAGGCTCGCGCTCATGACAAGCGGGCATTCCCGGCCGTACCTGCCCCTGAGGAACCCGGCGAGGATGAGTACTCCCTTGTTGTGCGTGCTGCCGCTCAGGTCCGCTTCCCTCTCGATGTTTATTACGCCCGAATTTCCGAGCGATGTGACCGCGGTTATCCTCGACGGCTTGCCGAACATGTAGTCGCCGAGGTCATAGACCGACAGCGCGTTCACCTGGCCGACGACTGAGCCGGAGGTGTCGATCATCAACGTGCCGTCCTCGATCCTCTCCTGGATCTTCTCCTCGATCAGGTTGACCCTCTTGACCCTGTGCTCTATGGCAAGCCGCACGTGTTCGCGCGTCGCGACCCTCCTGCCCGCCTTTTCGGCATGATAGTGGGCCTCGCGGACTACGTCGGAGATGAGGCTGAACCTGGTCGACAGCTTCGTCTGCCTGCCTGCGAGCCTGACCCCGTACTCGACTACGGCGGCCACACCTTCGGGATCGAACGGCTTGAGGCTCTCCCTGTCGGAGAGTCCCTTGATGAATCCTGCGTACTGCCTGATCACCGCCGCCCTGTTGTCGATCTCGCGGTCGAAGTCGGCCCTTATCTTGAATATCTTCCTGAAATCCTCGTCATACGACTGCAGCAGGTAGTAGAGCCGCGAATCACCTATCAGCACGATCTTGGCCTTGATGCACATCGGTTCGGGCTTGAGAGCCGACGAGCTCAGCATGCTCCAGCCGTCGAAGTTCTGGATGACCGCCTCGCAGCTCTTCAGCGTTCTCTTCAGTATCTGCCAGACCCCCGGCTCGATGAACACGTCGAGAGCGTTCAGCACGAGGAACCCGCCGTTCGCCTTGTGAAATGCTCCGGCGCGGATGTTCATATGGTCCGGCTTGGACCATCCCGACGGCGTGAACTCCCTCTCGATCACCCCGAAGATATTCACGAGGTTCGGGAAGTTCTCGATGACCACCGGCGGCGCGGTCGTCTCGGAGTTATCCACGACGACGTTGACCCTGAACTCGCGGAACGGGTCCTCCATGCGGCCGTCCTCTGCGGCGAACGCCGCCATGGCCGACTTGGTCTCCTCTTCGTCCTTGGCCCTGAAGAGATCGAGCCGCTCCATGATCTCCTTCTCTATCAGCTTCAGGGTCCTGCTGAGCGCCTCGTTCCTGTACTTCCTGTCTATCTCGATGATCATCTCATGGATCGTCGGCTGCACGACGTCCATGTCGAGCTTCTCGAGCTTCTTCTTCAGATTGCGCTCGAGCTCCTTCATCCTGTCGTATATCTGGGTCATCTCTTCGGAGAGAGACTCCGCCGACAAGCGCATCCTCTCGAATTCCTTCTTCGAGACCTTTCCCTCCTCGACCATCTGAGTCAGCGTAGCGTAATCGACGGGGTTCCCGTCTACGACAGGCACGAGCTGGGGCTTCATGACCGGCCCGATCTGCAGGCTGACCATCGCGAAGCCTTCCTTGCCTATCTTCTCCTCGAACGCCGAAGCGACCTTCTTCTGCTTGGTCTGCATCGATTCGATCAGCCTCTTGCGGCGATTCTGGTAGTACTCGCTCTTGAAGAGGTTCGGAATGGACTTCATAAGGTCGTGAATGAGGTTGTCCATGTCGGAGGCGAGCCTGTTGCCCTGCCCGGCCTCGAGCTCTATGTATACGGGATTGCCCGGGTGGCGGAAGTTATACATGTAGCAAATATCGGGCGGGATCGGGTCCTTGCGCTCGAGCTTCTCGAGGAGGTGCTTGATAGTAGAAGTCCTGCCCGTACCTACTAGACCCGTTATGAATATGTTGAATCCGCGATGCTCGAGCGCCAGCCCCATCTCTATCGCGTGAAGCGCGCGGTCCTGCCCTATGATGTCGGTGCACGGCTTCAGATCGTTAGTAGTCCTGAAATCGAGGTACTTCCCGGGACATCTCCACCTGAGCTTGCCTGCGGGCAACTCCCTGGGCTTAGGTGCTTTCGCCATCAAATTCCTCCGGACGGTCCGTGTCATTACAGGCGGGTTCTCGTATTGAGCGCCCGGCGGCCGCGGACGGACACGGGGCGCGACAAGCAGTCTAGATGTTTTCGCGGGGCCAGTCAAGCGGGCGGTTGCGCGGGCGGCCATAGAAAGAACCGCCCGGGGCCCTCCCGGCAGAGCTTATGAGCGTCTGATCACGACGGCGGTGGTATCGTCCTGCAGCCTGGCGCTACCTGCAAAATCCCTGACGGCGGCGAACAGGCCGCGGATCATCTCGTGAGCGGGAATCGCCATGTTCGCGCGCATAAATCCCTTCAGGCGCTCCTCGCCGAAGATCTCACCCGCGGCGTTCGTAGCCTCGAGGACCCCATCGGTGAAAAGCACGAGCATGTCGCCGGGATCGATGAACGCGAACCCGCGGTTGAAATCGGTGGTCTCGAGCGGGCCGAGGATCGTCCCGCCGACATCGAGCTTCTCGATACGGTCAGCCTTGAACAGCAGTGGAGGAGGATGGCCGGCGTTCACGTATACGAGCGTGCCCCCGGGCTCCAGTTCCCCGTAAAAGAGCGAGATGAACCTTGTGGAGAGCTGGCTGCGGTTGATCACCGAGTTGAGCTTGCGAAGCACGCCAGAGATCTTCATCTCCTTCTCCATGCCCATGCGCAGTCCGGTGACGACATCGCGGGCCAGCAGCGCGGCGGGCAGGCCATGGCCGCTCGCGTCGCCAACAGCTACGCTCAGCACTCCCTCGGCGAGGACCGAGAAATCATAGAGATCGCCGCCGACCCTCTCGGCGGCCTCCATCCTCCCGGCGATCTCATACCCCGGGAAATGAGGCTCTATGCGGGGCAGCAGGCTCTTCTGGATCTCGTACGCTTCCTGAAGATCGGCCGAGAACCGGCTCGTCGACGAGCTGAAATTCAGCGTTGAGCGGATCGTGTTCAGGGAGAACTCGAGGGTCTCCCGGACCCAGCCGTCCCCGAGCCTGAAGACCATGAGACGTTCATCGTCCTCACCCAGCATCACGGCGACGCTGTTCTTTCCCCACGGAGGATCGACTGTATCGATGAATATGTAGTTCTTGTGGTGGGACAGAAGCCTTATGGCCTCGTCTCCGACCGGGATCGATGCGGGCCAGCTTCCCGCCTCAGAGCCGCTGACCTGGTCCGTCCTCCGGTAGACTTTTCCGTAAAGACGGTAGACGCATCCGCTCTTTATTCCCAGGTCCTCGCCCACGGATTGGACCAGCTCGCTCAAGACGAGAGAGAGCATCTCCTTCATCGACGCGCCTCTGCCGATCCGTGTCAGAAGAGCGTCGAGCTTCCTGTAGAATGCTTTCGGCTGAAAAACGCCAGGTTCCGACATCGATCCTCTCCATCGAAAAACGTGAAGCCGTTCATTAAGCGGACGGTCAGGCCGAATATACCCCGTAAATACCCGCTGCTCCAAATAAACTTTACTGCGCGGCCGGTATTTAATATTATTTTCACATATCATATCGCGGCAGCCAGCCGCCTGACAGGCCGTTCAAAGCCACGGTTCCCCGAAGGGAAGATCACCATGACGAACAGAAGAGAATTCCTCAGGATCCTGGCAGCCGGCGCGGCGGGAGCGATGCTTCCCGCACGGCGCCTCGGCGCACTTACCCAGCCGCAGTCCGCGGCCGCATCCTTCGGGGTGGCCAGGGGGTCGGACACCGTCGCCATAGTAAGGAAAGCGGTGGAGCTGGTCGGCGGGATGGCGTCCTTCGTCGACGAAGGCGACGTCGTGTTCGTCAAGCCGAACATATCGTGGGACAAGAATCCCGAGCAGGCCGCCACGACCAACCCCGTCGTAGTCGGGACAGTGGTGAGGATGGCCGTGGAGGCGGGCGCGAAGAAGATCATAGTCGCCGACAACGCGTGCAACGACGCGAGGCGCACCTACAAGAGAAGCGGCATCAAGGAAGCGGCTGAAAGGGCCGGGGCGAGCGTCCCGTTCATGGAGCAGCGCAGATTCGTCTCGACCGACCTGGGCGGAAGAGTGATGAGCGACTGGGAGGTCTACCGCGACGCGATAGAAGCCGACAAGATCATCAACGTCCCGATCGCCAAGCAACACGGCCTCTCCGAGGTCACCCTCTCGATGAAGAACCTCATGGGGCTTATCGGGGGAAGGCGCGACCTGCTCCACCAGAACCTCCCCGAGTGCGTGGTCGACCTGACCGCCTACTTCAGGCCGACGCTCAACATCCTCGACGCTGTCAGACTGCTAAAGGCCAACGGACCGCAAGGCAGCACGCTGAAGGACGTCGTCGAGCTGAATACGGTCGCCGCAAGTGCCGACCCGGTGCGCATCGACGCCTTCGGCATTTCGCTTTTCGGGGATGCGCTGTTCAGCAACGACCCGGCGGCATTCCCCTTCATACAGGAGGCGATCGAGCGGGGGCTCGGCAGATCCGATTTCGCCGGTGAAGGATACATGGAAGTAAACCTCGGATAGGTGACATGAAAAACCTCAGAAGATTCTCGCAGATCCTGTTTCTCGCGTTCTTCTTCTACCTCTTCATCCAGACAGAGTACAAGGGGAGCGACGAGCTGGGGCTCCCGGTGAGGTTCTTCCTCGACTTCGACCCGCTCATCGCGCTGAGCTCGGTGCTGGCGACCCACGCCCTCAGGACGGTCTTCCTCCTCTCCCTCATCACCGTCGTCGTCTCAGTCTTCTTCGGGAGGGTATTCTGCGGCTGGGTCTGCCCCCTCGGCACGCTGAACACGATAGTAGGCTGGTTCAGGATGAGAAGGGGAAGGCCATCTCCGGACGACGGCCGCTTTCCGCGGCTGCGGCCGGTCAAGTATTTCATACTGGTATTTATACTCGTCGCGGCTGTATTCGGATGGAACGCCGCGGGGATCGTCGATCCGATATCGCTTACCATCAGGTCGCTCGCTATCGGCTACAACCCGGGCATCAACCATATCGTGCGAGCGGTCCTTGACACGGCTTATGCCTCTAACCTGCCCGGCATCTCGCCTGCCGCCGACGCCGTCTACTCGATGATGGTCGGGACCGTCCTCGCCTTCGAGCAGCCTGTCTTCAGGCAGATGATCCTGATGGCCCTGCTGTTCTCGGCGATACTGGGGCTCAATCTTCTCGCGCCGCGGTTCTGGTGCAGGTACCTCTGCCCGCTCGGAGCGATGCTCGGCCTCATCGGCACGAAACAGATGATGGCAAGGGTCGACGTGAACGGCGAGAAATGCATCTCTTGCGGCAGGTGCAACAGGACGTGCCAGGGCGACGCCACTCCCTTCCCGCCCGGCCAGTGGGCGAGCAGGGAATGCCTCGTCTGCTACAACTGCCAGGACGTATGCCCGGTCACGGCCGTATCGATCCACCCGACGACGCGCAGGACAGGCGACGGAAACGTCGACCTCGAGCGGCGCTGGCTCCTATCGACCGGAGCGGCGGCGCTGCTTGCGGTCCCGCTGGTGACACTGGGAGAGCAGCGCAAGCGCGTCCACCCCGATCTTATCCGTCCGCCTGGCGCGCTGCCCGAGAAGGACTTCGTCAAGACTTGCGTGAAGTGCGGCGAGTGCATGAAAGTATGCCTCACGAACGGGCTGCAGCCTACCTTCCATCAGGCCGGCCTGGAGGGGCTGTGGACCCCGATCCTCGTCCCGAAGCTCGGTTACTGCGAGTACCACTGCAACCTCTGTACGCAGGTCTGCCCGACGGGAGCCATCCGGCACCTAGATATCAACGTTAAGCAGAGGACAAAGATCGGGATGGCGACCATAGACAGGAGCAGGTGCATCCCTTACACCTACAACCGCAACTGCGGCGTGTGCGAGGAGCACTGCCCCGCTCAGGGGAAGGCGATACGCTTCACCGAGGAGGAGTCGTTCGACAGGAGGGGCGACCCGTTCATCCTCAAGAAGCCTCACGTGATCCCGCAGTTATGTATCGGCTGCGGGATCTGCGAGAACAAGTGCCCCGTCGTGGACATTCCGGCGATAAGGGTCTCCCCGCTCGACGAGAGCCGCAGCGACGCGAGGATCTACTTGTAGCTCTTTCCTGTCAAATGGGGGAGGTGGCGGCGAAACGGCCGCTCAGCGCTCGCCGGCGCGAGCGAGCGCTCCCACGTGCGCCTCTACCGAGTCGGCAAGGGCGTCGAGGTCGTACCCCCCCTCGAGAAGCGAAAGTATCCTGCCTTCGCAGTGCCTTTCAGCCGCATCCGCGAGCATTCCGGTCATCTCGCCGAACATCCCCGCTGAGAGCCTTGCGCCGGAGAGAGGATCCTCAGCGTGGGCGTCGAACCCCGCCGATATCAGGATCATCTGCGGCTCGAACGCGTCGAGCGCGGGGATGACCCTGCTCTCGAACTCCTCCCGGTACTTCCCATCGTCCGCGCCTGCGCCGAGCGGGATGTTCAGGGTATAGCCGGTGCCCTCCCCCGTGCCGACCATGTTGAAGTGGCCGGTGCCCGGGTAATGCGGGTACTGGTGAAGGCTGATGTAGAGGACCCTCGGATCGTCGAGGAAGATCCTCTCAGTGCCGTTGCCGTGGTGAACATCCCAGTCGACTATGGCGACCCTGTCCAGCCCCGCCCCTGCGGTCAGCCATCTCGCGGCTATCGCTATGTTGTTGAAGATGCAGAATCCCATTGCCCTGCCGCTTTCCGCGTGGTGCCCGGGCGGCCTGACTGGGCAGAAGGCGTTCGCGAACCTCCCCCCGAGGATGTCCCCGGCGGCCTGTACCGCGGCTCCCGCGGCGTACAGGGCCGCGCGCGGCGTGGCGGATGTCGCGACCGTATCGCCCCAGTCGAGGACGACTGCCTCGTCGATCTCGAGCGAGAGGAAGGTGTCGACATATCCGGTGTCATGCACCGCGGCGATGATGTCCATTTCAGCGGGAAGAGCCTCGACGAACTCGAGCTGGCCGGTAAAGGGGCAGTTTCTCAGCCTCTCCATCACGACCCGGTACCTCGCCGGACTCTCTACGTGTCCATACCCCTCGAGATGCCTGCCGAAGAGATCGTGGTAATATATGCCTGTCATCGACACACCTCCCGCTTCGATTACCTTCCGCCTTACGCTGGCCGAGATCAGGCCGTCATTCCCCGCCGGTCAGTGGGACGAATCTCACAGCCAGAAGCCCCTCGTCCTCGTACTCCCCGCCGCGCCTTACGATCCTGTGAATGTATTGCGACATCGTGCCGACAGGGATGACGAGCCTCCCCCCTTCGGCGAGCTGCTCCTGAAGCGCCGGCGGCACGTGTCCGGGAGCCGCCGTGACGATGATCCCGTCAAACGGCGCCTCTTCGGGCCATCCCGCCCGGCCGTCGCCTGTCCTGAACTCGATGTTGGAGTAACCCATCGCGCCGAGCGTCTCCCGCGCCCTCTCCGAGAGTTCCCGGATGATCTCGACCGTGAAGACCCTGTCGGCAAGCTCGGCCAGGACGGCTGTCTGGTACCCGCACCCGGTGCCGATCTCGAGCACCCGGTCCCTTTTGCCTAGCCCGAGCAGCCCGGTCATGTAGGCGACGATATAGGGCTGTGATATCGTCTGGCCGCACCCGATCGGAAGGGGGCCGTCGTGGAATGCCGCGCGGCGGTCCTCGGGCCTGACGAAGAGCTCCCGCGGGACTTTTCGCATCGCATCGAGCACACCACTGTCGGTGATGTCCCTCGAGGCGATCTGTGTCCTGACCATCTCCTCGCGCCCACCCCTGTCCTCTATGCCCCGCTCGTCCTTCACTCCAGCGTCTCCCTTATCTTCTTCTCAGCCGCGTCGAGGGCCTCCTCCATCCTCGAGGGATCTCCCCCTCCGCCCTGAGCGAAGTCCTTCCCGCCCCCTCCCTTCCCGCCGATCACCGCGGCGGCTTCCCTTAGGGCCGAGCTCATATCCGCGGGTATCGACGGCTCGCAAGCGAATACCAGCCCGGGAGCCGGCGAGACTATGCCGAAAAGGACGATGTTCTTCCCCGATTCCCTTATCTTCGACGCCATCTCCCTGACCTCGACCGCGCTGCCCTGCTCGAAGACCTTGCGCACCAGCGCGAATCCGCCGATCTCTCCGGCCGGCTTGCTGATCTCCGCCGCCCTGAACCCGGCCAGCTCGCGCAAGAGGGCATCGCGCTCTCTGCGCAGCGACTTGTTCTCAGAGACGAGCTTCTCGACTATGTTTCCCAGCTCGCGCCAGTCAGTGCTCATCCCGCCGCCCAGAGCGGCGAGCAAGGCGTGCTTTTCGCCATAATCGCCGAGTGCCCTGCCGCCGCAGAGGAACTCTACCCTGGTGCCCCCACGGACATTCTCGGTGCCTGTTATCTTTATGATCCCGACCATCCCCGTCGAGAGGCAGTGCGTGCCGCAACAGGTCGAGCTGTCTGTGTCCTCGATCTCTACTATCCGGATGCTTCCGACACCGTCGGGAAGCCTCGACCTGACGGCGTCCCCGCTCTCTTTCGCCGACTCGTACTCGTCACGGGTTATGATCCTGGCCTCTACAGGAAGGTCCTGGAAGACGACCGCGTTCGCTTCTCTCTCGGCCTTCGCTATCGTCTCGTCCGTGACCCTGCCGCTGAGGTCTATAGTGCTCGCCTTCTCCCCGAGGTGGAATCCGACGGTCATCAGGCCTCCGAGCGAGACGAAGACGCGGGAGAGTATATGCTGCCCTGTATGCTGCTGCATGTGGTCGAAGCGCCTCGCCATGTCGACGTGTCCGTTGATCTCGTCACCGACTTCCAGAGCCCCCCTGACCAGATGGCATACACCGGGCCCTTCCTCGCTGACCGCCTCGACCTTGAATCCCCCGAGCGTCCCGCGGTCGTCCGGCTGGCCGCCGGACTCGGGATAGAAGAGTGTCCTGTCGAGCCACACCTTCCGCGCTCCGTCCCCCGCGTCCTCGACCTTCGTCACCCTGGCCGTGAACTCACCGAGCAGAGGATCGGACAGATATCCCCGCTGCATTTCATCCATGCCGTTTCACCTTTGAGAAGACAGTGAGACAGCGGTCAACGATAGAGCCAGAAGCCTAGTATCGCCGCCACCGCTATCGTGTATATCGGATGCACCTTGAGGTACAGGACCACAACGAAGGCTGCCAGGGCTATGATGAAGGTATCCCACGAGTAGACCGCTTTCGGGGCGAGTTGGGCCACGGTGACCAGGAGCAGCGCGATGACTACCGGACGCACTCCGCGGACGATGCTCTGCACCGCGGTCAGGTGCTTGTACTTGTAGTAGAGGATGGTGAAGATGACGATGAGGATGCTCGAGGGCAGAAGCATCGCGGTCAGCGCAACGAAAGCTCCCCAGGGCCCTCCGACCTGCAGCCCGACGCTAATGGCCATCTTCGTAGCTATCGGGCCGGGCAGCGTGTTCGCCATCGCGATGACGTCGATGAACTGCTCGCTGGTCAGCCACCCGTAGTTGTCCACGACCTCCTTTTGTATCAGAGGCAGCATCGAGGGCCCGCCTCCGTAGGCGAAGAGCCCGACGCGAAGGAAAGCCATGAAAAGAGAGAGATACATCAAGTCCGCCTCTGAGAAATTCCACAGTCGCGGCCCGGGCCGCGACGCGAGGATTTTAAATTAAATCCGGGGCTCGCCACAACTGAATTATCCACAGCTCCATATCGTGTTGACCGCGGCGCCCGGCGCGATTACTCTCGGAGGAAAGGATCGATCTGGCACTAAACCGGCAGCCTGCCCAGTGGATCATATGAAGCAGAAGTACATCATGACAGCGATCGCTCTCCTCGCGTCGGCCATCCTGGCCTCCGCTCCCGCCTCCGCCTACCGCGGGGACGGACAGCCGATCCTGGGGATCGCCGTCTATGGCAACTACAATATCGACCGCGATCTTGTCGTCAGGCAGTTCGGGCTCGCGGCTGGAGACACCTGCATGTACGAAGCGGTCCGGGAAGGCCTCGATCGAGTCATGAGCCTGTCCGGTGTCCGCTACGCCACGTACAAGCTCAACGTAGACAGCGAGGGGCGCGGCGTTTTCGTATTGCTGATGATCGCGGAGGAGGAGAGGACGTGGACCGTCTATCCGCTTATCAGCAGGAACTTCGCCGACAGGATCGCCTTCGGCGCGGCGTTCAGCGAGACCAACCTGCGCGGGAGGAACGAGCGGCTCTTCCTCTCGGCGATGGTCAACGGTGCGCTCATACTGGAGGCGAAATGGGTCATACCCCGCACATTCGGGACCGAGCGGCTCAGCGCGGGGATCGAGGCGGCATACAGGGGTTATAGATGGCCGTACCCTTCGTTCGAGCAGAAACTCGTCGATGACAGGATAAAGTGGTTCGAGGGATACCTTTTCTTAGGCTTCAGGCTCGCCGGCGGACTTTCGATCTTCCTCGAGCCAGGCCTGGAGGTGATCCGCGCGGGCGACCCGATGCTCGAGCACCAGGGAGAGGGAGACGTTCCGGACGCGCCGAGCGGCACGCTTCTGACAGTCAACACGGGCCTCGTCATTTCGCGCATCGACCAGAAATTCTATCCCGAGTCCGGGGTACAGGCCGGCGTATCGGTCAAGAGCTGGGGGATCGTGCAGAACGACCCCGCGTTCTCGAGCACGAGGCTTTCAGCGGACGCCGCAGTCTTTCTCGACATCGGCCGGCCGCTTCTCTCGGTCAGCGCGAGGGGCGTGCTCAACGAGGCAGGCATCCCCGCCTACCTCTACGAGCATCTAGGCGGGACATCCACCATAAGGGGCCACGAGTTCGGCGTCTTCTACGGAGAGAACAGCGTGCTGATCCGCACCGACCTGCGGGTGCCGCTCAACTTCAGGGATATCTCCGAGCTCGGCAATCCGATGATCCTCGTCGATATGAGCGTGTTCGTCGACACTGGCGCCGTCTGGGACGGCGGCGAGACGCTGACCACCGAGCTCTTCTACAGCGGCGCGGGGCTCGCGATGAGCTTTATCGTCAAGGAGGGCTGGCTGCTCAAGTTCGGATACTCCTGGCCGATGGACCCCGACGGCAGGTTCTTCTTCGATATCGGCACGATGTTCTGAGATCCCCGGGATCGATATCCGCCGCGGCGTTCAGCCCGTCGGCCGCATCCCCGTTCACATCCCGAAGAAATGCGCGAAAGCGGCCATCGCCCCCCCCGCGGCCAGCGGCACTATGATGTTGTCGTCGAGGTAAGGTATGTCGAGCATCTCGGCGACGGCTCCCGCCAGCGCGCCCACTGCCGCGAGATGGAAGGATCTCACGAAGATGAATATCAGGCAGAACGCCAGGGCGGCGTTGGCAAGGCCTCCCTCGACGCTCTTCCCGCCGATCCTGAGCTTCCCGTATCTGCGCCCTACTATCGCGGCGATCGGATCGCCGGCCGCGAGGCTGATCACACCCCCGATAGCGGCGTACACGGGGAATACCAGGACGCAGAGCAGAAGCGAGGCGGCGTAATAGAGCGAGGTCGTAGGCCCCTTTTTCTCCTTCTCGGAGGTGAGAAAGCCGAGATGTTTCCAGAAGAGGCGCTTGCCCCTGCGGCTGAAATAGCGGACGAGATCGACCGTGAGCATCAGCGCGAGCCCGGCCGAGAGGATCAGGATGGCCCAGATCTTTGACGAGTCGAAGATGACCAGAGCGCCCACGACCAGGATCCCGCCGCTGAAGTGCCAGAGCTTGCGATGATAGTTGGCGTGCTTGCCCGGCTCAGGTCCTCCTTCGGGCTCACCGCATCCATCGGCCCAGTTGTTTCTATCGTACCCGTCTTTCATCAGTCTGTGCCCGCTCCTCTGTCACAGCCGGACCACGCGTCCCTCCATGACTATATATGCCCTCAGGCGCGCTTTCTCAACAAGTTGTTGCAGACCGAATACTAAAATGAGCTCACGGAGGGTATTGACCTTGACCTTCTGTTTCTGCTACAATCTAATGTAGTTACATGAATTGCTAAATAAGCTGGCTTTTTTTACCCTTTATACAAGGCAGGAAACATATGAGGCGCAAAGCTCTTGCACTGCTGTTAGTGCTGTCGGCCCTGACGGCATCTTCCTCAGTCCTCGCGGTAGGCCCCGACCCGCTGGAGGCTACCGCAGATTGTGACAAGTGGGCATTCGGCGGCACGATGCACTTCGGGACATGGGACTACGCGGGCTATGACTTCACAGTCGAATTGTTCCGGGGCGATGAAGTCGTATATACCTATTCAGAGACAGGCACCCTCTATCTCGCAGACGGGATGGAATTCATGTTCAACGGGGAATGGGACATGGATCTCTGCGGCGAATACAGGATGTTCGTAACCTTCCTGTGGGACGGAGAATATGGAGTCGGAGGCAAGCATGCCGAGTATCTGTTCTCCTGCGACTGCGCTCCCGCCTGCCCCCACCCGCCGGTTTTCTGGATGAACCACCAGGACATGTGGCCTGCAGATGAGTTGACCGTCGGTTGCGAGGATTACTCGAAGGATGACCTCGTAAGGATAATGCGCTGCAAGCCTCGTGGCGATATTACGGTATCTCTATTCCGTCAACTCGTAGCGGCCAAGCTCAACGTCCTGAATGGCGCTGACGACTCCATCGAGGAGTGGGTCTCCGCTGGTGACGACTTCCTCTGCAAGCACCCTCTTAGAAGCAAGCCGAAGTGCAAGGTCAGGAAGAAGGCTGTAATTATCTGGACCCACCTGGTCGTCTACAACTGGCTCCCGTGCGACAGCGCGGTGTCAGGGGCCTTGTTCTCGATCGAAGGTTCCGCTTCGGCAGAAAACGCTGAGGCCGCCGTGGAAGAGACTTCCTGGGGTTCGATCAAGAAGATGCACAGGTAGCATTCATCGGACCGAAAGCCTCTAGAGAAAAGGAGCGCTCACACGAGCGCTCCTTTTTTGTCCGTGCCCGAGCCGGGGACGAATACCGCGGCTCTTCTGGCTGGGGATCATCAGCGCCGCCGCCGCGACAAGATGACCCACACGGCTGTCAGGCCGAGGTCAAGCGCTGCCATCCCGAGGAATATCTTCTGCCCGTACCTGGTGTAGGGAGTCATCGACGACAAAGTATAGACCGGGACTAGAAGTATCCCCTCGGTGTCGAGTCCGATTGACTCGACAACCCGCCCGGCCGGGTCGATAAACATCGATACGCCCGTATTGGCGGCGCGCAACACCGTCACCCCGTTCTCGATCGCCCTCTCGATGGCCGACTCGCTGTGCTGCAGGGGCCCCCGTGCTCCGCCGAACCAGCCGTCGTTGGTGATGTTGACAAGAAAATCCGCCCCGAGCCTCACGTATTCGCGCGCGTAGCCGGAGAATGTCGACTCGAAGCATATAAGCGCGCCGAACTTCCCGACGGGGGATTCGAAGATCGTCTGGTGCTCTCCACGCTTGAAGTTCGCCTGGCCGAAATCCATACGTTCGAGGAACGGGAACCAGCCGCTGAAAGGCACTCTCTCCCCGAACTGCAGGAGATTGATCTTGTCGTACTGCTGGACCAACTCGCCGTTCCGGCCGAACATGCCCGACGAATTGAACGAGCGCCAATTCTCGCCTTCCTTGATGTGCCTGACGTACCCGATGTAGACGTCGACCCCGGCATCTTCGGCGATGCTTTTCATCCATTCCCTGTACTTGCGGCTGTGGCTCATCGAAACGGGCGCCGCAGTCTCGGGGAATATCACCAGCTCTGCGCCGAGCGCGGCCGCCCTTCTGGTCAGTTCCTCTATCTCGCCGAATATCGTATCCCTGTAGACGGGCTGCCATTTCAGGGCAAGGTCGAGGTCGGGCTGGACGATCGCGACATCGGCCGGCCGGTCGACCGCCCCGATCTCCATATCGATCCGCTGGATCCTGAGATATCCTCCGGTGAGTGTGCCCGCGACCAGGAGTACAAGAAGCAGCGCCGCCTGCACTCTCCTGCTACGCTCCCTGATAAAAAGCGCAGAGGCGATGAGCAGGTTCGCAGTGACTATCAGCATCCCGAACCCAAACGGCCCGGTTGCAAAGAGGCCCTGCGAAGCTATCGGGTACTTGATAAGCGTCCCCGAGATGATCCCCCAGGAGAAAGCAAGCTCCCCGCTCGATCTCAGGTACTCCGCCAGGGCCCAGAATGCCGGTGCGGCCAGCAGCGCTTTCCTGCCTATGCGCCCGTGCAAGGCCGCCAGGGCAAGTGTAAAGAGCCCCGTGTAAAGGCCGAGATACATGACGAGCAGGATCAGTCCGGGGATCAGCACCCACCTGAGGCTGATGCTCGATGCGGGGATGAGGTTGGTGACCCAGAAGAGCAGCATGAGGAAGAACGCCATCCCGAACATCCACCCGGTCACAAAACCCCTCCGAAGGCGGCCCTTATTCCCCTCGTATGAGGGAAAAACGACGAGGAAATACCGGAAGACGGGGACAAGCGCAACGAGGGAGAGCAGCCTTGTCGGATAAGGGGGAAAGGAAAGAGCCATCAGGAAGCCGCCGAGGACTCCCGCGAAGATCTCCTCCCGCCACCGCGTCAGGAACGACTGTGCTCCGGGACCTTTCAATCCGCCTCCATCTCAGCATACATTCATCTTCAAGCCCTGGTAAGATACGAGCGGGAGTATATACGACACTGCCTTGACGGACAACTGTTACACGTCCCCGGTCGGCGATTTCCCGCTGATATCCTGCCTCGTCAGGACTGTCAAATACCGATTACAATAATCATTGTAAATTGATACGAATTATGATACAATGCCTTTGTATCAGACCGGCACAGCGGCTATGCCGGATATGTTACTTATGCTTATTGGAGGGGAAGAGAATGAAGGACTGCTTAAGGTTTCTCGCCGTAGTTCTTATCCTGTCGTTCGCCGGCGCCGCAAGCGCTGATCCGTGCCTAGTAGTGTATCCAGCAGGACCGTGCGAATATCACTACGACACCTCCGAATACTACACGGCAGGTCCCGGAGATCCATACTACGACTCCGAGTATGACAGGGGCGGAGAAGTCCTGCTGGAGGTCGGCTCGAACGAGATCGATCTCAGCATCTACCAGGCTCCCATGATCGAGGGATTTGTTCCCTCGACCGGCGGCAACGAAGGCTATTTCTTCACGGGTACCGATTACGAGCTGATCATCGACGGCTACAGCAACCGCCCCATGACTTACGTGAACATCCTCGTCGTATTCGACGATTTCGTTCCCGAAGACTGCGTCGCCGAGATCACGGTCGGCGGGATGCCAGTCGTGGGTAACGTCTATGGCGCCGGCGACCTCGTGGTATCTACCCCGACGCCGGTCGGGAACAAGTACTCCGACACGATGACGATAGATATAGGCTGGCACGGATGCTACGGAGTCCATGTTTGGGCCTACTCAGACGAGGACTACAGTGGGACCCACGATGGCGGCGAATGCTTCACGGCGTTCTCGCACGACGCGACCATCCCCACGGAGGATTCGACCTGGGGAGCCGTCAAGTCGCAGTACGATAGATAGACAGGCGGCATCTGTCCGCCGGATGACCATACCGTACCGCAGAAGACAGGATCAGTGCGCTGACTCTTGCCGCCCCGTTCCGCGGTACGGCGTGGCCATCTGATCGATTTGATATCTCAAGCCTTTTCCTATCTCGATAAAGGAATCCGGAGGGAACAGATCAAGGAGCCCCGCCCATGAAAAAGAACGTGTTCTCCGAATCACGCATCGTCCACAGGATCTTCCTCCTGCTCATCGTGTTCGCCGTCGCCGCCGCGGTACTCATCCCCGAGTCGTCGCCTTTCGCGAAGAACCCTTACAGGAGGGAGTTCTTCAGCCAGCACCCCGAGGCTGTAGGAACGGCGATAGACGACGTGCCGAGCAATCCGGGCCACTGCGGCGTATGCCACTTCGACTTCAGCGGATCGGCTGCACGGAATCCTTACGGCCTCTCGGTAGAGGTCGGGTTGAACAACGGACTGACGATAGCCCAGGCGATAGCCGCGGTTGAATATAATGACGCCGACGGCGATAATTACACAAATCACACTGAAGCGACCGATATCGCGGGATTCTCGAACACCTCGACATTCCCGGGCCTGAATATCAATAACTATACCCTGGCGGTCAACGTCGACCTCGCCGACATAGTCGGATATCTCACGCCGACCGGCGCAACCGACACGATCCCGCCTTCGGTGGCCGTGAACGACCCGATGGGCGGAGAGGTCCTCCAGGCCGGCACATACTATTCCGTACTGTACGACGCGAACGACAATACGGGCGTGGACCATGTGAACATCTACCTTTCCGACGACAGCGGCGCTGAATGGTTCAAGACTGTCGCGAAAAACGAGACTCCGGGCACGGGATTCTCCTGGTTCGTCCCGAACTTCCCCGGAGATTTCAACAGGATAAGGGTCGAGGCCGTAGACATCGCCGCCAATAAGGGCAGCGGCGAAAGCATGGGCGATTTCACGATACTATCCACACCCCCGGGCTACGTCCCCTCGTCGCTGAGGGACATGGAGCTCCCCGGCACACAGCCTCACGAAGGAGCCATCCTCGACGATCCCGACGTTTCGTGCGCGACCTGCCACGGTAACTACGACTCGAACGCCGAACCTTGGTACAACTGGCGAGGCTCGATGATGGCACAGGCGCAGAGGGACCCCATCTTTCTCGCGTGCGTCACCGTAGCCGAGCAGGACGCGCCTTCCGTAGGAGACATCTGCATAAGGTGCCACTCCCCGGGCGGCTGGCAGGAGGGCCGCTCGATCGACACCAGCGGCGAGATGATCAACTCCAAGGACAGGCACTCGGTCCAGTGCGATTTCTGCCACAGGGTGGTCGACTTTAACTACGTCGCCGGGGTGAGCCCGGCGGTCGACGCCGAGGTACTCGCGGATATCGACCCGCTTCCGCTCGCTTTCGCGAACGGGCAGTTCATAAACGATCCTTCGCCGCTCAAGCGCGGCCCTTATGCCGACGCCGAAGCGAGCCACCAGTTCGTCGAGTCTCCGATCCACAGGTCGTCGGAGATGTGCGGCATTTGCCACGACGTGAGCAACCCGGTGTTTCTCCACGTATCGACGGCCGATTACGTACCCAGCGACTTCGACGCGGAACATCCCGACATGGACCTCAGGAACATGTTCCCCATAGAGCGCACTTACAGCGAGTGGACTCAGAGCGAATACGCGTCGACCGGCGTATACGCCCCTCAGTTCGCCGGGAACAAGGCGGACGGGATCGTCTCATCCTGCCAGGACTGCCACATGAGGGACGTCAATGGCAAAGGCGCCAACGCCATCGGAGTCAACGACAGGGCGGATCTCGGGCTGCATGATTTCACCGGCGGCAACACGTTCATGCCTTCGACTATTGCGGACAAGTTCCCCGACGAGGTCAGCCTCGCCCAGCTGCAGGATGCGGAGGCCCGTGCAAGATACATGCTCCAGAACGCGGCTTCAATGACGGTGACTCCCGAAGATTTCGGCATAACGGTCAGGGTCACGAACGAGACTGCGCACAAGCTCCCTTCAGGATATCCTGAGGGCCGCAGGATCTGGCTCAACGTCGTCGCTCTCGACGCGGCCGGCACCCCGATCTACGAGTCGTGCGCCTACGACAACGAGACGGCCGATCTATCGCACGACTCGCAGGCGAAGATATACGAGATCAAACCGGGCCTGAGCCCCGGTCTGGCTGACGCCCTTGGCCTGCCGGCCGGCAAGTCGTTCCACTTCGTCCTGAACGACACCATTTACGCTGACAACAGGATCCCGCCGAGGGGGTTCACGAACGCCGGGTTCGAAAGCATCCAGTCGCCGGCGGTCGCGCATATATACGAGGATGGCCAGTACTGGGACGACACCCCATACTTGCTCCCGGTCGAGTCCGACTCGGTCATAGTCACTCTCTACTACCAGACGACATCGAAGGAATACACGGAGTTCCTGCGTGACGAGAACGAGACCAACTCCTCCGGGCAGGATTTCTACGATTCTTGGGTGGCGCACGGAAAGTCGGCTCCGGAGATCATGGTCCGCGTAAGGGCCGCGGTCAATGTGACGGTGACCGACGACGAGGTCGCCGGAACGCCGCTGATCTACAACCTCGAGCAGAACTTCCCCAACCCGTTCAATCCGGCGACAAGGATCGATTACTCGATCGCGGAAAAGGCTCATGTCTTCATCGCCGCCTACGACGTTGCAGGAAGGCGGGTCAGCGTGATCGTAGACGCCGAGCAGGAACCTTCGCGCTACTCGGTGACATGGAACGGCACCGGCGACGACGGACGCGCTCTATCCTCGGGTATTTATTTCATAAGATACCGTGCGGGTGGGTACACGTTCACAAGGAAGGCGGTGCTTCTGAGATAACCGTCTTTACAGGATCCCGATGCCGGTCGGGATCGATATTCATCCTCTTGAGCTTCTTGAGAAGGCCCTGGCGGGTTATCCCCAGGGCCTTCGCAGTGCGGGTTCTGTTTCCCCCGAAACCCTCCAGCGCATCCACGATCATCCTTCTCTCGAGCCGCATCACGGCCTCGGGCATCGTACCCGCTTCCAGACCGGAATCCGTTACGGGAAGGATGCTCCCGCGCCCTTCCGGGATCCCCAGCATCGAGGCGGTGATCCTCACGGAGCCCGGGTTCATCGTCAAAACCCTCTCGATCTCGTTTCTCAGCTCTCGGACGTTGCCCGGCCAGCGATAGCCGATGAGCCTGGACAGGGCTCCAGCGGTCATCGAGACGGGACGGCCGCTGAGCTGGAGCGAAGACTCGCGAAGGAACCGCGCCGTCAGGACCGGGACATCCTCGCTCCTCTCCCTGAGCGGCGGGATATGCAGCCTGACAGCACTGAGCCTGAAGTAGAGGTCCTCCCTGAATCTCCCCGCCCGGACAAGCCCCTCGAGGTCGCGGTTAGTGGCGAACACAAACCGCACATCGACCTTTCTGCTCCGCCCTTCGCCGAGCCTGCGTATCTCTCTCTCCTGAAGCACACGGAGCAGCGCCGCCTGAAGATGGACGGGAAGCTCCCCGATCTCGTCGAGGAAGAACGTCCCGCCGCCGGCCGCCTCGATCAGCCCCTCGCGGTCGCGGTCGGCCCCTGTGTAGGCTCCCCTGGCGCTTCCGAACAGCTCGCCCTGGAGAAGGCCCGCCGGCATCTCGAGGCAGTTGACCGCTATGAACGGCCCGGCGCGCCTCGGCCCGAGCGAATGGATGTTCCTTGCGACAAGCTCCTTGCCCGTCCCGCTTTCCCCGCATATGAGGACATGGATCCTGCCGGCGGCGACCTTCCGGATGTCCTCCCTGAGAGAGACGATCGAAGGGGATATCCCGGCGATCGGCGGATCGAAGGGGCGGCCCCCTCCGGCCGCCGCCCCACATCCGCCGTGACCGGGCGCCAGAACATCGGCCAGCGGGAGAAGATGCTCGAGAAGCCCGAGCAGCTCACCAGCGGCAGAGATCCTTCTCGGAAGGAAGGACGGCGTCATCTCGTTGAGCTCGAGGTCGAGAGAGACGGACATGCCTGCGAGCCTGCGCTCGAGGCGCCACTCGTTCCCGTATCCGCTCCCGTCCATCCGCCACACGCCGAACCCCCCCGCGGTCGATGCCGATTCCCTCAGGGCAAGTTCGGCGCTCTGGTCGGCGGGTACTCCACCGCATATCTCCAGGCCCGGCCCTCCCGGACCGGGTTCTCCCAAATATAATCGCAGGCGGGCCGCCGAGGCGCCGCACGCGCTGCAGAGAAGCCCCAGGCATTCCTTTATCGCCTTCCTCACCAGGTACTCTCCCGTCTCTGCTTCTGGTCCCCGCCGACACTTCACAAGGCAATCCCCGTACCGGCACAGAGAGAGATCGAAAACGCGTTGCGGCAGAGAAAGTTATCCTGAAACTTCGGCCCGGCCACTGCCGGAATGCCGTCGACTTCTCGACAGTATGAATTCCTTGACTTTGCCAGGAGCCTGTGAATACCATGCCTTGACCCGGATAACCGGGTGTCAAATATCTGACTAGGTGGTATTGACCCGTTTCCCGACCTGGAAGGAGGACTGTATGGCCGATGAGTTCAAACCATATGTGTCCGCCGAGACAAAGATGAAGGAGTTCACGCTGCCGGCTATCATATTCGGCGCGATACTCTCAGTCATCCTAGGAGCGGCGAACGCCTACCTCGGCCTCGTGGCGGGCATGACGGTGGCGGCAACGTTCCCGGCAGCGGTCATGGCCATGGCGGTGCTCAAGCCGCTCAAAGGCACGATCCTCGAGGAGAACACATGCCGTACCACGGCCGCGGTCGGCGAGGCCGTAGTCGCCGGCGCGATCTTCACGATCCCGGCGTTCCTGATCGCCAAGAACCCCGCGACGGGAGAGCCTATCTGGGAAAACATCCACTACTGGGAAAGCACTTTCCTGATGCTGGTCGGCGGCATCCTCGGCGTGTTCTTCGTGATCTTCCTAAGGCGGGTGCTGATCGACGACAAGTCGCTCCCCTTCCCCGAGAGCGTCGCCTGCTCGGAGATCGTCAAGGCGGGCCAGGGAGGGGCGACAGGCGCCAAGTATGTCTTCGGGATGATCGGCGTCGCCGCGCTTCTCGAGCTCCTGAAGAACAGCTTCGGCCTCCTCATGATCAAGGGATACATCAGGCACTTCTGGGTCCTGCCGACCGTGAAGAACTTCAGGCTGATGACAAGCGATCTGAAGGCGATCACAGCCGGTTCCAACCCGACCGGGGGGATCTTCGTCGAGTCGCCCGAGGCCTCTCCCGCGATGCTCGGCGTCGGCTACATCATCGGCCCGAAGCTCGCCGCGATAGTCTTCGCGGGCGGTGTGTTCGGCCACATGATGATGACGCCGCTGTTCATCTTCATTGCCGGGACATTCGGGCCCGGCACCGACTGGATGGAGACCACCGGCGCTGTCTGGAACTCGCAGGTCCGCCCGCTCGCGGTCGGCGCGATGCTCGTAGGCGCGTTCTACACCCTGTTCAGGATGCGCAAGTCACTCGGAACGGGGATGTCGAGGGCGTTCAAGGACCTCAAACAGATCGGCAAGGTCAAGGAAGGCGCCGAGACGAGCCGTATCGAGAGGGACGTCCCCTACTCGATCACGATCATCGGCATCATCGCCCTGGTCATACCGATCTTCTTCCTCTACTGGTACTTCAGCGGCAGCATCATCGGGGCGGCCGTCTCGGCGATCGTCATGACGGTCGCGGGATTCCTCTTCGCCGCCGTAGCCGGCTTCCTTGTAGGGACGATCGGCTCGAGCAACAATCCGATCTCGGGTCTGACGCTTTCGACCCTTATCGTGGCGGCGATACTGATGGTCGCCGTGGGGGTCAAAGGAGCCTTCGGCGTCGCCGCTGTGCTCGGAGTGGCGGCCGTGGTCTGCTGTTCGAGCGGCGTGGCCGGGGACATCATCCAGGACCTCAAGGCCGGGCACATCCTCGGCGGTACTCCACGGGCGATGGAGCTAGGCTGCATCATCGGGGTAGTGGCGGCGGCGTTCGTAATGGCGCTTGTCCTCCAGCTCCTCCACACCGGGTACGCTTCGACGGGGGGCATCGGCGGGACCGACCTTCCCGCGCCGCAGGCCGGACTGATGGCGATGCTCGCACAGGGCATCATCACCGGGCAGATGGCCTGGCCGCTCGTGATCATGGGGGCTATTTTCGCGGTCGCCCTCATCCTGATCGGCGCTCCTTCGCCGATGCTGATCGCGGTCGGCATGTACCTGCCGTTCCACACCACTTCGGCCATCTTCATCGGCGGGATCATCAAGTGGTTCGCCGACGGATACATCAAGAAGCGCAAACTCAACAAGGAGAAGGCGGACAACACCGGGATCCTCCTCGCCTCCGGCCTTATAGCGGGCCAGGCCCTGATGGGCATCCTCATCGCCGCGACGGTCGTCGCCGGCGGCGGCGAGGGCATACTGCCGGCGATCATCAAGGGCGGCAACCCCTGGCTGGCGCTTATCGTCTTCGCCCTTCTCGCGTGGATCCTGATAAGGATCCCCGCCAAGAGCGCGTCAGAGTAAGACTAGAGTCGTTCAATGACCCCGGGGCCTCCCGGCTCCGGGGTCTTCTTTTCTACAGACGGGACAATCAGCACGATGTTAGGAAGAAAGAAAAAGACTCAGTCCCCGGAAGTGAACCTTCTCGAGCTGGTCCCTGAACGTACTGTCCAGTCCGAGATGTGCGAGGACGGAATCGTCACGGTCCTGGGACCGAGATTCAAGACTACCCTGATGAAAAAGCTGATCGGTTCGAGGCTGAAGAGCCCGTATTTCAGGATCAAGCTCGACGACGTAGGCTCGGCAGTCTGGGAAAACATCGACGGCAGACGGAATATCGGCGCTATCGCCGGGATCCTGAGGAACAGGTTCGGAGAGCGGATCGAGCCATGCAACGACCGCCTGGCGATGTTCTTCACGCAGCTGGAGATGTCCCGCTACATACGCTACAAGAACCTCGAAGAGGTCAAGGCAAGAGCGACCGGGGACTGAAGGCCCAGGGCTTCCACGGACGATCCATGCACATGATTTCTCTGGCCTTCCCGTGTCATGATTCTGGCACCATAAATGCCATTATACTGGATATCTTGCACCTTTCTCGCGGTAGATTGCGGGAGTTGAAAAGAAATGAAACAGTACACTTGGGTTATCCTGTTGACAATAATCCTCTTGCCGGCGTGTGGCCGCGACACAGCACCCGTGCTCGCGCCATCCTTCCCACCGCAGGAGATATCTGCGGACAGCATACTCGTTGCACAATGCGGGCTTCTGGAACAGGCTGTTGAAGTGTTCGCGGCGGTCGGCGATGGGGAATATCCGGAAAATATAGACATCGACACGCTCGATACCGGCGAATCGGTCCTCGACCTGATGCCGGACGGCGGCGTCTATGTCAATCCGTACACGGACAAGGAAACTGTTCCCGTAAACGGACAGGCGACTGGTCCCGGTGCGATCGCCTACGCCCCGATAGTCGTCGAAGAAACGATATACGGATACATGATCACTGGATTCGGAGAAGAATCGATAGAAGTTCAGCTCTCCAACCTCGCCTCTCCGGAGGAAGCGCTGGTCCTGGCCAACTGCAGGACGGCAGTCGAGATGCTGCGCGAGCAGCTTGAGGAGATCCTCGCTAATCCATATTCTGGCGATTACTCCAATCTTTACCCTCTCGACGAGAAGAGCTGGGACAGGATGACTATCCTAAGCTCCTGGACCAAATACTACGGTAACACGTCTGACAACCCGTTCACCGGAGACGAGGAGCTCATCCTGAGGACCGCCGACAGTCCGGGCGAGACCGGATACGTATGTATCATGTCCGAAGGAAGAATATACGGGTATGTAGTCACAGGTCACGGGAAGGATTCGGTCATCTTCGCCGAATCGAGCTTCGACTGCACGATTGAGGAGGCCGTGGTCATATCCAACTGCAGGACTCTCGAGAAGGCACTGGAAAGATTCGCCTGGAGAAACGCCGGCCTGTATCCCTCCGACATCTACAACGACAGGAACGCCGACGGGAAGAGAGTCTTCGACTATCTCCACTCTTCTGCAGGCCTTCTCAACCCCTATACCGGCCTGAGAACAGAGCCCTCAGCCAATACATCAGGCATGCCCGGCCAGGTCAGCTACGAAGCGATGGAGTATTTCGGCCTGAGGATGGGGTACCGGATCAGGGGATTCGGAGAAGAGTCCCAGGTGCTGGAGCTCACCAATATCGGGACGGTCGAGGAGGCCACAATACGGTACAACTGCTACACCCTTATGGAAGCGGTCGAAGAATTCGCCGCTGATAACGGAGGAGTGTATCCTGAGGACCTGTTCGCAGACGAGGACATGTCGGGCGAGACGGTCGAGGACCTTCTCCCCCGCGGCAGGGCCCCCCTTAATCCTTATACCGGGGGAGATGACGGCCTGGTGAACCATACGGCCGTAAGGCCCGGCCAGACAGGATATGCCAGGATGACTGGAAGGTACTCATCATGGAACTCCGCGAGCGGGACAGAGACAGACAACTACGATCCGGTCTACGTCATCTCGGGCTTTTCCACGCATGGTCACGAGTTCATCATATCCAGCGGACGGACCACGCCGGTGGAAGCGATCGTGATCTCTCATTGCAGGACGGTGCAGCTCGCCGTCGAGGAATTCGCCAGCCGAAACGGCGGGATATACCCAGGTAATACCGGCTGTGACTCCAGCTGGTACGGTGACACCGTGATCGACTTCCTACCGGGCCGGGCGCTCCTGGAGAATCCGACCACTGGAGCGGCCACCGAGCCGGTCGACGGCGCGGCGGCGACTTCAGGCCAGGTTGGGTTCATACCCGTCTGCCTGAACGGCATGAATGTCGGATACGTGATAACGGGAACGGCCGAGGTATGCGGCCTCACTACTTGTACGATCTTCTCGGCACCTGATTCCGATCCTTATAAAGTTCGTTGACAGCGGACTATCGATAGGGATGACATGAAGAGAGGACCGGCCGATGCCGGTCCTCTCTTTCATTTCGAAAGGATAGTCTCACATCGGCGGTGACTGCTTCTTCTCTTTCTTTGCCGTCGATATCTTCATCGGGATATAGAGCGGGCAGGTGCCCGCGAAACTGGTGAGCAGAAAGATTATCGCGATGATACCGAGGATGATCGCCGCAGTGCCGGAGATCTTCTGCGTGAAATAGAGGATCCCTATCACTATAGCCAGAAGGATCCTGACTATGCGGTCCGCTCCGCCCATGTTCTTCGTCATTTTCCACCTCCATTAAGGTATGACGCCCCGGAAAATCCGGTTTTACGCATTATACCGAGCCCCTTATCCTACGGTCCGAGGACCTCGTATCCACTGACCTCTACAGCATCACCATCGCCCATTATCCCCCAGATCCAGGCGCGATGGCCGCCGAAAGCCTCCAATGCCGCTGTCAGAGGCCCTGTCAGCATATACCCGATGTCTTCGGAATTCAACAGGATCGTTTCGCCGGATATCGAGATCCTTCCCATCACCACGACCATCCCTTCCGGGGGGACCAGTAAATAGCTTTCGACCCTGGCATCTCTCTCGCCACCCCTTCCCGGGACACCGGAGCAGGTAAGCACAACATCATATCCGTCGAGAAGGCTCAACTCTGCCTCCATCCCCCCGGGGTCGAGGTTCCACTTCACGCCCTGCGGATCGGAGAGGACGATCACCCTGTCGAAAGGATGGTCGCCCTCGACCCTGATGGAGCCTTTTAGCTGAAACCGTTCTCCCGATGAAGTGGCGGGTGGAGTGGAGGCGCATGAGACCGTCGCCAGTAGGATCAGAGCTATCAGAATATCACTGGATCCTGATAAGAGCCGCATTCATACTCCCGAACAACGCGCTTGAGATATTGATATCGTAGACATCGGTACCAGTGAATTCCATGATCAGGAAATCCGGACCGTACGACTTCACATCACCCGTATAGGGACTCCCGCAGATGTTGCTCTGCCTGATCCTGAGCGGGCCGAAATCGGCCGCGAGATCCAGCGATGTATATGAGTATTTCGGATCGACAGGCGTCACGCCCATGTCCTCGAAATACATAGTAGCCGCCCAGTCGGTAAAGAGCTCCTTGAAAGCGAAGCCGGTCACATACTCGATATTATCCGTGCCTGTCTTATTCGTCTGCACTATGTCGCGGAATATTCGATCGCCGAAACGGTCCCCGAGGTACCTGAAGAAGAGGAAACTTGCACCCCTCTCCTCGAGGTCGTCGCCTCCGTGGATCAGGGTGACATTGCCGGGATCGTTGAGGAAAAGGTTCGCCCGGCTGATATTGCTCCCATCGTGGCCGTTGAGGTCCTCGGCTATGTGAGCGAGCCCCTCGTCTACCCATAGCTCCGCCATATACGCGCCGCTGTATCCGTTCCCGAAGATCAGCACCCGGTAGTTGAACATGATCATGTGTTCGAATTCGTGAGCGATCACGCCCACGATCACATCGAGAGCCTCGTCCTTGGGATGCACGTTCCCGTATAAACCGGTAGGATCGGGGACCATCGAATAGTATATCTCCATCCCGTTCGAAGCGCCTGTCGGAACGTATGCGGGCAACAGATCGCCCGGCATGAAGAAACCGGCTATATAGCCGGGAGTAGACCCGCCGGAAGGCGTCAGCTCGTTGACTACCGGCGTCAGCAGGATGACGACTTTCCCGTCATGGTTGATGTCTGACTCTGACCCGAAACTCGAAGTATTGGTCGGATAGATATGATCCTCGAACTCCTGCCCCAGCGCCGCCGCCTCGTAATCGGTGATGCAGGAAACGTGCGTAGTCTGGTCGACGTAAAGAAGCGTATGCGTCCCCTCGTATTTAAGGTCAGCTGTCACTAGGGTAAAATCGGCAGGATTGATAGTGCTGCCGTCGAAATTGCTGAAAACGAAGAACTCCTGCGCCTGCGGCTTAAGCATCGAAGACCGAGAGGGCGCAGGTTTCGTATAACCTTCATCGATACCGGACTGCCCGCCGTGAAGAAGGCCGAGAGCTTCCTCCCACTTCTTCCGCTCGAACGATCTTGTGACCTCTCCGGACCCGGCAAGCAGAAGGGGGTCGAGCTTTATTGCGTCAGGACCGGCGTCAATTGCAGTATCAGGCCCGTCTGCTGGGGGGGCCGACGTGCAGGGTGTATTGTTGTCTACGGAATAGTTGACTGTCATATTCCTGTCGGGCGGCGTGGCGCTGTCGAACAGTATGAGGATGTATTCCTCGCCGGCCTGCAACGTCGAAAGAGAAAAATCATAATCCGAATCGGCATAATAGATCTTCGCCACATCGCCACGGAGCAGCCTGATCGTGAAATCGAGCGAGTTCGAAGGGATCCTCGGCGGCGTGATATCAAAGGGTCCACCGTAGACCGGGAATGGAGCCTCCACTCTGACTCCGCCGGTGAACGAGCCTTCAGGGACCTCTACCGTCAGGCTCGTGCGCGTCACCTCCGAGGGAACGGCGGTCCTGTTCGCGACGGAGCTTGAAAAGCCTGTAGCGGAAAATGTGACCAGATTCTGCGCGGGCTCTGCGCTGAAACCTTTCCCTTCGATCGTCACTACATCCCCGGCGCTTGCCTGAGCCGGCGTTACCGAACTGATGGATATCTGCTCTCCGCCGCTCTGTGGATCATCACTGCAGCCTGACAGGCCGAACGCCGCGACCACGAGCAGCAGGGAGTATACTGTGATTCCAGGGGATTTTGTTCCCAGATAACGCATTTTATCTACCTCGGGCCGAGGACTTGCCGTGCGTGGCCGCGCGGATTGTGACGCCCCGCAGGGCCAGCAGATACAACTGTTCAGGAAGATAACAGTTTCGACCCGCCCTTTCAATCCCGACGGAAGCGCCCGCATGGCCAGATTCTACGTAATAAGGCATATATCTTGCAGTTAACCCCCTGAACCAGTACGCCCTGAACACATACTCGAACCAGGCAACCCGAATGATATCACTTGAACTCGACATAATATGCTCTGACTCCGATGTCCTGGGGACCACAGCAACAGACTGCGCTGAATCAGGATGGGAAGTGTCGAAGTTCTCCAGCGTGAGCGATTTCGTATCGAAAAGAGAGAAATCGGCCCCGCCCGCACTTATATTTGCCGGATCGGAAGTCGCCGGAAACAAGGACATCACTCCGGACGTCAAGACTCTGATAAGCTGGCACGGCCGGAATCCCGCCACCCAGCTTATCCTGCTGATACCGGAGGGCCTGAAAAACGAGGACAATGTCGCGCTGAGCCTGGGTGCGCGGCACCAGCTTCACATGCCATACGAGAGACGGGGCCTTCATCTTATCCTCAGCCAGATCGCCAGTGGCCTGGGTAAGCGCAAGCTTGATGAGGCCATCCGGGAAAGAGTGGCTAAACCGGAAGGGTTCGATGACATCATTGGCGTCAGCGATGCAATGCAGGAAATAATCGCCCTGGCGATCAAGGTCGGAAAAAGCGACTGCACATCGGTCATGATCACCGGCGAGAATGGCACCGGCAAGGGAGCCCTCGCTGGAGCCATCCATCAGATAAGTGCCAGGTCCTCCGGGCCGCTCATAGAGGTCAACTGCGCGGCGATCCCTGCCAAGCTGCTTGAAAGCGAGTTCTTCGGCTACGAGAAGGGTGCTTTTACCGATGCCAAGGAAAGAAAGATGGGGCTGTTCGAGGTCGCCAACGGGGGGTCTATATTTCTCGATGAGGTCGGTGAGATCGACTTCAACCTCCAGGCAAAGCTCCTCAAGTTCCTCGATTCGAGGACTATAAGGAGGGTCAGCGGCACCCAGTTCCTGCCCGTAGACGTCAGAGTGATCTCAGCTACAAACAGAGACCTGAAGGCTGACGTTGAACTCAAGCGGTTCCGGGCCGACCTCTATTACAGGCTCAACGTCGTGGAAATAAGGATCCCTCCGCTTCGAAACCGCAGGGAGGATATCCGCCCCATCGCCGAGACGTACACGAAAAAGTTCTCCAGCCGCCTGAAGAAGGGGGGTGTCACCCTCTCGAAAGACGCTTTCTCGCTTCTCGAGCGATACTCATGGCCTGGTAACATCAGGGAGCTGATAAATCTCATCGAGCGCGCAGTCCTCCTCAACACGACCGGGACCATTCATGCTTCCGACCTGCCGATCGACACGGAGACCCGCATTGAGGAAACAACCTGCCATGTCAAGAAAGAGAACGGAACCCTGAAGATCGATATTCCACCCGAAGGAGTCAGCCTCGAGCAGGTTGAAAAGGCAGTGATCGTAGGGACCCTGCTCAGGACTGAGGGTAATATCACCCGCGCGGCCCACCTTCTTGGGGTAGAACGGGGAACGCTGAGATACAAGATGAAGAAACACGGAATAGACGCTCACGAGCTTAAGGAAAAAATCAAAACCGGCGAATATGAGCCGGCTTGTATAACAAACTGAAAACACTGATAGTTACAGCTACAATATCTCACGCACTCGAAAAACTCCCCCGACAGATTCAGAAATAATCCCAATCCGGTTTTTCGACCGGACCCTCCGTACCACTCTAATTCCGCAGACGATCACTTTTTCACGGCATCATAGACCCGTTTTTTCGAACTCGCATCTGCTTGCCTTGCAATGAGTTCCAGCCCGGCTATTTCTGACTGACAACATAAATTGACACGCCGGACCCGTCCAGCGACGCCCTCTGCCCGCCTGTTTTCGGCCCGTGGCACCCGCGTTGCCTTATACCGGTGCAGAGATCGAAAGTAGTTTTTAACCAAAGACCCCAAGGAGGTGGGAGAAATGTCAGGACGAACCATAGCCCACAAATTCCTCACCGTTTCAACCTTCCTCAGTGTACTGGCTGCCATGGGTTGTGGATCCTACTCTCCTGTAACCCCCTCACAGGATGACACTACGCCCGGTGTTGAGTTCCCCGTTTTCGTCCAGGTTCTCACCACCTCCGCGGGATCTTCTGGTCGAGATATGATGCAGACCACCTCAACCTCCGTCTCCATGGTGATTTCAGCTGAACTGGGCGGGACTGTGACAAACGGCTACGTCAGTTTGTACTTCCCGCCCGGTGCCCTCGATGTGGACACCGAGATAACCATGGACATGCCCATGTACCCTCAGGCAATGGTTGAGCTGGGCCCCCACGGCATAGAGTTCAACAAAGCCGTGATCATGACCCTGCCCCTGGACAAGCTCGACTCAGACGCGACATCCTACAGGACGCTCTGGAACAATGAGATCGAAGGGATATGGGTAGACATAGGTGGACACGTCGAAAACGGCAACATAGTCTCGAAACTCGAGCACTTCAGTGATTATGGATATTTAGATCAGGGTTGATTTAAATAAGAAACCTCACTTCTCTTAAAACCCTCTCTTTTGAGAGGGTTTTTTATTGATTTTCTCAAAGTACTTCTTAAAATCCCATTCCATGGTTGAGAAGTATGGATTTCCTTTAAGGTACAGCAAGTTATCGACACTGGGTTCTGGTGGAATCGGAACGGTTTTCAAAGCTTTCGACTCCCAACTTGACAAAGAAATCGCCATAAAGATTCTGAATAATCTAGATCGCGATCTATCAGCTTCTTTAGAGAACGAATTCTCCACGCTGATCTCGCTGAACCATCCCAATTTGATAAAGGTATATGATTTCGGTCAGAGTGATTCAGGGCATTCATACTTCACTATGGATTTAATTCATGGGCAAAATTTAAATGATTATTTCTCATCTTCTTTGAAAGTCAGTTCTACCACTGATATTCTCGTGGGCATTCTTGATGCCCTTAGCTATTTGTCAAAAAGAAACATAATACACGGAGATATCAAACCTGAGAACATACTCATTCCTGATGGAAACGATTCACACCCAGTGCTTGTAGATTTTGGGCTTGCTCTTATTGCAGATTCAAATCAAGACAAAGTGTTCGGGACACCAAGATTTCTTGCTCCGGAGATCCTGTTATCAAAACAGTATTCCTCAAAAAGCGATCTTTATGCTCTTGGACACACATTTATAGAAAGCTTAACAAAGCACAAGACAGTACTTGCTCATGAGTTGACTGATAGTTATCTAAGCGATGCATATGAATCTCTATGTTACCTCTTCGAAGAGAGGGACATTGAATATCCGAGGAATCTAGCTTCATTCATTGTCAGTCTCTCCAATCCATCTCTTTCTTTACGTCCAGACACTATTTCACAAGCTATTCTTAAACTATCGACAATTTCTACGCCTTCATGCGAAGCAAACACAATTCTTAACCCTGAATACGTTGCTCGAGAAGAAATCGACAATTCTATTGAAATATTTATAGATAAGAACAGTTTTGACAATAGATCTCTTTTACTTGAAGGCCCTATTGGTACCGGAAAGAGAACACTGATGGGAAGAGCTATCAGTAAAGCTCAGTTATTGAAATTCAAGGTTTTAATGTATAGCGATATTCCTGAAGAAAGATTCTCTCTAAATGTTTTTATAGATTCGCTCTCAATGAATCTGCCTGCTCCGCTGAGTAATAATTTGTTTGAACAACACAACCGACTTTTAAATAGCATCAAGAAGGCTGAAGCAACTCCAGACCTTGATAACCTGGGAGTAATTTATAGCAATATCATTGAACATATTTCGCTCCTTTCAAAGGAACAGCCGGTATTAATCGTTATTCCAAACATCGAAAGTCATGGAACTGATACCTTAAGATTTATCAAGCACTTAGTAGACGAAATAGACTATCTCGGCGCGAAGGCAAAGATTCTCTTATCTCATTCAACAGATCACATTCGTGACAACACTTTTTACGAACAACTAAGTTCGCTTAAACACAATCTATCTCTCCTACATATTCGAGGATTTAGTGCATCAGAAATAAAACAGTACTGTCACAATATTTTTGGATGCGATTTGTTTACAAATGGAGAAATCAATTCCTTTTTGTCTATCACAAATGGGAATCCTCAATATCTTTTCGACTACTTAAACTACCTGATAATGAACGGAATCATTACTAAGAATGAGCGAACATATTATGCGGACCATAAACAAATAAATAGGACATATTCTCTGACTAGAAATGATGTAATCGTTGATAGTATAATTTCTCATTTACTCCCTGATGAATTGCATTTCCTTCAATTACTTTCTATTTATGATTATCCAATTGACATCACTCATATGAAATTTTTTATCTCCTATGATCTGCCAACTATAATCGATACTTGTGAAATTGCATCATTAATAGAAACGCACAACGGCATAATATGTTTGAAGTCCCCAGCCTTTAAATATCACCTCAATAATAATATTAATGATTCTTTACAAATATCGCTTAATCGAATCCTTGCTGATTATTCAGTTAAAGCTAACCCAAATAACTACGCATTAATAGCAAATCATTATATCAAGGCGCATGCAATAGATGAGGCCTATGAATACGCAACCAGAGCATATGAAAAGCACCTTGCGCAACATGAGTATTATTCAGCCTATAATCTATTTGTTTCTCTTAGTAATTTGATTGAAGACATTAATAGTACAGAGATCAAAATTGATATATTGGAAAAATTGAGTTCTCTGGAGTTCACACTGGGGTATTCAGACGATTCTCTAAATAACTATTTAAAGCTAATAGATATATCTACTGACCAAATTTCTATTGCTAGGTATTACAACAAAATCGGGCGTATAGAGCGCTACTTCAGAGGAAATACGAATAAGGCAGTCGAATATTTTAATCGTGCTCTTGACATAGCCAAAAAGAATGCAGCAACTGAAGTTGAAGCCGAGGCATTGCTGTCTCTTGGACTCGCATTACAAAATGCTTCGTTTGTGGAAGCATCAGCCGATCTTTCTAAAGGAATTCTTTTAAATCAATATGTTCGTGCTTTAGGAATAGCTATGCAATTGTACACTTTTTCAGGGAATTCAGAGAAATGCCAAACAATTGAGGTAGAACTTGATAGGTACCTCTCAACCGATGATCCAACTATTCTTTCATATATATACGATGCAAAATACCTATACTCATTCTATACAGGTGTCTATTCGGTAGCTGACACCATGCTTCGAAACCTTATCGATCTTGCAAAACGCTCATTTAATGAAACGGCGCGCATCCGACACCTGAATGCTCTGGGAAGCATATATTACTCTCAAGGCAAATTTAGGCTCCAAATCGATACATTAAGGAATGCTTATCATCTTGTTAATAAATATCAATTCCCCCTGCATAGAATACTGACTCTTTCCAACATGGCATTAGCCCATGTTGCACTTGCAGAATATTCAATAGCCATTCGGTTGATTATCGAAGTTAGATCATACGCAGAAAAGCATAAGTTGTCTAATATACCAACTTACCATTATTCTATTGGAGCTGGAGCATTCATGCCACTCGGCAAACTACAAAACGTTAATTTTCATAGATATCTAGAGTTGCTCAAGGAAACAGCGGAAAAGTCCAAAAATATTATCAGCCTTGGCCACATGGATCTTAAATATGGAGACTATTACTACTTTGCAGATCAGTCCAATGATTCGAAGAAACATTATTTAAAGTCAATCGACATTTTTCGAACCACGAACGCCAAAGACGACATGCTGGAGGCTTTGCTGAAGCTTTCGCTTGTGCACAGGAACATTAACGATCACAAAATGGCGCATGACTATGCGAGGCAAGCGGCGAAGATATTCAGGGAGATTAATTGCGGGTATCTGAAGCCGCTGTACAGCTATGTCATGGCGTTGAACGAGTGCCACGATGATCCCGAGTCCCTGGCCCCGATGCTGGAGGCGATAAACGTCTCCAGGGCATTCGGGACCAGGGAGTGGACATGGCAGATCCAGTTTCACCTGGCGCGGCTGTACAGAGAGGCTGGCGACATCTCCAATTCAGTGAAATACTGCAGGGAATCGATCAACACCCTCAAGGAGATAACCGAATCGTTCGACGATCCGGACCAGACATCCTCCTACCTGCAGGTGCCGCTCAGGCGTCAGGTCTTCGATTTCGTGAAGTCCTTGAGATCCTGATCCTGGTCCGCGTATCTTCTGGTCCTCAGGAAGGGCGCAACGAATGAGCTGACAAGTATCAACGCGCCCGCGGACAACGTGTCTTCCACGAACATGCTTGCCACTATTGCGATAATAAGGACCGTCATCGACCATCGATATCCCTTTAACCGCCTGATGACACCCCTCGAGGTGAAATCGCCGAACAGGAAGAGCGACAGAGCCAGCAGCGGCATAAGGAACAGGTACATCCTTTCACCGGACATACTGCTCGAACTCAGCAGGTCGACTGTCACTATCAGGATGAAACAGAACAGGTAGCAATAGACGAATCTTGTTGAAGTCTTCATCATTCACCAACCCATATATACGGTAAAGGCGCAAGAGATCATCGCCACGACCAGGGATCCGGTACAGCATTTGGCCGTGCAGGGGCCCCAGGCGGGCCCGGTGATCCAGCATACCGTCGCGCATCCCGAGCAGCCGGCAACAAACCGGCCGGTGACACACCGCCAGTAACGCTTGCTGGCTTCGCTTCGCTCGATGAGCTCGAGCTTGAGACCCTGGCTAGCCTCATCACCGAGCATCGAAAGACCGGTCCTTTCATCTATCGGATGGGCGATCTGGTATTCTTCACATTCGTAGTACTCGGCGGCCGTGACCGCGCATCCCTCATCACCGCGGAAATATTCGATAATGGCAACCCTGGAATCATCCCCCGGGACCGAGCATGGGATAAGCGTCATGTGCCCGATCTTTCCCGTGGCCGGATCGACTGCCTTGAAGTGGGCCGCGTCGCCGGACCAGACCTGATAGCCCTTCTCCTCGAGCAGCCTGTCGAATATCGAGTGCCATGGAGTTTCCCTGAACGAAGCGACTTCACTTGCGGTCCGGGTCTCGTCGTAGCTCACTACCAGCCTGTCCTCCAGTTTTGTATCGGGTTCAGCGGGACCGGCTGGATCTGGCGATTTCTCGCATGAGACGGCCAGGGCCAGGATCATCGCGAACAGCAGGAAGAGAAAACCTTTCGATGTCATGTCATCCTCCAGAAAAAGGTGAATCGTCCCCCGCTTCTCAAGTCAATGATCCAAAGGAATCGCCTCCTCAGTTCGCGCACCGATATAAGACATAAAATAAGAACCACCTTATCTACGGCATTGTTGCGCGATGGGGGGACTCAGAGCGGCACCGTAGAAAGCGGATGGTTCTTATTTGAAACACCTTACCTATTGGTCCGGCCTTTCAGAAAGCGTCGCTGTGACGCGGTTTGATACATATGCCAATATCACTATCCGTGCCATATTTGCCGGCTGTCCGGACGTCATGGCTCCGCGCCGGGAATGTCTCTGCAATGTCCTGTATATTATTAAGTTACGTTTTCGCGTCGCTCGATCGGTCTGAGCTGCCTGGATATCCGCGGGACATCGCCTCTGTTCACGGTGTTTCCCGGCATCGGACATGATGACTGGCAACCTTTTGTAACTCGGGATCTTGCCAGACAAGGCAAGGGTGTTCACGGCATGAACAACATGAACATATCGGGCGTGAACACATTCGGATATTGCGGTAATTGCGGGGCAGTGGGATATATCACGTGCGGCGGTAGTACCTGTCGAGGCCCGTCTTCTTCAGCTCCTTGTACAGCTTGCCTCTAGAGATCCCCAGCCAGCGCGCCGCCGCGCTCTTGTTGCCCCTGCAGATGTTCATCGCGCTCTCGATCCTGCGCCTGCTGCTGTCGCCGTTTCCCTGGAAATCCAGATCATGCGTACCTGCCGGAACTCCAGTCATCCTGTCAGGCAGCATCTCGATCGTGATGGGAGAATCGCTCGCATAGCAGCTCAACCTGTCAGCGATCGATATCAGCTCTCTGACGTTGCCGGGCCAATGATATTTCTGGAAGACAGAGAGCACGCCCCGGTCGATCCGCACCGTTCTTCCGCCGTTACCGTTGCCGTTTCCACAGAGGCGCCAGACCATAAGGGGGATGATATCCTCACGGCGGTCACGCAGCGGAGGGATATGGATCCTTTCCGAGTTGATCCTGAAGAAAAAATCCTCCCTGAGCGACAAATCGCTCAGTTTGCTTCCTAGATCCTGATTCGTGGCTGAGACCAGTTTTATATCGACCTCTTGCTCGCCGTTCTCCCCGAGCCTTCTGATCCGCCCTTCCTGCAGCACCCTGAGCAACTTGGCCTGGTGAAGCGTCGACAGCTCCCCCACTTCATCGAGAAAGAGCGTGCCTCCACTCGCTTCCTCGAAGAAGCCACGCCTGTCAACGACGGCGCCGGTGAACGAGCCTTTCCTGTGCCCGAAGAATTCGCTCTCGAAGAGATGGTCCGGGATCGCAGCGCAGTTGACGGCTACGAAGGGACCCGAAGCCCTCTCGCTCGAATTGTGGATCAGCCTGGCGACAAGCTCCTTTCCCGTTCCGGTCTCTCCCGTCACCAGGACCGGCCCCCTATATGACGCCGCGAACTGTATCCTCTCCCAGACATCGTGCATGACGGGCGATACGGCTACCATTCCGTTGCAGACCTTGTAGTCGCTCGAGAAACCTACCTCTATCAGATCTGAGTCAGTTTCACCGCTCTGGTACAGCCTGGCGGGCACCGCGCCGCCCCGTCTTTCGTGGCCGAGCAGGCTGTCTACCCGATCGACCATGAGCTGTGCGTTCATACCGGCGAAAAGATGGCGGGCTTCCCAGAGCAGGCTCCAGGGCTCAACCGCCTTGCTGTTTCCCGTGATCTCCGCCTTTTGGGCCTTATCCGTCCTCGACAAAAGGGTCTCCGCATATATGAGGCAGGTCCTGGCCAGCTCGAATGTGCTTCCCGATCTCCTGATAAGAGCCTGCGCGCGCTCAAAAAGTGCCTTTACGGTGTCGAGATCCACGCGGCAGGCTTCCGCCCTGCCCATGGCCCTGAAGACAAGACCCAGCTCAAGTGGAGCGTCCAGTCCCCCGGCAATGCTCTCTGCATCCTCGAGACGATCCCTTGCCGCTTTAATATCGCCCCGCGCGATCTCGAGCTCGCCCGTCTTCCTGGCGATCTCAGCGGCCACGTCACCGACGGGGGCAATCTCCGACACGATGTCCCGAGCCCGGGCCAGGCAGTTCTGCGCCATCACCAGATCGCGCCTGCTGATGTGTATCGAAGCTATGCCGGACAGGGACAGGGCCAGTTCTCGCCTGTAGCCCTGCTCCTTCGCGAGCCGGGAGGCGTCCGAAAAGAGCTCGAGCGCCTCATCGAGGGCATCGCGCCTGCTGGCCGCGTTTCCCAGGGCAATAAGGCACCTGCACCTGCCGATATGCCAGTTTACACGCTCGAAGAGCGAAGTGGCCTTGATGAACGACCGCTCGGCCGAGTCGCTCTCGCCCATGTGGAACTGCGTTATTCCGAGATTGAGCAGGGCTGCCGCGAGGCCGTACTCATCATCGTTCTTCGAGCATGCGGCAGCCGCCCTTCTGAGGTCGTCGGCGGCTTTTCTCATGAAGCCGAGCCTTCTGAGGACGAGCCCCATCATCGTCAGGACCCTGGCTCTCAACTTCCAGCTCGACACCGAAGTCGTAAGCCCTAGGGCGGTCTCGAGGATCTCCCTGGCACGCAGGGTATCATCGAGGAAATAGCAGCAGGCTCCCTCGATAAGGTATTTCTCCCCCGCCAGCGTTCCGTCGAGACAGTTCTCGACCGACCCATCCATATCATCAAGCTCCTGCAGCGCGGCGCGGTATTCTCCCTGCCTCCTGAGGATATTCGCCCTGATCACGGCTGCTTCATAACGCTCGCAGCAGGCGTCGACCTCGACTGACCGGATAAGCTCTGCAAGCATGTCGAGGTATATCGAGCTTTCGTCGAATCCGCTCAGATAGTAGGAGTTCCTGGCAGCGAGAAGGAGGACGCGCGCTTCCATCTCGAACGGGACAGGCTCCCGCTCGATGGCGGACAATGCCTCTCTCGTCGCTATAAGCGCACTCCTGTAGTCACCTGTGGCCTGGTGGCCCTGCGCTTCGGTTATGTACCTGTCCACGGTCTCGTGTCGTTTACGCATGGTATCGGTCGGCCCCGTGCTATCTGAATATCGGTCCAAACAGCATCTGCAGCGTAATCAACAATTTAGTTTTCACGCGGGAACGCCCCGCCCCTGCCTTGCGACCGGTTTCCCGGTGCCCCCCTGTGATTGCGCTGTCCACGCCACCTGTCGTGGACGAATATGACCCTCCGATAAGATCCCGGGAGAGCCCGGGCTCCACAAATGGGTCCACTGTCAGATGCGGATCCTCTCCTGGATCTGCCCCGACGGTTTCGCCGAAGATCGTATATTTTCCGGCGATGGGAGACCTGGCATGCACCGCCCCGGAGAGCGGAAACAGAAGTGTGGCGGCGATAAGGGCCAGGACTGAAAATGAAAAAAGGCGCCTGATACTGCTTCTCATAAGCAACGCTCCTGTCGCTTTCTGTCGCGACCGGATGTCGATCATCTTAGTGAAAAACCCTGTATCAAACCGCCATGGGCAATCGCTTTCTTGTCATGTAATTTTATCATATAATGGGTATCCGGGTCAACCCGCCTCAAATTTTAATGCACGCGTAAAAGAAATATTCTTGGGTGTAATATTTTTCTATAATTAGTGGAAACTATTATTTACATTTGTTATAATCATTTTACAGTTGTGTATCTCATTATGTTATTGATTGTTAACAAACGTTTCCGGTGGTGAGGTAAATTGTTCTTTACCAATAAATGGGATGCCCGTGGTGAATCCGGGCGGCCGCGTGTGGTGTCCTCTGGTTTATCATATTGCAATAAATGCAGTTGCAAGCATTGTTTCCGGCCCACAAATGATGGCACGCACCTTGCGGAAGTAATCAATGCCAGTAAACTGTACTTTACACCATGAGTCAGCACCGCCCGGACTGCATCAATTATCGATGTAACCTGTTGAAAAGACAGGGCCGGGGAAAAACCGGATAAAGGGGGTTTCCGGTAAGATGAGCACGAAAAAGAAGGACCCGACGAAGGATTTTTACGAGGATGTCGAGAGTGACCTCGACCATCTCGAGGGATCAGTAGCGGTCAGACAGAGCAAGGATATTTCGGGCCAGCTCGCTGAAAGCAGGCATCGCGTGCAAAAGCTCGAGATGCTGACAGAGATCACGCAGGCGATGAACTCGACCCTCAATCTCAACGAGCTCCTGTCGCACATCGTCGATTCGACGATCAAGATCGCCGACATGGACCGCGGGTTCCTGATGCTCAGGAACAAGGCCGGCGAGCTCGAGTTCCGGATAGCGAGAAGCAGCAGGCAGCAGAATCTCGGCGAAAACGACTTCGAGGTCAGCCATACGATCATAGGGGAAGCCGCAGACAAGGGCAAACCCCTCTTCATCTCCAATCTGGACAAGAACGGCAGGTACAAGGACCAGGAGAGCGTGCTCGACCTGCAGCTCAAGACTGCCGTCTGCCTCCCCCTTATACGCGACGATGTGGTGATCGGCGTCATCTATACCGACGCCAGCAGGCTCAGTATCGAGATCGAGAAGGAGGACATGCCGATCTTCGAGGCATTTGCCGTCCAGGCTGCGATCGCGATCGAGAACGCGCGGCTTCACGGCGAGCTGCTTCTTTCCAAGGAGAACCTCACAAGGGAGAACCTCGAGCTCAGGGCGGTCCTTTCCGAGAAGTACGAATTCTCCGGTATAATCGGCAAGAGCAAGGCGATGCAGGAGATCTTCACCACGATAAGGAAGATCTCCCCGTTCGATACGACCGTCCTGATCACCGGTGCCACAGGGACAGGCAAGGAGCTCATTGCCAAAGCCATCCATTTCAACGGTCCCCGCAAGACGAATCCTCTGGTCACGATAAACTGCGGAGCGATGGCGCCCGAGCTCCTCGAGAGTGAGCTCTTCGGACACAAGAAGGGGTCGTTCACAGGCGCAGTCAGCGACAAGCCCGGACTGTTCGAGACCGCAAGCGGCGGCACCCTCTTTCTAGACGAGATAGGCGACATGCCGCAACCGCTGCAGGTAAAGCTCCTGCGCGCCCTTCAGGAAGGTGAGATAAGGAGGATCGGGGAGAATACAAACCGTCACGTGGATGTCCGGGTCATAGCAGCGACAAACCGCGACCTCAAGGAGGACATCGAGGCCGGCAGGTTCCGCCAGGACCTCTACTACAGGCTCAACGTGGTCCCCATCACCATACCGCCTCTGAATGAGAGGGGGGAGGATATACTGCCCCTGACTCAGCATTTCCTCGAGAAGTACTCCGCGAAGATGAACAAGGGCGAAGTCGGGATAGCCCCCGATGTCATGAAGATGATACTTGCCAATCCGTGGCCCGGTAACGTAAGGGAGCTCGAGAACACTGTCGAGAGGGCGCTCGCGCTCTGCGGCGACTCCACCACCCTGTCGATGATCCATTTCCCGCAACTCGGTCACGGCGGCCTAATACTAGGCGGCGTGGATTCTGGACGTTCGCTGAAGGAAAAGATGCGGGTGGTCGAGAAGCAGTTCATCATCGAGGCCCTGGAGGAAACGGGCGGAAAGATAACTAGGGCGGCGGAACTGCTTGATGTGACACGTCAGCACCTTCATAATAAGATCCGGCAGTACGAGCTCAACAGAAAGAAGCGCTGAGCGATTCATATCCTTTGCGCTGGAGGATGGCCATGGAACTGAAGACGGTGAAGATCGAGAAGCCGTCGGAGATCAACTTCATCCTCGGACAATCTCATTTCATCAAAACAGTGGAGGATCTCCACGAGGTCGCGATAGCCTCAGCCCCCGGGATCAAGTTCGGCATAGCATTCTGCGAGGCTTCCGGGGACTGCCTGATCCGCATCTCGGGTAACGACGACGAGATGGTAGAGCTGGCCAAAAGCAACGCCGCGGCGATCGGGGCGGGACACTCGTTCATAATGTTCATGAAGGATGCGTTCCCGATACACATCCTCAACGCGGTCAAGGATGTCCCTGAGGTCTGCGGCATATTCTGCGCGACAGCAAACCCGGTCGAGGTCATAGTCGCAGTGTCGAAGCAGGGCCGCGGGATACTCGGCGTCATCGACGGAGAAAAACCGAAGGGCACCGAGGACGAAGAGGGAAAGGCCTGGCGGCACGACATCCTGAGGAAATTCGGATACAAGCTCTGACGCCGGCGATCATGACCGGTCAGCAGTCCTTCTTCTCCCGTAACACTATGCCGTGCCTGCGCATACGATACAGGAGAGTCGTCCTCTTCAGGCCGAGGATCGACGCCGCCCTGCTGTGGTTCGACCCAGCCCTCCTGAGGGCGCCCAGTATCTCCTCCCTCTCAAACCTGCGGAGCTTTCCGTCGAGCCCTGTCTGGTCCCCGGGCGTGGGATCGAGGAGACCGGACACTATCCCTGCCGGGAGATCCGTCATCTCGAGCCTGCCCGAACACTTTCTCAGGGCCGCCGCGACTACCTCGTTCTGAAGCTGCCTGACATTGCCCGGCCAATCGAACGACTCGAGGGCAAGCTGTGCCGCGGGCGAGACCGTCAGCGGCCCTATCGAGTATTCAGAGACCAGGCGTGATATGAAATGAGAGGAGAGAGGCATTATGTCGGCTTTGCGCTCACGCAGCGGGGGAATCCGGAAAACGACCGCGGACAGCCTGTAATACAGGTCGTCCCTGAAGGAACCCAGCTCTATTTCAGCTGGCAGGTCGCGGTTTGTGGCCGCGACGACCCTCGCGCCAGATCTTCTCGCGACACTCTCGCCTACAGGCATATACTCCCCTGAATCGAGGAATCTCAGGAGTCTTGCCTGGGCCCCGGGATCCGCTTCACCGATCTCATCGAGAAACAGCGTACCTCTGTCGGCTGCGGCGGCGAGGCCGGACTGATGCCTCACGGCGCCGGTGAACGCTCCCTTGACATGACCGAAAAGGAAACTCTCGAACAGGTCTCCACGGAGAGTGGAAGCATTAACGGGGATAAAAGGGGATCTCGCCCTGCCGCTCCATCTGTGGATAAGCCTGGCAACGACTTCCTTGCCCGTGCCGGACTCTCCCGTTATAAGGACCGGCACCGGAAACGGGGATATCCTGCGGATCTCATCGAGGAGTCCCTTCATGGCTGGATCAGCTGTGATGAAGGCTGGCGATTTTTCCTTCTGCATATCGGTCGGTCCGCCCAGCCGGATGCCCGCATCCGACACTCCCGGTCTCCCCCGGACACAGAAACGGGAAGACGAAAGTGTCCCCCCTTTTCGCTGTCTCGGGCGGCCTCACGGATGTGCCGCCGTATGTTCAGGTTTCGGAAGGGATTATACCAGCAATGGCAGTATCTGTCAAATGCGCTGACATAGGTATAACTCCTCAACTTATTGTGATATTTACCGTTAGTCTTGTTGGATATTGACAAAAAGGAACCGTTATGGTATACTGCACCACGATTAGCAACAGGTTCCGAGGGGTTGCTTGAAGACCTGACATCTTAGGATTACTTGAATTACTGACACCAGTTCGGCCTAGATTGCTTATCTCGCGCCCGCCTCACGGCGGGCGCTCCTTTTTTCAGTGCTCCTGTAGATCGAGCCCCTTCCCCGTGCGCTTCGTGACGGACCGCTCCCAGAGATAGAAAGCCATGAAGACGACGGCGAAGCAGAAGTAGCCGAACGCCCAGGGCCCGCCGGCGTTCCATCCGAGCACGCTTACCGTCTCGTTCCCCGAAAACTCGTAGGTGTGGATCACGCCGAAGAAAGCCATTATCGCCGCGGCGAGGGACCAGAGCGAGGCCTTGCGGAATTCCCGTTCGATAAGGAAGACGCTGATCGCGGCGATGATCATCGATGTGAATATGAACCCCCGCTCGAGGGCGAGCATCCCCCTGAACCCGTTAATAGGGACACCCTTTGCCGCCTCCTTCGTGAGCGTCGTTCCAGCCCCCTGGTATCCCAGCTTGAGCAGATTGATGCCCCACGCGGCGAAGGCGGGGAAGAGGCCGACCACTACCGCGGGAGCATGGTTCCTCGGCGTAGCCTGGAACGCCTGGGCCGAGATGATTATACCGATCCACAGGACGATCGCGATACCCGCCTCCATCGGTATGATCGTATTTATCAGACGGACCATCCCGAACAATGCGACGATGACGAAGAAGATGCCGTTGAGAACCGAGTATCCCGTCCTCGCGCCCAGCCCCTTCCAGCCCGGATGCCCGATATATATCGTTGTCGGGAAGCACGAGCCGAAGAACGCGGCGATCAGGGTCCCGATCCCGTTGACCGCGAGCGATGGCCTGGTCTCATACCTATCGCCGGCAGCCTCGGCGCTCTCGAGGTTCTGCAGCGACCCGAGGACATTAAACAGCGCCATAGGGATGATGATGGAGAAATACTTCCACATGTAGGGGCTCCTGAGGATATCGAAAAGGTCCGCTCCGGCGAACCTGGGAGTGTAGAACCCGACCTGCGACGCGGCCGCCGATACTGCTCCGCCGTCCATCAATCCGAACACCCATGCCAGCACGGTCCCCGCCGCAAGGGCGACCGCTCCCCCGGGCAGGCCGAACGGGAACTTCACGCGCGCGAAGTACTGGATCAATATGATCGCCAGAGGCAACATCGCGATGAGCGGTTTCTCGAATGTCTGGAACGCGAAATCCATCGATATGAATGTTATCGCTATACCGGCCAGCGTCGAGAGCAGAGCGGCCCTCGGCGTTATCCGCCTGAGGACGTCGACGAAGAAGGCCCCCGAGAACTCGATTATCCCGCTGCCGAGACAGGCTAAAAGGCCTACTTTCCAGGCCATCTCGTAGCTTCCCGTCTCCCTGTAGACCGGCCCCATTATGAAGATCAGGTAGGCGAAGAGGCTGACCGTGTTGATACCGTAGGGAAGCGCCGTGACGTCAGTGCGCCTCTCCCTTTTAGCGAGCTTTCTCGCCTGCCATGAATAGAAGAGATTGCCTATGATGACCGAAAGCGCCGCGCCGGGCATAATCCTCGTGAAAACGAACTCGGACGGGATGCCGGCGATGATCGGGCAGAGCGTCGCGATGAGAAGAAACTGGATGAGATTGTCGATGGCCAGCCCGAAGAAGCCGTCGATATCGCGTTTCACGATCCATGGATACGCGAATGAGCTGTCTTCCATGCTTCCTCCTTGATTGCTGCGTCCGGTTACGCGGCCCTGACTTTACAGATGAACGGGCGAACGTTCAAACAGGAATTTTTATCATCGTTGACGTGGAGGAAGTATTCTCATAGAGTCTCCATGAATAAACGATGTTCCGGGGGATACTGACCAGGGATGGTGTCCTGTCATGAGCACTTCGAACAAGACCGCTTCGATCCTCTTCATCCTGATTTTTCCATTCTCGCTTCTCGTTTCATGCAGCGGCGACAAGACTGACGACGATCTGGAAGGCCTGTCGAGGATAATCATCTCTGGGGGCGATCACCAGACCGAAAGGGTCGGCGCGGTACTGCCTGAGCCGATGATCGTGAGAGTGACTGATATCGCAGGGCAGCCGAAGCCCGGAGCGCCCGTCTTCTTCAGCACCCAGAACCCGGGCGCCGCCGTAGACCCGTCGATGGCGTACACCGACAAGAACGGGTACGCGTCGGCTATCTTCATGCTTGGCTCGGTCGCTGGAGCACAGGCGGTCGGAGTCAGATCGGGCAGCGATTCCACTACGTTCAATCATACCGCCAAAGCGCTCGGATGCACCGAGGAAAACCCGGAGGGAGCCTGCCAGTGGCCGGCCGGGCACGTGTTCATAACGACGACCTCGTCCTCGATGCTCACCGTGGTCGGATCGGTCCTGATCGATTTCGATCCCGAGACAGGCACCACGGAGAAGGTCCTGGAGACCGACCTGATCCTCCGTGACATCGGTTTCTCATCGAGGGGAGAGATGTTCGTCGCCACGAACGAGAAAGTATACAAGGTGGGGCCCGCGACCAAAGCTCTCACGGAGTATGCCGACATCCCCGTGCTGACCGGCAGCGAGATAGAATTCAACATGGGTGGAGTGCTGCTGCTCGTCGGCAATACGAACTTGTACACGATAGGATGCCCCGGACAGGACGTCTCGCTGCTCTCCGAATACTACCTCGTGAACTACGAGAACCTCGCCGTGGACCCGGTGACACGCGACTTCTACATCGCGACCGGCAGCGGGCCGCTATACAACATCGACTACAACGAATGGGACGGGATAGGCGAAGTGACCGGCAGCGTCAGGTTCGAACTCAATACCGGCGCCGGCTCGCCGAAAGGGATGTGCGTCGACATGGAGGAATTCCTCTACATCACGATCGACAGCAACGACAACGCGAGAAGCGTAGCGAGGATAAAGCCCGGTATGGAAAACGACCCCAAATGGTTCGACTTCTACGATTATTTCGGTGGCAACAACCAGCTTGCCGGCCGCTGGGGAGACATCACCGTTCACGGAGACTATCTGTACCTGATCGATACGCGGATGAACAGGCTCGTGGTCCTGGACGCTACGGGCACCACGGACGAAGAGAAGTTCGTCACCGAATATCCAGACGAGGTGTTCTCCCGCAGCAACTCCGATTCGGAGAGGTACGGGATCGCCGCCGTGCCGGAGTGGATCGTGTGCCTTGGGGAGGACTGATCCTCGAGGCCCGCAGGATATCTGTCAGCCTTCGCCTTTCAAGTACTGGTCCATCCACCCGATGAACTGCCCATAATAGAAGATGTTGTTTTCCGGCTTGAGGATCCAGTGCCCCTCATCCGGGAAGTACAGGAGCCTCGAAGGCACTCCCTGCCTCTGCAGGGCCGTGAACATCTGCAGCCCCTCCCCCACCGGCACCCTGAAATCGAGCTCGCCGTGCACGACCAGGGTCGGCGTGCTGAACGCCGAGGCATAGCTATGCGGGCTCCATTTCTCGTAATCCTCGGGGTCGTCCCACGGAGTTCCGCCGAGGTCCCATTCGGGGAACCACAGCTCCTCTGTGACTCCGTACTTGCTCACAAGGTTGTACGCTCCCGCCATCGAGACGAGCGCGGCGAAACGGTCCGTGTGCCCCGCTATCCAGTTGACCATGTATCCACCGTACGACGCTCCCGCCGCACCTATCCTTGCGGAGTCGACGTAATCCCGGGCCGATAGCCAGTCGAGGCCCCGCATTATATCCTCGTAGCACTTCCCGCCCCAGTCGCGGCTGATCGAGTTGACGAACTCCTGGCCGAACCCGTCGCTGCCGTGGAAGTTAGGGATGAATATCACGTATCCGGCCGCCGCGAAGGTCTGGGCGTTCCAGTTCGTGAACCACGAGTCGGTGAATGCCGACTGCGGCCCCCCGTGGATCAGCATTATCGCCGGATAGCGCCGCGACGGATCGAATCCGGGCGGCTTAATCAGGAAGGCCTGGATCGTAGCTCCCCCGGCGCCTTCGTACCTGACGTCCTCGGCGGAGTTCATCTCGAGTTTCGAGAGAAGGGGCTGGTTGAACGTGCTTATCCTCTCAGGGTCTCCTCCGCCTGATGGGACCTTCCAGATCGAGTGCGGGTAGTCAAAACTGCTCCGCGCGAAGACGAGCGTCCTCCCGTCCGGCGATACCCGTGGGGAGGAGTTGTTCGAGTGCTCGACCAGCTTCGTGACCGTGCGCTTCTTGATATCAAGGCTGAAGAGCGGCTTTTGGCCTTCGTCGCCCGCGGTGAAATAGATCTTTTTCGACCGCGGGCCCCAGACGAACTCCATCACCCATCTGTCCAGCCGCGGGGTGAGCTCGACTGTCTCGCCGTTCTTCCTGTCCATGAGCATGAGCCGCCACCTGTCGGCCTCGAAACCGGGGACCGACTGCGCTCTCCAGGCGAGCCAGCGCCCATCGGGGCTGTACGCCGGCGATTCGTCAGCGGCGGGATTATCGCCGAGCCGCTTCATCTCCCCCGTTTCGAGATCGATGACAAACAGCTCGGTATCAGTCGAGACCGCTTCCATCTCGCCGGTCTTCGATACGCAGCAGATCTCCCCGCCATCCGGCGAGAACGCGTAATCGCCGGAGCCTCCCCAGGGGAACGGAGGGAAATCGCGGTCGAGCCCTGTGGTCAGGTCCCTCGTGACGCCGGACCCCACATCGACTATGAACAGATGGTTACGCCTGCCTTCCTTCCATGTGTCCCAGTGCCTGTAGAGCAGATGGTCGATGACCCTCGCCTTGACCGGATCGTCCTCCATCTCCTTCTCCCTCGCCGCGTTGCACGAGTCATCGGGGCATCCGGGATGGACGAAGGAATAGAACGCGACCCTGTCCCCGTCAGGCGACCAGACGGGGTCGTGAGCGCCGGTGGAGATATCGGTAAGCCTGACCGCCTCTCCACCGGAGGCAGGGATCATCCAGATCTGCGAAGATCCGCCCCTGGTAGACACAAAAGCGATCCTGTCCCCGTCAGGCGACCATCGCGGATGGGAATCGGCACCCTGACCCGACACAAACCTCACCACCGGGCCGCCACCGAGCGGCGCGACCCAGATGTGAGTCTCGTTCCTGTTCGCCGCGATGTCCGGCACGGACACCGTGAACGCGACCTTCCTGCCGTCCGGCGATATCTGGGGGTCCGAGCAGCGCGTCATCGACGCGAACTTCTCGACTGTAAGAACCTCCGAGCCGCGGGCAGACCCCGCGGCTGTCACTGATGCCGCAACTGACAGCAGCAGCAGAGCCAGTGTCACTGTTATCCGGTCCTTCAATATTCCACCTCCGGAAAAAAAGACGCCCGGCAGGTACCGGGCATCGTGTCGTCATATCCTGTTTCGGCCGCCGCGGCGCGGCGGCCCGCTTTCGGGGACAGCCGGCCATGCAGGCGCTCACCGGTCACTTCTGAAGGCTTTCGATAGCCTCCTTCTCATTGTCGAATACGTCGAATATGAGGTTAAGCCGTGTCACCTGGAGGATGCCGAGGACCCTGTCGTTCGGATGCGCCAGCTTTATGACGCCGCCCTTTTTCGCGAACTTCGACCTGGCGGACACCATGATCCCCAGACCCGTACTCGAGATCCATTTCACCTTTGAGAGATTGATCACGAGGTCGAGTGTTCCCTCTTCTGCCAGTTCCATGACCATGTCTACCAGCTTCATGTTCTCCGGACCGCCGTACATCTCTCCCGAAAGCTCGAGAACGGTGACTCCGTCGACTTCCTTCTTCTTGATCTTCATCCTGTCTTCCTTTGCGCTAAAACTCCGGCTGCATGGGTGCCGGTCAGAAACTAGTGACGGCCTCGGCCTCATCCTCGAATGTCTCGAATACCTCGGGGATCAGTCCGCAGGTCTTCAGTACAACGCCCACGCGATCAGAAACGGACAGGAGCTTGAGAGCCGCCGTTTCTCTCTTCGCCGAAGCGTATGAAGCGATTAGCACACCAGCGCCCAGGGAGTTGAGCCACTTGACATCCTTCAGGTTGAGCAGAAACTTCCTCTGCCCTTCCTCGATATTGTGCTTGATGATCTCCTGTATCTTCTCTGAATCAGGACCGCCGTCGATCTGACCCTCGAGGTCCAGGATCAGGACTCCGCCTTCATCTCTCAAAGAGATGTTGAGCATCTCGAACTCCTCCCTCTAGGTGTTCCCATATTCTTTATTTTCAAGCGCACTTACACCAATAATAAGAATATCCGCAGTCCCAGACAAACGGAAAATCTCGTGTTTTTTTATCGTATCACCGGTCCAGGAGGCTGTCAAGCGCAGTCGGCCCCGCTCTGGCATTCCGGGGTCTTTATTCCGGCCTTCAGACGATCTTGACGCCTTCAGCTCCCCCAGAAACACGTCCTATCCTGAACGGGGCCCAGCGGTAATCCCCGCCGGGGACTCTCCCCGAATCGGCCTGCGGCACTATCGCTACCATCCCGATCCCCATATTGAAGACCCTGTACATCTCCAGGCTCTCCACATCTCCCTCTCCGGCCAGCCACTCGAACAGTGGGGGGACCTCCCAGGCGGAGCTCTCGATGATCACTCCGAGCCCCTCGGGAAGAATCCTGGGGATGTTGTCGATAAGGCCGCCTCCGGTTATATGAGCCAGCCCCCTGACGTCGACGAGCTGCCTAAGTGCACATACCTCGGGAAGATAGCTCCTGTGGACCTCGAGCAGCAGGTCGGCCAACGTGCCGCCCGCACCCGGGATCCCGTCTTCCACCGAAAGGCCCGCCTCCTCGAAGACGATCTTTCTGGCCAGTGAATATCCGTTGGTATGCAGCCCGCTCGACGGGAACGCCCAGACCTCGTCCCCATCCTCTATACGCTCGCCGGTTATCAGCTCACCGCGCTCGACCACCCCGATAATGCAGCCGGCGAGGTCATACTCGCCCTCGGCGTAGAATCCCGGCATCTCGGCAGTCTCGCCGCCTATCAGCGCGCAGCCGTTATTGCTGCATCCCCTTGCCAGTCCCGCGACTACAGCCTCGATCACATCTCCCTCGAGCTTTCCGCACCCGAAATAGTCTAGGAAGAAGAGTGGATCCGCCCCCTGGACGAGGATATCGTTCACGCAGTGATTGACGAGGTCCTCGCCGATCGTGTCATGCCTGCCTGTCATGAACGCAAGCCTCAGTTTGGTCCCGACCCCGTCGATGCTCGAGACGAGCACGGGCTCCTTCAACCCTTCCGGCATGGCGAACAGTCCCCCGAAATTGCCTATCCGTGAAAGGACCTCGCTTCTGAACGTCCCCCGGACGAGTTCGCCTATACCCTTGAGCGCCTTTCCGGCGGCGTCTATATCGACTCCCGAATCCTTATACCTGGAACTCAATCTTAAGACCTTTCTCGAAAGATACAGCGTAAGGACAACGAATACGGGCGTATTATAATCGAACCGGGGCGGGGTTCAAAGCGATGTTTGAGGATCCGCGGGAGCGGCTCAGATCTGGACGTGCTCGACCAGCGAATCGTATATCTCGGTGGTCGCGTCTGTCTCGACGATCAGCGTGAAATCGCCGCGGAAGTACATATCGAGAAGGATGTCGGTCACCTTCGAGTGGAACTGCGTTCCCCTGTACCTGCGAAGCTCGTCGAGCACCCTCTCGATCGGTAACGACTTCCTGTACGGCCTGTCCGAGGTCATCGCGTCGAACGCGTCGACGACGTTCAGGATGTGGGCGAGCAGCGGGATCTCGTCCTCCTTCAGCCCTCTCGGATAGCCGGTCCCGTCCGGACGCTCATGGTGGCACCTGATCACCTCGACCGCGACCTTGAGGAACTTCAGCTGCTCGACTATGTCCGCCCCTATGTCAGGGTGGGACCGCAGCGAAGCCCATTCCTCCTCCGTCAGGGGCCCGACCTTGAGAAGGACGTCGTTCTGGATGGCGATCTTTCCGATGTCGTGCAGCAGGGAGGCATACTCGAGCGTCTCAAGGTCCTTCGACGACATCCCCATCTCTCTGGCGATCCTCATCGCGTACCTCGACACCCTGAACGAATGTCCATGCGTGAACGGGTCTGAGGCGTCTATCGCAGATGTCAGGGCGGCAACCGTGTTGATGTGCGTCTCGCGCATGTCGAGATATAGCTGGAAAGAGTATCTCGCCAGAAAGAGAGGGATTATAAAGAGCGCTATCGTCCACACGCCCGAATTCTTGTAAAGCAGGGCCACAACGGCGCCGATCGGCAGGAAGGCGAGGATGTGAAAGAAATTCCACATGTAGTTCTGTTTCCAGACATGCATCGGGTTCTTCGAGTTTCTCAGGGCGATGATGATGCTTACTGACCAGGTATTGAACAGGTAATAGACCATCCCGGCAGCGAAGAGAGGCACGAGGAAAAGAGGCGAATCGGTGGAGGTCAGGCTGCCGAAGGACTCGTAGACAAGCCCCGACAGGCCGACGGTCATCACGAGAAGCGGTATATTAAAGAGCAGCTTGATGATCGGCCGTCTCTGAAAGATCCCCTCCGTGATAAGGGTGGAAACCGCCTCGCAGACTGCCATCACCGCCGGACCGAAGAGGATGATGCCGGCAAGGTCGATCGGTGATGAGGCGTAGATCGACGCTCCGCCCCTCGGGAGGGAGATCTGGACCGAATCGGCTATGATTATCAGGATTATGAACAGGGTTATGTCGCGCCACTGGCCGCCCGGCAGGTTTCCCGCGAACCAGGCCAGGCACAGGAATCCCGCGATCACATACAGGGCGTAGTATGCCTTGAATCCGAAACCGGTCTTGTTCTGCTCTTCCATCCGGGCAATCCTGCTGACCGAGCGTCAGGTAGAAGCCTTGTCCCCCCCGTATGTGACAGCATGTATCTGCGCTGTCTTGCAGTAATTATGCCAATAACTTACAATGCGGCATGGATATATCCACCCATTTATCGCAATTGCGGGTCCCGGTGGAAAAAAAGGATGAAAAAGAGGACGAAGCCCCTCTGAGAAAAGTCTGCGCTATCTTATGCGGTAATGGATTTCCCGTCTTGACTTCCATCTGCCAAACGGCCTGTTAACTGCGTCGAGGACCGCCATGACGGCCGCTTCGCCGGAATCCCGCCCGATGAACGCGCATCCGGAGAAACTGTTCGAATCGCGCCCTCTGATCATGTCCACCACGGCTACAACAGCCTTGCGGCCCTTCAGTTCCATCTCTCTGACCTCAGATAAACATAGATGGAATTTTTCGTCAAGCAGTTCTGCCAGCGCTTTCACCGCCGCCCCGGCTACCGTCTCGACCACGGGCCTTGCGCCGCAGCAGTCGTCCAGGCACCCGATGACCTCTAGGCCGTTGCTCGCAAGCCTTACCTCGGCCTTTATCGATTCCTCTTCCATCGACAGGTTCAGTCCGCGGAATCCTATCCTCGTGCTGTCCTCGAGGAACTCCACGTCGGGAAGGATGCCACCGGCTCTCTCTTCGCCCTCTGCCATCTCGGGCAGCGGGAGATGGACGGTCGTCTTGACTGGTTCCGGAGGGGTTCCCTTCGTCTTCATTTCGAAGAATGCCCCGGACTCGGGCTTTCTGGCGCCGGATGGAACGGCTGTGCCCGCGGCGGCCTCGCTGAAGCGGTCATCTACCAGCTCGTCCAACGACACGGTCTCGCTGCCTGTGCCGCCCAGAGGCCGGCCGGCCGGCCGTGAGTCCTTCTTCTCATCGTCTCCGCTGCCAATCGGGTCCATCAGAACGACACCGATCTTCCTGTAATCGATCTGCAGACCGAGCTCTGCCTTGAGCGCAGTCTCGACATCCCTCGCGATCAACTTGGGGGACCTGTCGGAGGAAGCGACCACATGGATCTCGCTGATCGCGCCTGTCTCGTCAGTTATTATCCGGCATGACCTGATGTCCCTCAGTCTGAGTATCAGGTCCTCGGCTCTGTATACGATCTCTCGTTCGGAGAATCCGTCACGCATGCGATCCCTCCGGCATGCAGGAATAGACTATTACTAATCCATTTTATCACAAACGGTTGGAAAACTCAAGCCCCGGACTGCAATGGGCCGGAAATCGTGCGGGCCGCGCCGCGGACTGGGGGGGGTTCCCCGTTATTCCCTGTCGAATCTCGTCATGTCCGAGAGTCTGTTATAACGCCTTTTGATTTCTTCGATATCGAGGGCTCTGAGCCTCTCCACGGAGAATTTCTCACAGGTGAAACTTGCGGAGACGGTCCCGTAGACCATCGCTTTTTTCAAGGTGCCGCTGTTTATGTCTCCGGCCGAAGCGAGGTATCCCATGAATCCGCCGGCAAAGGTGTCCCCCGCGCCTGTCGGGTCGAGCACGTCATCGAGGGCGAATGCCGACGAGATGAACTGGAAGTCCCGCGTGAAGAGGTGAGCCCCGTTCTCTCCCTTCTTTATCACGACGACCTCCGGTCCCATTGAAAGGACCTTGTCCGCGGCCCTGAGCAGGTTCTTTTCTCCGCTGAGCTGTCTTGCCTCGCCGTCGTTTATGAACACGATGTCGACCTTCTCGAGAACGCGCCTGAGCTCTTCGGGTTTTCCCTCGATCCAGAAGTTCATCGTGTCGATTCCGGTCACAGGCTTTTCGGGGAACTGCTCGAGGACGGACAGCTGGAGTTCGGGGTCTATGTTGCCGAGAAAAAGATATTCCGCCGACAGGTAACTCCCGGGCAGCTTCGGGCTGAAGTCCTCGAATACGTTGAGTTCGGTCACGATAGTGTCGCGCTCATTGGGATCCGCTCCGTACCGGCCCTCCCAGAAGAATGTCTTTCCGCCCGGCACGGTCGCGAGCCCCTCTAGGTCGACGCCCCTCTCCTCCAGGATGCCCCTGTGCTCAGCGGTGAAATCCTCGCCGACGACTCCGACAAGCATCGGCCTGCAGAACCTGCTGGCGATCATCGATGAATATACGGCAGATCCGCCTATCGCCCTTTCCACCCTGCCCCTTGGCGTCACGATAGTATCGAATGCTACCGAACCGACTATGACCAGGCTCATCGAGCGACTCCCTTCATCTGATTATCCGAGCAGGCTACCTACATCCGTTCCGGAGCCGAGACCCCGAGCAGGCGGAGGGTCTCCGAGAGAACGATCCGCGTAGCGCTGGCCAGGAGCAGCCTCGCCTCGCTGAGTCTCCTGTCGCTGGAGACGATCCTGCATATGTGGTAGAACCTGTGGAACGAGCCCGCCAGCTGCTGGCCGTAAGCCGTAAGCCGGTGCGGTTCGTACGACTCCGCCGCTCCCTCTATCAGCTGCGGGAAGATGACGAGGTTCCTTATCAGCTCTTTCTCCTCGGGCTCGGCGAGAAGCCTGACGCATGAGACGTCCTCGGGGAAATCCACTCCCTCGCCTCGGGCGTACGAGATTACGCTGCATATCCTCGCGTGCGCGTACTGCACGTAATAAACGGGGTTCTCGTCCGACTCCTTGCGCGCGAGCGTCAGGTTGAAATCGAGATGGGCGCTCACCTTCCTCATCAGGAAAAAGAACTTCGCCGCGTCCTCCCCGACATCGGTGACCAGGTCGGCGAGCGTCTCGAACTCGCCGCCGCGCTTTGACATCTTTACCTGCCTGCCGTCCTCCATCAGCCTGACCCATTGCACGGTCAGCACCGTGAGCCAGTCGTCCGGCGCCCCGAAGACCGCCGCGGCGGCCTTTAGCCTCGCTATATGACCGTGATGGTCCGGGCCGAATATATCTATCACGCGGTCGAATCCGCGCCTGAACTTGTTGAGGTGATATGCCGCGTCGGCGAGGAAATACGTGGGCGTCCCGTCGCTCCGCACGAGGACGCGGTCCTTCTCGTCGCCGAAGTCGGTCGAGCGGAACCAGACAGCTCCATCCTTCTCGTACACCGAATCCTTTTCCCTGTAGAGAGCGTGGACCTCCTCTATCTCGGCACCCTTCGCGTGCAGGGCCGATTCCCTGAAAAACGCGTCGAAAGAGACCCCGAACCCGTCGAGGTCGCTCTTGATCCACGCGATCATCCTGTCGAGCGTGTAGTCTCCGAATGCCTCCGCCGCCCCGTCTTCGCCTTTTTCGAGCCAGGCGCGCCCCTCGTCTTCGGGGATCTCCCCGGCGAGATCGACAAGGTACTGCCCCGGGTAACCGTCCTCGGGCAGCGTCACATCCTCCCCGATCCTCTGCCTGAACCTCGTCATCGTAGAGACCCCGAGCTTTCGGACCTGGCTGCCTGCGTCATTCAGATAGTACTCGGCTTCGACATCGTAGCCTGCTTTCTTCAGGATATTGACCAGCGACGCGCCGACCGCCGCCGCCCGAGCGGAAACGATGACGAGAGGGCCCGTGGGGTTGGCTGATACGAACTCGACCTGCACCTTCCTGCCGGCGCCGAGGTCCGAGTCACCGTAAGAATCGCCGAGCCTGTTTATCTCAGCTACCTGCCCGGTCAGATATGCGTCAGAGAAGGAAAGGTTGATGAATCCCGGCCCCGCGACCTCCACCCGGTCGATGAACGACTCGTCGAGCTCGACAGCCCCGGCGAGCCTGGAGGCAAGCTCCCTCGGGCTGATGCCGACCTTCTTCGCCGTCACCAGAGCGATATTGCAGCTCAGGTCGCCGTGGGAAGGATCGTTCGGCCGCTCGAGAACGACCGAGGAGCGGTCTTCGGCATCTATATCCAGCTTCTTCAGAGCTGCGGTGATGGCGGTGGTGACTGCCTCCCTCGCCGAAAAGGCGTTCTTTCCGCTAGACACCATCGGGGAATTCCTCCTTAGGGGCATCGCCCCAGAACTTTTCGAGGCTGTAATATTCCCTGGTCTCCGCCGTGAATATGTGCAGGACGACATCGAAGCAGTCGATAAGCACCCAGTGGCCGGTCTCCAGCCCCTCGACGTGGAGTATGAGGCCCGTCCCCTTCAGCTTGTCCGAAACGGCGTCGGCAAGCACCTTCGCGTGGATACCGCTCCCAGCGGTGCAGATGACGAAATAATCGGTGACTCCCGAGACCTTCTTGAGGTTTAGCAGGACGATATTCTCGGCCTTCTTGTCCCAGACCGCCTTGATGATCCTCCTGGCCAGCGCCTTGGGCTGGACCTTCCTTGCTGTCGCGCCTTTACTCAATTAACTCCAGACCCCCTTGACTTGATGGCCGCATGACCGGCATATCCCCCCAGCGGCAACGAGCTCGGCCGAATAACCTGACCGGAGGACCACGTCGGCGCCGCATGACGGGCACACGGTGTTCTCCGTGCCTTCGATGAATATATTACCGACGTAGACATAATCAAGATATTCCCGCGCCTCACTGTATGCCATCTCCAGGGTCTCCTGCGGAGTAGGCGTACGGTCATCCATCCTGAACTGCGGGAAGAACCTCGAAAGATGGAGCGGGATCTCCCTCGAGACGCCTGAGAGCCATCGGGCCATCTTCCCTATCTCTTCTTTCGTGTCGTTCAGCCCGGGGATCACCAGACAGGTCACCTCGACGTGAGCCCGGCCGGCGGCCAGCTCGATGAACGACTTGACCGGCTCGATGCTTCCCCCGCAGTACCGGCGGTAGAATCCATCGTCGAACGACTTGAGATCGACGTTGAAGGCGTCTACTAGAGGGACGATCCGTCGCGCCGGTTCCTCGTTGAGATATCCGTTGGTCACCAGAACCGACTTGAGGCCGGCCTGCGAGAGCAGGGGCAGGACATCGAGGAGGTACTCGAACCAGATAAGAGGCTCGGTGTACGTGAACGCTACCCCGATCGATCCGTCCATACCTCCCAGCCTGGTGAGCTCCTCAGGGGAGATGTATCTCACCGGGGCCTCCTCCTGGGAGATCCTCCAGTTCTGGCAGTGGTCGCATGTCAGCGTACATCCGTTCGGCCCGATAGAAAGGATCGTGCTCCCGGGAAGGAAATGGTAGAGCGGCTTTTTCTCTATCGGATCGAGCGCCACAGTCACGGTGTTGCCATACGAGAGCGTAAGCAGCCTGCCCGACTCGTTCCGGCGCACCATGCAGCGCCCGGACGCGCCGTCCCTGATCAGGCAGAAGTTCGGACAGAGCCGGCAACTCACGCTGCCATCGTCGAGTTTTTCGTAAAAGAGAGCTTCCCTTGCATTTCCGGTGACCATCGACGGGATTATACATCCTTTCCGGCCGGTTTTACAGGTATAAAGACAGGTCCCGGTGGATGAGCGGCACAGTCGTCCTGGATCAGGAAGTGAACGGGCTTACCCTCTGGACGATATAGTCCGCGGCAAAGCAGAGCGCGTCTCTCTCCGGAGACCGAGAGACCGGACCGAGGGCATCCTTGGCCTTGGAACCCAGCTCACGGGCCTTACCAAGGCTGTACTCTATCCCGCCGTATTCCCGTATGAACGAGACCACCTCGTTCCAGCGGGCTTCATCGTCGAAGCTGCTGCGAAATAGGTCGCTCACGCGTTTTCTGCTCTTTCCCGGAGCGCTGCGGAAAGCGGCGATCAGCGGGAGCGTGACCCTGCCCTCCGTGAAATCGCTCGCTATCGGCTTGCCGATCTTCACGTCGGCGGCGAGATAATCCAGGAGATCGTCGGTGATCTGGAAGGCCATCCCGATATTTCCGCCGAAGTCCGCCAACTCAGATCGGAACCTCTCCGATCCGTTCCCGGTCAACGCGCCGCACTCGCTGGAGGCGGCGAACAGCGAGGCGGTCTTGCGGTAGATCAACTCCATATAATCGTCCTCGCTCACATCGATATCCTTCCTGCGCTGCAGCTGGATCAGCTCGCCGATGCTCATCAGGTTGGTCACCCTGGCAAGGACCTCTATCGCTTCAAACAGGCCGGCCTCGCCGAGGCGGGAAAAGGCCTTGGAAAAGAGGAAATCGCCCATAATGATCGCCGTGTCCGATCCCCATCTTGCGAACACCGTCGATTTACCTCGCCGTGTCATATGGCTGTCGAGGATATCGTCATGAAGAAGAGTGGCGGTATGGATAAGTTCAACCGCCAGCGCAGCCACTGCGGCCTTCCCGGGCGACCCTCCCGTGCTCCGGGAGGCAAGCAGCAGGATATTCGGACGGATACGCTTGCCGGGAGCCCCGGCAAGGGCAGTGGAAAGCTCCCTGAGCAGCGGCAGGTCCGACTTCAACGCTTCCCTGAAATCCTCCTCGAGGACGGCGAGTTCCCTCATGACGGGAGCCTGGAAACGGTTCAGATCTCTTGCTTCAGGGGTTTTCATCGAAATGGGTGACCCGATTCCTATATGCCGGCAGCGGCGGAAAAAGCATTATCCGAGACGCCTGCCGCATCTCTATCCCGCGGCAACCGACCCGGATGGCCATAATCTATCACGAAGTCGGATTTTCTGTCAAGATTCAGGGATGTGAACGGGATCCTGGATGATTTCCGACATTGACCGGCGCGGCCATCGGCGAATTGACATCAGGCGGGAATCTGCTATAATATTCCGGTATGTAAAAGCAGCCAGGGGGAGATAGAAACAGGGGACAGGTCTATTGAATTTCAATAAGGACAGCCTAAAGATCGATGCCGGCCGTGTTGCCGAAGAACTGGCCCGGTCCGTGCGGACGCAGATCCGGAGCAAACTCAGGAAAACCGGGGCGGTAGTAGGTATTTCAGGTGGGCTGGATTCATCGGTGGTAGCGGCCCTTTGTGTCAAGGCGCTGGGGCCCAAACGGGTTGTCGGGATCATGATGCCGGAAGAGGATTCCTCTCCGGACAGCCAGAAACTGGCGCAGGACCTGGCTGACAGGCTCGGCATAGAAACGGTCGTCGAGAACATCACGCCGGGTCTCGAGGGCCTGAAGTGCTACAGCCGTAGAGATGAAGCGATCAGGCAGATCTTCCCGGAATACGACAGCACATACAAGAACAAGATAACGATCTCCACCAACATCCTCGAGGATGAGACTTTCAATTTCTTCAACCTCACGATCGAGAGCCCGGGCGGCGAGGAAAAAACGATGCGCATGCCAGTCTCGGCGTATCTCCAGATCGTGGCAGCCTCCAACCTCAAGCAGAGGCTCCGCATGACTATGCTCTATTATCACGCGGAGAAACGCAACTATGCCGTGGCAGGCACCGGCAACAAGGACGAACACGAACAGGGATTCTTCGTCAAATACGGCGACGGCGGCGCAGATCTGAAACCGATCGCGCATCTGTTCAAGATGCAGGTCTTCCAGCTTGCCGAAGAGCTGTCCGTAGGCCACGATATAATCGGGCGCATCCCGACTACGGATACTTACAGCGCCGGTTCCACCCAGGAAGAGTTTTTCTTCGGTCTCGACTTCTTCCGGATGGACATGCTGTGGTATGCGATGGAAAACAAGGTTTCTTCTGCCGAAGCCGCCGCTGTGCTTGGTCTTACGCCGCATCAGGTCGAGAGAGGGTACGCCAATATCCAGCGAAAGATCGACGCCACGGAATATCTCCGGATGTATCCGCTTGAAATAGAGTAGCGTACCGACTGACAAAGCAGATTGTGTCCTAAAATGAATGTACACTGTAAAAGATGATTAAGAGGCCCGGGGAACAGAGGTAAGTATCGGCTATGGCACAAAAAGAAAAGATCCGCAAGGATATCAGGGATTTCATCACTAAGTCGTTTTTAACGGGTGATGAAAACGAAAATCTCAGCGACTCTGATTCGTTCATGAAGGAAGGCATAATAGATTCGACCGGCGTGCTGGAACTGGTATCCTTTCTCGAGAAACAATACGGCTTTGCTGTCAAAGATGACGAGATGACTCCGGGCAATCTTGATTCGATAGACAATCTGGTGATATTCATATCGGGGAAACTCGGCTGACCGCATCTCAGGGCGATCATCCTTAAATAAGAGCGTTCGTGGGATAATGACTGTATTCCAATTATTATCAAAAAGCGTGGAGATGTTTCCTGACAGGACGGCGGTCACTCATGACGGCCGTCACACGGATTTCAGCCAGCTTTACAGTGCCGCATGCCACCTTTCAGACCGCCTCGGAAGGCTTTCGCTTCCCGAGGGATCTCCAGTCGGACTGCTTTACGAGAATTCGCTGGAATACGTCATCTCATTCTTCGCCATCCTGAGGGCAGGCCTCGTGGCCGTGCCCCTGGACACTTCGCTGGACCTCGACAGCCTGAGGTTCGTCTTGTCAGACTGTGACGCGAGGGTCCTTCTGGTCGATTCAAGGTTCCGCCGTATCCTTCCCGGGATAGTTGCCGGGAATTCCCCCGTTGAGCGTATCTTCTCAGACAAAAAGATCGGCAGCGGGCGCGATGACCTGGAAGTCGAAGCCGTGATAAATACTGAGGAAGAATCTCTGCCAGACATGGATTCCCTGCCACTCGGCGACACGGAAGACGATGAAGAAAAGCTCGCCGCCATCTTTTACACTTCCGGCAGCACGGGCACACCAAAGGGCGTGATGCTATCGCACCGTAACCTCGTCAGCAATACACTGGCGACGATAGAGTATCTGAAACTGACCAGAGATGACAGCGTGATAGTCATCCTTCCATTTTATTACATCTACGGCAATTCCCTGCTTCTCACCCATGTCGGATGCGGCGGCAGGCTGGTGATCGATAATCGATTCCTGTACCCTGAAGCGATCCTCGATACGATGGAAAGCGAGAACGTGACCGGCTTTTCGGGAGTACCTTCGAATTTCATGATCCTTCTCGGCAAATCCACCTTCGCCAAACGTGAATTGCCGGCGTTGAGATATTTCACGCAGGCCGGTGGCGCCATGGCGCCGGAGATCGTCAGGCAGCTCATGGATGCCTTCCCGGAAAAAGAGATCTATATCATGTACGGCCAGACCGAGGCCGCTCCGCGAGTGACCTGGCTTCCCCCGGAGATGCTGAAAGAGAAGCTTGGATCGATAGGCATAGCCGTGCCCGGCGTCACTGTTTTAGTCGCGGACGATAAAGGAAATGAGCTTCCCACCGGAAAGGTGGGTGAGATCGTGGTGGATGGCCCGAATGTGATGATGGGCTATTGGAATCACGCGGATGAAGAGCGTGAAGTCCTCAGGAACGGACGGCTGTTCACTGGTGACCTGGCAAAAAAAGACGAGGATGGCTACATCTATGTCGTGGGCCGCAGGAAAGAGATCATAAAGACAGGGGGCAATCGAGTCAGTGTAAAAGAGGTCGAAGAGTGCATCCTGGAAAGCAACGGGATCCTGGAGGTCGCCGTGTTCGGTGTGGATGATCCCGTTCTGGGCGAGGCAATAAAGGCTGTGATTGTCAACAAGAAGGGCTGCAGTGCCGACACTGTTGAAATCACCGACTTTTGCCGCTCTCGGCTCGCGGCACATAAAGTGCCCAAGATCATAGAGTTTGCCCAGTCGTTACCCAAGACGAAATCCGGCAAGCTGGACAAGAAAAAACTGAAAGACCAATGTCGATAGAAGGAAGAGAGGGCCGCGGATGAGACCGATCAGAGATATTCTGAAGACAGACCCAAAACGTGAGAGCGTCATCGTTCAGGAATTCTTGTCAGCGCATACTAAAGGGACACCCAAGAGAGACGGCATAATCGTCGGCGTAAGCGGCGGGATCGATTCCGCGGTGGTCGCGGCGCTGGCCGTTGCGGCGGTAGGAAAAGACAAGGTCTTCGGCATGATCCTTCCCGAAAAGGATTCGAACCCTGATTCGGCTAAATTCGCCCGGCTGGTCATTAACAACCTCGGCATCAGGCACGAGACGATGGACCTGACAGACGCCGTCGGCAGCTTCGGCGCTTACCGGACGAGAGATGAGGTCATCAGATCGATATTCCCTGAATATGACGAAAGTTACAAATTCAACATACGCCTGCCCCAGAACCTGCTCGAGGTAGACCGATACAATTTCTATACGCTGCGTATCGATAACGGCAAAGGTGACACCAGGGAGACACGCCTTGCGAAGAGTCAGTTCCTGGCCATCACCGCCGCCGCCAACGTGAAGATCCGTTCCAGGATGATCGCCCTTTATTTCCTTGGCGAACAGATGAACTACATGGTGGCTGGCACGACCAACAAGACGGAATTCCTGCTTGGCGATTTCTGCAAGTACGGCGACGGCGGAACAGACGTCGAGTGCGTCTCGCATCTGTACAAGACGCAGATCTACCAGCTCGGCGAGTTTTTCGGGACGCCAAAGGAGATCATGGACCGTACCCCGAGCCCGGACACATTCAGCCTGGCAGTATCCGACAAGGATTTCTATTTCTGCCTTCCGTTCGACATACTCGATCCCCTGCTGTACGCGTGGGAATACAAGCTGGATACAGATGCCGTGGCGGGAGAGCTGGGCCTTGAGCCCGAGCAGATCGAACGAGCCTACCGCGATTTCGACTCCAAGCACTCAACGACGGAGCATATCCGGAGGCTCCCCCCGGCGATCGAACGCGACTGGCGGGAATACGCGGGGTGATCATCATTCTTCCCCATCCCCACCATCTTCCTCTTCCCTCGCCTTTCTCTTTCTATCGAAGATAAGCGACAGGAGGACGCTGCCCAGAAAGAGTACTACCAGCGGTATCGCCATCATGAGCTGGCTGGCCGGATCGGGTGGAGTGAGGATGGCGGCGGCTATGAATATTATCACGATAGCCCCGCGCCACTGGCGAAGCAGGGTCTTCGGGGAGACGATTCCGATCCATGTGAGGAAGATGATAGCCAGCGGAAGCTGGAAGACCACGCCGAAAGCGAAGCAGAGGCGGGCGACAAACTCGAAGTACTTTGAGACTGACAGGAGCGGCTCGAGCATCGCGGTCCCGAACCTCAGCAGGAACCCGAGAACAACCGGCACCATCACCCAGTAGGCGAATAGCGCGCCGGTGTAGAACAGTATCGCCGAGGGAGCGATCATCGGGATGATCACCCGCTTTTCGCGGGAGAAGAGGCCGGGCGATACGAACGCCCACAGCTTGAACAGGGCGAATGGAAAAGCGAGAAGCGCTCCTATGATGAAGCTCAGTTTGAGCCTCACCATGAAGGCTTCGATCGGCGCGTTGAAATAGAGTCTGTCGACCGGTATGGTCGAAAGAAGCATATCGAGGAGCTGCCCGGAAAAGAACCAGAGCACGATCGAGGAACCGAGCCAGACGACGAGGATCCATATTATCGTCGCACGCAACTCAAGGAGATGATCGAGGAACCCCATCTCCTTGAGATTCTCTTCCTTTTCGGACAATACTCCTCCCCGTCCGCCCGGGAACCTACTTCTCCAGCTTTATCTCGTGTGACTCGGTCCTGGTGACTTCGTTCTCGGTCTCCTTGCCGTTCTCGTCCTGGCTGACCATCTTGCCCTTTATCTCGGCGCTGCTGCTGCCTTCGACGATATATCCACCATCGATGGCGATATAGATCTTCTGTTTCGACCTGGACCTGCCGTCGAATACCCCCTGTCGGCTGTCCGAATGGATCTCCACATCGGCCTCGCCCTCTATCTCGGCGACCATCACGCCGTTTTTCTTTTCGATCTTATTCACCTTGAACTTGCCCGCCCCCTTGACGGTATAGACCTCCTCATCGCCTTCCCCGCCCTTCTCGTCGATCGTAACCTCCCAGGCCGAGCCGGGGCCGACCGCCTCCTCAGGCAGTTCGAAAAACCACATCTCCATGTAGCTGTCAAGGGCTCTGCCCTTCTTGACACCCATTATGAACCCGAGTGCCTCGACGACTTTGCCCTTCGGATCTACTTCCACTTTTATTGTCCTGCCCTCGGGCTTTACCCGCGGTTCCTGCTCTATCAGGTTCCCCATCCTCATCATCTTGGTCGAGGATTTCGTGAAGGTGACTGACATTCTGAAGTTGCCGTTCTCAAGGGGTTCGAGCAGTGACATCTCGATCTCCTGCCCTGTGACCGTCTCGAAGCTGTAGGGGCCGTAGAACACCTTGTTCCGGGAATCCCCCTTGTATTTGAAGACTCTTCCCTCCTCGGGGGTGAAACGGAGGGTCACCTTTTCCCGATCCTGCGACATGGCCGGCGATGCCAGGCCGGAAAGAACGGGGAGGACCAGTATGGAGAGGACCAGTATACAGGCGAAGGAACGGGCTAATTTTCCAGTCATGGCCTTCTAACCTCCAGGTTGGATCGGGGGGTCGGACGCGCTAAGAGATAATCTACACGATTTGCTTCTAACGGGGAAGAGACAATCGTACCCCGAAGTCCCGGCGTCTATTCGCTGCTCTCGAGCAGCCCGCGGAGCTCGCTGAGAAACTGCTGGACGTCCTTGAAGTCCCGGTATACCGAGGCGAACCTGACGTAAGCGACCTGGTCAAGCTTCGCGAGGCGTTTCATCACCTCATTGCCGATCTCGGCTGTCGGCACCTCATCGCGGATGTTCGCGGAGACGTCCTTTTCTACCTCGTCGACGAGCCTCTCGAGAGTCTCCATCGATACGGGACGTTTCTCGCACGCTCTGAGGAGCCCATTGAGTATCTTCTCGCGCGAATAGTGTTCCCTTCGGCCGTCCTTCTTGACGACCATGAAAGGCCTGTGCTCGACGTATTCGTAGGTGGTGAACCTGTGTCCGCAGGAAAGACATTCACGGCGCCTTCGCACCGCCGAGTTCTCCTTCGTCGACCTGCTGTCGACGACCTTGTCCTCTTCATGTCCGCAGGAGGGGCAGCGCATTTTCCGCCTCCATGTTCAGCCTCCGGTCCCCTTATCAGCTGTCGGGCACCGTTTCGAGAGCGAGATAGACAGTCTCTATGCCCGCTTCGCGTGTTAGCTTTTCGCCAAGCTCGTCAGGATATTTCTTTCCCAGCACGAGCCGCTTTATCCCGGCGTTTATGATCATCTTCGTGCAGGTCGAGCAGGGCGAATCGGTGCAGTACATCGTCGCGCCCTCCATGCTCGTCCCGCTTCCGGCGGCCTGGATGATCGCGTTCTGCTCTGCGTGGGCGCCGCGGCACAGCTCGTGGCGCTCGCCCGAGGGCACTCCCATCTCCTCGCGCAGACAACCGACCTCGAGGCAGTGGCTAAGGCCTTTCGGCGCCCCGTTATACCCGGTCGACACTATCCGCTTGTCCTTCACTATCGTCGCGCCGACCTTGCGGCGCAGGCAGGTCGACCGCTCCGCCACGAGATGCGTGATCTTCATGAAGTATTCGTCCCAGGTCGGTCGCTTCACCTTGAGCGTCCTTTCGTTTCCGCGGCCTGGAATGCGCCTCTCCTATTCATAAAGCGGGAACCTCTTGACGAGGTCCGCCACCTTTGCGCTGACAGATCCTATCACGGCCTCGTTCTCGATGTCTCCCAGGACTTCGGCCATCATCCCGCCTATCTCGTCCATCTCGGGCTCTTTCATGCCTCGCGTCGTCAGCGCGGGCGTTCCGACCCTTATCCCGGAAGTAACGAACGGGCTCTGCTGGTCGAACGGCACAGTGTTCTTGTTGACCGTGATGCCGGCCTTGTCCAGCGCCTTGGCCGCTTCCTTACCGGTCAGGCCCTTTGATGTCAGGTCGATGAGGAATAGATGGTTGTCGGTGCCTCCGCTCACCACGTCGAACCCTTTCTCCATCATGACTCCAGCGAGCCTGCTGGCGTTGGCCACGGTCTGCCGCTGGTATTCCCTGAACCCGTCCGACATCGCTTCCTTGAAGCACACCGCCTTGGCGGCGATGCAGTGCATGAACGGGCCGCCCTGGGTGCCCGGGAAATTGAACTTGTCTACGTCTTTCGCATACTGCTCGCGGCAGAGGATCAGCCCACCCCGCGGCCCGCGCAGCGTCTTGTGAGTGGTCGACGTGACGACGTCCGCGAACGGGACGGGGTTCGGATGGACCCCGGCCGCGATGAGCCCGGCGATGTGGGCCATATCGACCATCAGAAGAGAGCCGACGCTGTCACAGATCGCGCGCAGCCGCTCCCAGTCCCAGAATCTCGGGTAGGCGCTCGCGCCCGCGACGAAGAGTTTCGGCCTGACCTTTTTCGCCTGCTCCTCGATCTTATCGTAGTTGAGGACCTTTGTCTCCGGATCCACCTCGTAGGGGACGACGTTGTAGAACATCCCCGAGAAGTTGACCGGATGGCCGTGCGAGAGATGCCCGCCGTGCGAGAGGCTCAGGCCCATCATCGTATCGCCCGGCTTGATCAGCGTCAGGTAGGCGGAGATATTGGCCTGGGTACCCGAGTGGGGCTGGACATTCGCGTACTCGGCGCCAAAGAGCTTCAGCGCGCGGTCGCGCGCGAGGTCCTCGGCCTGGTCGACGAACTTGCAGCCGCGGTAGTAGCGCCTGCGCGGGTACCCCTCAGCGTACTTGTTCTGCATCGGGTTGCTCAGTGCGGCCAGAACTGCCCTGCTGGCGAAGTTCTCGCTGGCGATCAGCTCGAGCTGCCCCTGCTGCCTTGCCAGCTCTCCTCTCATAGCCTCCATGATCTCGGGGTCGGTCTCAGCGAGATATGGAAACAGGTTCTCATCGTAAAGCATCTCAAAGCCCCTCTCCCGGGCGGGCGCCCAGTCCTATCTCTTTTTTTCGTACTCAGTGATCTTGTCCAGGCGCCTCTTGTGGCGCCCTCCTTCGAACCCGGTCTCGAGCCAGACATCTATCATCTCGTCGAGCCGATCATAGCTACCGCTGGCCTCCGAGAGAGCGAGCACGTTCGAATCGTTGTGAAGCCTCGTAAGGCGGGCATCATCGACCGTTCGGACCATGGCGGCCCTGGCTCCATCGACCTTGTTGGCCGCGATCGAGACGCCTATGCCCGAGCCACATATGACGATGCCGCGATCGACCTCTCCCCGGACGGTCATCTCAGCGACGGGTATCGCGTAATCGGGGTAATCGGCTGGATCTTCGCTGTAGGTCCCTGCGTCGACTATCTCGTGACCTTCGCCGGCCAGCAGATCCTTGATACGTTCCTTCAGGGAGAAGCCTCGATGATCGGAACCGATAGCGATCCTCAAGACAGCGTCCTTTCAAGAAGAGGAAGCGGATCTGCCTGTACGCGCCATGGACGATGATACTGCACCGGTCATACAAAGTCGAGCCAATGCATATACTTGTCGACCTTGGCGTCGAGCATCTTGAAGAACAGCTCCTGGAGCTCCTTCGTGACCGGCCCGCGCCTGCCCTCTCCGACCTGGATCTTGTCGATGCTCCTTATCGGTGATATCTCGGCCGCGGTCCCCGTGAAGAAGACCTCGTCGGCGATATAAAGCATCTCGCGCGGGACCAGCTTCTCGACTACCTCGTAACCGAGATCCTTTGCCAGTTCGATCACCGTGTTGCGAGTTATGCCCGGGAGCACGCTGGCTCCCAGAGGGGGCGTATAGATGATCCCGTCCTGGACGAGAAATATGTTCTCGCCGCTTCCCTCGCTCACGTAACCGCTTGCATCGAGGGCTATTCCCTCGACGTAGCCGTTCACTATCGCTTCCATCTTTATCAGCTGCGAGTTCATGTAGTTGGCTCCGCTCTTGGCCAGGGCGGGAAGGGTGTTCGGCGCAATCCTGTCCCAGCTCGAGACCATCACGTCGACGCCCTGCTCGAGAGCCTCGGGGCCGAGATACTTGCCCCACTGCCATACGACGATGAACATGTTTATCGGATTCGGGAAAGGGTTCACGCCGAGGGAGTCGTAGCCCCTGTAGACGACGGGCCTGATGTAGCATTCCTCCATCTTGTTGACCCTTATCGTCTCGAAGCATGCCTGCATGCAGTCCCCGATCGGCATCTCCGGCTCCATCCGGTACATCTTTGCGGAGTTATAGAGTCTCTTGATATGAGGTTCGAGCCTGAAGACCGCAGGACCCTTGCTCGTCTTGTAGCACCGGATGCCCTCGAATACGCATGTGCCGTAATGTATGACATGTGAGCACACGTGCATCTTCGCGTCGTCCCAGTCTACGAACTTGCCGTCCATCCAGATCTTTTCGGACTTCGGAATTCCCATCTCTATACTCCTTCTGGAACTGTTAATAGGGACTGCCGGCCGCGGGGGGACCGTTTCCCGCCTCCTAGATCCCCATCCGCACCCCTGTGTATTATAAGGGCAGATACTCCCGCCAGGCAACCAAAAAATCCATTTTTCGCAGTAATTTCCAGAATACCGGAAAAACAGAGGGCACTGAAGCGTATCACCATGCGCCGCAACAGGATATATATGTCCAATGGCCGCCCGGCAGGATCCGTGTCAATCTTCCGCGGGAAGATCGAATCTCCCGGCGATATATTTGAGCAGTAACCCGTTGAGATGGGCGATATCATCACGGGTGGCCCTGTAATCCTCTATGCTGCCACCGATGGGATCCTCGACGTCGACCCTGGTGCGGTCCCTGTCGAGTTCTCCGAGGACTATCATCCACCCTCCGGCCCCTGGAACGTCCGCTTTCATGTGCGCCATGTGCTGCGGGGTCAGCGCCACGACAAGGGAAGCCAGGTTTATTATGTCGGGGGTGACGATCCTGGCCTTGTGGCCTGAGATATCTATCCCCTTCTCCCTCATCACCGTGACCGAAAGCGAGGCAGCCGGCTGGCCGTTCCACGCGTGCGTGCCGGCCGAGGATACATTGACCTCGTCGCGCCATCCGGGAGGCAGGGACGCGCGCAGAAGGCCCTCCGCCATAGGGCTGCGGCATGTATTGCCTGTGCATACAAATACTATCTCTTTCATTACGGTGGGATTGTGCACCCTGTCGGCCGGCGGGGGCAAGTGGATATTGCCCTCCTCTCATCCGGTTGAGTTTCACTCCGTTATCGGTTATCTTCACTTCTCGGGAAACGGTCGAAAGGAGAAGGGCAATGGCCGGACTGAAGATGATGAAGGCGCTCGATGTCGGCGCGAAAGAAGTCAGTATTGAAGGGGCCCGGGGGGTCAACATACGGTGGCTCATCTCGAAGGAGGATGGGGCGCCGGGATTCGCGATGCGCCTTTTCGAGGTCGCCCCGGGCGGGCATTCCCCCCTGCACTCCCATGACTGGGAACACGAGGTCTACATAGTCGACGGGAATGGCGAGCTCGAGTTCGATGGAAAACGCAGGCCGTTCGAGAAGGGGTGGTTCATCCTCGTGCCTCCCGGCCGCGAGCACCGGTTCGTCAATAAGGGAGACGGCGTCATGAGGTTCCTGTGCCTGGTCCCCAACGGCTCGTACTGACAACGTTTGACTTGAGAGCTATCTATAGTTAGATTTATTGGGCAATTATGACGCAAATGACGACTCCACCGCTGCCGAGAATGGGAGTATTTATGCGAAAATCCTCAGCGATCCTCTTAGCGCTGCTCGTGATATTCACAGCGGCCGACGTTTCGGCGCAGTCTTCTCTCTACAAGAAGAAGAAGTTCTTCGGCGCCATACCGATGAACGGCGTCAGTCTCTTTGTAGGGTTCCTCGACGGTCCCGACCACAAGTATCTGACCGAACACCTGAGCACATTCGCCGTCCTTCACGGCGGCTTGGAGACCTGGGAAGAATGGTCTACGTCTTTTTACACGAGGGCCGGGTACCAGAGACAGATCTCACCGAACCACTTTCTGGTCACTAATCTCAACTTCGCTTATCTCAGCGCCGCTGGCAGCGGCGATCTGTTCACGATAACCGACCCGCCCGTATACGCTATGACTGACAGGACGCTGGCGACATATCTGTTCTCTCTCGACCTCGGATTCCTCTACTACATGATCAAGCCCGAGGTACAGAAGATAGCGCCATACATAGGCGGCGGATTCTCCGCGGTCGTCCCTTACGAGAAACTCGATACGACATTCAGGCGTGATGACGGTTCGGTCATCGACAATCCCAGTGAAACGGTCTCGGAGACGAGCTTCGAGCCCGGTGTGTACGGGCAGTTCGGGATAAACTACTACATCTCGAACAAATGGGGAGCGACGATGGATGGCCGGTTCCAGATGACCCAGAGCAAGTTCAGGATCCATGGTGGAAACTTCGACGTGAACTATGCGGGGCTCTGCCTCGCCATCGGGCTGCAGTATTATTTCTGATGCTGGACGAGAATTATGACGTCGTTGTCATAGGGGCCGGTCCCGCCGGCTCCAGAACGGCCGCGCTCACCGCCCGGGCGGGGCTTTCGACCCTCCTTCTTGAAAAGAGAAAGAAGATCGGCTTCCCTGTGAGGTGCGCAGAGGGTATCGGCCCGCGCAAGGATGTCGAACGGTTTTTCGAACTGAGCGACGACCTCATATCATCGACCATCAACGGTCTGGCGGTCATCTCTCCCGGCGGCAGGCGGTTCGAGACCCTGAGGCGCGGCGCCGGATTCATAGTGGACCGCGAGCTCTTCGACAGGCGCCTGGCCGACCTCGCCGCGGAGGCCGGCGCGGTGGTGAGGACATCCCACCAGGTGACGGGGCTCCTGCGAAACGACCACAGGTTCAAGGGCGTAGAAGTCACCGACCTCGGCAGCGGCCGCAGGTATACCGCCGGCGCCCTGGTGACAGCCGGAGCGGACGGAGTCGAATCGATCTCGCCACGCTGGGCCGGCCTGAAGGGCGCGTACAGGCCAAGCGAGATCATGTCGTGTGCACAGTACCTCGCCGAGGGGATCGATTCCGGCCCGGGCACGATCGAGTTCCATCTCGGAAGGCGGATCGCTCCCGGCGGGTACGGATGGGTCTTCCCCAAGGGGCCGGGCGCCGCCAATGTGGGGGTGGGTGTCAATCCAGCGATGGCCGGCGGCCTAAGGGCGGTCGATTATCTCGAAAGGTTCATGGAAAGCCGCTGTCCGGGCGCCACGCGCGGAAGGATGGTCGTCGGCGGAACGGTCGTGGCGAGAGGGCTCCCCTCGCTCACCACGGGCGGATTTGTCACCGTCGGCGAGGCAGCGAACCAGAACAACCCGTTCTCGGGAGGCGGGATAATCAACGCCCTCGAAGGGGCCGACCTAGCCGCGGAGGCTATTATAAAGGCTATCGGAGACGGGGACGTGTCGGCCCGTTCTCTCGGCCGCTATACTAAGGCCTGGAAGAGGTCGACTGGCAGGACAAACGAGCTTTTCTGGCAGGCCGCCCGTTCGTTCTACACTATGGAGGACGGCGAGATGGAGAGAATAATCGCCAGGATGAAGGATACACCGGGCCTTGTGACCAGCACTGGCGTCGATCCCCTGAAGATGCTTCGCATCCTCGCGTCGACTCGCCCCGGGCTCCTTTTCAGGCTTGTCTCCGCGACGCTCAAGAGGTAATGTTTCTGAAAAGAAGCGCGTTACACATGAGATCAACGCATCCTGAGATCGAGATAGACCGCGGCAGATGTATAGTCTGCGGCGCGTGCTGTGCCGTCTGCCCGAGCGAAGCGCTTATCATAGAGGGAATGACCCTGCGGGTCTACCCCGAGCGATGCCGCCCCTGCGGGCAGGCGGCCCTTGTATGCCCCACCGGGGCCCTGACCTGCCCCGATGAAGAATAGAGGACCGCGATGCATATCGAGACCATTGTCGTCGGACCGCTCGAAACGAACTGCTACGTAGTCTCCTGCGAGGATCCCTGCTGCGGAGCTGAAGCGATAATCATCGATCCGGGCGGCAGCCCGGAAAGAATAACCGGTTACATAGAACGCTCAGGCGTCAGCCCCGTACTGATAGTGCTGACACACGGCCACAGCGACCATATGGCCTCGGCGGCCCTGCTGGCAGCCAAATACAGTGTCGATGTGGCGATGCACGGCGACGACCTCGACACGCTCGACGTCTCGGTGGCCGACGCCCCGGCGTGGGGCCTTGGCACCCCCGATAAAGTCACGGTGACGAGGAAGCTCTCGGCGGGTGACAGCATCGAGTTCGGCGGGGAGATCGGGAAGGTCCTCCACACACCCGGCCACACGAAGGGCGGGATAAGCCTGCTCTTTGACGGGGTGGTCTTTGTCGGAGACACGCTCTTCGCGGGCTCGATCGGGAGGACCGACTTCTTCGGCGGGGACATGGATACTATCCTCTCTTCGATAAGGCGGGAGGTCTTCACTCTCGATGACGATACCGTAGTGTACACCGGCCACGGGCCGGCTACCACGATCGGCGAGGAAAAACGCCATAATCCTTTCTTTGACGGGACCCTCTGAAAAGTTTACTCTTCCTGTTGATAAGCCGCGTCCCGGGGCGCCGGGCGGCACGGCTCCTGCAAGGGGATATCCTTATATGGCCAACGGACTTTTCTGGGCAGCGGTGGCGTTCATCGCCTATACATACCTCCTCTACCCCCTGCTGATCTTCGCGGCCGGCAGGCTCAGGGACCGTTCCGTCCGATCCGGCGAAAGGCCTGCCGGTGACCCGGATGACGCGCTTCCCACAGTAACGATGATCATCGTGGCGTTCAACGAGGAAGTCCGCATCGAGGCGAAGCTGTCCAACTGCCACGAGCTCGATTACCCGGCAGGCCTGCTCGAGATATGCGTAGTCTCCGACGGATCCACCGATCATACCGCCGAGATCCTGCGCGAGCGCGACGACATCGTATTTATAGAGGACCCGGAGAACCATGGCAAGCCCCACCAGCTCAACCGGGCGATGGAAAGCGCCGGGAGCGAGATCCTCGTATTCTCGGACGCGCGGCAGATGTACGACCCCGCGGCCGTCCGGAAGCTCGTCGACAACTTCAGGGACGAGCGTGTCGGCTGCGTAAGCGGCGAGCTCGTTTTCAGGGCTCCGGACGATCCCACCGGCGGCAGCATCGGGCTGTACTGGGCGTACGAGAAGGCGCTGAGGGAAGCGGAAAGCAGGGTAGACTCGACGCTCGGAGTGACCGGCGCGATCTACGCGATCCGGCGGGAGCTGGCCGCGCCGATCCCCGATGATACGATTCTCGACGATATCGAGATCCCCCTCGGGGCGTTCCGCAGAGGATACCGGGTGATCTTCGAGCCCGGGGCGGTCGCCTACGACACCACGTCGGCGGACATCGGCGCCGAGTTCAGGCGCAAGACGAGGACCCTGGCAGGCAATTACCAGCTCTTCGAACGCAACCCGTGGCTGTTCGTCCCATGGAAGGACCGGATCTTCGTGCAGGCCGTCTCTCACAAGTTCTTCCGGCTGCTAGTCCCCTGGGCGATGCTCGCCGTGCTGCTGGCTTCCTCGAGGATCGAGGGAACGGCCTTCGCGGTGGTCTTCTGGGCTCAGGTCGCGGCCTACGGGCTCGGCATCGCGGCCCTCAGGTCAAAGGGCCTGCGCGGAAACAGGCTGATCAATCTCATATCGGTCTTCCTGACCCTCAACGCAGCGGCCGTCACGGGGCTCTACAGGTACCTGACAGGGACAGCCGACGTCAGGTGGAAAAAACGATGATTTTCGTAAGGAATATAAGGTATAATAATACATCGGGTTCGATGCGGCCGGCCCTCACGCGGCCGCTTGCCGCAGGAGGCCCGGGACTCTCTAGGCGACGGTAAAATATGATCGATGACCGGCCGGGATCACCGGCTGGATACCTTTGAGGAGGTTTTAATGGATGGCGCCCGTAAAAGATGCTCGCGTTGCGTGCTGCCGTCGAACTATCCGGGGATAAGGTTCGACGACGATGGAGTCTGCAACTACTGCCGCCAGACGAAGGATATCGAGCTGCTCGGCGAGGAGAAGTTCCTCGAGGTCATTGGCAGGTACCGGAACGGGCCGGGGAAATACGACTGCATGGTCGCCCTGAGCGGCGGGCGGGACAGCACCTACGTCCTCTGGTACGCGGCGAGGAAGCTTGGCCTGAGGACCCTCGCCTGCTTCGTCGACAACGGATTCGTCCCCGAGCAGACACATAAGAACGTGAGGACTGCGACCGAGAGACTCGGCGTCGACCTGGTCATAAAGAAGCACGACTTGGTCGCAAGGAGCGCGGGGCACACGATGAAGTCCTGGATGCGCCGCCCCACTCCCGGAATGATACCCCTGCTCTGTGCCGGCTGCACCCTCGGGCTGCGCGTCGCCCTGATGGAGGCGGCCAGGGATAACGATATAAAGATGATGCTGTACGGCGTCGGCGAGCCGGAGCAGTCTTTCGCCGAGAAATACATGAACCCCGATCCGAACGGGGCGATAACGAAGAAGTCCCTCGCGATGGGATTCTTCTCGGAGATCGCGGGGAACCCGACTTACGTGCTCAGCCCCGGCGCCGTGGTCTCGTACGCCAGGGAATTCCTCTTCCGCTGGTCGAGGCCCTACCAGCGCCGCGTGGTCAAGGGCATCCAGCCCCCCGACCTTGTGCAGGTCGAGCCGTTCTACTACATGAAGTGGGACGAGGACGAGATCATGTCTGTGATCACGGGCGAGCTGGGCTGGGAGAGGTGCCCCCACACCGAGAACGCATGGCGGGCCGACTGCACGATCGCGATATTCAAGAACTACCTCTACAACGAGACGGTCGGGTTCTCCAAGGTCGAGGAGCTGCTGAGCAACCTGATCCGTTACGACATGATATCGCGCGAGGAAGCGGTCGAGCGGCTCGGCCGCGACAGGGTCATCTCGAAGGACCTAGTAAAAGAGCTTTTCGACGAACTGAATCTCGATGCCACTGACCTGGACAAGGCTCTCCAGAAGGCCAAAAAGAGCAAGTACTACCTCAAGGTCGAGTGACGGCACCGTCCACCGGGAGAACGCGATGGCCCGCAAGAGGATACTGTACATCGAATCGAACAAGGACGGGACGATCGGCGGCTCCTACATCAGCCTCCTCTACCTCCTGCAGGGGCTCGACAAGGAGAAGTACGAACCCGTCGTGATGTTCTGCGAGCCGAACGTGATGATCCCCGATTACGAGAAGGTCGCCGAGGTGATGATCTACGACTTCGACCCCTCGGTCTACATGCCTGTCGAGAACGCGACCGAGGCTATAAGGTTCATACCGAAGTTCCTCAAGCATGTCGTCTTCAAGCAGCCCCCCCTCATGAGGAAATTGCGCGAGATAAAGCCCGACCTGGTCCACCTCAACAACGGGTACATACACAGCCACGAGTGGATGCTGGCCTGCCGGCTCAGCGGGATCCCGGTAATTGCGCACGACCGCGGCTCGCGCCCGCCGACGAGCCGCCAGTCGAAGTTATTCTCACGGCTGCTCGACGCGACGATCAGCGTCAGCGACGCCTTCCTGCAGAACGTCCTGAGCGAAAACCTCAAGCCCAGGCACGCCTGCCGCGTATACAACGGCCTCGACACCTCGATGCTCGACGAGTTCAAGTCGCCGCAGGACCGGCGCAGGCTGCGCGGGGAGCTGGGCGTCGGGGAAGACGAGATCCTCATCGGAACGGTCGGCAACATCGATTACTTCAAGGGGCAGATAGTATTCGTAAAGGCAATGCGCGAGGTGCTCCGGAGCCACGGGAACGTCAGGTCGATCATCGTCGGCAAGACCGCCCTGCTCGCCGAGGAGTACGAGGAGGAGATACGACGTTATATCGCAGAGAACGGCCTCGACGACAGGATCGCACTGCTCGGTTTCAGGAAAGACGTTCCCGCCCTCCTGAACGCGATGGATATATTCGTCCACGCGTCGATCGGACCGGAGGCGTTCGGCCGCGTGATACTGGAGGCGATGGCGATGGCCAAGCCGATAATCGGCACTGACGGCGGCGGGACTCCCGAGCAGGTCATCGACCATGAGACGGGGCTGCTCGTCCCGATGAACGACGTGCCCGCGATGGCGGCCGCGCTCGACGAGCTGGTCTCCGACATGGACGCCGCCAGGCGGATGGGCGCGGGCGCCCTCAGGCGTCTCGAGGAGAACTTCACGATCGCGAAGATGGTCGAGGGCGTCGAAGAGATCTACGAGATGATATTCAGTGAGGACTGAGCCTCTCCCCGGGGGCCGGGATCTCTAGATAGGGATCCTGAAATGCCTGCGTTCGTCCCTGCTCAGCAGTACAAACAAGCACACCAGGACAAATGCCACAGAAGTCGCGGCACCGAGAAGCGCTATCCTCATGTAGCTCATCGTGATGTAGTTCCTGACGGCGAACCAGCAGACGAGCAGCACCGCGCCGCCCACGAACACGACGGCGGCCACGGTCCTTGTGTACTTCCACAGCGGCATCCCGATCACCTGGTTGGCGTATGCCGGCAGGACGAAGAGGTTGACGATGATCGCCGGTATCGTAGTCCCCAGCGCGACTCCGACGATCCCGTGAGTCCGCACGAGGATCAGGCTCAAGACGAGGTTGGCTACACCTTCTACGCTCACCATCAACGCGTACATCGGGTGCTTCGAGAGGCCGTACAGAAGGCTCTTCGAGGTTATCTGAATCGTCGTGACCACCGCCCCGATCATCAGCACGAGCAGAACGTCATAGGCGTCGAGATATTCAACGCCCATCCACCTCATGATGAACGCCTTGCCGTAGATCAATATCGAGCCGCCCAGGAAGACCGAAAGTATCACGTTCAGCTTCGTGAAGAAGACGAATTTCTCCCTGATCTGGTCGTAGTCCCCGAGCCCCTCGAAGGCGCTGAATATCGGCATCACGAGGGCGGTTGCGGCCGTAATCAGCAGCAGGTAATAGCTCGCTATGCGAGACCCTATGTTGTAATGGGTCACCATCGCGAGGCCGAGAGTGCCCGTTATCACGAAGGCGTCGAGATGGTACTTGAGCTTGTCGGCCACGTTGGAGATGAAGCTGTAGATGCTGTAACCGAACAGGGTCCGGACCATCCCCCTGGTGAAGCACCCGAGGCTCAGCCTTACCTCGGGAAACTTCCGGATCACGTAGACGGCGATCACCGTATGCTGCAGTATCTCCGAACTTAGCGATATGACCGCGAGTGTGATTATCCCGTATCCGCGGCTGAGAAAATAGACGAGCAGGAAAGTCCTCAGGATCAGCTTCAGCGTGTCGATCACGTTCACCACGTAGAACTTGACGTGGGCGTAGAGCACTCCCTCGAACGTCCTCACCGGGAATGAGATGGCCATGGCGATACCAACGGCCATGATGATGAACCTGAACACGTAGGCATCGTTGGGGTCCTTGACGAAATGATGCGTCACGGCCGCTATCACCACGGACGCGAGTATCGTTATCATCCCGGCGATCAGGAAGAGAAAGAAGCATGTGTTGAAGACCCGGTTGACCTCCTTGCTGTCGCCTGTGCCGAGGGCTCTGGATATGAATCTCTCGTTCGCGGTGGACAGCCCGAGGTCGAGGAAGCCGAAATAACCCGTGAACGATCCGGCGAGGATCCACAGCCCGTACCACCTGTCACCGATAGAGCCGATGACGAACGGCATCATGAAGAATGTCACGAGGATAGTGGCCACGAGGTTGAAGACCCTGAAGAACGAGCTCTTGATAAGTTTGCCAGCCAGACCGGACATGGTTCTGATCGCCTTTCCCCTGGGCGTGAGTCATATCGACACTGCAGGCCGTCGCAACAAACGTGCCGCGACAGGCCTGCCGAGCCGGTCAGATTCTATCGGTGGCCCGTAAAAGAGACAAGAACCAATTGAAATGGAGGGCCTGTCTGGAATACTGTGTGTACAGTCGCGTTCAGGCCGGTATATGCTGGGCTCCGCCGGCCGCGGGTCGCGGCTCGGGCGCGGCCAGTGGAGTAAGATGCAGAAGAAAGAGACAATAATAATAGCTGGATTCGGCCTGATGACGATCCTGGTGGCGGGGCTCGCTCTCCTCTCGTTGAAGATAGCGCTCGTCGCGGTCGTCGGCATGACGACGGCCCTTATCATCTTCTTCAAGCCCTTCTACGGCCTGATAATCTACCTCGTCCTGCTCTACATCCGCCCCCAGGATTTCGTGCCTGCCCTGGAGCGCATGCGCATCATGCTTATCCTCGCGGCGGTCATCCTGGTGATATTCTTCATCCACCAGACGGTCAGGCGGGCCAGGATCTCGATATTCGGGACACGTCAGAATATCCTGATGTTCCTTCTCCTGGCAATCGTCCCGGTCAGCGACATCGTCAACGGGCGGTTCGCCGAGTCCTGGGACGGGCTCAACGAGTTCCTTACCGTGTTCCTGCTCTTCTTCCTGATAGTCAACATCGTCGACGACGAGGACAAGTTCCGGAAGGTCTGCTGGGTGCTGGTATCGCTCACCGTGCTGATCTCGATAAACGGGATCATAATGCACTTCCGGGGCACCGGCCTCGCCGGTTCGACCCCCGTGGAAGGGACGCGCGTGCGATGGATAGGTATCTTCGGGGACCCGAACGACTACGCCCTCGTGATCAACTCGTTCTTCCCCTTCCTGCTCGTCACGCTTTTCGACAGGACGGTCAGCAGGACGGCGAGGTTCTTGATACTCGTAGGCGTGCTGATATCGGTGCTGACGCTTTACTACACGAACTCAAGGGGCGGATTCATCGCCTTCCTCTGCATAATAGGGATCTTCTCGGTTAAGCGATGGGGGCTGCTGAAGGGAATGGCGGTCGGCGCCCTCTTCCTCGCGGCGGGGATCGCCCTGGCGCCGAGCAGGATGGGCAACCTCTCGCCGTACGAGGTCTCCGCGGCGGGCAGGGTCAACTCCTGGATCGACGGGCTGGTTTACCTCAAGTCGCATCCTCTTTTCGGGATCGGGTTTCAGAACTTCGGGGAATTCAGCACACTGGCCGCGCACAGCGCCTTCATCAAGTGCATGGCCGAGCTGGGGATGATAGGGTATTTTGTCTGGATGTCGCTTCTGTACGTCAGCTACACCGACGTGATAAAGATCTCAGTAAGAAAGAACGGCGCCGCCGTCCAGAGGCGCAATGCCTACGAGAGATACGCCGAGATACTGCAGCTGGCGCTGATAGGGTTCGTCGCCAGTGCCGTCTTCCTCTCGCAAACATTCATGCCGGTCCTCTACATACTGGTGGCCCTCTCCACGCTTGCTTCCCACAATACCCTGTCGGGGATGAGGTTCCCACGCTTCCTCTCCGTCGGGGAGATCTGGAGGGTCGCCCTGCTCATAGGCGCAAGCATACTCGGCTACAAGCTGCTCGCGATGCTCTATATGTAGGGAAACACGTCCGGCGGCCGCCGGTCACCTTCTGATCTCGGCTTCTTCGTACCTGCGGTACGCCTCTTCACTGAGTCTTTCGCGCATCTCTACGGGAAAAGGGAGCTTCTTGACGAGCCTGGCCGGATTTCCGGCGACCACGCAGAACGGCGGGACATCCTTAGTGACCACCGCTCCCGCCGCGATCACCGCGCCCTCGCCTACGTCTACGTTACCGATGATCATCGAGGAGTGAGCCGCCCACGCGTAGTCCCCGATCCGCACCCTGCCGACCCGCTCCGTTTCGACCCGCTCATTGAGACGCGTGTCGTAGTTCATCGTGTGCCCTGGATTATCAGCGATGAAGCTCGATACGATCAGGCAGTTCGAGCCGATCGCCACTTCATTCGCCACGAATATCGATATCGAGGTCGGTATCTCTGTGTTATCGCCGATCACGAGCCTGGATCGCTCGCCGACGGTGAGGCCCGCCAGGGCTACGTGATCGTACAGCTTGACGTTCTCACCGATAGTGATGCTGAGGTCTCCGATCAGGTAGGGGATCCCCTGCCCGGAATGAAAGAGGTAGAGGCCCTTGCCGCATGAATCGCAGCGGGTGCGGAACATCGGCTGGTAATACATCAAGCGCCAGAAATCGCGCCAGAGATGGTACCGGAACTGATGCTCCCTGTACAGGAAACCGTGCCAGGGAGGTATTACCGGCGCCTCAAACGACCTGACCCCCTTCGCCATACGGTTCAGGCGCGCGTAGAAAGGCGTCTCCGCCCTTCGTATCCTGGTTATGAAGTCTTCGAGACCCATCTCTCGTCGCACCGCCTGTCATCTGCCTGACGATTCAGAAGGATAGTAGCATAAACCGTGCTCTGTCCACGAAAAGAACGGCATCCGCCGCTCCCGGCCGGATTACCCGCGCCGGATGAACCTGTCGCGCCAGAGCTCGAAGTTGAGCAGTATCCAGAGCTTCTTGTGGTTGTCGCGCTTGCCCGAAAGGTGGTCGCCTACCATCCTCTCGAGCGCGCCGGAGGTGAAATATTCCCGGCTGAACGAACCGGGCCTGAGGATGCTCTCCGTCATGAGCTCTCTCAGGTCCTCTCTCAGCCATCTGGTGACCGGCACGGAGAACCCGACCTTCCTGCGGTATATGATGTCCCTGTCGAGATACTTTTCGGCGATCTTCTTTATTATATACTTACCCGTCGAGCCACGCACCTTGAGCCGTTCAGGCAGGGTGTAGCTCAACTCCACGAGGCGGTGATCGAGAAAGGGCACCCTTGCCTCGAGACCTGCAGACATCGACATCCTGTCGCCCCTGAGCAGGAGGTTGTCGGGCAGCCAGACCTTCACGTCGAGGTACTGCATCTCGTCGAGATTCGAGCGGAAGCGCCTGCCGCCCATGACGCCGGCGTAAAGATTCGCTCCATCCAGTATGCCACGCTTCTCCGGCAGGAGCATCTCTTCGAGCTCTTCGTGGCGGAAATAGCTGAACCACCGGTAGTACCGCCTGAACCTGTCCGGCTCGGAGAAGAGCTCGAACGCAGTGAGCCATCTCTGAGGCATTATCGTCTCCGCCGCCCCGCTGCGCATGACCGGCCTGAGCAGAGGCAGCCCCATGGCCACAGCCCTGGCCGCCTTGCGCTCGAACACATACTTGCTGTAACCGCCGAACACCTCATCCCCTCCTTCACCGGTCAGGACGACTTTGACCTTCTCGGACGCCGCCCGGCTCAGGAGAAAGACGGGGATGTCCGCCATCTCGGAGATAGGCGTCTCGCGGTACCATATGACCGACTCGATGTTCTCCATTATCTCCGCGGGCGTCATTATTATCTCAGTGTGTTCGGACGATATCATCTCGCTGACGCGTTTCGAGTACGGGAGTTCGGAATAGTCCTTCTCGCGGAACCCGATCGAGAAGGTCTTGATGCCGGGACCGACTATCCTGTGCATCAGCGCCGCGATCAGGCTCGAATCGATCCCCCCGCTCAGGAAAAGCCCGAGGGGCACGTCGCTCATCAGCCTTTTTTCCACCGAATCGGACAGGAGCGATTCTGTCCGCTCGAACGCTTCCTCGTCAGAGAGGACCTCTCCGCCCTCGTTCGGCCGGATATCCCAGTACTGCGTAAGCTCGATCCCATCTCGTCCGGCTTTCAGGTGATGACCCGGCATGAGGGATACGATCCCCTCGAACAGGGTCTGCGGCGGTATCGAGTAGTGAAGCGTCAGGAACTGGTAGACGACATCGTCATTGATGGAGACCGGGACGAGGCCCGACCCGGCTATTGCCTTCATCTCGGACGAGAATATAAAGCGCGGGCCGTTATCGCAGTAGTAAAGCGGCTTGATGCCTACCCTGTCGCGGGCGAGGAATACCGTCCCGTCCCTTGTATCGTGGATCGCGAACGCGAACATACCGTTGAGGCGCCCGACGAAATCTGTGCCTTCCTCCTCGTACAGGTGGACGAGCACCTCGGAATCGGAGCGCGTGGCGAACCTGTGTCCCTTCTCCTCGAGCCAGCTCCTTATCTCCCGGTGGTTGTAGATCTCCCCGTTGGCGATAACGAGGATGCTGTGGTCCTCGTTGTATATAGGCTGCGTTCCACCCTCGACGTCGATGATGCTCAGCCGCGCGTGCCCGAGGAAGACGTTACCCTCGTGATAATAGCCCCGTCCGTCCGGCCCCCTGTGCGAGAGGATGTCGAGCGCGCGGATCGCCCCATCCCGGTCCACCGGGCTCCCGTCACGGTTTATTATTCCGAATATGCCGCACATCCGCTGGCGTCCCTTCGCGGGCCGGCCTGTCCGGCCCGCCGCTGATCAGCTCCCGCCGACGATACTCTTCATGGCCGAGAAGGCGCGCCTCATCATCTCTGAGAAGCCGCTGATCTCTGCTTCGAACTCTATGAACGAGACGTCCTCGCCGTCGAGAAAACGCCTCAGCTCGAGCTGGTTCGTATCCTGATAGTTCAATCCCCTTATGCATGTGGTCCCGCTCGCGATCCCCGCTTCCGCGAGCCAGGGCAACTGCTCTTCCCTGTAAAATCCGCTGGGGTAACAGAAATGCACGAGACGCCTGCCGGCCAGGGGCTCGAGGACCGAACGGTTCTCCTCGATCTCCCGCAGCGCCGCCTCACGGTCGAGCGGAAGGTCGTGGCGGTGGCTGTGAAGCTCGATGTCTATCCCCTCGCGGGCCATAGCGGCGATCTCCTCCGGGTCCATGATGCTCATGATACGGCTCCCGGCCACCTCATCGTAATCGACTCCGAGGCGCTCGCCCAAAAGGCGGGAAAGCTCTATCCTGCCGCCTTCGTCATGAGAACTCTCGCCGTACCGGATGATCCTCATCACCGCGTCGCTCTTCTGCGCTTCGGTCAGAAGCGGGACCGGGCTGTCGCCGGGAATACCGAGCCCGTAAGGCTCGAGTTCCCTCCTGCTGGTCTTCCAGAACAGGTACTGGACCACCAGCCTGAACACGGGACTTCTCTTGACCGCGTAATATGTCGTGACGTAGACGGTAGCCGGAAAGGAGAAAGCCTTCAGGATCGGCAGCGCCTTCGCGTAAGTGCCGTAGAAACCGTCATCGACTGTGATGACGGCTGCCCGCGGCGGCATCTCGCCGGCTGAGAGCTTCTCGAGGGCCTCGCCGAGCCCAAGGACGGGAGTCCCGTTCTTTTTCAGGTACGCCATCCTCTTCTCGAATGTCGCCGGCTCCATGAACGTCCTCGGGGCGAACCGGCTCTCGTCTCCGAGAGAAAAGCCATGATAGCACAGGATACGAAGTGCGCCCGCGGTCCTGCGCCGCGCCAGGGCGAAGAGGCCGGCCCATCTGCAGAGATGGTAGATCCCTCTCTTTACCGCCAGGTATGAGGATACCCGCGCCGACTTGCCCTCATATATCGGGGAGGTGGACATAGAATCCGAAGCTCGTTCCATCTTCATCTTCCCTTCCCGGGACCGTGGTCTATCTCGATCCAGTCTCCACTGCGCCTGAAAGATGCCGGACTGCCGTTGAGGAATATACTGTCAATAGTCTCACCGAACTTCATCGGCGGAGCTTGACCGCCGGCTGTGACCCTAGCCTCACCGTCCTCCAGAACCGCGGAGATAAATCCCTGTCCGCCTCTGACCTCGAATACCGGATCTCCTTCGGCTCCGGCGGCCATCACGGAATTACGAAGCGCCGCGAATGTCCTTCCGCCCTCACGGAAGACAGCCGAGGCGTTTATATCAAACAGGTCCGAATACATCTCCCCGACCAGAGTCCTCAGTCTAACCGAAACTCCGCCGGACGACGAGGTCATATATCCGTCCCGGTCGAATGTTATCCCCTCTACGAGTCCCCGGTCCGAGCCGATCATCGTCGCCACCCACACAGGCGCTCTGGCATCCCTCTGAGTCACCATGAGCCTCGGCGCGGTCAATGCGAGATCATAGTCGGGGTAGATATCCGCCTCAGAGACCTCTAGCCCGGCATCGCGCGGAGCGGCGACCCTGATGTGACGCTCCACATCATGGGCCGCGAACCTGAACAGGCATTCGCCCGTCCTGTCGAGCCTGCCCGGAGCGAACTGCAGATTGCCGAGAAACGAGAAGGGCTTCTCCCGCGAGTCGATGAAATCAATGATCACGATGAGCCGGCCGCGGAAAAAATAAACGACACGCGCATGTGCTTGCCCGAAGCCGCCTGCCGGCAGTCCCTGGCCGGCGAAGATCCCGAAATCACCGCTGATGTCGCATCGCGCCCTGCCGGGAGCGGCCCTGGTGAGCCACCCGAACGTACCGTCCGGCTCAGACTGCGAGACGCCGTTGAAAGAGACGGTATTATGCCTCATGCTGCTTCTCGATCCGTCGCGTATCCGCCTCGACCCTGAGTACGTGAATGTTCCGGGGTCTACGATGACCGGGATTCCCCCGCTGTACAGGACGAAGCTAAGAAGGTCGGCGTGGGCGTGGCCGCAGTTCTTCCACCCGTGCGGCCCACAGTCTATGATCATCGCCGTATCTTCGGGCCCTATACCGTTGCGGAAGCAGAAGAGGCCGGTATCCGGATTGATAGAATGGGCCGGCACCGGAGCGGCCGCGTTCAACTCGTCGAACCGTTTCATGCCGTCACCGCCCAGGAGCCAGAGGGCTTCCTCCTCGAAACGGCCCCCGCAGAGAGACTTCAGCTCCCCGTCCTCCAGCATCACCGCGGCGGTACAGCAGGAGCCCCTCACGTCGGTTTTCGAGGACGAGAGAAAGAGCAGCCTTCCGCCGTCGGAATCGCCTATGAGCGGGATCGTCCCGTCCGGCGCCGCCAGCAGGGCGATGTGCCTTACCGTACGGCGTATGATTGTCCGGGTCTCCTCATCGGGGCGCCTCGAAAGAAGCAGATAGTTCAGGTAGAAATCTACAGTGTACTTGTGATACCAGGTCGTCATCTCGAAATATCCGCCGTCGGGGAGGATCTGTTTCCGCAGCTCCGTTTCGAGGATATCCTCCGCCGTTTTCGCCCACCTTCCCGCCCCGCTGAGAGCGGGATACGCCTTCCCGATATAAAGCAGCCCGAGCGCCTCGCCGGTGAGATGTGTGTTCGGGCTGAAGTAGTAGGAGATATGCCTCTCGATGTGCCGGCCGTGCAGATAGAGAGCACGCATGAGCCGTCCTCGAGTCTCCGCGTCCTTCGTCAGCTCGGGGGAGAAGAGGGCGGCCGACCAGAGCCAGTTGACGGCCCTTATGGCGAGCTCGAGGCTGCTCTCCCAGTTCACGCCGATGTTGTATGGATTGGAGTCGATCCATGATGTGACGATCCGCTTCCATCCCTCGTAGAACTCCCGCTGACCCGTAGCCGCATAGGCGCGGCCGAGGGTGACGAGGAAATTGCAGCGGTTGAGTTCCCATATATGCTTGACGTCACCTACTAACGCGGGATCGAGCGTATCTATGTCCCTGTAAAACCTCAGCGGCGCCCTTATCCCCGATACGGGCTCCCGATGCCAGTCGATACCTTCCCGGTGCTCGACCGTCCCGGAAAAGATTGGGATACGGCCCGCCAGGATCCCTTCGGCGACAGATATCTCACTGGAGAAGGACTGTGGGAACTTTTCCTTCCACAGGCCGGCCGTCCTGACGGCGTCTAAAAGAGCCGGAATGGCCAGAGCGGGCGGTGGCACGTCCGCATCGTCCATCCTTCCGAACTCCGCGCGTAGCAGAGCTTCCGGTTTTTCGCCGAACCTCTCGCCTATAGTGCGCATCTTCTCGCCGATCCTGCCGACCACCTCGGCCCGGGTCAGCGAGTGAATTCTGTCGATCCTACGGTTCATCATGAGTTCCCGTCCGAATATCAGCTCAGGCCTCGCTGCGGTACGTTCAGATGTTCCTGTCGCCGCTCATGAAATGCCACTCTTCGAGAGAAAGGTCCTGGCCTCCAAAAAAGCCAAGCTGAAGGGTGTCCTTCGTGTCGAGGAACCTGAACTTGCCCAACCTTGCAAGGCTGGAACTCCAGCGGGGAGCTATGATGTAGACCGCCTGGCTTCTCATGGCGCGGCCGGCTTCGATAAGAGCCCTGACCAGCGCGTCGAAAGAGCCGCCGTCGTCCGCCTGCAGGTCGTAAACGTCCAGCTTGTTCTCCTCTCGGGTGCAGAAGACGGTGAACCCCGACATCTCCCCGCTCCCTCTTTTCCTGCACGCGAGGAACCTGAACCGGTAAAGCGGATTTGCCTGATACCTCCATCGCAGGTACGCGGCGCTCCTCTCTCCGGTCAGCATTTCCGCGCCGTCCCTGAGCCGCTCCCAGTATCCCTCGAAATCCTTTCCTATATCCGGCGTCTCCTCGACCTCGCCTGCGAAACTCATCCATGTCTCTCTCGATGAGATCCTGAAGGCCGCTCCCGCTGCCGGCGAGAGCAGAGACGCGACCGGGGCCGGAAGGCGTTTTCTCAGGTAGAAGCCGTAATCGAGCGGCCTGGCCCAGCAGTCCAGGGCCGTCACGTACCTGACACCGACATGCTCAGTAACCTTTCTCGATGATTCGTTCGGAACGGTATAGATGAACGACAGTCCGAGGTCACCGAGTGAATTCAGCGCGGCCCGTACGAGCATCAGGTTCGGCCCGAACACCCTGTGAGCGGCGTCGACCATGAAATCGCCCATGATCCCCGCCATATACTGCCTGCCCCCGCGGTAGAGGCGCCTCGGCATGATCGTCAAGGTGCCGGCGATCTCACCACTCCCCTCCTCGAAAGCAAGGAACCATGTCGTCGGCCCTGCAGGGTTGCCTTCCCGCATCCATTCGAACCGTTCCGCAGGGGTCCCGGGCAGGTTCTTCTCCCACAACCTGAGGATCTGGCCGCGGTACGCGGAGGGGTCGTCGGTACGGACGATCTCGAATGATGCCATCTCTGCTCCGTCCACCCACCGTCCCGTGATCGTTCACGGCCGGTGTCATATTGTGTTATGCCGTACAATATATTGAGTTACAGCCAGGTCTCATCTTAAGTCAAGACATCCCGCTGTCCAGTCTTTTTTAGCCGGAACCGTGCCAAAGGACGATCATATAATAAATATCACGAAATCCGGCCGTGGCGTGATACAATTCGGACCAAGGCCCTTCAGGGCCCGGACAGGATCGCCGGATGGCGAGAAAGGCTGTGAGACGATGAAGAGGATGACTATAAGCATGAAGGCCGGCGGAACGCTTCTGCTTATCCTGATGGTACTTACCGCCACCGCCGGATCGGAGGAGACGAGCGTGAAGATAATCTTTCTGCATCACAGCACTGGGCAGAACATATGGGACGGCGGGGTACCCGGGTGGTTCGAAAAGCATAACATGGAGAACGGAACGGATTACAGGATCGAGGAGCGCATCTTCCCTAAAGAATCGCCTTACGGCTGGAACAACTACCCGTACGATTACTGGAATATCTGGGTCGCCCACGGTGGAGACACGCCTTACATGGAAGAGCCGACCCTCGAGATACTGGCCCCGGAGTATGACGTGATCGTTTTCAAGCACTGCTTCCCCTGCAGCGACATCCTCGAGGACACGGGCAGCCCCGACATCGCTTCGAGCGACAAGCGCATGGAGAACTACATGCTGCAGTATGGAGCCCTTAAGGAGAAGATGAGGCTCTTCCCGGATACGAGATTTATCGTCTGGACGCCGGCGCCGCGCGCCGAGGACACCTCGTGGAGGGCCAGACTGTCCGCCATGCTGAAGGGCGGCTCGGTGCAGAAAGCGAATGCCGCGCGCGCGAGGAAGTTCGCCCAGTGGGTAAGGGACGTCTGGGACGAGCCGGGTGACAACATCTTCGTCTGGGACTTCTTCGAGCTGGGCACCGAGGGTGGGAACTTCCTCAAGGCCGATTACGCCCAGGCGCCGGGGAACTCGCATCCATCCGCGGATTACGCGAAGAAGGCAGCTCCATTGCTCTGCCGCAGGATCGTAGACGTCATAGAAGGACGCGGGGATACTACGGACGTCACCGGCAGGTAGGTTCAGGCGGGGGCGCCATCGCGCAGGCAGGAGATGAACACTTCCTCGTAGCGTCTCGTCATCAAAGCTCTGTCCAGCGCGGACACGGCATGCGAGTGGGCCCTTTCCCTCATTCCCGCCGCCATCGAGGGATCCTCGATCAGTCTGTTGACCTCTCCCGCTATGGCATCCGGGTCCCGTGAGGGCACCAGGATACCCAGCCTGCCCGACTGAAGTATCTCGCCGTTTCCCCCTACATCCGTCGCGACGATCGGCCTGCCCGAGGCCATCGCCTCCATGATCGTTATCGGCTGTCCCTCCCACAACGACGGAAGAACGAATATGTCAAACAGCCCGAGCATCCGGGAAACGTCGTCACGTATTCCCGTGAAGACGATCCTTCCCTCGAGGCCGTTGTCGACTGCCCGCTTTTCCAGCGCCGCCCTCAGCTCACCGTCCCCGACTATCACGAGGGCCGCCCCGGGATGGCGGGCAATCACCGCGGGGAACGCATCGATGAGATATTCCATCCCTTTCTGCTCTGTAAGCCTGCCGACGCTCCCTATGACCGAGGCCCCTTCGGCGATACCCAGCTGCTTTCTCAGGGCCGGATCGCCGACCGCCGCCTCGAACTTCTTGACGTCTATCCCGTTCGGGATCGTGACGATCCTCGCCCGGTCCACTCCCATCTCTTCCACCAGATAGGCCTCGAGATCGCGGGAGACGGTGACCGAGCCTGTGACCAGGTGCTGCAGGACCCACCGGTACACGGGAAGCAGCCTCTTCTTCGTCAGTATCTGGCTGTGATCCGTGTGGACCACCGCATCGATACCAGCCATCCGCGCCGCCGGGGCCGCGTATAGAGTCGCTCCTATATCGTGCGGATTGACCAGGTCGATGCGCTCCCTGCGCAGGAGCCGGGAAAGCCTGACGGCGAGCGACCAGCTGACACCGTCGCCCTTGTCGATCACAGTGGAGGGGACATCGAGCCGCTCGAGCTTTCTGAACATCTCCGCGTCGGGAGCAAGCAGAGTGCAGAAAAAAGGCGTGAAACGTGATCTGTCGATACTGGCGATTATATCGAGCACCACCCTCTCCAGGCCGCCGTACCCGAAGCAGGGCGTCACGAACATCACACGTATCTTCGATCCATCATCCATCGAGCCCGAATTCCTCCTCGAGTATATCGGCCAGCCGGGCGACGCTGTCCTCGGAAGCCGCCGCGCCGGCGCCGATCGTCCTGCGCAGCTCTTCCTTCCCCTCTATCGCGCGCCCGATAGTCGAGACCATGTCGTCGATATCCTTTCCCCTGTAGGTCACTACCCCTTCAGGCCTGCTCCCGTTGTCGGCGGCGACTACCGGCACGCCGAGATAAAGCGACTCGAGCACCGAGGAGCATACCCCGTCGGTCATGGGCGTCCTCACATGCAGGTCCGACCGGCTCATCAGCGTGAGAAACTCGTCCCGGCCTACCTCACCGGTCGCCAGAACGGCGCCGGCGAGTCCTTCATCCTCCATGTACCCGCGCGCCTCGTCCCACGTACCGGGATCGGGATGCGAACGGTCGTCCACGGCGAGAAGCCCTGTCGATGAGTAGCTGCCCCTGAGGCGCCGCACGGCCTCGAACAGCATGCCGATCCTGTACTCTGGCCTGTAGGCGAAATACGAGAAGATCACCGGGCTGTGCGAGGACAGGAAGGCCTCGGTCGCCGGCGTAAGCGCCGCGGGAGTGTATGCCACCCTTCTGCTCGAGAAAGGGGATACCCCGTATACTCCCCTTCCTCTCCGGCGGTATGATGCGATCATCTTCCTGACCTCGTCGTTATCGCATATCACGATCTTCGGTATCCCGAAGACGACGCGCCAGGCGAGACCAAGCATCCTTCTGCCGCCGTGGGGGAAGTATCTCTGCCTGACTCCGGCGTGAAATGACAGGCACGGCCTGCGCAGGCAGAGCGAACAGATAAGAGAGGCCGCCAGGACGATCCTCATCCCTTTCAGGGAGTCTCCGTTCATGTGGAGCCTGAAGAGATATCCGGACAGAGCGAACCTCAGAAGCTTCGCAAAAAGATCGGCCCCATTGCGCACCCGGATGTACCGGTCGCTCCGGACCCGCCTGTTTGCGCCCAGGTTGAGCACCCGGCAGTCGATACCTCTGGCCTCGAGCTCCTCCCGCTCCTCACGTATCGCCGTCGACCAGCCCCCCTCGGGAGGCGGGTACGGACCGACCATCAGCACCTTGTGAGCGGCCATTCAGTTCCTCTCTCAAAGTCCAGGTTCCGGCCGGCGGGCCTTTCACCCGCCCGTCGCACCGGTGACACCTTACCCCATGGCCGACAGCGAGGACAACGATATTCAACGGTTCTGAGGCGGTCTCCGTACCGGACCGGCCCGATTTTTGCCCTTGACGCCTTTGCCGCCATTCGCTGTACTTCCGACGGCGCCATCCCGAAGCACGGGGAGAGAGATTGATCGAGGGAAAGAACATAATCTGTTTCGCCAACGACTGGCACGGCGACCCGACCAGCAAGCACCAGATAATGAGGCTGCTCTCGGAGAAAAACCGCGTCCTGTGGGTCAACTCGATCGGCTTGAGAAAGCCAGGCCTCGGCGGCCGGGACGTCAGGCGCATCGCGGGAAAGCTGAAATCGTTCTCGCGCGGTGCAGAAAAGATCCATGACAACCTGTACGTTTTCACGCCCGTCGTGATCCCTTTCCACGGTTCGGCCGCGGCGAGGCGGATCAACGCTGCGCTGTTGAAGGGCGCTCTTGACCACTACATCAGGAAGCTGCGGATGGAGGATGTCATCTACTGGTCCTACCTTCCGAATGTGGGCTATATAGTCAGCCGCATGGACAGGAGACTGCTCGTCTATCACTGCGTCGACGAATGGAGCAAGTTCTCGTTCATCGACGACGACATCATCCACAAGGAGCGGGAGCTGTGCGAGATGTCGGACGTCGTCCTCGCCTCCGCGCGCACTCTCTACGAAAGCAGAAAACCATTTAACGACAACACGCATTATATATCCCACGGGGTAGATTACGATTACTTCCACGACGGGAAGACCGGCGGGGCCGCCGTCCCCTCCGACATGAAAGGGATAGGCTCGCCGATAGCCGGATTCTTCGGGCTTATCCACGAGTGGATAGATCTCGATCTACTCGAGCACGTCATATCAAACAATCCCGGCGTCAACTTCGTTTTCATCGGTGAGTGTTCCGTCGACGTCGGCCGCCTCGAGGCGTTCCGCAACGCTCACTTCCTCGGACAGAAGAAGTACTCCGACCTGATAACGTACGCCAGGCTCTTCGACATCGGCCTGATCCCTTTCAAGGTCAATGAACTCACGGTCAACGTCAACCCGATCAAGCTCAAGGAATACCTCGCGCTGGGAATACCGGTCATATCCGTCGACCTCCCCGAGATAGCATTCTATGAGAAGATCGTGCGGATCGCGGGCGATCGCGCGGCTTTCGACTCAGCCCTGAAGGAGGAGCTGGCAGGAAGGCATATAGCCTCGTCCGACGAGATCGACAGGGTAGCGAGGATGGAGACGTGGCGGCAGAAGGTCGAGGACATATCATCCCTGGTGACCGGCGCCCTCGAGGTGCGGCCGGGGAGATGACCGGCCGGCCTGACCGGCGATCCATTACGAAAAGGAAAGCGCTTCACCATCGTATGATGATGAAGCGCTTTTTCATGATCGAAGTCCGTGGCGCCTTAAGGCGATCGCTTCTAATGACCGTTGCCCGGCAATATGTTGATGTTCGGCCCGCTGAGCGGTGAGGGATCCTCGCCGTTGAACTCGTATGCTCCCATATCGGGCGCGGCGCCGCCGTAAGGCCGGTTGCTCCATCCGTAACCCGGATACAGTGACTCCACGTACGCGCCGAGATTGTCGTTCACTGGTACACCGGCATCGATAGCGGGGCTTCCTTCTGAGAGGCGCCACCAGCCGTTGGTGAGGCCGTAACCGTCGGGGTCCTCGCTCCTGATGATAGGATCAAGCCCGATGTTGCCGCTCCACGCGGTCGGGTCGTTGGCGCTGAGCTCGGGGAGACTCCATTCGGTCCATCCACCGCCGTAGGTGGCGTCCCTGGCCCAGAGGACGAGCCTGGGGTAGTCTCCGCCCTCCGCGTTGCGCCTGATCAGGTTGTTCAGGAATGCGTTGCCGCCCCAGTGCGTCCCGTTGGGGAGGCACCCGTTCGCATTGGGATCGCACCAGTTGTGCTGGTCGTTGGCGCCGTAGAGATCGATCGTCATCTCCGCCTCCCGGCCGCCCGAGTCCTCTACCTGGCCCGTGCTCCTGTAGAGGATGTTATTGGCGAAGAGGTTGCCCTCCGCCGAGCAGTTGGGATCACTGATGTTCTTGACGAGTATCCCCAGGTTGTAACGGCTTCCGAAAAACGTATTGTTGTAGATAAGGTTATTGTCGGTGATGTAATTGAAGCCGATCGCTGTCTGCGCTTCGAGCCTCAACGGCTGGTTCATCGGGTTGTATATCACATTACCGCGGACAGTGTTTTCCGAACCGGAGAGCTGGATGCCCGGCTTACCGAAATCGGTTGTCTCGCCGCAGTGCGTGATGATGTTGTTCTCGACGAGGTTGTGATGGGCGTTGAAAGGCATGTAGATGCCGCCCCCGTAATGCTGCTCGATCACGTTACCGATTATCCTCATGTACCGGGCCGGGTGACCGCTGGGCCTCTGGATCTCGATCTCCATCGCGCCGTGGTTGCATCTCTCGATCCTGTTGCCCTGGATCAGGCACAGCTCGGCGCTGTAGACATAGATCCCGTGTCCGCTGCCCTGTACACGCTCGGTGCCGTCTCCCGGCGCGATCGGGCCTGTCGGGTGATGGATATGGTGTATGTAGTTGTCGGTAAACTCGCTCATCCGGCAATACTCGACCACGAGCCCCACGGCGACGTCGTCGGCGCCCGTGCCGGCAAACGCGGATGTATGGCCGCCGTCGATCTCGACCCCGCGGACCGTTATATGCTCGCAGTAATTGCTCGAGCTTCCGCTGAAACGGATGAGGTTGTGGGTTTCTTCATGCCCCTCAAACCTCAGATACAGGGGCGAGTACGGCGGCAGCGAACCGAAGCCGTCGATCACTATGTAATCGCTGCTGCCGCTTGTGAACATGAAGTAGTCCCGGTACCATCTGCCAAGCGGATTTGGCCCGGTCGATACGAAGACAGCCGGCGAATCGCCGTAAGCCTTGAAGACGATCGGTGCTGACGCCGTCCCGCGCAGCCTGCCTCCCTCATCCTGAAGGTACTGCGCGTTCGAATAGGTCCCTCCCATTATGAACAGCGTGTCGCCGGCCGATATCCTCGTTCCCGCACTCTGAAGAGTGCCCCAGGGCTGGGCCGTCGAAGTGCCGCTGTTCCCGTCACTGCCGCCCGGTGCCAGGTAATAGTTGGTGGCGTCAGCGGCCGTAAGCGGCGCCAGCAGCACCGCCCCCATCGAAAGATACAATAGAATAGATCTCAGCATTGCATACCTCCCCGACAACTTAATATGCAATATACATGCCGGTCAAGGAGAACCGGCCGGAGACGGTCACTATCCGGGAAAGACCGGAATAACCGGAAGCTCCGCGCCGTCTTGCGGTCCCGGGTGGCCGCGGCCCGTCGGCCCATGATGGCATCGCGAAACGGGCAGAGTGCGATATCCAGGCCCCGGAAGAATACACTGCGTCCACTTTCAGGTACCTGCCGCGCAACGCTCTATTCCGGGACCGCCAGCCGCAGTGCATGAGGGACAGTCCCTATTTTCATTTTTTATTATTTCCGCCGTCTAATGACATAATGGATGATATGTTCGATTTAAGACACACTCGATTGACATCTTATCCGGATACGCCTCTCCAATGCCGATTCACACACCGCCCTACTGCTTCTCCTTGGCAGTAAAATTGCACTTGCGAATACCGGCCAGTAAGATTAAGAAAAGTACCAGGGAATCCTCGCGTCGCATGGGACGGCATCGGATTTCATGAATGATGGAAGGGAACGATGAGGAACACCATTCTCCGGACCACTGCCCCACTGAAATGGAGGAAATTGCAACGAGTGCGGCATGATCGCAATCCTTTCTGATGACAGGATCGCGAGGCACTGTAAATTCATCCTTTGATAAGCATCGAAAGCAAGACGGAGAGAAAGACCATGAGAGGAATCGCCATTACAGCATCATTGATCTTTCTACTTATTATAGTCCCTCTGACACCTCTGGCAGCCCAGACCGCGAGCTACATGATCAGCTGGTCGCCCAATCCGGAGCCCGAAGTAGCGGGATACGTGATCTTCCGTTCACTCTCGGCCACCTCGGGATTCGTGGCGGTCGACAGCGTCGGGGCCTCCACTACGACCTATGTGGATACGGGACTTCAGAAGGGCACGATCTACTTCTACCGCCTGAAGGCGAAGGACGCCGACGGCAACAGGGGCCTCTTCTCCAACCTCGTCTCGGGGATGACTATCCCCCAGGACGCGGCCCCGGCTGTCAATAGCCTCTGCGAGATCACCGACATACAGCCGAATGGGACCAGCGGCCTCGAAGTCGACTGGCAGACCCAGTATCCGACGATCGGGTTCGTGCAGTACGACAGAGACGCGAGCCTCGACTCGATGTCGGCATGGGACGACGGCAGCTACGGCCAGACACACACGAGCGCGACAGGCGAGCTTCTTGCCCCGGCCACCTATTATCTGAGGGCGGTCTCCTACGACGACGCCGACCACATGATAGTATCGGCCGTGGACACGTTCATCTTCGCCGGCGAGAACCCGACACCGCTGTCGGCGCCGGCCCTGAGCATATTCCCCGTACCGTACCATCCCGGCTCAGGCGGACTCAGCCTTATGAATCTGCCCGAGAACGGCAGGGTCGCGATCTACGACGGAAACGGGCTCGAGGTGTGGCGAAAAGAGATTGGCACGCAGACTGCTATGAACTGGAACGGCGAGAACCAGAACGGCAGCCAGGTCATGAGCGGCGTTTATTACGTGATAACGACCGATTCGGGCGGCCAGGTCTTCGACAAGCGGCCTATAATGATAGTCAACTGACCTGAGGAAACAGGATAGCGTAAGGATACAGCATGAGACATCACGCAACATTCATCAGAGCGATTATCCTGGCGATCCTTTTGGCATCGATTTTTTCGGCGCCGGCCGCCAGGGCCACAGACGGGCCGGGCAGCGCCGGCGCCGGCTATCTTCTCAGGCCGGTAGGCCCCAAATCGATCGCCATGGGCGAGGTCAAGGCCGCGCTGGACAGCGACCAGTTCAACTGGCTTTCCAATCCCGCGACGATCACATCGATGGACAACAGCGGAATTGGCCTGTTCCATTCAGAATGGCTGATGGACAAGAGATACACCAGCCTCTCCGGCAATACGCGCGTTTCGAAATGGCTCACGATCGGCGGAGGGCTGATATACGAGTACGGGGACGACATCCAGGGATACGATGATTTCGGTCAGGCGACAGACCCCCTGAAGAACTACGACTACCAGGCTCTTGTCGGGCTGGGATTCGGTCCCACCGCGAACTTCTCGGGAGGGATCAATCTGAAATATTTCAGGGAGGCGCTGGCCGAGTGGTCGGCGGGCGGGTTCGGCTTTGACATCGGCGCGTTCTACGATGTGCCGGTGGCCGATCTGAAACTCGGGCTCACCGTCCAGAACATAGGCCCAGCCGTCAAATTCATCGAGAAAGAGGAGCCGCTCCCGACGACAACGCGGGCCGGGGTGGTCTACACGATGAACGCTCCGGCAAGCAGCGTCGGATTCTCGCTCGGGCTCGACTTCGTCAAGCCGAGGTTCGAAGAACCGTATATCGGAGCGGGCGCCGAAGTCGCTATCGCCGGCACAGTAGCCCTGCGCGGCGGATGGTGCGGCCGCAAGAGCAGGGCCGGCGACGGATTCACATTCGGAGCGGGTGTCGATCTCGATGACCGCATCACGATCGATTACGCCGCCGCGGCATACGGTGATTTCGGGCTCCAGCATATTATCTCGCTTTATTTCGGCATTCGATAAGCGGCTGACAAAGCTTCGGGCACAATATTTTAAAATTTTCTTGATGATTGGCACATCTTCTGCGTAGGCTGTTTTATCGCCGGACTTCGTCCGGCGGCGCCGCGCCGGGCAGTTCCATGTGTATGACGCGGCGACAGATCGATACTTCATCGAGTTGTGAGCGTATAGACCTTTACAGACACTTGGAGGCCGGCTTTGAAGATGAATGACAAGATCCGCACATACATAATGGAAAATATACTTCTCGGATCAGCAGATCACCCTATCGCGGACGATGATTCTTTCCTCGAGAAGGGTATCATCGACTCGACAGGCATACTCGAGCTCGTAGCCTTCGTCGAGGACGAATTCGCGATAGAAGTCGAGGACGAGGAGCTAATCCCGGACAACTTCGATTCGATCGGAAAACTCGCCGCTTACACCGAGATGAAGATAGGCGGCTAGACCGGCAGAGAGCAGAGATGCTTTTACAGGAATTCCTGGAAAACACATCCTCACGACTTCCGGAGAAGACCGCGCTGGTAGCCGGCCGGTCGCGCCTGACCTGGAGCCAGGTCGAGGCACGCGCGAACCGCCTCGCACGGGCTTTGACGGCGGCCGGCGTCGGCTACGGCGACAGGGTCGTCGTGTTGATGGACAACTCGCCTGAGACCGTCATATCTATCTTCGGCATCCTCAAGGCGGACGCGGTATTCGTCGTCCTCAACCCCACGATCAAGACTGACAAGCTCGCCTACATCCTCGATAACTGCAGAGCTTCGGCGCTGATAACGCACAGCGGCAAATGGACTACGGCTGGAGGCCCTGCAGCTTCGGCAGGTTCCCTGAGGGCGGTGGTCGTAGCAGGTGATACCGAAGAGCCCGAAGCGTTCCTCCGGGAGAAGAGCCCGTCCCTCATCATGCTTTCCTGGAACGACGCCGCGGAGAATGGCGACGATTCGATACCGCCCCGCAGGGCGATCGATATCGATCTCGCCTCGCTGATCTATACATCGGGCACGACGGGGAACCCGAAAGGCGTCATGCTCACCCACCGTAACATGGTGTCAGCGTCCACCTCGATAACGACATACCTCGAAAACGTCGAGGACGACATCATCCTCAGCGTCCTCCCTCTCTCGTTCGATTACGGCCTGTACCAGGCGATCATGGCGGCCCAGTTCGGCGGGACTCTCGTGCTCGAAAAATCGTTCCTCTTTCCCTTCGCCGTGATCGACCTGATGAAAAAGGAAAGAGTGACCGGTTTTCCGATAGTGCCCACGATGTCGGCGATGCTCCTTCAGATCGAAAAACTCAGGGAGATGAGTTTCCCCGACCTGCGCTACCTTACGAACACGGCCGCCGCCCTGCCCGTATCACATATCCTCGGGCTCCAGGAGATATTCCCGGACGCGGCGATCTACTCGATGTACGGCCTGACCGAGTGCAAGAGGGTCTCGTACCTCCCCCCCTTCGAGCTCGGGACGCGTCCGACCTCGGTCGGGAAAGGGATGCCCAACGAGCAGGTCTACCTCGTCGACGAGGATGACAACGTCATAACGGATCCGGATACGCCGGGAGAGCTCGTCGTGCGTGGCGCCAACGTGATGAAAGGTTACTGGGAACTTCCCGAGGAGACGGCGCGGATGCTGCGTCCCGGCCCGTATCCATGGGAGAAAGTGCTGTACACCGGTGACCTCTTCAAGATGGACGCGGAAGGGTATCTCTATTTCGTGTCGAGAAAAGATGATATCATCAAGAGCCGCGGGGAGAAGGTGAGCCCCAAAGAGGTGGAGAGCGCGCTGTACGAGATCCCGGATATCGTCGAGGCGGCGGTCGTCGGGGTCGAGGACGGGATACTCGGGCAGGCGGTCAAGGCCTTCGTAGTGCTCAAGGAGGGGTCGACGCTCACGGAGAAAGAGATACTGGCGTGGTGCATGAGGCATCTCGAGGATTTCATGGTGCCGAAGACGGTCGAGTTCATGGATTCCCTGCCCAAGACATCCTCCGGCAAGATAACGAAGAAGGGCCTCGGACAGGAAATGAAGAAAGGTTGAAACAGATGGCATTCAGCAAGAACGTTCTCGACATAGACCCGGCGAAGGCGACCGATAAGATAGTGGACATGATAAGGACCTCGGTCACCGACTTCTTCAACCGCAAGGGCATAGTGATAGGTTTGAGCGGAGGCCTCGATTCGGCCGTCTCGGCGGCACTGAGCGTCCGGGCCCTCGGGCCTGACAAGGTCTTCGGCCTGCTTCTTCCGGAGAACGACTCGAATCCCGTCAGCCGGGAGTACGGCGCGAAGCAGGCCGAGAAGCTCGGCATCGAATACAAGGAAGTCAACATCTCGCCCTACCTCGAGGCGTTCGGGGTCTACGAGAAGAGAGACGCCGTCGTCAGAAAGCTCTTCCCCGGGGTACCGGAGCCGTTCAGGTTCAGGCTCGTGCTGCCGCAGAACCTTCTCGACGCGGACAGGATAAACGCCTACTCGATAGAGCTGCTCCTGGAGGACGGCACGGTGAAGAAAAAGCGCCTGCCACTGAAGGATTATCTCGAGCTGATGGCCGCGAACGACATCAAGCAGCGCACGCGTATGATACAGCTCTACTACGAGGCGGAGAGACGGCACTATATCGTATGCGGCACGACAAACATGTCGGAGGCGATGCAGGGGTTCTTCGTCAAATTCGGCGACGGCGGTGTCGACATCGAGCCGATCGCCAACCTGTACAAGAAGCAGGTCTACGATCTCGGGCGTTATCTCGGCGTAATCGACGAGATCCTCGAGCGGGCACCGAGCCCCGACACCTACAGCTACGTTGTGAGCGACGAGGATTTCTATTTCTGCATGCCGTACGACGTGCTCGACTATATCCTTTATGGCGTAGTGAACGACGTGCCGAAAGAGGAAGTCGCGGCGGCTCTCGGCCTGTCGGTAGAACAGATAGGGCGCGCGTGGAAGGACCTCGCACGTAAGCTTGAAGCGACAAGGCACCTCAGGGAGATGCCGCCCGCAACCGAGTTCTGATTCCGGAACGAAAACCTGATCGGGGACAAGAGATGAAACGATGCTCAAGATGCGTTCTGCCCGAGACATTCCCGGGCATATCATTCGATGATGAAGGAGTGTGCGCCTTCTGCCGCGGCTTCCGCGGCCATGAGCACCTCGACAGGTCGATAGAGAAATACCGCTCGCGCTTCGAGAAGCTTCTCGCCGAGCGGCGCAGGAAGGGCGGCTACGACTGCCTGATGGCGTATTCCGGAGGCAAGGACTCGACCTATACGCTGGCGGTGCTCAAGGAGACATACGATCTCTCCATCCTCGCGCTGACGATCGACAACGGGTTCATATCCCCCAGGTCGCTCGAAAACATACACAACGTCGTCGAGGGGCTCGGGATCGACCTGATCATATATAAGCCAAGGTTCGACATCCTCAGGAAGATATTCTCGGAGGCGAAGAAATCGGAGATGTACGCCCCGAAGACGCTCGAGCGGGCGAGCACCATATGCACTAGCTGCATGGGAATCGTAAAGTTCATCGCGCTCCGCATGGCCATCGAAGGCGACATCCCGTTCATCATGTACGGATGGTCGCCCGGACAGGCCCCTATCGCCGCTTCCATATTCAGGAACAACCCGTCGATGATCAGGAGCATGCAGAAAGCCCTCTTCGACCCGATGCGCACGGCCGGCGGCGAAGGCGTCGAGAACTACTTCCTCACTGAGGAGCATTTCGCGATGGAGGACCGGTTCCCCCACAACATCAGCCCGCTGGCCTTCCTCAGGTATGATGAGGACAGGATACACGAAAAGATAAGGGGGCTCGGGTGGGAGAAGCCTAAAGACACGGACCCGAACTCCACCAACTGCCTTCTCAACGCGTTCGCCAACAAGATACACATCGACAGGTTCGGCTACAACCCCTACGCCTTCGAGTTGGCCAAGCTGGTCCGCGAAGGGTACATGGAGCGCCGGGAGGCGATAGAGCGACTCGAGAAGGCCCAGGACGCAGATATGGTAGCCTACGTCGAGAAGCGGCTCGAGAAAAAATGAGATGAAGATCACCAGCCCGTCCAATCCGCGGATACGCGCGATAATGAAGCTCGGCCGCAGGAGCGAGAGGATCCTTACGGGGCTGATGCCCGTCGAGGGGATCCGGGAGATCTCGAGGGCCCTTGCGGCTGGCGTCGAGTTCCGCGAGGTCTTCTTCTGCCCCGATATCGCAGGCGGCGCCGTGCAAGCCCGGCTGCTCGAGAGACTCGCCGCTTCAGGCGCTCAGCTGATCGAGACGTCCGGTGCTGTATTCAAGAAGATCGCCTACAGGGAAAGCACAGGCGGCATCCTGGCAGTCGCCGCGCGGCATGACCATCCGCTCGGGGACCTCCGGATCGGAAGAGACCCTCTCATCCTCATCGTGGACCATCTCGAGAAACCGGGGAATCTCGGAGCCATATTCCGGTCGGCGGACGGCGCAGGAGCGACCGGAGTCATCGTGAGCGACCCGTCGGCCGAGCTGTCCAATCCCAATGTGATCCGCGCGAGCCTCGGAACGGTGTTCACCGTCCAGAAGGCTGTCGCTCCCGCGTCTGAGGTCATCCCGTGGCTGAAGATGAACGGGATCGCCGTGGTCGCGACCACGCCGGACGCCGGGACGGACTGGAGCGGGGTCGACCTGGCCTCCCCTTCGGCTATCGTGCTGGGAAGCGAGGACAGGGGACTCGGAGATGAATGGTTGAAAGCTGCCGACGTCAGGGTTAGAATCCCCATGAGGGGCACGGCCGATTCGCTCAACGTTTCGGCCGCCGCCGCGATCCTGCTCTACGAAGCTCTCAGACAGAGGCTCCGGTCAGGCTGAACGGGCATCCGGCCATATCCAGCGAAAAGATCCGGAGCCGCCACAGCGGCATTCCAGAAAGGACGGTCATGTCCATAGATATCGTGCTTTCGAGAAGAAGCATCCGCAAGTACACAGACCAGCGCGTAAGCGACGCCGATATGATCAGGCTGCTCGAGGCGGGCATGGCTGCGCCTTCGAGCCGCAACCTCAAGCCGTGGCATTTCGTTACAGTGACCTCGCGGGAGACGCTCGACAGGCTGGCCGAGGCCCACCCGCACGGCAAGATGCTCTTCGAGGCGACCGCCGCCATAGCGGTGTGCGGGCAGATCGACATCTCTCCCGATTACTGGGTGCAGGACTGCTCCGCCGCGACTGAGAATATACTTGTCGCCGCGGCCGCCCTGGGGCTCGGCTCGTGCTGGCTCGGCGTGCATCCCCGCGAGGAACGGATCGAGGCGATCGGGGCGGTCCTGGGCATCCCGGATGATATCGGGATACTGAGCCTGATCGCCGTCGGTCACCCCGCCGAGAAGAAGGAAGCGAGAACGCAGTACGACGAGTCCCGCGTCCATCGCGGAGGATGGCAGACTGACTGAAAGGATTCGTGATGGATCTGCTGAAGGACGATGTCTTCGAGACCATCCTGGACCGGATGGAGGGAGAGTTCGAGTCTCACGATTTCATCTTCGAGATGATGAGGCATTTCCCCAGGGAATACACCTCTTCCCTCTACGAATGCCGCAGGGCCAAGGACCCGATCCAGACCCTCCACGCGAAGATCGGACGCAAGCTCTCCGACATGAAGGGGAGGATCGTGAAGACGCGCAGGAAGACGTCGAGAAATGTCCGCGGCCTGCCGTCGACCAACCAGTTCTGGAGGAAGGTAGAGGCCGGGAAGGGCGAAAAGTGAGGCGCTTACGCCGCGGCCGCCCAGGGTTTATTACGATTGCCCGCCGCGGCCGTCTGGTGCTAGATTGATTCAGGTCCCACGGATGCAGGCGAAATATCGAGGGGGTATCAGGTATGTCGATACAGAATAGCGTGATAAGTCCGGGCGTGTTCGATGAGCTTGGGCTCGAGACGCTTCCAGACCTTTACGACTACGCTATCAGCATGTTCGGTCCCTCCGTCCTCCTCAAACAGCACCATCCGTGGGGGTACCAGTCGATAACCTACCAGGAATTCGGCAGACTAATATCGTTCCTCGGCGCCGGGCTGGTCGAAGCAGGGCTCGACAAGGGTGACAAGGTAATCCTGATCGCGGAAAACAGCCCCGAATGGGTATTTGTCTACGCCGCCGTGACGTCGAGCGGCGCAGTGATCGTTCCCCTGGAACCGCGCATGAAGGAGAACGAGATCCGCCACCTGATGATCCACTCCGAGGCGAAGTTCATAATAGCCTCACGGAAGGTCTTCGCCGAATCGATCGAGCAGATGAACCTCGGCGGGATCAAGCCCGTCATAATGGGCGACGAGGACATACCTCCCGGAACACTGACCCTCGGGCTGATAATGGCGACCGGAAAGGACAAGATCGGCAGCGGCGACGCTTCCTTCTTCAAGAGGAAATCTGAGACCCTCCCGGATGACACGGCCGCGATCTGCTACACGTCGGGAACGACGGGCACGCCCAAGGGAGCGGTCCTGCTCCACCGCAACCTGGTCTCGGACCTAGAGTCCCTTCACAGCAGGATATACATAGCGCCGGACGACGTCTTCCTTTCGGTCCTGCCGCTGCATCATACATTCGCCTCGATGGTCAATTTCCTCGTACCGGTTTTCCGAGGGGCGGCCGTTGCTTTTGCCCGTTCGATAAAGCCCAGGATCATACTCGAAGACATCCAGAGGGAGAACGTGACCCTGATCGTGGGAGTCCCCCTGCTGTTCGAGCATCTAGCCCTGCTTCTGGCCGGAGCGGCCGGGGCGGGCGGTGGAAAGCAGGGCCTGCTATCGAGGATAAAGGGCTGGTTCGGAAGGCTCCTCGGAGGCGGGAAGAAAGCTGCGCCGTCAGCTTCCGGGGCGGCAGCCGGCCTCAGGAGGATAAGGTTCTGCATAAGCGGGGCGGCCGGCCTTCGAAGGGATGTGGAGGACCTGCTGACTAAGGCCGGGCTGAAAGTGCTCCAGGGATACGGCCTTACCGAGGCCTCTCCAGTAGTCTCGGTCAATCCCCTCGAGAAACCGCGGCCGGGCACGGTAGGGCCCGCACTGCCGAACGTCTTCATCGAGATCGACTCTCCCGACGAAGATGGAGTGGGCGAGATCGTAGTCCGTGGCGGAAACGTGATGAAGGAATATTTCAGGAATCCGCAGGCGACTTCATCCGTGCTGCGCGATGGCGCTCTCTACACGGGAGACATCGGGCGTCTCGACAAGGACGGGTACCTGACGATCGTCGGGCGCAAGAAATCGGTGATCGTGACGGCCGGCGGAAAGAACGTTTATCCGGTTGAGCTGGAATCCCTCCTCGGATCGAGCAGGATGATCCTCGAATGCCTGGTCATGCCTGTCGAAGACCGGAAGGGAAACGCCCGCCCGGGCGCGATCGTCGTTCCCGACTACGACGCGATCGCCTCCATATACGGAAGCGGAAGCCCGATGACCGAAGAGACGATCCGGGAGCTCATCGCGGGCGAGATCAAGCGGCTGGCGGCCGATCTCCCCGATTACAAGCACATACATGAATTCCAGATAAGGGATACCGAACTCCCCAAGACCCCTACGCGCAAACTTAAGCGCCATCTCGTCAAATGGACCGAGGAGGAATAGAGCTGGGCGGATCGCGCGGGGCGACGACGCGCCAGGCCGGGCGTCCGCCGCTGATGCCGGGGAGACCGGCTCCGCCGGACTATCTCTTCCTTCTGCGCCCGATGATCCTCATACCCGTCTGGACATTCTTCCTGCTCGGCGCCTGGCACGGTTCGGCGGCTACCGGCACGCCGCTTGACCGCGCTCTTCTCCTGACCGGTATCGCGTCATTCACCGCGATGGCGGGCGCCGCCTACATCGTCAACCAGATAACCGACCGCGAAACGGACAGGGCCTCGGGAAAGCTCTTCCTGATCTCACACGGCATAATCGGGCTGCCGGCGGCATGGACGGAGACGACGGCCCTCGCCGTGCTTTCGATCTGTTCGGCGGCGATCCTCCTGCCCCGCCAGTATCTTTTCATCCTGCTTGCCGGCGCGGCGCTCGGAGCCGCCTATTCGCTCGAGCCCTTCAGGCTCAAGAGAAGGCCGGCGCTCGATGTGCTCGCAAACGCCGCCGCTAACGGTGTACTCAACACGCTCGCCGGCTGGGCGGCGATCGGCGCGCCGCTCGACGGGATCGCCGTGCTGGCCCCCTACCCCCTGGCCGTGGCCGCCGTCCACCTCTCTACGACCCTGGCCGACATCGACGGCGACAGGGCATGCGGCCTGAGGACCAGCGGTGTCGTGCTGGGGCGCGGCACCGGGATGACTGTCTCGACGCTCCTGATGGCCGGCGCGTTCGCCGCCGCAATCCTGACACGGAACGAACCCGCGCTCTACGGATCGATCGTCTCCCTGCTCTTCTTTTTCGTCGCTTCGGCGTCGGAGAGGAAAAAACCCTCGGGGGCAGGTATCCTGCTCCCTGCCAAGGTCTCAACGCTCGCATTCTCGCTGGCGGCGGGAGTCCTTTTCCCGGCCTACATACCTGCGCTCGCTGCCGTGATCATACTGACGCGCGTATATTACATGAAAAGATTCGGAATACGTTATCCGGCCCTGTGATCTCCCGGCTACGGCAGGCGGGCCTTCATTCCAGCGTACCTGGCGGCGTTTCTCTCTCCTGTCCCGGCCAGCGGCAGGCTCGCCGCAAGCACCTCGACCCTGCCGATCCTGTCCCTGGCGGGCGGATGCGTGGACAGCCACTGCTCGAGCTTCGAGGGCTCACTCGCCTCGGTATCGACGAACTTGCCGAGCAGTTCGGCCATCCCTTCCGGATCGTACCCGGCCATCGAGGTGTACGATGTCCCCAGCCTGTCGGCCTCGTACTCGTTCGCCCGGCTGTAAGCGAGAAACCCTGTAGTGGAGAAGATGTTCGCCAGCAGCAACTGGTATTCCGCTGGATTCTCCCCGAGCAGCAGGCTGACCGCCGCCTGGGCCCCATACATCGCCGTGAGGCGTTCGGTCGCGTGGCGTGCGGTCACGTGGCCGACCTCGTGAGCGAGCACGGCGGCGAGCTGCGCCTCGTCGTCGACTGCCTTCATCAGCCCCGTGTAGATGTATATGTAACCGCCGGGCAGGGCGAAGGCGTTCATCTCGTCGCTCTTAATGACCGCGAAGTGATAATCGATATCACGCCTGTCGCATATCGCGGTGATCCTGTTCCCGACCGACTGGACGTAAGCGGTCAGCGGCGCGTCGTCATATATCTCGAACTCCGCCCCTATCTCGGCGGCGAACTCCTGCCCCATCGCGACTTCCTCGCCGCTCGATATGAGGTTGATATCGCCCTTGTTGATCCCGGACGTCGCGCATCCCGCGAACGCCAGAGCCAGCATGGCGATGGCCGCCCCGCCTGCACGGAGAAGCCCTGCCGGATATCTGTAACGCAGAGGCTTCTGCTGTCTGATCCGCGAATCGACCATTCTCATTCCTCGCTTTCTTCCCTTATCCTGCCGGTCATCGGCACGAATCTCACCGGAAGCCTCGAGAGAAGCTCCAGGCCTGAAGATGTCTTTACGTATGTCATCAGGTACTGGCTCCCGTCGCCGACCGGTATCACGAGCCTGCCGCCCTGTGCAAGCTGACCCTCCAGAAGCGGTGGTAGCCCAGGAGCGGCGGCAGTCACGATTATGCCGTCGAAGGGCGCTTTCTCCGGCCAGCCGAAATACCCGTCGCCGCACCTCACGGAGACATTGTCATACCCGAGAGAATCGAGCAGGGCGGCCGCCCTGGCGGCGAGCGCCGGTATTATCTCGATCGAAAAGACCGAATCGGCAATACCCGAGAGCACAGCAGCCTGGTAACCGGACCCTGTCCCGACTTCCAGCACTCTCGCGCTGTCCCCGAGCCCGAGGGACTCGGTCATCAGCGCTACGATATAGGGCTGGGATATCGTCTGGTCCTCCCCGATCGGCAGGGGGCTGTCGATGTAAGCCACGTCCCTGAGATGTTCCGGCACAAAGAGATGGCGCGGCACACGCCTCATCGACTCGAGGACACGCCTGTCCGATATCCCCCTGGCGGCGATATCATTGAGGACCATCCGCTCGCGCATCCGGGCGTACGCCTGCTCTCCCGACGAGCACCCACAGGGGAGCGCGGCGAGGAGCACAAGTACGGCAGCCGCCGCTACCGGCACAAGCGGCCTGGACATCAGCGTTCCCTTCCGGCTTGGGAAAACCCTTTTATTCAGCCCGATTCTCGCTTACATTAACTGTTAATTCAAGGCAATTCGGGGCCGGGAGACAGCCGGCTCCCGCGCAGGCCCTGCACATGTCAGGGAGGACCTTCCATGGACCCGTTCACCTGGTTCAGAAAAACGAAGCTCCACACGAAGATCCTCATAGCGATGCTCGCCGGCATCCCGCTCGGCCTTATACTCGGGCCGAAAGCCGAGTATATAAGGCCCGCGGGAGTGCTGTTCGTCCGCCTTATAAGGATGATAGTCGTGCCACTCGTGTTCTCGTCCCTCTTCGTCGGGACCGCCAGCCTCGGCGACATCCGCAAGCTTGGCCGGATAGGCCTCAAGACGATTGGGTACTACCTCTGCACGACGGCGCTGGCGATAACGATAGGCCTGCTTCTCGCCAATATCATCGGCCCGGGGAGAAATATCGACGCCAAGACCAGGGAAAGCCTCATGAGCTCTTACGGGGCCGAGGCTGGGCAGCAGATCGAAGTGGCGATGGAAAAGCCGGGCGTGATAGACACGCTGATCGATATCGTCCCCCTCAACCCGGTCGGCAGCCTGGCCGAGGGGAACCTCCTCCAGATAATCTTCTTCGCGCTTATATTCGGGATAGCGGCCACCCTCCTCCCGGCAGAGAAAGCGAAACCGCTGGTAGCATTCTTCGAGGCGGTCAACGAGGCGATGATAAGGCTCGTCTACATCGTCATGAAGGTCGCGCCACTCGGCGTCCTCGCCCTGATAGCGGCGGTAGTCGGCCAGTTCGGCACTGACATCCTCCTCTCACTCCTTAGATATTCCCTCGTCGTCATAGCGGGGCTTTTCATACATATGGTCTTCGTCTATTCCACCGCGGTCAGGCTGCTATCGGGAATGAAAGCTCGCGATTTTTTCCGCGGCATACGGCCCGCGCAGATCATCGCCTTCTCCACGTCATCGAGCAGCGCCACACTTCCGGTCACGATGGAATGCGCCGAGGACAACCTCGGCGTATCGAACGAGGTGACGAGCTTCGTGCTTCCTCTCGGAGCGACGATCAACATGGACGGGACGGCCCTGTACCAGGGGGTGGCGGCGGTCTTCATCGCCCAGGTCTACGGGATCAGCCTCTCCTTCGGCGACCAGGTGACGATCGTCCTGATGGCCACGCTCGCCTCTATCGGCGCGGCAGGCGTGCCGGGAGTCGGGATAATAACCCTCGCTATGGTCCTCGAGCAGATCGGCGTGCCGCTGGAGGGCATAGCCCTGATCCTCGGTGTGGACCGCATACTTGACATGCTCAGATCAGCCGTCAACGTCACGGGTGACGCGTCGGCCGCAGTGATAGTGGCGGCGTCCGAAGGCGAGCTGGGCAGGCCTGAGAATCTGGAGGACGACTGGTGAGCCTGACTGTCAGGATATTCTTTATAGCGTTCATCGCCCTGGTCATCGTCGCGTCCGCTTCGCGGGAGACCCTGCTCTGGGGCGCCAGCTCATGGAGGAGCGTCTCGCTCACGGCGGCCACGGTGCTCGCCGCCGCGCTTCTCGTCCTGCTCGCGGGCAGAATAAGAAACGGGCTTGGAAAGATGCTCGAGATCCCCGGCAGGTTCTCGAGAAAGGCTTCCGTCGCCGCTGCGGCGGCGGCCTTCGTGGCGATGTGGATTCTGCGGAGCAGGCATTTCCTGTGGGGCGACGGATACTCGATGGGATACGCCGTCGAACGTGGGATCACCGTCCTGCCTTCCGCCCCCCTGGCGACCGCGATCTCCCGCGGCTTTTTCGAGCTGGTCAACCGCCTGCTCTTCTGGAACTCCTTCGAGACCTCGGCCCTGCTCAGTATCATCGCCGGCTTCCTTTTCGCCGCCTCGGTCAGGGCCTCGCTAGGCACCAACGGTGGCACCGAGACCGGGAACGGCGATCCGGCCCGGAGCTCCTTTCCCGGCGCGGCACTCGCTGTCGCGGGCGGCTACTTCGCCGTCTTCTTCGGGCTGGGCGGCGCGGCCCCCCTGGCTGCGGCCGGAACGGGACTGTTCATCTGGCTTTCGATCGTCCGTCTTCGCGGCGGCGCGATCCCGCTTATCGTACCGGCGCTCGCGGCCATGCTCGCGATCATGCTCGGTGTCTCGAACATATTCCTCGTCGTCCCTCTGCTGTACCTTCTGATTTCCGCCGCCGCGAGCAGAGGGAGCCGTCTTGAAGCCGTTGCTACTACCGCGACGGTAGCGGCCTGCTGGATAGCCGCCGACCTCGCCTCATCGAGGCTCCCGGGCTTCGGCGGGATCTCTTCGCATCTCGCGGATGCAGCCTCGCGCGCCTTCACATCGCTCAGCAGCGCGGGAACGGGCGGCACGCTCCTGCTGGCATTCAATTCGCTCGTCCTGGCAGGCCCGGCTGCGCTCCTTGCTGTCATCCTCGCCGCGACCGGGACGGCAAAGCGCCGGACCGCCGCCGGAGGCGGGACCGGTGCGCCGGTCCCCGGCAGCCCGGTCATGTTCTTCCTTCGCGTTACCGCCGCGGCGGCCGCGGTATTCATCCTCCTCACCGCACCGAGGGTACAGGGAGGACTGAGGTGGGAGATCATCGTCCCTGCCGCCGCCGCGATGGCCGTCTACGCGGCAGCGGCGCTGCGCGGCAGGTCCGCCAACGCGAGGGAGTTCAGCGCATCGGCGATCCTCATCGTCGCCCTCGGTGTATACCACCTGATCCCGGTCGTGGCGACGGACTTCTCTCTCGATGCCGGCGAGAAGAGAATCCTCGACCTGCCGCTGCCTGCGGGAAGGGCCGCTACGATCATAGGCGCTCAGGCCTGGCACTCGAAAGATTACGAGAAGGCCTCCGAATGGTGGACGAAAGCGTCCGGGGAGGACCCGGGCGACGCGGACATCTGGTACCGCCTTGGCACTGCGCGGATGAAGCTCGAGGATCCGCTCGAGGCCATATCAGATTTCTTCAAGGCCTCGCAGATCGAACCGGGGAATGAAGATTACAGGAAGGCTCTGGCCGAGGCATATATCGAGCAGCGCTGGTTCACCGAGGCTTCACAGGAACTGGATGCCCTGCTGTCGGTCTATCCCGACAGCGCCAGGCTGTGGACGCGCCTTGGGTACGCGTGCAACCACGGGAACATGTATGCCAGGGCGGTCGACGCGTATGAAAGGGCCCTCGAACTCGATCCGGAAAACCAGGAATACGTCACAAACCTCACCTCGGCAGTGCTCAACAGGGGAGCCGAACTCCAGGAGAACGGCGATTTCGAGGGCGCCAGGAAGATGTACCAGTACGCGAACAGGCTATACCCAGCCGACTGGGTCTCACTCAACAACATCGCGACGCTGGATATGGAGCAGGGGGAATGGGAGAAGGCGCGAAGAATCCTCGCGGCGGCCCTCAAAGAGCACGACGACATACCGCAGCTTCATTTCAACATGAGTGTCGTCCTGGAGAATCTCGGCGACTACAATGCGGCGCTCGAGCACCTTCGCGAGGCGGCTATTCTCGACAGGTTCAACCCGCCGTCTGACGAGCATATCGAGAGGCTCATGAAAAAGGCCGGAGTCGACTGGCCCGGCGAGTGATCGAGTGGAAAGGGCTATTCCCAGCGCAGCCCGCCGAGAAGCCCTTCGGCGATATTCGACAGGTGATCCCCTATCTTCTCGAGAGCGTCCACGCAGTCGATGAACACGATCCCTGACATCATGTCGCATGCGCCTTCGCTCAGCCTCCTCGTATGGGACTTTCGCAGCCTGCGCTGCATGTCGTTGAGTTCATCCTCCTTGATCAGGGCCTCTCTGGCCGAGCCGAGGTCTCCCGTCTCGAGGCCACCGATCACATCATCTATCATCTCGCTTACCACCTTGTACATCTCGTCTAGCTCCTCGATCGCCATCTCGGAGAAGCTGAGATCCTTGTTGCTGCGGCGCTGGCCCAACTCGACGATATTCACCGCGTTGTCGGCTATCCTCTCGATGTCGTTGACCGAGTGGATGAGGACGGGGATCATCTCCGCTTCCTCCTTCTCGAGCTCCTCCATCGATATGTCGATCAGGTAGCGGGTGATCTCCGCCTGGAGGTTGTCCACTGCCTGCTCGCGGCGGGCGACCTTCCTGGTCAGCTCGAGCCTGCCGGTCCTGTAGATCTCGAAGGCGTTCTTAAGCGCCGAGCCGGCCAGCTTGAGCATCCGCACGATCTCCTTCTTGCTCTGCTCGAGGGCTATCACCGGGTTCTCGAGCAGATGCTTCTCGAGGTAATGCGGCTCGAGATCAACCACGTCCCCTCTCGGCCTGACCATCTTTTCTATCAGCTTCTCGACCGCCGGTATCAGGGGGAAGAACACGATGGCGTTGAAGACGTTGAACACGCTGTGCGAAAGGGCTATCTGGGCCATTATGTTGCCGTGGCCGGGCTCCCCCGGGATGATCCACTCGATGAACCGGATATAGATCCCGCTGTATATGAAGAACATCATGTATGTGGTCCCGAGGACGTTGAACATCGTATGCGACCAGGCGACCCTTCTCGCTCCGGTCGTGCCGCCTATCCTCGCTATCTGGGCCGTTATCGTGGTACCGATATTGTCCCCGAGGATGATCGGTATCGCCGAGGGGAGGTCGATCAGTCCCCTGAACGCGAGGATCTGGACTAGGGCGATAGTGGCGCTCGAACTCTGGAGCAGGACCGTAATCAGGGTGCCGACCAGTACGCCGAAGACCGGATGCCTGCTGAAGGTGACCATGATGTTCAGGATATGCTCGCTGCTCTCGAGCGGCTCGAAGGCGTCCTTCATGAACCCGATGCCGACGAAGAGGACCCCGAACCCGAACAGGACCTCTCCCCACTGGCGCACGGCCGACTTGCGCGCGACGATCATCATGAAGAACCCTATGCCGACCGCCGGAAGGGCGTAATGCGATATCTTGAAGACCGCGAAGAAGCTGACCAGCCACGCGGTAAATGTCGTTCCGATATTGGCTCCCAGAACGACGGGCAGAGCCTGTTTGAATGTCAGAAGCCCGGCGTTGACGAAACCGACGAGCATCACCGTCATCGCGCTGCTGCTCTGGATGAGCGCGGTCACGCCAGCACCCATCAGGAGCGCCCCCAGCCTGTTGCGGGTCAGATGGGCAAGTATGTTCTTGAGACGGTCGCTGGCGACCTTTCTGAGCCCCTCGGACATGAACTTCATGCCGAACAGGAAGAAGCCCAGGCCGCCGATCAGCTCGAACGTCAAATCCTGAAACAAGATTTATCTCCTCTTTCCGCCTCCGGACAGCTTCCGGACCGGCCCTTGCGGGGCTCTCCTGCGGCCCGGCCGCATGATCGATGACCCTCATCGGCCGAAAGGACCCTAACAATAATCCAACCTTCCCGGACGGGACAAGGATTATTGGCGCATAATCTCCGGCCGGGCTGTTTTTTCCGGCTACTTGCCGCCCTGAGCCACCGTCAGGCACGATTCTGGCATTTTTACTGCCTTGACCTCGGGGGGATCACCGCCTTTCCGGGCCGGGGTATTATGTATTTGCTCCTCCTCCCGTAATTGCTTATAATGCACCGGACTTGATGTGAGAGGTGTGCTTTTGCGACGCGCTGCCATGACAATCCCCGGGATACTTGCCCTCTGTGCCGCGGCCGCCGTAGCGGTCTGGGCGGCAGGCGCGACCCTGCTGATAAATTTCCCATCGATATCGCCTGACGGTGACGGCATAAAAGACGAGATGACCGTCTCGGTCGACCTCTCCTCCCAGTCGGACACCCTTATCGTGATTATAAAGGACAAGGCGTCAGCGGCCGTATATGACACGCTCATGCTGGAAACTCCCGCGCCGGCCGGGGACCGCGCCGCGGTCTGGGGCGGAACGGACTGGACCGGTGCCCTCCTTCCGGAAGGAGAGTACGATCTCCTGCTCTACGAGTCGACGGGCGGCGCCGGCGAAAGCATATCGAGGACGGTCATCATCGATCTGACCTCGCCTCTTGTCAACATCGACAGGATAGAGCCGGGGGTCTTCTCGCCCGGGTGGCCCGACACGTCGGCCGCTGTGACCGTATACTTCACGGTGTCAGGGTGGGAAGCGGGCGCGGTAGCGAGGATGACGGTCACCGATCCGAACTCGTCCGTGACGTCATGGACGCTCGGCGTCGACGGCGACGGCGAGTGGACGGGCGTCTGGAAACCGGCTTCAGTGTCCTCCAGCGGGTACTACACCATCACGGTCACAGTGTCCGACGAGGCGGGAAACTCCAGCCACGACAGCGGCATGTTATTCGTGGATGTTGACGGGCCCGAGCTCGAAATACTCACCTATATCCCGTCTAACACGCGCGATGTGCCGCGGGAGATCACGGGCCTCGCGTATGACAACGGCATGGTAAGCCTGCTTGAGCTCTCCTGGACCGGACCCGGCAAGATAGAGAGCGCGCGGTTCCCCGCGGATTCCACCTGGTCCGACGCCGACACCCTCTATTGGAGATTCGACACTCCCGACACGGTAAACGGCGACGCGGGCTGGTCCGAGGGCGGATACGTACTCAAGGCTTTCGCGAGAGATCCTTTCGGCAACCAATCGAACGTACAGCTGTCGTTCAAGCTCGACAGGACCCCTCCCGCACCGCCGCAGATCGCCGTCATCCCCGAGAGGATGATCCAGCCCAAGCTCGATCTTTTCGTCCAGTTCGACAGCGACACCGACTCTCTCTTTGTCTACCGGCAGGCGGGAGGCTTAATAGACAGCTCCGGGTACATTGCGGTCGCGCTTACGCACGGCGAGCCCCTCGAGCTGACCCTCTCCGTGGGGCTCAACGAGATATGGGCCGCCGGCAGGGACAAGGCGGGAAATACGAGCGCCCTGTCCAACGTAGTGAGGACGACGCTCGACCCGACGACGGGTATCGCCTATCCCGAGGTGTTCAGGGAGCCCGGCACCTTCCAGGTCGTCTCGGGGGCAACGGCCTATTCAGTTACACTTGAGATCTACGACATGAGGGGCGAGAGGATCAGGAGGATCGAAGTACCCGGCCCGGGAACGAGTTTCGACATCCCGTGGGACCTGACCAGTGACGACGGAGAGACGGTCCGCAACGGCCCCTGCCTCGTGGTGGTCACGATCGACCACGCCGGGGGCAGGACCGTGGACAAGGCTTTCATAGCGGTGGTGCGATAGATGAACACGCGCTCAGTCATAACGGCGGCGGCCCTGCTGCTCTCGGCGGTAACCCTGCCGGGGCCTTCAGCGCTCAGGGCTGACGAGGGGTCCCGTGGCGGGACCTTCCTTCCCCTCGGCTGGGACGCTCGCGGCCAGGCCCTCGGCGGCGCAGGCACGATCCTGATCCGTGACGAGGCGGCCGCCTACTGGAACCCGGCGAACCTCGTCTTTCTTCTTTCCCCGGGAACTTGCATCGGAACCACCAAGCCGATCCCCGGCATGGACGACCTGTACACCTTCGCGTCGTTCGGCACGGGGCTTCTCGACTCGCGCAGGTCTGTCGACGGCGCGGTCGAGGTCAGGCGCCTCGCGGTAGGGATGACGATGTCCCATCTCGGCCTCACGCTTTCCGAGGGATCGGGCTGGAACGAGGGAACGCTGGGCCTCTCGGCCGCGTTCAGCTTCAACCCGTACAATCTCGTCGGCGTCAGCTGGCGCATGATGAAGAGCTGGTCCGGCGTGGAAGATTCGGGGGCCTGGGGATCGGCGCTGGATATCGCCTTCACCACGAGGCTCAGCCGGCACATATGGCTCGCCGCGACGGTAAAAGACTTATGGAGCAAGGTCCATTACCCTTACAGCTCCTGGGAGATCGGCCCTACGGTCTCACTGGCCGCTTCGCTGGAGGAGCTCGCTTACGGGCGTCTGTCGGCCGAGTTCGATGTTATCCTGAGGGAGCGCGAGTTGAACAGTTACCGTCTCGGGGGAGAGCTTACCCTCATCAGGCAGGTCCTCTGGGTGCAGACCGGCGCGGACGTAAGGGCCGTCAATTACAGCAGGACCATCCCCTGGTGCGGGGTGACTGCCGCTCTGGGCGGGGCCAGGCTGGCGCTGGCATTCGGCTTCGACCCCGAGAGCGCCCTCGGCAGGCAGACAAGGGTGACCGCCGCCTACCGGTTCTGATATCAATCCCCGACTCTCTTCATGACGCGTTCGAACCGCGCCGTCTCAGCCTCCGACATCCACAGCGTGGCGCAGACGCCCAGGACTTCCCGCGCTCCATCCCTGTCCCCGGCCTCCAGCCTGCTCTCGGCGAGGGAAAGACAGACCACCGGGCGCCACGGGTCGCTGGACCATGCGAACTCGGCCAGCGCGAGCCTTTCGCGGGGACGGCGCCCCTTCTCGTAGAGCATGTCGAGAAGGCGCCAGGCCGGATAGAAATACTCGATCCTCAGGACGCTGGTGAGCAGTCCCTCGGCCTCCGTGCCCGATCCGGCGGCGATCAGCCTTGACGAGCGGGCGGTGACCGCGTACATGTGCATCACCGTGTCATAGAACTCACCGATGTCACCGTTCGAGCGCCACAGCAGGGTCTGCCTGTAGAAAAGCGGCGGGGCCGGCGCCCTCCTCTGCGCGGGAGGCTCCCCGACCCTGAATACGCGGTAGACTTCGTTCTCGTACACGAGATCGAAGGCCTTCAGATTTTCCGGGTCGAACATCAGCCGGTAGGCAGCGCATCCCGGTGGCATGTGGTCGAAGCCGGCCTGATACATCGGCGAATCCCGTGTCGGGTCGCACCCGACCGCCGCGCTCAATACGAGAAAGTCGCTGCCGTTTTCCCGGCAGAAGGACAGAAGCCTTTCCTCGCTCGTATATAGGGAGCGAAGCAGCTCATACGCTTTTGCCCTCAGGCGCGGGGATTCGAAGAAATCGTTCAGGTTGACCGGCCTTCCCGTGTAGGTGAGGATCTGGGGCGAGAGGTAATGAAGGGCCATGATCACGTCCGCCTGGCCAGCATGGGACGATATCCATCCGAGCATCGCTCCCTCGGGGTCCCGCTGGAACGGGAACACGACGTACTTCGCCCTGTGCGGGACATCGAGCACCCTTGAGACCTGTCTCCAGATATCGGCCCTGCCCTCCCAGAAGAAGACCTGCAGGACCATTATCACGGCGGCGGCGCCCGTTGCGGCATACCCTGCGATAGCCCTTGCGCTGACAGGCCGGGCCTTGACTCCCGCCGCCAGCCCGCCCGCGATCACGGCAGCGAAAACCCCGAAGAAGGGAAGCATCCTCATCATCAGGAGGAAGAGGACGAAGAAGACCGCCGCGAGCCACCCGATCAGGGACGCGGTGAAATCGCCCTCCCTGACCTTCAATGCGAGACGCTTCAGGGGCAGCGGCAGAAGGGACAGGAGCGGGAGTGCGAAGACGAATATATGGAGGGGGTCAGGAGATTGGAACGGCCCAACCCAGAACGCCCTGACGTCGAAAGGCAGGAGAGCCGGGTCCGCCGGCTTGTATATGTACCTCAGCTTGTAGGCTACGAGGCCGATGAAGTGAGAATATGCCGCGAAATGCCCCCGCATGATCAGAGCCGGCGCTATCACCGCGCATATGCCTGCCGCGGCCAAAGCGAGCCTTGTCCCCATCCTTCTTCCACCCTGCCGCTCGAACCGGCGGGCCAGCAGAGCCCCCGCGAGGCCCGCGCACAGCGCGGCCGCTGGAGAGGCGTAGAATCCGCCCGCCCTGAGAAACGGCACTGAAGCGGCAGCGGCTACGGCGGCAGCGGCTATGGCCCATCCCGCGGCAGCCTCGCCCCCCGCGTCTCCGTCTCCAGCTGCCGGCCGTGCGGACACCGCCCGCGCGGTGAGGAAGAGGACGAGCGGGACAAGATAGAACTGCGTCCCCTGCCAGGAAGCCAGCGCCAGATACAGAACGGCCGCCGACATGGCCGCCGACGCGCGGCTTCCCGTGCGGACCGTCCTTACCATCAGCCAGGCGTGCATCACGATCAGGGGAAGCGTGAGATCCTCCCTTATCAATTCGAATCCGCTCGATCTTCCGACGACCGGGAGGGCGACGGCGAAGACGGCCGCCGTCACGACTCCGCAGCTTCTTTTTCCCCAGAGGCTTACGGCGAGCAATGACAGAGGGATCCCGGCCAGCGTAAACAGGAATACCGAGAACCAGCGTACGAACACGTCTAGGGGGGGACCTCCTGCCGGGACCAGGCGGTACGCCAGGCCATACACATACTCCATCCCGATCGATGTCTCCTCGAAGACCCTGAGCCCCTCAGGGAACTGAGCGTCCACATCGACCCGGGGGACCTTCTCCCCTGAAGCGATCATCCGCGTGTACCGGAAATGGCCAGCGCTCTCGGCAGAGAACCGCTCTGCCGCCACGCGCGACCTGTAAGCCCATCTCGTGATATTCGCGAGGCACAGGAGGACGAGGAGAAGTATGATGAATGTCCTACGGTTCATGAAAGGCCGCCGCCATAGGCAGTCCCGGGTAACGGATAAAGCCGGTGCAACTGCCAGCATACATTCCCCGGCCGGCGGATGTCATTCCAAATCGTGTTGACCACCGCGTGTCGCCTGCGATAGTTTTCAGGCCACACGCAAAGGATCTCACCGGTTCGAATCTGGCGCGCGGCAGAAAGGAGACAAGGTCATGAGGGCAAGAGCTTTCGTGCTATTAACTCTCGCGGCAGGCGCTTCGAGAGACGTGCTTGCGAGGCTGAAGAAGATGGATTTCGTCGCCGAGGTCCACGCGGTATCGGGACCGTACGACATGATAGCCGTAGTGGACGGGGCCACCTTCAACGAGATAGGCGTTTCGGTGGTGGAGAAGATGCAACCCGTTCCGGGGATCATCAAGACTATCACCTGCAACGTGATATTTCTCGAGAACTGAGACGCACGACGTGTTTCAACGGGACAGGCATCTGCCCGAGGCACGGAATAATCGGTCCGGGGGACGGGAATGAACCCGACGATCAGAAATGCCATGCTCGCGGCCGCCGTTGCGGCGGTCTTCGCCGCCGGCCTCTGGTGGTTCAACTACATACCGGATGACGCCTACATCGGGATGAGATATGCCCGCAACGTGGCCGAGGGCAAAGGCCTCGTCTTCAACCCCGGCGAACGTGTCGAGGGTTACACGGATTTCCTCTGGATCATGATACTGGCGGCGGCTGTAAAGGCCGGCGTTCCGCTCGTCGTGGGAAGCAGGGTCCTGAGCCTTCTCTTCTCTGTCGGGACCCTCATCCTCAGCTGGCGGGCCTGCGACTCGATCCTGACTGAGAAGGAAAGGGGACTGGCCGGACCGGGCGTCGCGGCCGCGGCGCCGCTGATCCTCGCGGCCTCGGCACCTTTTATGACCTGGGCCCTCTCGGGCACCGAGATCCCCCTGTTCACCTTCCTTCTCACTGCCGGGATGCTCCTGCTTCTGACAGGGCACGGCCCCCGCTCCGTATTCACGGTATTCGCGGTCCTGACCCTCGTCCGCCCTGAAGGCGCGGCCTGGTATATCCTCGCGGGCGCCCTGCTCGTCGCTCGCGGCGAGAGGCCGCGCAGGGTGGCGGCCGGGGGGATCCTGATCGCGTCCCTGCTCCTCGCCCCCTATGTGATCTGGAAGACCCTCTATTTCGGCAGCGTCCTGCCGAACACCTTCTACGCCAAGACCGGCGCTCAAGCTGTTCAGCTTCGCAACGGCGCCGCCTACACGATGCGGTTCGCCGCGTGGTACATCTGGCTCCCGGCGGCCTCGGTCTTCTTCTTCCTCACTGGCGGGCGGCGGGCATCCCGGCGCCGCGGTGATTTCGGGCGGCTGACCGTACCTCTCTCGTTTATCGCCCTGAACTGGACCATAGTGACAGCCTTCGGCGGGGACTGGATGCCGCAGTTCAGGCTCCTGGTCCCCTCACTCCCCGCCATCGCAATCATGGCGGCAGCAGCGATCCCCGGCGCGGCGGCCTTTGCCGCGGCGGGCGGGGATAAGGCGCCATCACATCGCACCACCGCCTGGCTGTCCGCCGCGGTGGCGGCGATATTCGCCAGCGTCGCGATGGCGCCTGCCTCCTCCGGTTACGAGGACCTCAGACGCGAGCGGCTCGTAGTAAGGGCCTTCGGATGGGTCGGCGAGATCCTGGGAGATAGGCTCCCCGAGGGGACGGTCCTCGGCTGCGGGTCCACGGGGGCGATCGGATACTACAGCGGGCTACCTGTAGTCGACATCCTCGGGCTGACCGAACCGGAGATCGCCAGAAAGGGAAAGATAGTCTCCAGCCAGCCAGGGCACATGAAGGCCCTCGGATCTTACGTCCTCGACAGGAAGCCCGACCTGCTGCTCCTCGGCAATGTCCAGATACACAGGGGAAGGCGCCAGGAAGATCTCGAGAAGATCAAGGTCCAGGAAATGGATATCGTCCTCGATCCCCGCTTCAGCGTCGATTACAGGTTCGTCAACCTTCCGCTCGGTGGAGGATTCTTCCTATCCTGCTACAGTCGTTCCGGTTCGGCTGTCTTTTCCGAATAAGCGGCGCTGGCCAGCGACGGGATTATCAGCCATACCCAGAGGATGAACTCGTACCCGACCGGTATGAAAGTCGCGTTCACTACCACGGCGATCTGCTGGACCATGAGGAACCTGCCCAGTCTCGCCCTGTCCGGATCGGATCTCGAGCCCATCATCGACCGTATGATGAAGATATTCCTGATGAATATCGTTGAAAGAACCAGCAGGCCCGGCAGGCCCAGCTCCGAGAAGACCTGCAGGAAGGCGTTATGGACCACCTTGGTGAATGGGAGAAAGCGGGAGGCCTGGAATATGAAGTTACCCAACCCCACGCCGAAGACCGGGTTCTCGATCCCCATGATAAAAGCGACCTTCAGGGTCTGTACCCTGATAAGGATCGCATAATCCCGGGAAACGTGCTTTGTCGCCTCATAGAGGGTGATGATGCGATCCCAGTAAAGCGCGGGAGCAGCCACGGCCAGGATGATCGCGCCCGCCGCGGCGACCGCAAGGACAGCGCGGTTTTTTCTCTCCACCACAAGCGTGGCGGCGAGTATCACCAGCAGGCCTACGAAACCGCCCCTGGAGAAACTCAGCATGAGGACGAATACAGTGCCTGCCAGGGCGGCCACGATGACGGGCCTCACATACCAGGGCCTGTCGAACCTGGCCAGCAGGAAGAGAAGGATGGGGATTATGAATATCTGGTGAAAGGCGAAGATGTTCGCCTCGAGCTGATACCCTTCGTAACGCAGGACGCCCTCTCCCCAGATGAGTGTCTTCGAGGCATAGTCCCCCGGCGGCGGGACCAGCAGCGGCAGGAAATCGCTGATCATAGTCGCCGCGGTCAACACTATGAGAAACGCGAAAAAGTTCTTCCTCGAAGGCGCCAGGACCAGCAGCGCGGCGATGACGAGGACAACACCAAGCAGCGACTCGAACGCGTGCGCGGAAGTGCGCAGGTCCTCGGCGAACGCCATCGAATGAAACGCTATCAGGACGAACGCGAGTATCAGCACGGAAAGAAATTTGTCCTTCAGCGCGAACCTGCGGCCGTCGAGCCAGACAGCGACCATCGAAGCCACCAGGAGAAGGGACAGGGGCCTGAACAGCCTCACCGGCAGGAAAATATCGAAATTGGTGAATCTCATGAATACGATTATAGCCAGCACGTACTCAGGCCGCGACACCAGCAGCAGGATCGCCGGGAGCGCCAGGCCGGCCATTATCAGAAGCCTCGTCGCCCCGGACGGAAGCAGCAGTGCGGCTGCGGTGACAACCGCGGCCGCCGCGAGCGCTGCGGCGACAAGCCTCCAGCTGACCGTGTGCGTCCCGACCTTCATCCGACCGGTCCTCCAGGACTCTTTTCCCTCTCAGCCATCTTCTCGCGGACCAGTATCACGAAACAGGCCCACAGGACGCTCGCCATCGTAAGTATGATCACTATCTGCTTCCTTTTCGGCCAGCTCCTTCTCTCAGGGACAACTGGGGGATCGATGACCCGGATGGCGCTGACCCGGCTGTTCGCCGTTATCCTCGCGTCCTCGAGCTTGATCCTCAGATAGGCCAGCGCGAATTCCTGCGCCATCCTCTCGGCCACCATGCCGAGATATTCCGTGGTGAGCCCGGGCATTTCGGAAAGAGGCGGGAAAAGTGCCTCGGCTCCTCGTGTCTCGGCCACCCTTTCGATCTCATCCTTTAGCTTATCGATCTCCAGGTCGATACTCCGCAGGTCGGATGAGTCCTCCCTGTGCGTGACGCTCATCACGCCGCGCTCCACCTCGAGAGCGCTCACCCTGGCGGCAAGGGCCCCGATTAGCTTGAAAGCGGCTCTGGCCTGGCTTTCTATCTCGAAGACGCCTTTTGATGCCATGTATTCGCTGAGGACCGAGTCGGCGGCGTCCCTTTCTCTCTCTCCCCGGGCAAGCTCTTCCTCGAGATAAGCGATCCTGCCCCTGGCATTCTCCACGTTGAGCTCGATGAGGATACTGTCCAGCAATTCGATGTAGGCAGCAGTCATGTCTCTCGCCAGGACCGCCTCCCGGGCCTCGACCGCTATCTCAAGGACTCCTTCGTCCCTGACGTTCACGTAGGTCCTCCTGCCGAGCTGCTTCCGCGCCTCCGCGATAGTATCCTTGCCGTACATCTCCCTGAGGTCGAACCTCGAATCCATAAGGTCGGCCATCCTGTAGCTGCGGACGATGTAGTCGATGATATAGTTCCTGCCCACGCGTATGAATGTGGCGTACGACTCGCTGAAAGCGCCGAGACGGGAAAGGAAACTGGCGGACCCGGCAAGTTCCCGCTCGACGCCGCCCGGGATGAACGCCGCCATCGAGATGTACTTCGACGGAAGGACGAGGCTTATCAAGGCCGATATTACGAATCCCGCCGATGCCGCCAGGGCTATCGTCTTCTTCTTGCGCAGTATCAGCGACAGGAAAGAAAGCATCCGGTTCTCCTTGCCCGGCAATGTCCGGGCCGTTACCTAGGGCCCCTCGAGCCTCTGCAGCAGGCCGAGGAGATCTTCGTCTCCGGGAGCCAGCTCGAGCGCCCTCCTGACCCACATGATCGCCTCATCTACCCGTCCCTCGGAGTATGCCATTCTCGAGAGTAGCTTGCAGGCCGTGATCATCTCATTCCTGCGCCCGGATCTCCAGGCCTGATCATACAACGTCCTGGCTTCGGAGCGCATCCCCAGTTCTTCGAGAAGGTATCCATACTCGAGGGCGAGTCTCGGAAAATCAGGCGCGCTCTCCCACGCCAGCCTGTAATATCCGGCCGCCCGTTCCTTCTGACCGGCCCTGCTGAGCGCGCGAGCGAGGTTTATCATGTTCTCCACACTCTCCGGATCGAGCCTCATCGCCTCCTCGAAGGCCTTCAGCGCTCTGTCACCGTCGCCCGAGCTCATGTAGTGATTGCCGAGAAACGTATACGTAGCGCTCCTGTTCACCTCGAACATCTCCCTGCCCGAGACGAACGCGAAGAAGAGGACCGTGGCGGCGGCCCCGGCCGCGGCGGACTTCCACATCCGTGCCGATATCCTCCCGGCCGTCCAGGCCGTGAAGTATCCCGCAGAAGCGGTGAGCACCGGGATGGACGGCAGCCTGTATCTCGTGTTGAAGTAGAACAGGATCACCGCTGCCATCGATGAGGCGAGGAATATCGCCAGGGGCCACCTGCCCGGGCTGGACCATATGGCGAGAAAGGCTCCCGTAAAGGCCAGCGCCGAGATCAGCGAGAATCTCATGAAGAGCAGCCTGAAGACGGGGCATTCCTTCCGCATCAGGCCTATATCTACAATATCGCCCATCTCTCCGCCGTTCCAGAAGAGAAGGAACTTGCGGCCGAGAAGGACCAGCCAGCCCCCCGGATCCGAGACGATCCGCTCGCGGGCCCGGGCCGACCAGAAAGCCGATACCTCCGAGTCAGTCATCTTACTCCCCCCGGCCCTCTCGGCAGCGATCCTCGAGTCCTCGATCAGGCCCCGCATGTCGCGCCTCATCCCCTCGGGCGGATCGTAAAGCCCCCGCGCCCCGCGCATATTGCCGATGTAGAGGTTGATCCCCCCGTGAGCCGATAAGGGCACTATCGAGCCTGTCCTCGAGGCGTTGTATATCGAGGCTGGCGCCGTCATCACGATCAGCCCCGCCGCGAAGTACAGGGGCAGCTTCAGCCTCTTCCAGCCCTTCCCGGCGGCAGCGAAGAGCCACCCCGCCAGGAGCGGCGCGAGGAGAAGAAAGATATTGGGCCGGCCCATAACACCGGCTCCGGACAGGATGCCGAGGAAAACGGCCGCGGCTGCGGGGGGGACTCTGCGCCCGGTGACCCTGATGTCGCCTTCACCCCGCAACGCGCGGCAGAGCGCGAGAGCGGTGAAGAACGAGGCGGCCATTATCAGTGTGACCAGGCTGGTCGCCAGAAGGCTTCCCTCGTAGAGAAGAAGCTGCGGGTAAAGAAGAGCAAGCGCCGCGGCCGTGACTCCCGCGACGTCGCCGCTTACCCGGCCCCGGCCCTTCGCCCGTGACTTTCCCGTGCCGCCGTCGCTGTCGATACCGCTGGCGAGCATCCTCGCCGACAGGAATATCAGCCAGAGTGTCAACAGCCCCGCCAACGCCTGGATGATCCTGGGCGCAAGCAGGCCGGCGCCGAATACCTTGAAGACACACGCCAGAAAGAATGGATAGAGGGGGTTGAAGGTCAGTCCTCCATGCGGCAGGCCTCCGCCGGAGACGATCGCCGATCCGAGGTCGTGATAGAACCGCATATCGAGCGGCAGTATCTCTCCGAGATCGCTTCTGGAGAGCTGGACGAGAAAAACGGCTCTCACGGATGCGGCAGCGGCTAGGATCGCTAGCATGACGATCAGTGCCCATCGGGGCCTCTTCGACCGACCGGCAGCGGCGCTGCAGTTCCTCGCGTTACCTTTCATCGTTTCCATCATCGCACCGTTATCTACGCCTCGGGGCCGCGCCTCAGTCTCATGCTGGCCCGCCGGATCCGTTTTCGTCAGCTCCCCCGCCTCTTCGCGCCAGGCCGTAGACCGCCCTGAACGGGACAAGCAGGGCCTTGACCATCATCCAGCCGTTACGCCATGTGGGCCTGTACAGGAAGCACGCGAGAAGGCTCGCGGCCGCATACGATATGACGGTCGCCACAGCGGCGCCCATCCCGCCGTGGGCGGGTATCAGCCAGAGATTGAGAGCCACATTGAGGACCGCGCCGAGACCGCTGCTCGCGAACATGAATACGAGCCTGCCTTCGTTCAGCAGCCAGCGGCTCATCGCCACCTTGAGGAATATGAACACTCCCGCCCAGATGTGCACGGCTAGGATAGGGCCCGCTGCCGCGTACTGCCGTCCGAACAGGAGGAGGATGACCCTGTCCGAGGTGAAGGTGAAGAATACTGCCACCGCCAGCCCCAGCCACGCGAGGAAATCGTACAGCTGCTGGAGCCTCGCGTTGTATATCCCCTCCCCTCTCTCCTTTGACTTGATCAGGGCCGGAAAGACGGAGGTGGCTATCGCGACCGGTATGAAATACCACGACTCGGATATGCGGGTAGCGGCGGAATATATCCCGACCTCTCTGTCGCCGGCCATCTGCCCGAGCATCACCTGGTCTATCTTGAAATAGATGATCGCCAGAGCGCTCGAAAGTATGAGCGCCCACGCCTGGCTGAGCAGGTTTCTGGCCCTCGCCATGCTGAACCGCCACCGGCTCAGGCTGTATCCCTGTACCCTGTAGGCGATCAACATGCCGCCGCTCGAGAGGACGGCGCTGAAGACCAGTATGACGGCGAAAGCCTGGACGGGGGCCAGCATCAGGATGGCCAGGATCCTCAGCAGATTGGCGATGACAAGAACGATGCTCTTGGCGATCACGGTGTATTTCGACTGGACCCTGGACTGGAACCAGCTGTCTATGCAGTCGAAAGCCTCCAGAAAAAGCGTGAAGGCGGTTATTCCGGTGACGAGCCGTACGACATGGTCGTCTCTGACAAGGAAGATCGCAACGATCGCGAGCAGGGACCCCGCAAGGCCCCCCGCCAGCCTCATGACCAGGGTGGTGCCCATGATCTCGTCGCGGGCGCCGGGCTCCCTGACCAGGTCCCTTACCACAATCCCTTCGAGGCCGAGGATCGCCAGCGGGCCGAAAAGGCCGACGAACGCGGCGGCATACTGAAGGACGCCGAAATCCTCCGTGCCGAGATACCTCGCCACCCAGGCCATCACGAAGAGGGCGAAGAGCATCCTGACTATCCTGAGCCCGAACAGCCAGCCTGCATTCGCGGCTATATCCCTCAGAGTGCCGGTGATCCTGAACCTGTCTGCTATCAATGCCTTCCCCGATCCTTCCCTGGCCCCGCGAAGGTACACGCTCATATCCCGTTGACCAGAATGGGATTATATGTGAGGCCGGCGCGCAATGAAAGCGCAAAGCAACGGGCTGCCGTCCTCCCCGCGCGCCGAGCCCGGGGCGGACGCGATGAATCTCCAGCGGGCCGCGATTGCGCCCTGAGCCGGGAAATAGTATAATTATCTGTACAAGCGAAAGTCATACCGGGGGTTACGAATGAGACGGACCGTTATTCCAGCGATATTGATCCTGCTTGCCGCTTCCGGCGCGGCGGCCCAGGACAGGTTCGGGGCGATCGACAGGGACCTTCTTCTTAAGTTTGAAAGGCCCCCCGTGCGGACGGACAGGCGGTTCCTCCTCGCGCCGCAACCGACCCCCGGCCAGATGCTGTTCGACGCGATACATTACGACGTGGATATCGCTTTCGACGAGATCACCGGCCAGGTGGAAGGAAGAGTGACGGCCGTCGTCGAGAGCACTGCCGGTCCCCTCTCCCAGATCGACCTGAACGCTGATCCGGTCCTCTCGATACTCGCGGTCGAGATGGAAGCGTACGGTCCCCTGTCATTCTCGCGGACCGGCGACGTCCTTTCAATAACGCTCCCCTATACTCTCGCTCAGGGAGAGCGCGCGAACCTCTATGTCTTCTTCGAGGGAAACCCGATCGCCGCCCTTCACCCCGGGCTCTTCATAAGGACTCATGCTTCGGGGACGTCCCTCTATTCGCTCAGCGAGCCATGGAGCGCCAGGACCTGGTGGCCGTGCAAGGATTACCCCGACGACAAGGCCACATTCGACATCGCCCTGTCGGTCAGGCCCGGCCTTTTCGCCGCCTCTAACGGAGAGTTCATCGGCCAGGCCGACACGACGCACTGGGGCGAGCCGTTCATTCGATACACGTGGAAGGAAGAGTACGTGATGCCGCCCTATCTCTTCTCGATCGCAGCCTCACCGTACGTACTCCTGACGGACCATTTCGTGTACGCCCCGGGCGAGACGATGCTGGTGACAAACTATGTCTATCCCCACCTCGCCGCTCAGGCCGCCGTCGACCTCGATATCGCCGTACCGGCGCTCTCTCATTTCTCCTCGCTCCTCGGGATGTACCCGTTCATCGACGAGAAGTACGGCGTCGCGACATGCGGGATAGGCGGAGGGATGGAGCACCAGACCCTGACCAGCTACGGGGCGGCGCTTCTGACCGGCGACCACAGGTACGACTGGGTCTATATCCATGAGCTCGGGCACCAGTGGTTCGGGGACCGGGTGACCTGCGCCGACTGGACACATATCTGGCTCAACGAGGGGTGGGCGAGCTACTTCGAGGCCCTCTGGTTCGAGCATGTCGGCGGGCCGGGCGACCTCGAGGCCTACATGCAGACGATGGACACGCCGCTCTACTGGCACGGCCCCGTCCTGCGCGACCCCGGCAGCACCGACCCCTGGTACTACTTCGACCGCGTCGTATACGACAAGGGCGCCTGGATCGTGCACATGCTAAGGCACATCATGGGCGACCAGGCCTTCTTCGACGCCACCAGGGCGTACCTCGCCGATCCGCAGTTCAGCTACGGCAACGCCGACAGCGAGCAGTTCGAAGCGATCTTCGAGGGGTTCTACGGGGGCCCGCTCGACTGGTTCTTCGATCCCTGGCTGACCCGCACCGACAGGCTCGCGTACGAATGGCAGTGGAACTCGTGGGAGCAGGACGGGCGCGATTACCTGTCGATATTTGTCGGGCAGCTGGTCGATCCCCCCTACGCGATGCCTGTCGATTTCCGCGTCTCATCGGGAGCCGGGACCGCCGATACCGTCCTATGGATCGACGAGTCGGAGGAATCTTTCATATTCGAAACGACGGGGCTCGCGACCGGCGTGCAGTTCGACCCGGACGGCTGGGTCCTCTGCGACGCGACAGATATCGCGTCGGACGCGGAGAATCCTCCCGCCGCCCCATTCCTCTCGCAGAACTGGCCCAATCCCTTCAACCCCTCGACGACCCTGCGGTTCGGCCTCGACCGCCCGGGGGCAGTGCGGCTCTGCATCTACAATGCGCGCGGCAGGCTCGTCAGGACGCTGATAGACGGGCGCCTGGGCGAAGGAACGCACGAGGCGGTCTGGAACGGGAAAGACTCGGAGGGACGGCCTGCCGCCTCGGGGATCTATTTCTGCAGGATGACCTCCGTCGAGAATTCGTTCACGGTAAAGATGGTCCTGCTTCGCTGATGTGCGGCCGCTCTGACAGTGCTTATTGCGCCAACGCTTCGCGAACCGGGTATTTCAAGCAAGAATCCTGCTTCAACCCGGTGTGGTAATATTCTTACCGTCACCGGTGGCGGTAAAGATCCTGTCGCTTTCACTGGGCTGAGCCTAAACACCGAAAAGGCCTGGCCCTACATGAACAGCAGGGGCAGCTGGTCGGCGACGAGGAATCCCTCGACTGTCGGGATGACGCGCCCCCCCTCGATACGGACCATCGAGAGCTCGAGCAGTTCTTCGAGCGTCTCCTCCCAGCCGGAGCGCTCCATCAGCAGCGAAGTCTCCACTCCGAGGTCCGTCCTGAACCCGAGCATCAGCCTCTCCGCCCTAACCATTTCTTCCGAGAGTATCTCCTCGCCAGCGAGCGGGCGTTTTCCTTCGTCCAGGTCGGCGAGCCAGCGCTCCACCGACCGGTGGTTCCAGCGCCTGGCCCGGCCGTCGAAGGAATGGGCGGCAGGGCCGAGGCCGAGATAGGGGCTCCTGAGCCAGTAGCGCATGTTGTGCCGGGAGTAATTCTCATCGCCGGACGGAGTCTCCTGATCTCTCCTCGCGAAATTCGAGACTTCGTAGTGGACATACCCTCCGCCCGAGAGGACGCGCGAAGTCTCGAGGAACATCTCCCTCTGGACCTCTTCGCACGCGCAGACCGCTTCACCGGCAAGCATCCTCTCTCCCATCGGCGTGCCTGGCTCCAGCGTGAGCTGGTAGCAGGAGATGTGCTCCGGCCCGAAATCCAGCGCCCTCTCGAGGCTGCCTCTCCACCCTTCCAGCGTCTGCCCGGCCAGCCCGAAGATCAGGTCGATCCCGATCCTTTTGAATCCGGACCCCCGCGCCGTCTCTATCGCCGCCTCGGCCCCGGCGGCGTCATGCCGCCTCCCGAGGTACTCTAGTTCCCGGTCGTCGAACGACTGGACCCCTATGCTTATCCTGTTGAACCCGCCCCCAAGATACGTCTCGAGCGCTTCGGGCGTAACGTCGTCCGGATTTACCTCGACGGTCACTTCCGCTCCATCCTCGAGCCCGTGGGAACGCGATACGATGCCGGGAAGCTCCGAGACCAGTTCCGGCGCGATCACCGAGGGAGTGCCCCCTCCGACATACAGCGAGCCCGCCGGCCCGGAGATCTCCAGCCCCGACAGACCCGCCTCGGTCTCCGCGCCGCGGATGAACCGGCCGGCGGTATCGGACGACGGCCCGGAAACAGGAAGGCCCGTCACCGAGTAGAAATCACAGTACGCGCATTTTGTCCTGCAGAAGGGTACATGGACATATACGCCGGGAGAGTTGATATCCATATTGATCTGCCTGCACCACCACGGAGCTGACGGGCAACCGGGCGATCATTCATCCTGAGTCTTCAGCACGGCGACGAACGCGGACTGGGGGATCGAGACCTTGCCGATCGTCTTCATCCTCTTCTTCCCCTTCGCCTGCTTCTCGAGAAGCTTTCGCTTGCGGGTTATGTCCCCGCCGTAGCACTTCGCCAGCACGTCCTTCCGGAAGGCGGAGATCGTCGAGCGGGCTATTATCTTGCCGCCTATCGCGCCCTGGACGGCGATCTTGAACATATGCTTCGGGATCTCGTCGCGCAGCCTGTCGCAGACCTGCTTGGCCCTGTGCCTCGCCCTGTCGCGGTGCACGATCATGGCGAGCGCGTCGACCTTCTCCCCGTTCACGAGGATGTCTATCTTGACGAGGTCGTTCTTCCTGTAGTCGATCAGCTCGTAGTCGAACGAGCCGTACCCCTGTGTTATCGTCTTGAGTTTGTCGTAGAAATCGTGGATCACCTCGGCGAGCGGCATGTCGAACACCAGCTCGATCCTGCCGGGGGCCGGGTAGCTGAAATGCGAGTTCTCGCCGCGGCGGCTGAGGCAGAGCTGCATGACAGCCCCCATATACTTCTCGGGAAAGAGTATGCTCGCGCGTATGTACGGCTCGAACGCGTTCTCGATATGCGCCGGGTCGGGATAGTACTCCGGGTTGTCCACCGCCAGCTCCGACCCGTCGGCCATCACGAACTTGTACAGCACGCTCGGCGACGTCATTATGATCGCCTGGTTGAACTCCCGCTCGAGCCTCTCCTGGAATACCTCGAGATGCAGCAGCCCGAGAAAGCCGCACCTGAACCCGTGGCCGAGGGCCGCCGAGGAGTCCTTCTGGTATATCAGCGAGGCATCGTTGAGCTTGTACTTCTCGAGCGAATCGGCCAGGGCGTTGTAATCGTTCGAGTCGATCGGGTAGATAGATGAGAACACGACCGGCTTGACCTCCTTGAACCCAGGCAACTGTAAAGAGACCGTGTCGCCCTCGTGTATCACCGTGTCGCCGATCCTAGTGTCGCTTACGGTCTTGATGCCGGCGATTATGTATCCGACCTCGCCGGTATCGAGGCTTTTCCGCTTTTCCCTCTTCAGCTTGAAGATGCCGACCTCTTCGACCTTGTATATGGTCCCGAGTGACATGAGCCTGATCGAGTCGCCCGGCTTCACCGACCCGTCCATGACGCGGCAGTGGATGATCGCCCCGCGGAACGGGTCGTACTGCGCGTCGAATATCAGCGCCCTCAATGGCGCGTTCTCGTCCCCTTTCGGCGGGGGGACCTTCTCTACTATCGCCTCGAGGATATCCTCGACCCCGGTCCCGTTCCTCGCCGAGCAGAGTATCGCCTCGTCCGAATCGAGCCCCAGTTCGAGCTCGATCTGCTCGCGGGCCATGTTTATGTCGGCTGACGGCAGGTCGATCTTGTTTATCACCGGTATTATCGCCAGGTCGTGCTCGAGGGCAAGATAGAGATTGGCCAGCGTCTGGGCCTCGACGCCCTGGCTCGCGTCGACCAGAAGCAGGACCCCCTCGCACGAGGCGAGGGCCCTGGAGACCTCGTAAGTGAAATCGACGTGCCCGGGGGTATCGATCAGGTTAAGGACGTATTCCCTGCCGTCTCCAGCGGTATAGGGGATCGCCACAGTCTGGCTCTTGATCGTGATGCCGCGCTCACGCTCGATATCCATCGTATCGAGCATCTGGTCGTGGAAATCGCGGTCGGCGACCAGCCCGGCCCGCTGGATCAGCCTGTCGGCCAGGGTCGACTTCCCGTGGTCTATATGGGCGGTTATGCTGAAATTCCTGATATTCTTCATGATCGCGCCTGGGCTGCTCCCCCTCCCGCCATGCCGCGTTACAGATGAAAGTGCAGGTACAATCAGCAATCTACAGGTTTAATGTGCAAGTGTAAAGTGCGGCCTTGCGTCGATAGGCCCGTCCCAGCTGATCCGGGACGGGCCTCGGTGAGATCAGATATCACAGCAGGATACCGGCCGGCCGGGGTCATCCCATCATCGCGGCGACGTCCTCCTTCGCCCCGCCTGTCGGCGATATGCCGAAGGTCTCCACGAGGACCTTCGCGACGTTGGGCGAGAGGAAGGCCGGCAGCGTCGGCCCGAGCTTTATCTCCTTGAAGCCGAGGTGGAGCAGGGCGAGAAGGACCGCGACCGCCTTCTGCTCGTACCAGGCGATATCGAACGCGATCGGCAGGTCGTTGACGTCTTCTAGCTCGAAGGCTTCCTTGAGCTTCAGCGCCGTGACGGCAAGCGAGTACGAATCGTTGCACTGGCCCGCGTCGAGGATGCGGGGGATGCCGCCGATGTCCCCGAGGTCGAGCTTGTTGTACCGATACTTCGCGCATCCGGCGGTCAGTATGACCGCGTCCTTCGGGAGGTTCTCGGCGACCTCGGTGAAGTACTCGCGCCCCTTCTGCCTCCCGTCGCAGCCAGCCATAACTACAAACTTTTTTATCTCGCCCGACTTGACGGCCTCCACGATGGTCCCCGCCAGCGCGGCGACCTGCGCATGCGCGAATCCGCCGACGATCTGGCCGTCCTCGATCTGCTCAGGAGCGGGCGAACCCTTTGCCAGCTCGATGATCTCCGAGAAATCCTTCTTTCCGCCGTCCGGCCTGTCGGCGATGTGCCTGACACCAGGGTATCCGGCCATGCCGGTTGTGAAGATCCTGTCCCTGTACCCCTCTTTTACCGGGGTGATGCAGTTCGTCGTCATCAGGATCGGGCCGTTGAACGAGTCGAACTCCCTGTCCTGCCTGTACCAGGCGCCCCCGTAGTTCCCGGCGAGGTGCCCGTACTTCTTGAACGAAGGATAGTAGTGCGCCGGCAGCATCTCGCCGTGCGTGTATACGTCGACGCCGGTCCCCTCAGTCTGCTCGAGGAGCTCCTCGAGGTCCTTGAGGTCGTGCCCCGAGACGAGGATGCCGGGGTTTTTCCGCACCCCGGTCTTTACCATCGACATCTCGGGGTCGCCGTAGGTGCCGGTATTCGCCTGGTCGAGCAGGGCCATCGTATCGACGGCGCATTTTCCGGCCTCGAGGACGAGCCCGGTGAGCTCATCGCCCGAAAGATCCTGCGTAGTCGCGGCCAGCCCCTTCATGATGAAGGAGTAGATCCCGTCGCTCTCGTACCCGAGGACCCAGGCGTGATGAGCGTAGGCCGCTATCCCCTTGAGCCCGTATGTAAGGAGCTCCCTTAACGAGCGGACGTCCTCGTCCCCGGTCGACAGCACTCCGACTTCGAGGCCTTTCGCCTTCAAAGCGTCGATGCCGGCTCCGGGGCCCGGAGCCCATGTCGCCGCCTCGTGCGGTTCTCCCTCGAGCTCGCCGGCATATTTCTTCATAAGACTGTCGCGCAGGGCGATGCCCTCTGCGATAAGCTCCGCGAACCGTCCGTCGTCGAAATTCCCGTTGGTGATGGTGGAGAAAAGCGCGCCGGTCAGGAACCTTCCCGTGGCCATGAAATCGTCGCTTCCTTCCACGGCCCTGGAGCCCGGTATCGACACTCCCTTCGAGATGAATATGAGAAGGTCTTGGAGGGCCGCGGTATCCGGCTTCTTTCCGCAGACGCCCGATTTCGTGCAGCCCTTGTTCCCGGCCGTTTCCTGACACTGATAGCAGAACATGTTCATGGTCCCGTCTCCTTCCGGCTCCTGGCTCGCGCGGCCCGCGGGGATCTTGTTTCGCGGCACCGTCAGCAGAATAATAACCCGTCCGGCGGAGCGGCGCCTTGACCTGGGTCAATTCCCGGATGATTCCTGATGCAAAGAGTATTTAGCCAGTTGATATTGTAACATCATTGATGCAGTATGAAAAGACTATGGACGCAACAGCGATATTGTTGAAAACGGCGCTCTTCAAGGACCTGAGCGGGGAATCGCTCAGGAGGCTTTCGGAGGGTAGCCGCAGGCTCGAGGTCGCCAGGGGGGAGCATCTCTTCCTCGAAGGCGACGAGGGAAGAGACATTTTCGTACTCGCCGAGGGAGGCGTCCGGCTCTACAAGCTGGCCGAGGACGGACAGGAGACGACCGTGAAGCTGGTCGAGCCGTTCGAGACCTTCGCCGAGATCGCGTTCTTTGACAACGGCCGCTACCCGGTAAGCGCGATCGCCACGAAATACTCGGCCGTCCAGGCCATATCCGGCCCGGCATTCCAGGCTCTCCTAGGGGACCGCGTCTTCCGCGGGGAGTTCATCTCCACCCTGATCGGCAGGATCCGTTACCTCACGCAGAGGATCCACTACCTTACCGCCTATGACGTGGAGCAGCGTTTCTTCCGTTTCCTGTACGAGCAGTGCGGGACGGAAGGGACCTGCACTATCGAGATCCCCAAGAAGGAGATCGCGGCCGCCATAGGCACGGTCCCCGAGACCCTTTCGCGTCTCATACTCCGGCTGCGCGACAGGGGCGACATCGAATGGAAAGGCTCGAATATAAAGGTGAGAGAAGGCCTGTGGGAAGAGCAGGGATATCTCCCCGGCGACGGCAGACCGGAATGACAGGCCAGCGAAGGCGCGGTGCCCATGGATCTGCGTGACGTATACAGAAAGATCCCCCGCCGGTACGAAAGCACCAACCATCTCCTGACGCTCGGCCTCGACAGGCCCTGGAGGAAGCTGGCTGCCGGGATCGCCGTGCGTTCGGCACTGGAGTCGGGCGAGGCCGGCGCGGGGCCGTGGCTAGACCTCTGCAGCGGCACGGGCGAGACGGCCATCCTTCTCTCCTCCCGCTCGCCCGGCGGCGTGGACGTTGTCTCGGCCGATTTTTCCGTGCCCATGCTGAACGAGGGGATCAGGCGCCGCGGCGCCGGCTCGCTAATCCCCGTGGCGGCCTCCTCCGACGCGCTCCCCTTTCCCGACGCCACATTCGGCCTCGTGACGGTGACCTTCGCCGCGAGGAACCTCCGCAGCCACGGCGGGCTGTTCCGCGCGTCGCTGCGCGAGATAAAGAGGGTGCTCAGGCCCGGCGGGATCTTCGTCGACCTCGAGACGAGCCAGCCCCGCTCGGCCCTTGTGAGAAGCCTCCTGCACATATACGCGGGGACAGCCGTGGGCAGGTTGGGAAGGCTGCTGACCGGCGAGAAGGAGGGGTACGCCTATCTCTCCGGCTCTATCCGTTCATTTCCGGGAGCGTCCGGCCTGGCGGCCGAGATCGGTGCTGCGGGCTTTTCCGGAGTAGCGTGGAAGGAAATAATGTTCGGGGTCGTGGCCATTCACACGGCGATCGCCTGAAGGCACGTGAGCGGAAGAGGCGCCGGCCCGGGTCGTTCTGTTTATTCTGTACACTCCGTGTCATTTCTGCGAACATCACGCACATGATCATCAGTGATATCCCCGCGGGGGGCTGAATATGAGGGTCCGTCCCCCGGATATCCGGAACATTCTCCTGGAGGCGCATGACAGGATGGATTCTGACGACAGGACCGGCATCTGGAAGGATATCAGGAGTGAATTCCCCGTATCGGGTGATATCGTCTATTTCAACCACGCAGCCATAAGCCCGCTTTCCCTGACGACGCGAAAGGCGCTGGACGACTTGTCCGGACGGCTGGCCGGGGGGTGCCTCGCCGAAGAGGGGATATTCGCGCGAGTCGCCGAAGTCCGTGCCGCGGCGGCGAAGCTGATCGGCGCGGGAACAGACGAGATCGCCTTCGTCAAGAACACGACGCACGGCGTGCAGATAGCATCCGGAGGGATACGCTGGAAGGACGGCGATAATGTCGTGCTCCCTTCGATAGAGTTCCCAGCCAACGTCTACCCGTGGATGGGGCTGTGGCGCAGGGGCGTCGAGCTTCGGATGGTCGAGCCCGACGGGGGACTGGTGACCGCGGAGATGCTGGCCGATGTCTGCGACTCGAGGACCCGGGCTATCACGGTCAGCCAGGTTCAGTTCTCTACCGGGCAGAGGACCGACCTCGACGAGCTCGGCGACTTCTGCCGCGGCAGGGATATCTTCCTCCACGTCGACGCGATACAGGGGCTCGGAGCCCTCGGCATCGACGTGCGGCGGTCAAAGATCGATTTCCTCTCGGCGGGCGGGCATAAATGGATGATGGGCCTGCCGGGTGTGGGCATATTCTTCTGCCGCAGGGAACTTCTCGATCGTATCGATATCTGGAATCCCGGCTGGACCGGGGTGGTCGGCCCGAGGGAGTTCCTCGAATATGATTTCACCTACCGCGATACGGCCGAACGGTTCGAGGAAGGCTCGGCGAACCTCCACGGCATCTTCGCGCTCGGGGTGTCGATCGACAGGGTCCTGCGCCTGGGCAGCGGCAAGGTCGAAGAGAGGGTCCTCTCGCTTACCGGCCGTCTCGCCGGTGGCCTGGTGAAAAAGGGGTTCAGGATAAAGAGCCCGTTGGGCGACAGGGAAAAATCCGGTATAATCTGCTTCGAAGGCGAACGGGAGGACGCTCAGTCGATCTTCGAGAGGCTGCGCGGCGCCGGGATCGTCTGCAGCCTCAGAGAAAACGCGGTACGGCTGAGCCCGCATATGTACAATTCGGAAGAGGAATGCGAACGGGTGATCGAAACTGCCGCCGGCCGGTGACCGCCGGCGGGGAACGGAGGTAGCGCGATGAGCGAAAAGATATCGAGGCTGGCCCTTCAGGGGCTGGCCCTGATCATCATCGGGATAATCTTCATACTCGGCAACTTCGGGGCCTTCAATCCCGACTGGGAAGTGGTATTCGCCTGGATAATCCTGATAATGGGCGTGCTCTTCTGGATCGGGTTCGGGATGGACAGGCACCGGGACTTCCTGATCATGCCCGGGACGATCATGGTCATATTCGGGATCATGTTCTTTCTGATAGCCAACTACGATTGGGCCACGATCGATAACATGGGACCGCTCTTCATACTGGCTCCCGCCCTCGGCCTTTATTTCACATACCTGATCAGCAGGAAAAGCAGGAGCGTGCTTATAACAGCGGCTGTCCTTGGAGTGATCAGCCTGATATTCCTGCTCAACAGCGTTCCGGTGCTGAAATACATCTGGCCGATCCTCACGGTGGCCCTTGGAGTCTACATCATCGCGAATCCAGTGAAAAAGGCCGACGTGACGGGAGGCAACCCGGAGGCGTGATGCCCGGAGGACAGGTGGGGAGCGATCAACGGATGACGACGACCTTGCGCACGCGTTCCGTGCCTCCGGCCTTCAGCCTGAGGAAATAGAGCCCGCTTGCCACAGCCTCGCCCGAGGGCCCCCTGCCGTCCCATGCGTATTCGTGCCTGCCTTCATCGAGGGTGTCCTTTATCATCACTGCGACACGTCTGCCGGCCAGGTCGAACAGGGTCAGGTCGACGGTCATACGCCCGGGCAGCTCGAACCTTATCCTCGTGTGGTTGAAAAGGGGATTCGGGAAGTTCTGATGGAGGACGACCTCCGATGGAAGCGGGTCGGCGCTGACGAGACCGGCCAGTTGAGCGGCCGAGCCGGCCGCAGCCCTGACGACACCGGTCATGAAATCAGGATCGATATATTCAGCGACATCGGAGCAGGAGTGATAGTGGGGGTTGTTGTTGTACTCGTTCTCTATCAGCAGTACGGCCGGGACGCCCGCTATTTCCCAGAACGGCTTGTGATCGCTCGTCGGGGACGAAGTGGTGAGATACTCCGGATCGATCCCGAGTCCCATTGAGGCCGATACATCCATTATCAGCGCCGCCAGTGTTGAATCGAGAGTATCGTCCCTTCCCGCAACCTGCACCGTCACTCCTCCGCCGTAATCCCTTCCGATCATGTCGAGATTGATGACTGCGTCGATCGTGAGGGCGGTATCCCGAGCCGCGACATAATGCCTGCTGCCTATCAGACCCGTCTCTTCCCCGTCAAAGATGATGTATTCCATCGACCGCTCTAGCACTGCGTCTTTGAAGACCCTTGCGATCTCCAGGACACCGGCGCACCCGCTGGCGTTATCGTCCGCGCCGGGCGCGCAGTAGGGATCCTGCCAGTTCCTCGAGTCGTAGTGCGAGCAGACGATGATCTTCTCATCGGGCAGCGTCCTGCCGGCGCCGGAGAATATGATGTTCCCGCCCCATATCGTGTCGGCCAGCTCCCACTGGCGGCACGCTGTATATGACCCTCCGATCTCGAGCCTCAGGGGCATGTTCCTGCCGACCGCCCATATCACGTCAGGCGCCGCCGCTTCCGGCGAATGGACCGTCTTTCTTATATCCTCGTCGCGGATACAGCCGTGAGCGAGCTGCGACCACGACGCTCCGCCGTCTCCGGTCACCCATATATCCCCGCCGACCCCCGCGGAGACCGCCCTCAGAGAGTCGAGCATCGTGACCGAATAAAGAGAGGCCTGGATGGCGGCCGCCTTCCACGTACCTCCCCCGTCATCAGTGTAATACGCCAGATCCTCGCCGACGGCTATCCCCCTGTCGGGGCCCGAGAAATCTATGTCCCAGAGAGTCCTGGAGCCCGGAGCGGTGGTCGACCACGTCGCGCCCAGGTCCCCGGTCTCGAAGATCGTCCCTCCCACCGATACTATCCAGATGTGCCTGGGCCCCGAGGACGCCGAGCCGTTGAGCTGCCTGTACAGCATCACGGATGGATCGAGATATGTGATGTACCATTCGCCGGCTACACGCTGCATCCTGAACACCGTGCCGTAAGAGCCGGTGACGAGGGCCTCGTCCGGGGAGGAAAAGACGATCGAGCTGAGCGCCTGGACATTGTTCGTAAGGTCGCCTATTATCTTCGCCTGCCAGGTAAGCCCGCCGTCATCCGAATAATGAAGCTCCCCGTGCCCTGTGCCGATCGTCTTGCAGGCCGCCCAGAGTCTGCCGAAATGATCGAGGGCCAGATCGTATATCCTCGCGTCTATACTCGATATTACACGCGCACCGCTCCATCCGTCAGAGGCGGTCATCATGAAGACGTCCCCATCGTCGGAGCCGGCCCACAGCGTCTCACCGGTAACGGACACCTCGGCGGCGAGAAGGTCGGGGTAGTACACGCTCAGCGTGAAAGGCTGCAGAACAGGGCTGTATCCGAGAGCCGTCACCCGCTCGAGGAGGTAATCCCTCGCGACAAGCTTCTCGGGAAGGAGAGTCGATCTGGTTCTGATCCGCTGTCTCTTGCCGCCGACGGTCACCGAATCGGCCCCGCTTAGCTCCCTCACGGTGGCGGTCAGCTCATCGCGGTCGATCCTCGCGGCCAGCTCGCACAGCCCGCACCCCTGTGCCGAGACCGGGCCGCTCAGCGACGGCAAGAATTGAAGGAAGGATGCCAGTGCCAGGACAGGAAAAAACGCAGGCGCCGCCCCGATACGGGATCCGGGCCGCAGTCGCCGTGTCAGGAAGCGTTTCAACCGGAATTTCCTTTCCCAAATGGGGCTTTTCAATATAGTATACCACGTGATATTTCAGGGGGCAATGGCGCCGTGGATGTACCTGACCCGCCTGCATGGACGTTCGCGGCAGCCTGCTAGGGGACTGGATCACATTTGACTCAAGAGGCATCTGGAGGTACTCGCGGTGCTCTCCTTCATGGATTATTTCGGGATCTCCGACGGCATGATGCTGACGGTCATGGAGACCGCCATGTCCAGGGGAGCGGATTACAGCGACATCTTCTTCGAGCATACGGTCGAAAACCAGCTTACGATGGAGGAAGGTATCGTCAAGGAGGGCGTGAAGTGGATCTCGCACGGGGCCGGGATAAGGGCGGTCAAGGGCGAGGGGACCGGATATGCCTACACCGAGGACCTTTCGCTCGAGAAGATGAAACAGGCAGCGCTGACAGCCGCGGCTATCGCCTATACCGGGGCCTCTCCCCCGCCGGTCGGCATCAGCGAGGTCCCCTTCACGAACAGGTACCCGGTGGAGGATCCTGTCACCGGCGTGCCCCTCGAGAAGAAGATCGCCTGGATCGAGGAAGCAGAAAAGGCCGCGGGCAGCCACGACCCGCGCGTCATCAAGGTCACAGTGACGATGGCGGACAGCCTCAGCACGATACAGATCGCCACGTCCGAGGGGCGGCTCCTTCGCGATACGCGCCCGATGATCAGGATATCGGTCTCCGTCGTGGCCGAATCGGGAGGCAACAGGCAGATAGGTATATCCAGCGGCGGCGGCAGGCTCGGAAGCGATTATTTCACGAAAGGGATGTCACCCTCCGCGCATGGCAGGGAAGCGGTCCGGCAGGCGGTACTGCTGCTTGAGGCCATCGATGCCCCGGCCGGCCCGATGGAGCTGATACTGGCACCGGCCGAATCGGGCGTCCTGCTCCACGAATCTGTCGGGCACCCGCTCGAGGCGGATTTTATACGCAAGAGGACCTCGGCCTACACCGACCGTATCGGCGACAGGGTCGCCAGCGAGCTCGTCACCGTGATAGACGACGGGACGGTGATGAACGACAGGGGATCGATAAACTTCGACGATGAAGGGACCATCCCCGAACCGACGGTGCTCATCGAGAAGGGGATCCTCAAGGGGTTCATGCACGACCGTATCAGCGCGGCCCACTTCGGTGTCGAGCCTACCGGCAACGGCCGGCGCGAATCCTACAAGAGCCCGCCGTTGCCCAGGATGACGGTGACATATCTCGCGGCCGGAGAGTCAGACCCGGACGAGATCTTCCGTTCGACCAGGAAGGGGATCTTCTGCAAGTCGTTCAGGGGCGGACAGGTCGACATATCCAACGGCGATTTCGTGTTTGTCCCGATCGAGGCCTACCTGGTCGAAGACGGCCGTATCGCTGCGCCCGTGAAGAATCTTACGCTGATCGGGAACGGGCCGGATGTTCTGACCCGCGTCACGATGACAGGCAGCGATTTCGCCTTCAGCGACGGCAGGTGGACCTGCGGCAAGGGCCAGCATGCGCCGGTCGGGGTCGGGCTGCCGACGGTGAAGATCTCGGAGATAACCGTGGGAGGAAGCGAGCTCCAGTAGCACCCGAATGGACCGGGCGTGGCTCTCGCTCGGAGGGACTATAGACAGAATGAACAAGAAAAACCTAAAGGGCCTCGCGGTTGATACGGTCGAGACAGCTCTCTCGCTTGGCGCCGATTCGGCCGAGGTATCCATCCTCAGGGACACAGAGTTCTCCGTCACCGTCCGCAACGGTGAGATAGAGAACCTCACCGAATCCGGCTCGAGAAGGATCGGCATCGACATCTACATCGAAGGCCGCAAGTCCGTCGTGACGTCGACCGATATCTCCGCCGAAAGCATAAAGCAGCTCCTCGCTGAGGGAGTGGAGCTGGCCGGAGTGATGGACAGGGACGAATACGCGGGGCTGCCCGACAAGGACGACCTCGGCTCAGCCGGGGAGGACCTCGGAACGTTCGACGAAGCCACGTCCATGATCACGGCCGCCGAGAAGATAGACATGGCGGTCAGGCTCGAGAAGGCCGCTACTGCCATGGACGGGAGGATAATCAGTGACGGCGCCTCATGCTCGACCGTAACGCTGTCGAGCGTTCTGGCTAACTCGCTCGGGTTCTGCGAGGTTTTCGACAGGACATCGAGCTCGATCAGCCTGTCGTGCGCCGCAGAGGACCGGCCTTCCTCCGGGGAGAACAAGGGCAAGAAGCAGTCCTCGTGGTGGTACTCCACTTCGATCTCGTTCGCCGGTCTCGACCCGGTCGAGAAGGTCGCGTCCAGAGCGGTCGAGCGGACCCTGAGGAAACTGGGCGCCGTCAAGCCGAAGACCTGCGAAGTCCCTGTCGTGTTCGACGACGTGACCGCCCGTCAGCTGTTATCCTATATAGCGAGCGCGGCCGGAGGATCGAACATATACCGAAAATCGTCATTTCTCGTCGACATGCTGGGAAAGAAGATCGGCTCGGCCCTCGTTACTGTCATCGACGATCCCCTGATGAAGGGCAGGCCTGGAAGCAGGCCGTTCGACGGCGAGGGAGTCAGGTCACGGCGGAATACTATCATCGAGACAGGGACTCTCGAGAGCTATCTTCTCAGCAGCTACCAGGCGAGGAAGCTCGGGCTCAGGACTACCGGCAACGCGGGCGGGCCATCGAACCTCTACATGCAGCCCGGGGATCATTCGCCCGCAGAGATCATCGCCGCCGTTGACAACGGCCTCTACCTCACTTCTATGTCGGGCCCCGGCGCGAACTGGAGCACGGGGGATTTCTCGCAGGGAGCCCAGGGTATCTGGATCCGCGCCGGGAAACTTGCCGAACCGGTCAACGAGTTTACTGTCGCAGGCACCTTCGCTCAGATGCTCAAGGGAATAGTGATGGTCGGAAACGATCTCGAGTGGCGGGGATCGATCAACTGCCCCACGCTGAGGATAGACTCGATGACTGTGAGCGGTACCTGAGCGCGGCGAGGACCGGGGCCCCATTCCCGGCCTCGCCGTCGTGCGCATCAGGGATGACCTTGCTTCGATCCGTCCAAAGGTGTCCTTTAAGGTCCACCGGTAATAATGCAATCGTCGTTCCCTCGGGGTGCCGGTTCCCATAATTAGGGGTATCCCATCAAAACCGGGTTTTCAGACCCGCAGCTGTGTGATAACATCGCGGAAAAGCGGCCGGGGAGTTCCCTGGAGACGGATCGAGACGTCCTGCAGCGACCGGCGGACCGCCAGGGCAAGCGCCGGCGGGAGGATAAATGGGTAGAACCACCTGTCTTTCGGTAACGATAATACTTCTGGCATCCGCTCTCACGGCCCCTGCCAGCCCAGCCGATATCACGCTGGATGTCCTCCTCGAGAGACATGTTGAAGCCCTCGGTGGACGGGATGCGATAGAAGGGGTCCGCTCGATCGTCTCCACCGGCGAGATCGAGATGCTCTCGACTGGCATGAAAGGCACAATAAGGACCGTCATGCTCATGCCATGCCTCTCCCTGATGGAAGCAAAGCTCGGGCTCTTCACCGTGACTCAGGGATTCGACGGCGAACGGATCTGGATGGTCGGGCCCAATGGGATGCTGCAGATAATGCGCGACGATGACTCGCGCAAAAACCAGATCACAACGTGCCTCCTCGAAAGTTTCGGGTACCTCTCGCGCATGGAAGGATTCTCGATCGAGTATTCCGGGACCGCCGAGGTCGATTCCATGACATGCAACGTGCTGTCATTGACTCCGGACGGGGGATACTCTTGCAAAATCTTCATCGATCGATCCACATGGCTGACCGCGATGATGGAAATCGAGGCGATGACGGGCACGGTCGAGCAGAGATTCCACGATTACCGCCCGAGCGGCGGGATCATGATCCCTTTCAGGACTGTAACGACACAGAGAGCCATGGGCCAGTCCATCGAAGTAAGGACGCTCACAGTCGAGATCAACAGCCCTGTCGATCCCGCGGTCTTCCTGCCCCCCGGTGGACTGGCGGATGATTTCAGTTTCGTCTCCGGGGGCGATTCGGCTTCGATCGAGTTCTCTTACGTAAACCGCCATATATACATGCCTGTACGGATAGGAAACAGCGGGACCGAGAGGCTTTTCCTGCTCGATTCCGGCGCCGGGATGACGATGATCGACGAGGATCTGGCCTCAGTTCTGGGCCTCGAGCCGGGAGGGACGATCCCCGGCGCTGGTGCGGGCGGGATGGCCGACTTCCGCATGACGAGGATCCCCGGCTTCAACACTGACGGCGTGGAGTTCGAGGAACAGACCGTGATAATCTACCCGATTGCCGGCCTGACTGAACACTACTCAGGTATCGAGACGGGTGGAATCCTGGGATATGACTTTCTCAGCAGGTTCGTCACGAGGATAGACTTCGAGAAAAGGATGATCACCCTGTACAGGCCGGGCTCTCAGCCTTCCGTAGAGGGAGCCGATACGGTACAGGCTCCCCTCCTGCACAAGTTATTCTCGGTGGCCGCGATTCTGGATGGGACATACGAAGGAACGTTCCTCATCGACACGGGCGCCAATTCCTCGGTCCTACAGAAACCGTTCGTAGACGCAAACGGCCTGCTGGACGGGAGAAAGACCGTCGACATATCAGTAGCCGGCGCCGGAGGTGAGGACCGTGCGTCTGTCGCGCGCTTTTCCTCGATACATATCGGGGAGACCGGACTCGATAGCCCCGTATTCACGGTGCCTCTCGGCGGAAGAGGGATCGGCGCGTTCGAGGGGATCTCAGGAGTGATAGGCAACGACATCCTCGAACGGTTCACCGTCTGGCTCGACTATGGGAACCAGATAGTCGTGCTGAAGCCGGATCGCTTATCCGGCGAACCTTTCTGGCCGGACCTTTCGGGGATGCAGATCTCCGCGGACGATGATGGCGCTGTCGTAGTCAGGCTGGTCATCCCCGGTTCGCCGGCCGCCAGGGCGGGCATCCACCCGGGCGATATCCTGGACAGGATCGGCGGGATCGAGTGCGCCGGGGAGAACATCGAACGCATCCTCTCACTGCTGAGAGGCGAAAACGGAGATACGCTCGAAGTCGATCTGATCAGGGGCAGAGAAAAAAAGGGTGCAGCGCTGGTACTGGAACCTTACATTTAGTTAATACAGATAAACCCTGAAGGGAGAACGATGTCGATAAAGTTCAAGTTCATGGGCGCGGTCAGGGAGGTAACCGGCTCGAATCACCTCATTACGACGGACATCTCGAAGGTTATCATAGACTGCGGGCTCTTCCAGGGGCACAGGCAGGATTTCTTCGAAAAGAACTCGAAGTTCGATTTCATGCCGCCGGAGATAGAAGCGTGTATCCTCTCCCACGCGCATATAGACCACAGCGGCAACATCCCCAACCTCGTAAAACAGAAGTTCGACGGAAGGATAATCGCGACCGACCCGACAAGAGACCTCTGCGGAGCGATGCTCCCTGACAGCGGGCATATCCAGGAATCGGACGCCGAATACGTCAGCAAGCTGAACGCGAGAAAAGGGCTCCCGCCGGTGAAGCCGCTGTATACGAAAGAGGAGGCGGAGCAGTCGCTCGAATTCTTTTCGGGCCACCCCTACGACCAGAGGGTCAATGTGACCGATGACATCGACGTGACCTTTTTCGATGCCGGCCATGTCCTGGGGTCCTCGACTCCCCTCTTAGAGATCGGCCCCGACGGAAACAGGGTCAGGCTGGCTTATGCCGTCGACCTCGGACGGAAGAATATCCCCATTCTCCACGATCCGGTGCAGCCGTCCGATATCGACTGGCTCATACTCGAGAGCACCTACGGCGGCCGCGTGCACGATCCCATCGATATCGGCAAGGACAAGCTGGCCGAATGCATATCTCGCACTGTCGCCCGTGGCGGCAAGATCATAATCCCCTCCTTCGCCCTGGAGAGGACACAGGAAATCGTCTACTTCCTCAACCAGCTGCGTATCGAGGGCAGGCTGCCTGATATACCGGTCATAATAGACAGTCCGCTCGCCACTGAGATCACGGAGATCTTCGCCCATCACCCGCAGGTCTACGACGAAGAGATGTACAAGTCCTTCAATACGGGCCAGGATCCGCTGGGAACGGTCAATTTCGAGTTCGTCAAGGACGTTGAACGCTCAAAGGAGCTCAACAGCGACCACAGGCCGATGATCATCATCTCCGCCTCGGGCATGTGCGAGGCGGGCAGGATACTCCATCACCTGAAGAACAATATCAGCGATCCGAAGAACACGGTGCTCATCGTGGGCTTTATGGCGAGAAACACGCTGGGCAGGAAGATCGCCGACCGGCTGCCTGTGGTGAAGATCTTCGGCGAGGAGTACCAGCTGAAGGCCGAGGTAGAGGTCCTGCATACCTTCAGCGCCCATGCCGACCGCAACGACCTGCTCGAGTATGTCAAACCCCTCAAAGGTACGGTAAAGGGGATATTCCTCGTGCACGGCGAGGAGGAACAGTCGCGCGCGCTGCTGGACACGCTCGTCGCTGACGGGTACCCGGCGCACCTGCCGGAACCCGGCGAGGAAGTGGAACTGGGCTGAAAGCGGATGTTAAATACTTCCGGCGCGATAGAACTGCAGAAGAGCCTGAGGCGACTCGTGGTCAGAAAGTGGGACGGGCGCACCGTCCGCGCGATCGCGGCCGCTGACGTACATTTCCCCTCCAGAGGGGTCTCCAGGGCGGCGCTCGTAGTCGTCTCGTTCCCCGGGCTCGAGCAGGTCGAATCCATCGTGGCCGACAGCGAGACCTCGTTCCCCTACATACCCGGCATGCTCTCATTCCGCGAGATCCCACCGATCATGGAGGCGTGGAAACGGCTTCGGAGCGAGCCTGACCTGCTTCTCTGCGACGGCCACGGCACGGCTCATCCACGGGGACTCGGCCTGGCCAGCCACATCGGCATCACCCTCGGGCTCCCCTCGATCGGCTGCGCCAAATCGCATCTCTTCGGGTTGTATGAGGAGCCCGGACCGAAGCGCGGCGACAGGTCGCCGGTCAGGGACAGGTCGGAACGCGTGATCGGTTCAGTGCTAAGGACCAGGGAAAGAGTCAGGCCGGTCTACGTGTCCCCCGGCCACATGATCGACCTGCGCACGTCAGAAAGGCTGGTCCTTGCCTGCTCCCCCAGGCACCGCATCCCCGTACCGCTGGCACTGGCCCACAAGGCCGCCGGATCACGCTGACCACACCTTTCCGCCACCGGCCTGTCTGGAACCCTTCTTGCAGAACACTCCCCGAAAAGGCCGGCCGGGCCAGGAACAGCAACATAACATATTGATAATATTTCTGTTATACAATCAGCCCGGCGGCCATGCGCGGGCCTGCCCGGGCGGCAGTCTCATATTGCAACATCCGCCTGCCCCCCGGGGAGGGCGGCCCTGAGAAAGGTCTTCTCATGATCATCCCGATCGGCACGAGGGCTGATCTGGCCCTCAAGCCCAAGGTCACCATCGGACTTATCGCTGCCTGCGTGATCGTGTACATCCTCACCTCGACGATGTCGGGGCATACCGGCAGGGAGATGTTCGAGGTCCACAGGGACCTATACACACAACAGGTCAGGCTCTATATCATGGACAGGAGCCGGGATGGCGGCGTCCCTGGATTCATCAGCCCCGCGGCGGCCAGCGGCATAGAGAAGATGGAGAATGCCGAGGATTACTATGAACTCGAGGCGGGCCTCGTCTCAGCGATGGGTGGGTCTTTCAGCGCAATCGACGACATCGAGGACTTCGGAAAGGAACTGGCGGGAAGGGACGCGTCGTACTATCCCGAGTTCAGCCAGGAGGCGAACGATCTGGCCGACTGGAAGAGGCTCAAGAAACTGGAGCAGAAGGTCCTCGACAGCCATGTCAATTACGCGCTCGGCCTCGTGCCCGCGAGGATGGGCCGGGTCTATACCTTCATCACCCACATGTTCCTTCACGGCGACATATGGCACCTGCTGGGAAACATGCTCTTCCTCTGGGTGGTCGGCTGCCTTCTCGAGGACACGTGGGGAAGGAAGACATTCCTGGCGTTCTATCTGGCCGGAGGAGTGTTCGCCGGGCTGGCGCACTGCCTTTCCGAGCCCGGTTCGTCCGTTCCGATGATCGGCGCCTCCGGGGCGATAGCCGCGGCGATGGGAGCCTTCACCGTACGGCATTTCATGACGAAAATTAAGTTCTTCTATTTCTTCCTCCTGTTATTCAGGCCTTTCTGGGGAACCTTCTATCTGCCGGCATTCGTATTCCTCCCCTTCTGGTTCATAGAGCAGGTCGTCTTCAAGGAGCTTTCAGATTTTATGGGCGGTTCCGGCGTGGCTTACGTCGCTCACATCGCAGGCTACATGGGCGGCGTCACAGCAGCGCTCGTCTTCAAGGCGACCGGTTTCGAATCGAGATGGATCGACCCCGCGGTGCAGAAGGCAAGGATCGACTACGGGGTCCTCAAGGATCCAAGGTTTGACGAGGCATGCGAACTCCTCGCCTCTGGAAACGTCGAAAGGGCCAGGCTTCTCTTCACCGATCTCACCGGTGAGCGTCCGGACGACCTCGGGCTTCAGCGTGACATAGCTGTACTGTACAGGGAAAACGGCCTCAGCGACGACTGCTGCGAGATGAACGAAAGGGTGCTGAAAAACCTGCTGATAAAGTCCAAGGACGAGGACGCGGCGAGGCTGGCACTCGAGATAATCGAAGACAGGTCGCCGGCGTCGGTCGACGTCAACCCACAGCTGCTGCTGAGGTCGGCGAAATGGCTCGCGTCGCAGGGGCATTTCCCCGAGGCTGTCGATATCCACAGGTTCATCATGACTTGCAATACCGTTCCCCCGGTGACCGCAAAATCGGCACTGGCCCTGGCGAAGATCCTGGATTCGGAATTTGGAGACAGCCGGGAGGCGGCAGCTGTGCTGGACAGGGCGGTGGGACTTGAGATAGGCCCTGAGCTGCAGGAGCAGATATCGGAAGCGAGAAACGCTATCGCCGCGGCAGGCGAGACAGTGGGAGCCGGTGCCTGACGGGGCCTCCGCCAGGCGGTAAAAGGGGCCGGAACGGGGGTTACGCAGGCTGAGTATAAATACCTACAATATTGGTCATATAATAATCCTTGACTTATAATTATTCTTTGTTATCTTTTCAGTGCGAGACCCAATTGTTCGGGGAACACCCCTCCGGGGTTCCCGCCTGGGACTGCGAAGCAACTTCGACGGACAGCATGGCGGGAACCCTACCCCTTTTTAAGGCTCGGACCTCCGCCTTTATTATCTCACTTCATTTCAACAGGATACGACACTCCGCGGAAACCGGACCACGGTGGCCATGACCCCGCGTGACGGTTTTCCCGTCGCCGGTCATATCCGGCTGAGGATATCGGCGATGATATCGTTGAAGTCCTCCGAATGGCCCACGAGCCTGCTTCGCACCCTGCCCTCTTCATCAATCACGTAGGTACTCGGCGTGTACATCGTTCCGAGGACATCCCTGGAGTAGGAACTGCTGTCCAGAAGCACCGGTACCGTGATCCCCTTGTCCTTCATGATGCCGCGGGTCCTGCCGAGCATCCCCTTCCCGTCGATTATCAGCAGCTTGAATCCGAGGGCCTTCTCCTTCTTCTTGAGTTCCTCCATTTGCGGCAACTCCGCAATGCAGGGAGGTCAGGTGGGGCTGAACACGGTGATCACCAGCTTCCTCCCGCGGTATCCCGAGATCGAATGGCGCATGCCCCTTATGTCGACGAATTCCCTGTCGGGGATCTGCGGGCCGTCGATCACCCTGAGAGCCGCGATCCTCGGTCCGAGATCGTTCGGTTCGGGATAAACAGTCGCGTAGAGGCTGTCGAGCTTGATATATTTCCTGTAGCCTGGCGCGCCGGCCGCCAGATATATATATCTGCCCAGGGCCTCTTCATGCTTCCCCTCTTCCCAGAGCATGCGCCCGAGAAGCTCGTTGGCGAAGGTATACGAGGACGCGAGCTCGAGGATCTCCTCGGCCTCCTTCTCCCGGCCCTGCGCTTCGAGGAACTCGGCATAGACGGTGCGGGCATGGTTCTTCCTGTGCTCGTCGGGCGCCGTCTCGATCAGGCGCGAGAAGAGCTCGTCGGCGACCTTCTCCTGCCCCTTGGCGCCCATCAGGTAATAGCTCATGTACATCAGGAGTCTGAAGTCCGACTCTCCGCTGTCGAGGACTTTTTTCGCGAGCTCGACGGACCTGAGCGAATCGGTCTCCCAGAAATACTCGAATTCCGCGAAGAGGAGTCTGCCCCGGATGGCCGGGTCATTCTCCTTCTCCATCAATCCGTCGAAATAGGCAAGCGCCCCGTCGAGATCGCCCTTGTCGACCGCCATAGCCTCCATGATGCCCTCATAGGCCATAGCCCTGTACGGGTGGTCAGGATTGTCGGCCGCGAAGATCTCAAGCCTCTCTATCTTCTTGTCGGCGTCATCAACCGAACGGGCTGTCTCCAGTTCCTCGAGAAGATAGAGATCCGATGTTCCGGTCTTTTCCCTGTCTCCCGAACAGGAAGGCAGGATACAGACCAGGAATACGGCGGCCGTGGCGAATAGTACGGCCGCCGCGGACGGAATGGCCTTTCTCATGCTGCTCCTTTCATGATGCTTCACGGTTGCTGTCCATGATCACCGTCTGACCGGTCACTTAATATCACAAAGCCCCCTCAATCCCAGCGCTTATGAGCCTTCTCATCTCGTCGGCCCTGCGCTGCCAGCTTCTCGCGCGTGCGAAATCCCGCAGCGCCTCAGCGTCGCATCCTCTCTCGAGGGCTTCCTCGACCCTGTCGACAAACTCCCCGCGCGACCTCGCCACGTACACGAGTCCGTCGAGGGATTCTACGTACTCGGAAAACGCCATCGTGACGATCGGCCGTCCCGCCGCCGAGTACTCGTAGAGCTTGTTGGGGTCGGCCAGGCGCCTCAGCTCGTTGGCTTCGAGCGGTATGATGCATACGTCCATAGACGACAGGTAGGCTCCAAGGTCATCGTAGCCCTTCTCTCCCATGAAGATGACATTCCTTCTCTCTTCCGCCAGGCGCCGCGCGTCCCCTTCCACATCCCGGAACACCGGGCCAATAAGGACGATCGAGGCCCCGGAAAACCTCTCCGCTATCGCTTCCACAAGCCCGAAATCGAACCACTGCGCGATGGCGCCCACATAGCCGATCACCGGGCGCCCGAGGCCCTTCATGTCTGAGGGGATGCCGGCGGCCGCTGACCGCTGGAACATCTCATAATCGACTCCGTTGCCCAGCAGCACGGGATCCTTCGCCCCCGCTTCCTTAAGCCTTTCTACGAGCCCCACGCTTACTGCCGTCACCACGTCGGCGTCCCTCGACACCTGCCGGAAACAGCCCGCCACCCAACCCGGCGCGCCGGGGAACGACAGAGGGTCGTCGTTGCAGTCGTACAACATAAGCCTTCTCGGGAACAGTGGAAGCAACGGGGCGTAGTATACGTTCGATACGTAGAGGACCCTGTCACGCGAGCCGAATCCGGTCACGGCCAGCAGGATCCTGAGCCAGAGAAACAGCATCGCGTTCCAGAGAAATCTCGCCGGCGGAAAGGAGAACAGCGCCCTTGCCCATCCCTGCGGGAAATTCTTGAGGACGGGCACGCAGGCATGGAGGACATTGCCGTCCCTCACGGGCCTGAAATTGCTGCGTCTTCCCCTGACTACCGTGGAAAGGAAAAGGATCCTGTCATCGGACGGGAACCTCGACAAAATCTGCTGCTTGCGCGTCCTGACATAGCGCCACTGGATCTCCGAAAAGCAGACGATCTTCAAGAGGGCCTCCGATGTCAGACCTGACTGTAGAACTCCGATATCTTTTCCGCGACGTACTCCTGCATCTCCGTCGTGAGTTCCGGGAATATTGGAAGCGCCAGCGTCTCGAGCGCCGCCCTCTCCGCCTCGGGGCAATCCCCCCTCGCGGCGCCGAGGAATGAGAAGCACTTCTGGAGATGCAGCGGAACGGGATAATATATCTCGCAGCCGATATCGCTCTCCTGCAGGAACGTCTTGAGCTCGTCCCGCCGCGGTACTCTTATCACGTACTGGTTGTATATGTGACGGTTTCCCTCTATGACCGCCGGAGTCACCAGCTCCTCTATCCCTCCCAGCATGCGGTCGTACCGGGCGGCGTTCGCGATGCGCGTTTCGCTCCAGGCGTCGAGATACCGCAGCTTGACGAGCAGCACTGCCGCCTGCAGGGCGTCGAGCCGGCTGTTGATCCCGACATCGTCATGGTAGTACCTCTCCCTGCCACCGTGGTTTCTCAGCCTGCGCAGGTCCTCGGCGAGGCCCGCGTTGTCTGTGGCGACCATTCCGCCGTCGCCCGCGCCTCCGAGATTCTTCGACGGAAAGAAGGAAAAACAGCCGGCAAGACCCATAGAACCGGCCCTGCGCCCCCTGTACTCGGCGCCGATCGCCTGGCAGGCGTCCTCTATCACCGGTATCCCGCGCTCCCGGGCCGCCTCGAGTATCGGGTCCATGTCGGCCGGCTGGCCGTAAAGATGGACGACAAGGACAGCTTTCGTCTTCTCCGTCATCGCGTCCGCGACCTCGGCCGGATCGATATTGTATGTCTCAGGGTCTATATCGGCGAAGACGGGCCTGGCACCGAGCCTCGTTATGCTGCTGACGGTCGAGAAGAATGTATAGGGCGTCGTTATGACCTCGTCCCCGGGCCCGATACCGAGAGCCATCAGAGTAAGCAGGATCGCGTCGCTCCCCGATGCCACGCCGACCGCTTCCCCGGTACGGCAGTATTCCGCGATGCGTTCCTCGAGCTCGGCCACTTTCGGACCCAGGATGAAGTACTGCGACTCGAAGACCTCGGTCACCGCCTCCATCACCTCGCCGCGGATATTCTCGAATTGCGCCGTAAGATCGAGCAGTCTTACCTTCAAACGTCGCCTCCCGTCCGGCCGGCCAGGCTGTCATAGAGCCTCAGAAGCCCGCCGCTGGTGCTTTCCCAGTTGTATCTGTCGAGAAACGCCTCCCTGCCGGCCGACGAGACCCTCGCCCGCAGGCCGGGGTCGTCGTGCAGCCGCTTGACCTTCGCGGCGAAATCCGACGGATCGTTATACCTGAACACGAGCCCGCCCCCCGAATCCTCTATTACCCTCGCCAGCGGGGGGCAATCGCTGACCAGCGCCGGCTTGCCGAGCATCATGTACTGGAATATCTTGTGCGGTATCGTCGTGTCGGTGTGGGGATTCCTCTGGTGCGGCACTATGCATACATCGCTCGCGTGTATGTAACTCCATATGCTTTCAAAGTCCTGCCAGCCGGTAAACTCGACTGCGTCGCCGCATCCGAGTCTCTCGACGAGTCCGGTGAGATAATCCATATAGGGCCTGTTCCTGTCGCCGACCAGGAGAAGAAGCACTTCCGGCACGGCCTCACGCAACTGGGGCATCGCGCTGATCATCACGTCGAGGCCCCTGTGCGTGGAGAACTTGCCTACGTACGAGATCACGAACCTGTCGCGGTATTTCTCGAGAATCCCGAGATCGACGGGGGCCTGCTCACCTTTACGATGCGCCGTGTTCGGGACAACGTATATCTTTTCTCCGGGGATCCCGATCCCCTCGAGCCGCCTCTTCGATTCCTCGACGACCGCTATGACCGCGTCGGCCTCACCGAGGATCTCCCGCTCGTAACGGGCCCAGCGTTTGAAGTCGTATATGGTCTTCTTCTTCAGCCAGCTCGTGTACCAGACCTGCAGCCCTCCTGGGAAGTTCTCATGGAGGTCGGCGACTACCGGGATACCCTCCGCCTTCCCGACACGGACCGCCTCGCCTACAAGCGGCAGGTCGTGCACGTGCAGCACGTCGATCTTCCTGTCGCGGACGAAGCTGGTGATCGCGCGTCTCCAGAGGCCGTCGCGGAAGGTAAAATTGAACGTGTACCTGTGGAACTTCTCCCTCACCGGGCTCATCCTCACTCCCCGCAGCAGGCGCATCCCTTCCCATATCTCCTCGCGGGACTGGTCGCCTGCCCGCTCGAGGAGGAGATGGACCTCGTGCCCGGCACGCACAAGGGTCCCCGCTTCCTTCTCCACCCGTATATCGTTTGGAGGGATCGTAGCCTGGAGGATCATTCCGATTCGCAAGTCGTACTCCCGCAGCGGCGGCGCCAGGAAGCGCCGTGATGTCAACATCAGGTCGGCATATTGGGGAATAATATGCGCCGGGGGCCGGGCGGTAAAGAGTAGATTTTGAGCCCGCTCTGGCATATAGTCGCCATTATGGATGAAAAGACCGGCAGAACGCGGATAGAAAGGATCGTCTACGGGGGCCTGGGACTGGCCTATTTCGAGGACAAGACCCTCTTCCTCCCCTACGCCTCGGAAGGAGAAACGGTCGAGTTCACGGTCACCGCCAGAAAGAAGAATTGCCTTTTCGGAGAGATCACGGCGGTCATCGAGTCTTCCCCGTCGAGAAGGGAGGCACAGTGCCCTGTCTTCGGCAGGTGCGGCGGGTGCCACTTCCTGCACCTTGATTACGAGGATGAAGGAAGGATCAAGAGAGACACATTCCTGTCGACGCTGAGGCGGATCGGGGGCATCGATACTGAGGTGGCGTCATATACCCCCTGCCCCGAGCGCTTCGGCTACCGCAATCACGCCCTCTTCAAGGTCGGATCGGACGGTACCAGGGGGTTCTCCAGGAGGGAATCGGAAGAGATCGTGCCCTTCCCGGAGCAGGGCTGCCTTCTCCTTCCACCAGAGATGAGAGAGGCGATCGCCGCCCTCGAACCGGGGTCGCTGAGGCCCGGCGGTAAGGTAAGGGCGAGGCTGGACAGTTTCGGCGCGGTCCATTTCTGGGGGGTCGACGGCGTAATCAGCCCGCCCGACATACTGATGAAGGCCGGCGATCTCAGCTTTCCCGTCTATCCCGAGGCGTTCTTCCAGATCAACCGGTACCTGAACGACACCCTGATGCGGCTTGCCGTATCGCTCCCCGGCAGGACGGCGAAAAGGTTCCTCGACCTTTACTGCGGTGTCGGGTTCTTCACCCTGCCTGTGGCGGGCAGGGCCGTCGATGCCGTAGGGATAGAGGTCCAGCGGCAGGCTTACAGGAGCGCGGTCGCCTCGGCTAAGATCAACAAGGTGGCCAACGTCAGGTTCATAAGGGAGACCGCCGAGAGGGGCCTGTCCAGAGCGGGCGAGGCTGATCTCGTCCTTACGGATCCGCCAAGGTCGGGGATCGCCAGGAGCGTCATGAGCTCTCTGATCAGGCTCCGCCCCAGGGAGATCATCATGGTATCGTGCGACGCGCCCACATTCGCCCGCGACGCGGCGAAGCTCGTCGAGGCTCAATGGACGCCTTCCGAGATACACCTCATCGACATGTTCCCGGGGACTTATCACGTGGAGTCGGTGGCCCTCTTCAGGCGCGACTGACCGGGTCGCGGAGGATGGTCATTCCGCGATGTCGGTCCACTGCTGCTTTACGTTGAGCCTCTCTTTGTCGTAGAACTTCTCGACATTTACAAGGCTCGGGGATTTCCTGATCTCGGGCAGCCTTATCTTGACCAGCCTCGCTCTCTGGACCCCCACGTAGAACCCGTAGTCGCCGTTCCTTATCATCTCGACCGCGTTGTTGCCGAACCGCCTGCCCATCGCCCTGTCCTTCTGGGTCGGAGGGGCGCCGCGCTGCAGGTAGGCAAGGGCCGTGTACCTCGTATGCCGGAAGTCGTGCTCGAGAAGGCCCTTGAGGTAGTTCCCCACACCACCGAGGCTGTAATGGCCGAACTCGTCGAGCTTGGTGTCTTTGCGGACCTCCTCCTCACCCTCTATGTGAGCGCCCTCAGATACTACGATCATCTTGTAGATCTGGTCGAATCCCTGCTCGCGGCTCTTCTGCAGCAGCTCTCGCAGTATCTCCTTGAGATGATCCACGCTGAAAGGATGCTCAGGGATAAGGATGACGTCGGCGAAGGCGGCCTCGCCGCCGCGAAGCGCGAGCCAGCCGGCATGCCTTCCCATGACCTCGAGGAAGAAGACCGTCTGGTGGGACTCTGCCGAGTGCGCTATGCGCTGCGCGCTCTCACAGATGACGTTGAGGGCCGTGTCGTACCCGAGCGAGTATTCCGTACCGTACAGGTCGCGGTCGATCGTCTTGGGTATGCCGACCACCGGTACCCCCCGCTCGAAGAGATAGGATGCCGCACCGAGAGTGTCCTCTCCGCCGATCGCTACGATGGCGTCGATCCCCAGCTTCTTCATGTTCGCTATTACGGTGTCCGTCCTGTCGTTGTTGGCGGCTACGGGGTTTGTCCTGCTGCACTGCAGCTTGCTGCCGCCCAACCGGCCGTACTCCCTTATGATCTCGGGGCCGAGCTCAACGACATGGTTCTCGTTTTCCTTGATGCAGAGCGCTTCCCAGCCCCTCTTGAGGCCCAGCACAGTGTCTCCGTACATCGACGCGCGCTCGACTACTCCAGCCACGGCCGGGTTCAGTCCAGGGGCGTCTCCTCCGCCTGTAAGCACTCCTATCCTCATACTCCGCCTTCCCGTGTCAGATGTCCCATGAACAAAACAGCGGTGGTATATTACGCCCCCGGCGCTCTCCAGCGCAAGACAACCTTTTCCCCTGCGGCCGGGAAGCGGCGCGCTCCGGGGCGGGTGATCCGCTCAGCCGCACTGCCCGCCGCGCCGCCTGAACTCCTCGATCGAGACGTCCTTCCGGTAGCACCCGCTCGTGACGTATTTCAGGTTGAGCATGAACTGGCCGGGCTCCTTGAATCCCGTGTCCACGAATATCAGCCCGCCCTTCTCGTCCAGATAGGCGACAGAGGGGTATCCACGGAGCCTGAAGGCCTTCGCGAGGCCGGCCGGCGTGTAGGTGCGACCGCCGTACTTCAGGTCGCCCGTTGTCTGCTCGGCGTCGACCCTTATCGTTATGAAATGCTCGCTGAGATAGGAAGCGACCGCCGTGTCGCTGAAAGTCTTTTTATCCATGACCTTGCACCACCGGCACCACGACGTGTAGAAATCTATCACTACCGGCTTGCCTATATCGCGGGCGAGGTCCATCCCCGCTTCGAAGGACATCCAGGCACTGGTCTTCTCGACCTTGCCTTCACCGCCGCCGCACCCGGCAAGCAGTACTGACAGGGCCACGATCGACGCTATCCTTATAAAAGACATCCGGTGCTCCTTTCCGGTATTTGAAATCACCCTGGAAATATATCCACGGCAGGGCCGATGTACAAGCCCGCTTTGGGGGGTTCCGGGGCCATCTCCCGCTTGAAAAAAGGCCGGGCGGCCTGTATCATCTTCTGACGGCGGCCAGGCGCCGCAGAATACGATCCCGCTGCCGGGCTAGAGGCGCCAGACCGCATGATGTCCGGCACGCCGTCTGTCTCTTAAGCAGAAAGGACCCTGATGACTCCCTTCACGCGAAGACTCCTGCTTGCCGCCCTCATCACCTTCGCCATCGCTGTTCCGTCCCTGGCGGAGGCCGTTCCGGCGGCGGAGAAACCTGATTCGACCGGGGAGATGACCGACGGCAGATTCGCGAGGATCACCGACTGGCTCGTGCTCGGCCCCGTCCCCGTTCCCCTGCCGGCCTTCCGCGACGAGTCGAAGGATAAATTCGACGCCTCCTGGCTCCTCAGCTACCAGCATCTCGATATTTCGAGGCTGGATCCCATCCCGGGCGGGATAGAGGGCGTACCCGGCTTCGGCGATGCCGCGTGGCGCGCCGGCTCCGCCGACACCGCGGGAATCATGCTCGAGCGCGAAGGGGCGATTCCGAACGTGGCCTGGCTGGCCGCGTGGATCGAGGTGCCCCGATGGATGAAGATAGACATCGAGGCGGGCTCCAGCGATCCGTTCGAGCTCTTCATAGACGGGAAGTCTGTCATAAAGAGCGTCAAGGGAGGCGGCGGCGCGAGAAAGGGAGACGCGGAGCTGGAGAAAGGGAAGCATCTTATCCTGACAAAGGCCGTATACGTGCCTGCGGACACAGCGAGAGCATGGACCCTGCGTGCCGGCCTGGCGCCGGAAAAGGATTTCGCCGCGCAGCCCGTCGTGTCTCTCGACGCGACATCAGGCATGACCCTGGCGCAGGTCATGGACGCGCCTGGAGCTCGCGGGATCGACGTCTCGCCCGACGGAAGCCTGGTCATCGTCACTATCGGCCGTTTCGTCCCCCCGGATGGAAAGAGGGAGAGCTGGATCGAGATAAGGAGCCTTCCTGCCGGCAATATCGTGAGCAGGATCATGGACACACAGATCGGGAACACCCAGTGGATACCCCGCAGCAGGAAGATTTCGTATGTCTCCGAAAATCGCCTCAGGGCGCTCGACATCGACACAGGGTCTACGGAGACACTGATCGAGGACCTCGGCAAGGACTTCGACGGGTACGACTGGGGTCCTGCAGCTGACTGGATCATCTACTCGAGGACTGAGAGACCCGAGAAGGACAAGACGGGCGTCAAGAGGCTCCTCGGAATATATGACAGGACCGACTACGGCAGGACGAAGTCGACTCTTCACGTGATGTCCGTGCCGGGCGGCGTGTCGAGACAGATAGCCGCCGGGAAATACAGCGCGAACGTCTACGACATACATCCTGACGGTTACCATGTCCTTATAGGGCGCAGGTGGGAGGATCTCTCCGAGAGGCCGTTCGGGGTCTCCGAGCTCGTCCTGATCGACCTGCGCGACCAGAGTGTCGAGACACTCTTCGAGGGTAAATGGCTCGGGGCCGCGCAGTGGTCGCCCGACGGAAAAAAGATTCTCGTGACTGGAGGGCCATCCACTTTCGGGAACGAGGGCAAGGACCTGCCGGAAGGGGTCATTCCCAACGACTACGACACGCAGGTATACATATTCGACCTCGCGACAAAACGGGCGGAATCGATTACGAGGGATTTCGACCCGGCGGTAAACAGGGCGTTCTGGGCGGAATTCGACGGGAACATCTATCTCGTCGCCGAGGAGACCGAGTACGTAAGGCTTTACAGATATGAGCCGAAAGAGAAAAAGTTCACGGCCCTCGATCTCGGCGTAGATGTGATCGGATCGGGAGACATTGCCGAGACAAAACCGGTCGGGGTCTTCACCGGTTCCGGAGCGGAACATCCCCAGCGGGTCTATTCGATAGAGCTCAAGTCTTCTAAGCCGAAGGTCAGGATTATCGACGAGCCGGGGGCAGCGCTCTTCAGGCATGTGCGGCTCGGTAAGGTCGAGCCCTGGGATTTCGTGTCGTCCGCGGGATACGATATGGTCGGCCGTATCCATTACCCGCCCGATTTCGACGCGGGAAAGAAATATCCGTGCATCGTCTATTACTACGGCGGGACCTCCCCCGTCGACAGGACTTTCGGCGGCAGGTACCCGAAGAACCTCTGGGCGGCGATGGGATACGTGGTCTATGTGATCCAGCCCAGCGGGGCGACCGGGTTCGGGCAGGAATGGTCGGCGAGACACGTCAACGAGTGGGGAACCATCGTCGCCGACGAGATCATCGAGGGGACGAAGAAGTTCCTCGAGGCGCATCCGTTCGTCGACCCTGACAGGGTCGGATGCATCGGCGCCTCGTTCGGCGGGTTCATGACGCAGCTTCTCGTCACGAAGACCGACATCTACGCCGCCGCGATCTCGCACGCGGGCATCAGCATGATCCCAAGCTACTGGGGCGAAGGCTATTGGGGATACGCCTACAACGCCGTCTCCGCCGCGGAGAGCTACCCCTGGAACAACCCGAAGATCTATGTAGACCAGAGCCCGCTCTTCCACGCTGACAGGATAGTGACTCCCCTGCTTCTTCTTCACGGGGGCTCCGACACCAACGTCCCTACCGGCGAGAGCGAGCAGATGTACACGGCGCTCAAGATACTAGGCAGGGAGGTCGAGTACCTGCGCTTCGAGGGCGAGAACCATTTCATCCTCGATTACAAGAAGAGGAAGATCTGGAACGACGCTATCATCTCCTGGTTCGACAGGTACCTCAAGGACGAGCCCGAGTGGTGGAACTCGATGTACCCGCCGATAGACGAAACGGAGGACCCGGGCGCGCTGGAGGCGACCGTTGTCGATATCGAGGGACGGGGCCCCGTCATATTCGGGAACGTGACGAGGGCCGGCATCCTCGAGCATCTGAATGACTGGGACAGTGAATACTATGAATACGAGCCCGACGCGGAGACAGTCGCGCAACTCGAGGACAACATGCTAGACGTCGACATCAAGATCGTCTTCGGCACATGGTGCGGCGACTCGCAGCGCGAGGTCCCGCGCCTCTGGAAGATCCTCGAGCAGATCGGATACCCGGTCGACGACATCAGCATGATGGCAGTGGGAAGCTCGAGGTTCACCTCGAAGATGGGCATAGACCAGAGGCTGCTCGACTGGTCCGATGCGGTGAAAAAGCGCTACGCCGTCGAGCGTGTGGCCACGATCATCTTCTACCGCGACGGGAAGGAGCTGGGAAGGATCGAGGAGACTCCCGATGGGACCCTCGAGAAGGATATCCTCAAGATCACCGCCAGGTGATACGCAGGGGCTGCTGCGCGAGCCTGGAATGGACGGCATATCGATCAAAAAGGCGGAGGGCCCTTGCCCTCCGCCCTGTTATTTATACGCTTAACATTCGCCGCTAGGACCGTTTCAGCCGGCCGCCCTCGCATCGTCGGCCCTCGACTGTGCGAGCTTCGTAGGCAGCTCCAGTCCCGTGCCGTACCTTCGGTCGACTACGAGGAGCATTATCGCGAATACGAGCCCGGCGATGCTGAGAGAGGCGAACATCCATTCCATGTTCGTGTACCCCTGGACCACGTTATCCCCCTGCTTATCGACGATTATCCCCGCGAGGGCGGGAAAGACCGTGAGCCCTATATTCTGCACCCACCCTATTATCCCGTACGCCGTCCCGAGGAACTTTTCCCTTACAAGGATCGGTACGGCCGGCCAGAGCGCCGACGGGACCAGCGAGAAGGCGCATCCCAGCAATATGAAACCGACTGCCGGGTGGACATATGTAAGCCCCAGCAGCAGATGGGCGGGCACGATGAGCAGGGATCCTACGATCATCAGTTTGCCCCTGTGCCCGAACTTGTCCACGAAAAGCCCAAGGATCGGGGTGAATATCATCGAGGCCGTCATGATGTACGACGTGTACCGCCCTCCCATCGCGGCGCTCATATTGAATTTCATCTGCAGGAACCGGGTGGCGTGGCTCGTGAAGGGGAAGACCGCCGAATAGAACGTCACGCAGAGGAAAGATATTATCCAGAAGGCAGGGCCGAGCTTCGTTATGTCCCTGAAGGCTATCTTCTCCTCGGTCCCTCCCTCGATCGCGGCGTCTACATTGCGGTCTATCATAAGGTAGATGAGGAAAAGCACGAACGAGACAAGCATCACCGCCGTACCCGCCCAAACCGAGTAGCGCCACGACCCGAACCTGTCGGCGATCTGCGCCGAGCTGTTCAGCGCGAGTATGGTCCCGAGCCGCATCACAGTGATGTTTAGCCCGAAGGCGAACCCGAGCTCCCTTCCCTTGAACCACCTCGCGATCACCTTGTTCGTCACCAGTATCGCCGCCTCCGATCCAAACCCGAACACGGCACGGCCGACGAGCATCAGGATGAAGGACCTGCCCGCTCCTAGCGAAGTCAACAGCGAACCAAGCAGGATGAGGAAGGCATATAGTGTCCCTGCCTTTCTCACGCCTATCCTGTCGAGCAGAAACCCGGCCACCACTACGAGGAAGAGGAGATTGGGCAGCGAGTAGAGCGAGAAGAGCCACCCGAACCTCGCGTTGTCGAGATGCATGTCGGTCTGGATGTAATCGTTGATCGGGCTCAGAACGTCATAGATGTAATACGAGCCGAACATCAGCATGCTGATGATCAGAAGGATCAGCCACCGGTACCAGGGCTTCTCCACGGTGACGGCTGCATCGGTCATTTCCACTCTCCTTTTCCGCTATCGTATCATCCGTATCCCCGCCATCATGCGGCGGCGCGGCTGCTTATGCAACTAGAACTTGCCCGTATACTTCCAAAAGAGATGGTCGCCGAGGTCCCAGTAGGCCCTCGTGGCCCTGTCGGCGAACTCTCCCGTGTAGCCCGTGAGGTACTTTTGAGCTTTTTTCGGCGACATCGCAAAAAGCTCCGTGGCTTTCTTTTCGACTTCCGCCTGCCTGGCGAAGGCCTCCTCCTCGAAGAGCGTCCTTACAGAGTCGACATCGACACGCATGTGCCCCCACTTCTGCGCCGAGAGGTCGGAGACGCGGTTGAAGGCCCACCAGGCGCAGTCACGGTCGAACGCCGGCCGTCCGCTGACCTTCCAGCTGTCCGGAATATCGGTTATCCCGCAGTAGACCGGCACGAACACCGTCATCGCCGGGTTGTCCCACCCGAACCACACGAGCCCTCCCACTGGATCGGGCAGCCAGGAGCGCGACTGCGTGACCGTCACGTAGGTGCAGTAGTACCTCGCGATGCACCTCTCTCCCATCCTGTCCCACCCGCCGTTGATCTTGAAGAGTGGCATCATGTCGTAATGCATGAAAGGATTCGCGTAAGGGCTCTTCTCGAACTTTCCCGGTTCGGTCTCGACGTACATGAACTTGGTCATGTCATATTCGGTCCCCTCGAAGGTGTCGCGGAATATCTCCATGATCCGCGCTATCGTAACGAGCGTATCGGGCCTGACTGAGAAGGGATAGTCCTTGTCGTTCGGATCTAGCTTGAGCGAGGGGGCCAGCAGGTCGAAGACCCTCCACTCGCGCCGCCTGGCGGCCATGCTCCTGCGGCCCTCGGGATCGTAGGCGTAGGCGAACCGGAAAGGCTCCCCTGAACCTGGATCCCAGTAGCCCCTCTCTATCGCGACGTCGAAGATATTCTCCGAGGCCAAGAAATTGTCTGTGTCGTCGAGATCTATATCTAGTATCCTCGCCGCGTTGGCGTTGACTCCGACGTGTTCGTCGGGGATGCGCCGCGCGACCCAGACGGCGCCGACGCGGTCTTCGCCGCACCCGAGGATCTCGAGTTCCCATGCCTCCCGGGTGTCTGCAAAGGTGAGGCACTCTCCCGCGTCGCTGTACCCGAACTCGGCCGTAAGCTCTCCGATCAAACGTATTGCTTCCCTGCAGGTCGCTGCCCTCTCGAGAGCTATCCGGCAGAGTTCCTCGCATCCGAACCCGGCCGACCTGTTACGCAGTTCCTCCCTGCCACCGAACGTCGATTCGCCGACGGCGAGCTGGCGGTCGTTCATGCATGGATAGGATGTGTTTATGTACCCGTGCGTGCGCGGAGCCTGGGGGATCTCTACGGTGAGCCTGACGCCCGCGGTGTCTCCGGGAAACTTCATGAACCGGAGCCCCGAATAGATGCCACATACGGCGCCGTCCCGGTGTTTATGCGGAGGTACCAGCTCGAACCAGGTCCTGTCTATCCTGCTGTCGCAGGTATGGGAAGTAGTCACGCTGCCATCGACCGAAGCCTTCCTGCCTACCATTATCGTCGTGCAGGCGTCCGGCGTAGCGGGAAGGACACACACGAGAAGAAATACTGCGGCGGCGGTGATCGTGATTCTGTTCAAAGGAAACCTCCGTGTCAGCATGGATGCCTGAAATGATTCTACAGACGGAGGATAGCAGCCCATGACCACCCGGGCAAGAAACATTCACCCGTGGAAAAGGTGAGTTTTTTGTGGAAACGGCTTGACCGGATGGTGTATATTTCCAGCGGGTATTTCGTACGAACAAGGAGATCGTTAAAGAGTAGTTTTCGCGTTCCAAGATCGGCCCAGTCCAGGAGCCATTCGATACAGTACTGATTCCTGCCTCATCATTTCCAGGACCAATCTGAATCGATGACTGCCTTCAGCCGGGAAAGCACGTTGCCGCGTCACGCGTTCATCGTTTCCGGTTTGGATCCCTGGAAGCCCATGGAAGAAAGAGAGGTGATGGGAAGACCCGACAGCAATCTGACTGCCGCGAGCGCGGCAGGATCCGACCGTTCAGCAATGTTTTAGATTCGAAAGGACCCAAAAGAAAATGGCCAAGAACATCTACGTGGGAAACCTTCCCTTCTCAACGACCGACGATGAGCTTAACGACCTGTTCGCCCCCTACGGCGCCGTAAAGGCCGCCCGCGTCATAAAGGACAGGATCACGGAGCGCTCGAGAGGCTTCGGCTTTGTCGAGATGGAGAACGACGAGGAAGCCGACAAGGCTATCGCCGAGGTCAACGGCAAGGACCTCGACGGACGTCCCCTGAAGGTCAGCGAGGCGAGGCCCCGCGAGGACCGTCGCGGCGGCGGTGGATACTAGAGGCGCAGGTCTCTTGAAGGCCCACGGGGCTTTTATAGATAGACAGAAGGCAGGACGTATGTCCTGCCTTCTGCGTCAAAAAACGGGGCCGACGAGACTCGAACTCGCGACCTCCTGCGTGACAGGCAGGCGTTCTAACCAAACTGAACTACGACCCCGTGATTATCGTATTTTCCGACCCGTATGAAGCGCCGCTGTCCCATCTATATTTTACAGAAAAAAAGCGGCCTTCGCCGTCAGTGTGCTTATTTATAACAGGTCCCCAGACCCAAGTCAATCTGATTTTTATGGGCCCTTACAATGCTTCAGGGCCTCTACACGTGCTCCCTGAGCATTTCCGCCAGATTATCGGCGGCCATGTCATATATGCCGTATGTCAAAACCACTGAACCTCCCGGCGGGAGCAGCGCGGCGTCCCAGGGTCTCCCCGCCGCCACCACAGACCCGTACGCGGAAGCGATCTCCCGGACTACATCCCCCGGAGGCGGTTTCCTGCAGAGAAGGATAAGGGATCTCCTGGCGGACGGCCGCCTGAGGGGCTCAAATATGTACAGACCGGTTTCCCGGCCGTCAGCCGTCCGAACGGGGCTCAGCCCGTTCAGGCCGAGCTGCTCCGGGCCGGCGGACTGCCCCGACCAGCCGAGCCCTTCCAGGATCCTGAATATGAATCTCCTGACGACATAGTTGTCGAAATCCGCTTTATCGCCGAGAAATACCGGCAGGGCCGGCCCGGGAGGGCCTCCACGGATTTTCACCGGACTGTCGGCGTCGCCGTCGAGAAAATAGCTTTTTGCCATTACAGACTCGTCGCGGCAGGCCTGCCTGACCTTCTCCACGGAATCCCGCAGGCCGCCGGGACTGTCCGCCGCCGGCTCGGAGACCTTTTTTCTCAGAGAAACCGTCCTCTGCGCCGACATCTTCATCCGTTCCTCCAGCGCCGGGTCCCGGAACGCTTCCAGGAGTTGCTCGGCGTGCGCGGCCAGTTCGGCGTAGACCTCTTCAAGCGGCCTGGACATCAGGAGCAGGTCGTTTCCCGCCACGAGGGCCCTGGCGGCGATCGAGGCAGGCACGGCTTCCCCACTCTTCTCCCCCGCCGCCGGATCGATCGACTTCATCGCGACCCCATCTGGCAGCGCGCCGGCCATCTCGAGCGCGTCGGTAATGATCACGCCCTCGAACCCAAGGCTTTCCCGCAGCAGGCCGGTGACTATCCCTCGGTCCAGAGAAGCGGGCGGGCCGCCTTCTGCCAATGCAAAGTGGGCGGTCATGACGGTGTCGGCCCCTATTTCTATCCCCGCTATGAACGGCTGGAGTTCGATCTCCCGGAGCTGTTCGACATTCTTTCCTATCACAGGGAGCGTCAGATGCGAATCGAAGGCGGTCGCTCCGTGCCCGGGGAAGTGCTTCAGGCAGCTGAAGATCCCCTCACGCGCGAGCGCGTTCACGGCGATACTCACCGCTTTGCAGACCGACACGGCGTCCTCGCCGAACGACCTCGTGCCTATGACGGGATTAAGGGGCTCGGATGCGACGTCCGCGACGGGAGAAAGGTTCAGATTAAAGCCACAGTGCCTCATCTTGAAGGCGGTAGAGGCGACGATACCGTCGAGAAGCTTCGCTGAGCGCGGATTCCACGCGGCCATCTGGGATGGCGGCACTCCTATCGCCCTTGCGAGCACCGAAATCCTCCCGCCTTCGTGATCGGCCATTATCAGCGGCGGGAGGCCGGAGGCTTCTTCGACGATAGCCCTTATCTCGCGCGTGAGCCTGCAGAGTTGCTCGATGCTCTCTACATTCCTGTAAAAAAGGATCACACCGGCCGGCGGCGCCGCGGAGAGCATCTCACGCTCATCGGGCGTCAACCCGGTCCCGGCCAAGCCTGTCACGAGGGAGGGGGCAAGCCTCCGGTGGATATCGCTGATCGATCCCTGCATTGGAATATCTCCGTGGACAGTCGCTCCCGCATCGGCCGGCAGGCACGGACAGCCGGAGGCATGGCTAGTATATCCTGACCAGGGACACCCCGGGATAGTAGTGCGCGATTATCCTCTCGGCGCTGAATCCGTCGGACGCCATCCTGATCGCCCCCGACTGGCACATGCCTACACCGTGGCCGTTTCCCCCGCCTTTTAGGCGGACCTGCTTCACTCTCCCACCACCCCTGGTGACCTCCATCTTGAAGAGGGTCGACCTGAGGATCGGCCCGGTCGACGATTCCGGCCTCAGCACCCACCTTATCCGGTCGCCCTCGACCCTGTACGTGCCATTGTCTGTCACTATATCCACAGCCCTGGCCCTGCCGCTCGGGGCGTATCCGTCCACTCTGATATCACGGATGACGTTGAACGGGGCGACACGCCCGCCGAGTTCAGCCGGCAGTGTCTTGCCCGTTATCCTCGAGAGATCGCTCCCGCTCCAGACTACTTCCCATCTGAAATGCCTCGATTCCCTGCAGTATGACTTGCTCCCCTCCCCTTCCAGCGCGTCCCTGCGCCCGTAGAGGTAGGGGAAGGGGGCCTTCCAGGGCCAGCCTACGCGGATATCAGAGGTATACCCCCCGCAGCACGCCGAGTAATATGCCCTTATCGGCTCGCCCTCCCAGACGCCTATGACTCCCCTGGTCGCGTCGATCGCCTCTGAGGCGGCCCGGTTCTCTCCCTTGATGCCCCTGTATACCTGATCCATGATCGTGGCCCGCATATCATACGGCTCGTTTTTCTTCTCCTCGAGCTTGCTCAGCGAGTAGGATCGTGACGCTATCGCCTGCGCCTTGTATGCCTCATACTGGCCCTCCTTTAGGTACCCGATCTCGGAGGGCAGGACTCCCTTGAGGTAATCGTCTATCTCGATGACATTTATCGCGAGGATCCGTTTCCCGTCCTTGAGGCGGAGCAGCAGGCCACCCCTGTAGGGCGTATCGCCTATCGTGAACCCGGTCTCTCCAGACGGCCGAATCTCCATCACCGGCGCCTCGTGGACGGGACTGCTCTTCTGCTTGAGCCGAAGGCCGCCCCGCACCCTTGAGACGACGAGGGTCCCGTTGACCTCGAACCTGCCGATCGTCCGGCCGTCCTCCGATTTCGCCGCGACCTGCCCACCCTGGACGCGTATCCTGATCCGGTCTTCCGTTTCGAGCACAAGGATTCTGACAACGGGCACTTCACCGCCGCCGGGAAGGCGTATTTGGGTCTCGGGCAGGGTCTCCACTGGAGGGTAGGCTCCCCTTTCAGGAGCCGCACAGGAGATGATCATCATCGCCGCCGCCGCGGCGAACACAGCGGCGGCAGGCGGCGCACCTGATAGACGGGACAGGATATTTCGAAATGCCGTCTTCATATCTGTTGATCCCGCCGGACGGACTCCGACCATTCGCGACGGTACGCGGCCCGCTGTTCATTAAACCGGAAAAAAGAACTCCCCGTGAAGGGCCGGCTCTCCGCCGCTCCCGCTTTTGACCATGACCGTCCGTCTTGATACCGGGTCCCTGCCTGTCCCGTCCGCGTCCTGACAGTCAGAACTGACGGCCTTATGATAGACAGCCTCATTGGCCAGAAGAGCCACCGCGACAGCCTCCCTAGCCTCTTCATCAAGATCGTATTTCTCCACCATCGCCCCTACCATGCCCTTGAGTATGGCTTCCTTGACGGGAAGCCAGCTCCCCTGGCCTTTTTCAGGGCCTATCCTGAAGCAGGAGACGACGGCGCACCCGGTCATCTCGCTGAGCGCTCCCGGGTCCTCGGGAAATTCCATCCCCCCGACCTCCATGCCCTTGAGCCCTATGAGATCGACCTGGTCGGATTCGACCCCAGCTTCCTCCAGCAGGTCGTGAAAGAGCGTATTCAAGCGATGAAGTATGAGGAAATTGATATTAGCCTGTTCCCTGGCGCCGATCTCGGGCTTGCCTTCGATCGCCTCAAGCGCCGTAACGAGCCCCTCGGACAGATCTACGCTCTGGAAGGAATGGAGGTCGAGAACCGTATCCGCGCCGTTGCCGCTCACTTCGGCCAGCACGGCGCCTATCCTGCCGGGCACACTGCCGGTCTCGATCCCTACGATCACCCTCGCATTGTTCTTTTTAAGAAGTTCGAGCCGCTCTTCCAAGACGACCTCCGTGTTGATGCCGTAGACGGTACTGCATCATTCTACGGAAGAGTCGGAGAAGGGGTAAAGGGATTTTTCTCTATTCGAGATGGACGGCCTTCCCGGTGTAACTCACTTTACCCCCGTCCTTCTCGATATCGATCACGTAGATATACGTACCGTTGGCGACCGTGTCGCCCGCCAGGTCCCTGCCGTCCCACCAGACGGCGTTAGGGGCCCCTGGAGGCGCAGTCCCGAGAAGGTCTCGCGGGATTGCCAACTCCCTGATGAGCATACCGCTGACATTGAAGATCATGATCTTTCCAGCGTCGGCGTCAATATTGAGCGAAAAGCAGATATTCGTCCCGCCGTCAAAGGGATTGGGGAAATTGAAGGCATCCATGACCAGGCCGCTCCCTCCCACGGAGAAGGGATATTCCGCCTCGAAATCCCCGACTGTTACGGTCAGGACATGATTGCCGGCGGCCAGCTTCCGAGAGAACCTTGCCTGCCATGCTGTGGAATCCTGGGGATCGGGAGCCTGCACCGTGACGCCGTCGAGGCCGATGCCGTCGAACATTATCTCCGGCGGGGAGTCGAGCCAGACCGGGAACCGCATGTCGAGCAGGAAAGCCCCTTCCGAAGGCGATTCCCCGCCTGGAGGTATCGCCAAGGAACCGTTGTACAGCATCATCGAGAGGGCGACGTGGAGCTCCCTGAAGCCCGTTTCCCCGCCGTCAGGTGAATGGGTCCTGAATATCAGCGAATGATCATCGAGATTTACCGTATAGTCCACACTGGCTGAGTACCCCCTGGCGAAGTCCAGCCCCTCATCGATAGTCGGCACGACGCTGAGGTCGCCGGTCCTGTCCTCTCCGTCGATCTCGAACGAGATATCTCCCAACCCGACCACATCGCTCGCTCTGAACATCAGGCTGCAGGTATTGAGACTGCTTCGTGAGCGCAGAGTGTCGGAGGAGATCTCCTCCATCCCTTCCCCCCAGTCAGCTGAAACGGTCATAAGCGGCGGACCGGGATCCACGCGCAGCATCGGGTCGCCGAGAAGCACGTACCTGTATACCTGCTCATAGGCGTAAGACTCCAGGCCAAGATGTTCTATCTCGCCCGCCGTGAGGGCCTCGCCGAGGATCCACCTCGCGCCGGTCTGCGCGTTCTCCGGCGGAATCGGATCGGTAGGGGGCCTCTGGAATATCACTTCATGCATCGTCGTGCAGAAATACTTGTTCTCCAGCAGATATTCGTATCCCGTGCTCGCGTAGGTGCCGACCGCGCCCGCCCTCGACTTGAAAAGAAGCTGCTCGGTGATGCAATCGCCGTTCGGCCCGTCTACGCCGGACCTCGAATACTCCATCATAAGGGCGAAATCGCTTATGTGGCATCCCACTCCGAAGAATATATGGTTCCGGTCGGAACGGAGGCTGTCGACATCCTGGTACTGGCTGAAATTGGAGAACCCCGCCTCAGTGGAGAAATTCGATCTCGAGGCATGCCCCTGGAAGGAATAGAAAAGGCAGCCGTTGTTGAGCTTCCTGTTCAGGTACGGAGTGAAATACTTCCGTGTCGAGTCGGTCGCCTCGCTCAGGATCGCCGTGCCTCCCGTGAGGTCGTCATGGACCCCGTCGGTCCAGCGGGAGAGATCGAGCCTGTTGACCTCGAATCCTCCCGGCAGGGATTCCTCGATCTTTGTCGCTACGGAATCCATCCCGTACTCGAAATGCTCCTCTATCGAATGGTAAGCGTACGCCGAAAGGTAGCCCGACCACGCGTCGTCGGAGAAAAGAACGATCGACCGTCGCCAGGCGTCCGAACCGGAAGGCTCCTCGAACCTGTACATCTTGGTCAGAAGGGCCCTGAGCTCGATCTCCCGGCCGACGGGAAGCCTCCCGACGATGACGTCCGGATAAGCAGCCGCAGGCAGATACTGGATGCCGGAGCCTCCATGGGAAAGTAAGGCTTCTGATGACGCCACACCGTACCCGGAAGGCGGAGACTCGTCGAGAAAGGCGTAATACTTGTCCGCCGTCACCACTTCGTCCTTTTCGCGGCCGATCACGTTTACGCTGTAAGTAAAGGCGGGGACATAATCGGGAGCCGAGCCGTTGCTCTCGGGCGGATCGCCTATGAAGATCCGCCTGTGGTCCTCGCTCGCGTCGCCGATGAGAAGCACGAACTCCACTCCCCAGTTCTCAACACCATACCTGACGAATCTCCTGATAGCGTCGGCCGATATCAGCCCACCGTTGAACTCGTCATAGACGTCCTCGACGTCGGCACGCAGGATCCTGTATCCCTGCGCTTCCCTCCAAGAGATATACGAGGCGAGGTAATCACTGACCGGCGGTAGAAAATCCGAGTGCGCGATCACCAGCGTGTTGTATGGACCGGGGCTCGACCGCAGGGCGCTGGCCGCGTCGGGCTCGATCCATACATTGCTTATGTGCATTCCGGCGCCACGGCCCAGAGCTACAAAACGCCTGTCAGTAGCAGCAGGGACGGTCAGGCTCAAGGTGTATGAACTTCCGTCCGCCCTGAAAGAATCGGCCGGAATATCGTTGAACGACGGGGCATCCGGGTCGGTCAGTTCGACCAGATAACCTGACTGCCCGCTGAAACCCGTGATATCGATCCTTCTGCTTGACAGATCCTGGCTCACGCTGAGATCCAGGTATCCGTCATGGAGGGCTGTCATTCGGGAATACCTGACCACTGCGTCGTTTATCAGGAACCCGTAGGTCTCTTCCCTGCTCTTGACCACGAGCTGGTTCGCGCCTTCGGCGAGCCTGGTCACGGGGATCATGCCGAAATCGAATACCTTCTCATCCGTGGAAGAGATGAAACCGCTTCCGATCAGCGAGGTGCCGCCGGAGTTGCGGATATAGAAGTCAAGGTCCTGGCTCGGATTGCCTTTGACGTACCCCATGACCCTGACATAGACAGAGATGATGCTTCCCGGCTGGGCATTGTGGACCTGGAACGGAACAGCGACCTCGTCCCTCTGAGGCCCGCCCGCGAAGTTGAAGTCCTTCATCCCGGCTTTCACAAACTTGTTGTACCAGGTATCCTTCCTGATCTTCTCGGAATGTACGAAACTGGTCTGCAACCGTCCCGTGCCGGATGGGAATCCCTGACCGTCCGGCATGACGGCTCCCGCCTCGTCCTCAAAAAGCCATATACGGTTGTAAGTATTGAAGACGGCCATCGTGTCTCCCGCCCCTATGTCATCCTTGACCGCCCTGGCGAAAAAGACGAGCCTGTCGTCCCCTTCGAAGATATCGGCTGCCGACCCAGAGCCCTTGATGACCCTGTAGGGGATATCTTCTTCCCTGACAAGGTCAGGTTCCGAAGCGTCGTAATAAAGCTTCCTCAGCGCGAATCCATTGTTCGACAGGGAAGGCGAAAGCCCCGACGCTATGAGGGAATCGGCCCTGACTGAATAGACGCCGGTTTCCGGTATCTTTATCTTCAGCCTTCTGCCGGGCGCCATCGGAGCTCGCAGAGCGGCCCTGTCTTTCAACGGGCTTATCAGGCGCTCCGTGTCCCCGGGGTTGACAAGAACCCTCTCGTACATCCTTTTCCAGACTCCGGACAGTACGGGCGCCGCCGCGGTCCCCGGACGCTTCTCAGACAAGCCCGGGGAGAGACCGAAGGAGACGGTAACGACGACCTTCCTCGCAAGCGTGAAACTGCCGTCATGCCCCATAAGCGGCATCAACCGCACCGGCATGACTCTCTGCCTTCCCATCATCGCCGGCTGCGTTGCGACGACCGTTTCCGTCGGCATACTGCCGCCCCAGGGATCTTCAGGCATATACGCCTCGGTGACTGGAATGCCGTCCTCCCCGTACCTTATGAACCTCTCAGCCGGTACGCGGGCAAGAGGGATGGGGCCGAGCGTCTCGCTTTCAGTCACAGTCCAGGAAATGGAAGGATCTCCCTGAGCCGGCACAGCTACATTAAACGTCCTGGCGGGAAGGACCGGAGCTCCCGGTGGGGAAAAAGTGCCGTATCCCTCGAGAGCGACGATAGCGCCCTCGCTTTCACGTATTATTCGCGGCCGGGGCACAGTTATCTCGAATACGACCGAAGAATTGTCCGAGCGGATGACCCTCGTTCCTGATCCGGATGCCTCTGCTTCATCCGAAAAGAGTAAACTGCCCGCGGCGATAATAACCGCTGTCACCATGAAAGTATATAAAGTCCACCTCGACGTGGAGCCGGGCCCGGTTCTTTTCAAGTGATCTCTCCTTCTCCCAGGGGCTGGGACGGGGATCCGGGGGACGTCATCATCTGCAGTAATTATAACAAACTGGAGGCACTGATACCCAATGAAAAATCACGATTTGAACGGATATGGAGCCGGGTGGCAAGCTTTATCAGAACTGCTTCTTGATCGCCCCCCATGTGGAGTCCTCGGTGCTGCCGTCGGTCTTGTTGTAGCAGAAGCTGTTGTACACCTTTGCCTCAGCGAGGGGCCTGTCCGGCTCGACGCACGTTGCAATCCCGCGGAAACTGCTTTTGTCGTTCGCCAAGATCTCGTATTCGCCCGGATCGACGCTCGACGCCATGCAGTTGACAGCGAAAAGCCAGACGGTATCATCCTGGCAACTCATGAATCCCGCGCTGATGCCGGGAGCCCCGTACGGAGTGCCCATAATGGCATCCGAGATGAACGGAGCAGCCGTAGAACCGGTCGAGAAGTGCCCCGCGGGTCCGATCATCTTGTACTCCGCGCCGAAGGCGCCATCCGATCCCGGATCGAGAAACACATAGATGGTAAATACCTGATAGGGAGATGAAGTCCAGAACTCGGACGTGGTCTTTCCTTCGTCTGCCCATAGACTGAAATACTGACCTTGCGCAGGCGCGGCAACCGCGCAGATCAGCGCCGCCGCGACGAGTAACCTGCTCATGACTACCCTCCTGACAGAGACCATGCGCTGATTACAGCGGTGAAGTGATGTATCGGCCGGTGAGATAGCGAGGAAGTGTGGCTGATGTATGCTCTTTACAGGGCATATTATAGCACAGCCGGGGAAATATTTCCAGAAGAGGATCAAATAAAAAGGGGAAAGCCCTTGCGGGCCTCCCCCATAATACGATCCAAAAGAACCTGAACTTAGTCCATCATGCTCTTGATGGCTCCCCAGCTCGACTCCTGCGTTCCAACGATGCAACCATCATTGAATCCGAAGTAGTTGTATACCGCGCAGGGGACCTCAGGACGTATATCATCAGGTATGCAAGCCGCGACGATGAGCTTACCTGTATCACCGTTCGCGATGACCTGAACGTGACCCGGAACGTCGGACAAGGGCACCATGTAGAAATGATAGAGCACAAAGGTCTGGTTCTGGCAGACATCAAAGCCGACACTGACTCCCGGAGGGCCAATCGGATTGTCCTTCACGATCGAGATCGCATCCGAAGGATATGTGAACTGGACGAGCAAGTTGGCCGGGACGACCAGCTGGTACTCGGCAGCGAAAGCGCCAAGAGTTCCAGGCTCAAGCACCAAGTACACATCGAACCCTGCCAAAGCGGGACCAGCGTGCTCGCACGATGTCATGCCCTCATCTGCCCAGATGCTGAGCACCTGCGCCGAGGCGGGAACAGCGAAAAGAGCGATCGCTGCGATTGTCAATAAAACTTTCTTCATCTCTGTCTCACTCCTGC
>CAZREW010000007.1:0-133878 GCA_964599375.1 uncultured bacterium
TCTCGGGGTCCTCGATATCCTTGCCGAAATATGTCAGTCCCTTCTCGAGTGTCTCGAGAGCCTTTTCGCAGTCGTCCAGTTCGCTGTATACATTTGCGAGCATCACATAAGCATCGTAGTGAGTCTCTCGCGTCTCGATCGCCTTGTTCAGGGCTACCACTGCATCCGCCAGCTCGCCCTGCTTCCATAAAGCCTCTCCCTTGTGCCGCCAGGGGCAGGACCACTTGGGGCTCTTCTCGTTAAGGACCTCGTAGATGGGGATCGCCTCGTCGTACCTGCCCAGCTCGAGCAGGATGTTCCCGTAGCTGAACTGGTTCTTGCTGCTCAGCTCGGACATGTTCTCTTCGAGGATCCCAAGGTTCTTTTCCATCTCTATCATGTTGATGTACGCGAGTACCACCGCCGCGCCGTAGTCGGACGAGTCGGCCCACATGGAATTGTAGTGCTCGAAGGCCTTCATGAAGTTCTCAGGGGTGCGGTCCTTCAGATAGATACTGAAAAGCGAAGGGGTTTGCGCGGAAGCCACCGCAGGCATGAGAAACGCCACGGCGACAGCCAGTGTCAGAAGCTTCTTCATCACAAGATTTCCTTTCCTCTTCCCGCTCGTTCATTCCACGGAACACCATTTCCGGGAGTACGTTTTATCTGCCGTAAAAGGTCACCTGTCGACGATACCGGCGGTATCGACTCCATTCAATGCACCTCTATGTCCATATGAACGCATGAACCGGCAGATTCATGCGGAATTAATCAGACATCCTGCAAGAACAGGGTGCCAGAGGGGCCTGACCGCATAACTTATTCCGATTATGGATATTACGCCGTCATAACCTGGTAAGCGCGGGTGTGAGCCTTATAAATCCATTCTGCGCATCCACATGTCAGATCCACGGCTTGTGCTCATATCCGCGTGCCAGACCTTCAGCCGTTCACATCGGTAGGAGGATCAGCGCGACTGCCGCTATGACAAGCCCCGCCGTCGCGACAGGGCCGAGTCTTTCCTTCCATGCCACGAGAGCGAGAAGCGTCGACCCGAATATCACGGTGAGATTGATGAAGGGGAACGCTATCGAGGCGGGGACACCGCGCAGGGCAAGCAGCGTGAAGACCGTGCTGAAAAGATTCGGCACACCGAGCAGAAGGCCCAGCAGGATTGTCGGCCGGTCGAACGGCACGCGCCTCGCGAAGATGACAAGCCAGGTGAACAGAGCGGCTGAAGTGAAAAGGATCCATGTGAACACGAGTCTCTCCGAGTCGGGCGATATCTCTCTAAACGCTTTGAGCAGCACATCGCCAGTTCCCATGACCGCGAACATGGCCAGCATGAGAAACCAGAACCCGGCGCCGGTGTGCCTGTCCGTATCCTGTGCCTTTATCCCCAGCCCGAAGAGGATTATCGCGGCCGCTCCCGCCGCAAGGCCGCCCCACTGGTAAGGGCCCGGGATCTCGTTCCAGAAGAATATCGCCGCCACTACCGGCACGGCCACGGAAAGCCTCATGACCGTCACGGCCACCGCGAGCGGCCCCTTCGAGATCCCCGCCATCAGCATTAGAAAACCGAAGACGTAGACGCCGCCCGTGATCGCTCCGAGGACAATCGTCCCCGGCGAAGGCAGGTCGAACCCGCCCCTCAGCAGAATGAAAGAGAGAGCGGATGCAAGGATGTAGTTCGCCCCCGCGAGCAGCAGCCTGTCGCCTCCCCGTCTTTCGTTTATCTTGAGTATGGCCGCTATCGATATCGAGCAGAGCGCGGCCGGCAGAAGCCAGATCAATCAGCGCCCCCCGCGTCCCGTCTCTTTCCCGGCCCTTCATCGCGATCGGGACCCAGTCCAGCGTCCTGTCCCTTTTCCCGCCACTCGTCGCGGCCGACGCCCGGTCCGGCGAACTGCTCCACGAAGTACTTCGCCTGGAGAGGCTCGCCCGTGACCATCTCGATATGCTTCGTCCAGGGGACTGTGTTACCTGGCCTGAATACCTTGTCGCGGAAATACTCCCCGACAGCGAGATCGCCGTAGATGCCCCGGCAGTCCGCGTCCCCGACCACCTCCGCGAGGATATGGTGATGAAGCTGCGAGGCGATCATCTCGCCCAGCATATAGTTGTGGTAGTAGACCGGGTTAGAGACTATGTGGATCTTGGACGCCCAGTCCGGCTCATCGCGCCCGTCCGGCCTGCGCACGAACTGATATCTTTCCACGAGGTCCCACCAGATGGTATTGAGGTCGCCGTCAGGATCCCTGTACAGCTCCCTCTCGAACCGGAACATGACCTGCGTCCAGCGGGTAAATATCAGCTGTTTCGCCCTCAGCGAACTTCGCACAGCGGGCGCCAGTGCGTCCGTCTCATCTTCGTCCAGACCGAGCGCGGCCGCGATCCAACGCGGGTCCTGAGCGAGCCTGCCGAAATACATCGCCACCGCCTCTGTCGTAGCGAGATGAGGGTACGACCTCAGCAGCCACGGGATCTCCCTCTGTATGTATTTGTCGTATGCGGCGTGCCCGAGCTCGTGAAGCATCGTCTCCATCCAGTAGACGTTGTCCTTCACGTTGCAAAGCACCCTTATATCGCCCTCGCGGTCGATATCGGTGCAGAAGGCATGCGGGTTCTTTCCGTCCCTTTCGTACAGATCGGAGGCTGCGATCACGTCGCCGACCGGCATACCTATGCTCTCGTAGAAATCAGCCGCCAGGGCGACGATGTCGCGCCCCCTGAAAAAGCCGTCCAGCCCGGCCATCTCACCGGAAGGAGCCTCCTGGAAGAAGGGATCGCTGTAATGCCAGGGGCGAAGCTCGTCCGCTGTGATCCCGAACCTCTTCGCCAGGTTTTTGTCGATCTCTTCCTTCAGCGCCCTGAAAGGCTCCGCCGTCAGTTCGTCTAGCTCGTCGAACAGGGCCGCCAGCGTCTCCTCGTCCTGCTCGCCGAGCGTAAGCGACATCGAATGGTAGTTGTCGAACCCTGCTTCCCGGGCGATCTGGTTACGCAGACGGACGAGATCGAGCAGATCGCCGGCGACTTCGCCGCCGACCGCCTTGCTGGCCTCCCATACCGCCCTGCGGTATTCGCCGTCGTCACTCTCCCTGAGCACCCCATATACGTCGTTCGTCGTCAGTCTCTTCCCGCCGACCTCCGCCCTGAAAACATTGAACCTGTTCTCCACCTTCGCCGAGAGTCCGACTATCCTGTCGAGAAGCCTCGGGTCCGCCTGGTTTCCCAGATATCTGAGGTAGAGCACGTCGGCCATCCTGACCAGCGAGGGATCCTTGAGCTTTCCTGAATCCCGCGCGTCACAGACTGTCTCGAACCCGGCCCTGTCGGAATATATCCTCTCCAACTCCAGCCTGATATCGGAGTATTTCCTGAAATCCTCCTCCGACCCGCTCAGCGCCGCGTTCCAGTAGGCCAGCGATCCCTCTCTCTCAAGAGGCGCTACCGTCTCTACATGCTTCTCGATGAACATTCCAAAATCCATTTCCACATCCTTGCCGCATGAACCGACAACCGCGGCGAAGGCAGCCGCGATCATCATCGCCGTCAAGGAGCGTCCCTTCATCTCCGTTCTCCCGATGTAAGGGTGATCCTCCTGCCTTCGACCTCGAGCGACGTCTTCGAGTAGGTTATCTTCTCTGCGATCATGCCGTCTTTGAATCTGATCAGGTCGATGCCTCTGCGTTTCTCGATCCTCCCATCGAAACATTTCGCGGGGCCCTCATAGATCCACGGAAAGACGACGGTCTGGCCCGCTTCGTCGATGACCATGTCCTCGCGGGTGAAACTGAACCCGCCTGCCCCGAACCATCCCGCCCAGGCCTTCCGTATATTCTCCCTGCCCTCGATCCTGAGGCCGGCCCAGGTCTCGAAGACAGCCGTCTCGCTGAAAAGGGCGACCACTTCGTCGAGGTCATGGCGGTTCCACGCCTGCAGCCACTTTTCGACAGCCCCTGCAAGTTCTTCTCTTGTCACTGTATTTCCCCCGCGGTCCGGCCTTTCATCAACATCATCTGTATCTTCAGCGCACCGGTCCCGGGCCTGTTGTCATTTCTCAAGCGCTTCGAGCCGCGCTCTCGCCGCGGCCGCCCATTCACTGCCGGAATCAAGCTCCAGGTACCTTCTCCAGGTCTCCTTCGCCTTCGACTCATCACCCATCTTCTCCTGGCATACGGCGAGGGAGTAGAGCGACTGGAGATGACCGGGGTCGGCGTCGAGCGCCTGGAGGAAAGTCTTCGCCGCCTGATTGTAATCACCCTGGTAAAACCTCGAGTTTCCCAGCGCGAAATAATAACGGGCATTCCCCGGCTCTTTCATCACCAGGTCCTCGAGGACCGTCTCGGCATTGCTCTGCAGGCCGAGCTTCTGATATGTGACGGCCAGATTGAACGACGCTTCGCGCAGACCGGGATCCTTTTCGAGGGCCTCTCTGAATCTTTCGACGGCGCCGGCGTAATCTCCGCTTACCGCGAGATCGAGCCCCTCATTATAGACCGCCGCAGCGTCGAGCCGCGATTCGAGCTTGTCCAGATCGCCTGGAGAAAGGGGGATGCGGATGCCCTTCCCGGCAGGTGGCGGCGCGGAATGGTCGGCGCCGTTGAAATCCGCCAGCGCCTCCGCTCTGGACGCGGACCCGTAGTAATCCTCGGAGATAGAGGCCCAGCTCTCACCCGGAACGACCTTGTGGGTGACAGTGCCGGCGGGAATACCTGTGCCGACATTCTTCCCGCCGCCGCCGCAAGAAGCGATCGCGGCGGCAAGGACCAGAGGCAGCATGCCCGTACAGAAGCGGTTCACTTCTTCCCTCCACCTTTTCCCCCGGCCGCGCCTCCCGATCCGCCGCGCTTTTTTCTCTTAACGGTCGTCGAGGCGGCGATTGCGGCCTCGAACACCTGCCTTACCGCCACTCCATGCTCCTTCGCGGCTTTCCTGCACGACTCATATTCGGGTGCCCTCTTGACTCCTCCGCCGGGAAGGACGGCCTGCTTGACCGCGATCCGGCCGTAAGGGGTGTCGACGTAGACGGACGAACGCTTCAGCTCGATCCGCTCCTCGTACCCGATCCTGACTCCTATGGTAGTGGTCTCCTCGAAGAGCGATCCCGCGAGCCTGTCGACCGAGCCGGGCTGGCAAAGCACCGTAAGGAGGACTCCGGGACGGTTCTTCTTCATCGCGACAGGAGACATGAACACATCCAGGGCCCCCTCGTCGAACAGCTTCTCCTGCACGTACCCGAAAAGCTCCGGCGTCATGTCATCTATAGTCGTCCTGATGACCGTGACCAGACCGCGCGGAGCATCCTTTCCCGCCCCGGCCGATCCCTCGCCGGAGCCCGTCCCCGGCCCCGTGCATGCAGCGGCGCGGAGCATCCCCGGCTCGCCCCCCTTCTCCCTGGTCCCGGCTGCATATACGACTTTATCGACCCGAAGCGGCAATTCGGCCGGCAGCTCGTCCGCGAACGCGACTGCAAGCGCCGCACCGGTCGGAGTGACGACCTCCCCCTCGAGACTGCCGAAACTGAAGGTCCTTCCCTTGAGCACCTCGAGCGTCGCCGGCGCCGGAAGGGGCAGTGTCCCGTGCGAGAACGTGACCGTACCGCTTCCAAGGACGAACGGCCTGTGGTAAAGCTTCGGGGACCCGAGAAGGGACAGCGCCACGGCAGTCCCCACGATATCTACGATCGAGTCCACCGCGCCCACCTCGTGGAAATGGACGTGACCGGTCGGGACGCCGTGTATCCTGCCTTCGGCAGCGCCGAGTATGGTGAACGCCTTCGTTGCCGCCTCCTTCACATCCGCGCCGAGCTTCGACCGCCTTATCATCGAAAGGATCGCTGAGAGGTCCCTCGGTCTCGCTTTCACAGGGCAGATGACCCTCGCCCTTACCGCGGTCACTCCTTTTCTTTTGACCCTGCCCGAGACGATACGGAATCTCTCGAGCCCGGGGAGCGAGGCGACCTGCCTCTCCACCTCCCGCCTGTCCGCGCCGAGCGCCATCAGGCAACCCAGAAACATGTCGCCGCTCAGTCCCATCGATGGATCGAGAACGATCGTGTCTATGAATCGCTTCGGCTGCGCGGCTCTCCCCGTATTTTTTTTATTCCTGTCAGATAACGGCATGAAAACCCCTATTCGTCCTGATATATCCTGCGGCAGACGACCGCTGCCGCGTAGGCGGCGCCGAAACCATTGTCGATGTTGACGACGGTGACTCCACCGGCGCAGCTGTTGAGCATCGTCAGAAGAGCAGCGAGCCCGCCGAAGCTTGCCCCGTAGCCGATGCTCGTGGGTACAGCTATGACCGGAGCGTCGGCCATCCCGGCTACGACGCTCGCCAGAGCGCCTTCCATCCCGGCCACCACTATTATAACATCGGCCTCCTTGATCTCCTCCCAGGACGAGAGGAGCCGGTGAAGGCCGGCCACCCCGACATCGTAAAACCTTTCTACCCTGCAACCGAGGTACTGCGCAGTGAGCGCCGCCTCCTCCGAGACGGGCCTGTCGGAAGTCCCGCCGGCAACGACGGCGACAGATCCCCTTTCCACCGGGGCCGACTGCTTCACGGCGAAAAGCCGGCCGTCCTCGTGATAGACGGCCCCATCGATCGACTGGGATACCGCCGCAAACTGTTCCGGAGAGCACCTTGTCGCGAGCAGATCGGACCCGTGCCCGATTATCCTGGTCGCTATGCCGGATATCTGCTCCGCGGTCTTGCCCTCGCAGAAGATCACCTCGGGAAATCCGCGTCTAAGTTCCCGGTGATGATCGATCCGTGCGTAACCTGTGTCCTCGAAAGGCAGCTTCCGCAGACGTTCGAACGCCTCTTCGACGCTGGTCTTTCCGCCCGCTACTTCGCCGAGGAGTCTTTTCAGGCTGTCTCGGTCCATTTTTTCTCCATGTCCTCCCTGAGTTCGTATATTATCCCCTCCGCGTCGGCCAGCGACCCGGCGGTCGAAAGCCTCATGCGGTAGTCCTTGATGTCGGGTAGCCCCCTGAGGAACCACCTGTACTGCTTGCGCATCTCTACGACGGCCCGTTTCCCGCCCTTCCACTCCTGCTCCATGCGAGCCAGCCTGATCATCACCCCGGTCTTTTCCTCAGGACCTGGTTCTGTCCAGGGCAGCCCGCCTACGGCCGCCTTTATCTCACTGAACACCCAGGGGCGCCCGAACGCGCCCCTGCCTATCATAACAGTTTCACATCCCGTTATCCCGACTATTTTCCGGTAATCATCCGCTCCCCTGACGTCTCCGCTCGCGACTACGTCGATCGACAGGGCCTCGCGCAGCCTGGCAAGCTGCGTCCAGTCGGCCTCACCTGAGAAGAGCTGAGTGCGGTACCTGGGATGAAGGGTCACTGCCGCAGCGCCCGCGGATTCCAGGGTCTGCCCGGCTTCGATGTAATTCTCCTCCGCGGGGCTCCATCCGCTCCGGATCTTCGCGGTGACGGGGACCGAAGAGGCTGCGACGGCCGCCTCGCAGATCCTGCCCATCATGCCGAGATCGCGCATCAGGGCCGAGCCGCCGTTGCGCCTGATCACCTTCTTGACCGGACACCCGAAATTGAGGTCTATAAAGGCCGGACCGGTACGCGAGACAAGAGCTGCCGCCTCGGCGAAGGCCGCTGGGTCGGAGCCGAAGAGCTGCACTCCCACGGGACCTTCTCCCGGCATCCGTTCTATCAGGCGGGCGGTCTTGTCGCCGCCTCTTATAAGCCCGTCGGCGCTTACCATCTCCGTCACGGCGAAATCGGCGCCGTACTCGAAACAGAGCAGCCGGAAGGGCGCGTCCGACCAGCCTGCCAGGGGGGCCAGGCCGACCGAGGTCCCGGCAAAAGGCGAGCGCTTTCTCGGCTGAGGTCTATCGGCCATGGGGCTACTCCCGTCAGAGGCTCCTGCCTGAGCCCGTAACAGACACTCCTGTCACTGGCTCCCGAGGGCGGATACCGTCACAGGCTGTGCGGCACCAGATAAAGGATCATGCTGAGGACCGAGGCTATGATGACGGCTATGGCAAAGACGCCCGGACCGGCAAGGTCGCGTCCCGTTCTCCTGTTCGCGAAACTCTTCCATACCATGGCCGCCACTATCACCCAGAAGATTGCGATCAGCTGGGTCTTGTTGTCGGTGATGTCGTACCCGAACGGGAAACCCTCCCAGACGGGGCCGAACCTCTGCCAGTTGAGGACGAATCCGAGCGGCCAGCCGCCGAGGAAGGTAAAGAGCAGGACCCATCGCGTCTGAGCTACGGTGAACTCCTTGTCCTCTCCCATGAAAAGGATGGCGAAGGCTCCGATCGATGCCTCTATGATGAAGAAAAAGGCCGCGAACATGCAGAGGATATGCAGGATAAGGACCGTAACCGAGATTTCTCCCTTGTATTTGACTAGAAAATATCCCGTCTGCGAAGACGCCGTGGCTATGCCGGTACCAGACTCTTCTGTACTTATAAAGAGAAAACCGTACTCGATCCTCTCCCCCTTCTCCCTGTTGGGGAGCCGCGCCGACCAGGTGCCGCTGGAGACCTCGGACATGGCTATCGTATCGGGCTCATCTGTGCCTGGAACCCGGTAGATCACGTCAACGCCTATCTCGACCGGGGGATCGACCTTCAGGGTGATCTCGGGCTGGCCCGGCCCGACCTGCTCGTACACGGTCGAATGGGTCATATGCGCGCCACCGAAGTCCGCTTCCATCTCGAAAGGCCTGTTTCTCGATATTCTCCTTGCAACGATGAATATGAGCAGTGTAATCAGTATTCCTGCGAGTACGCGTTTTCTCATCGTCGACCTCCATTGCGTTTCGATATGAAAGATAATACCTTACGATTATGAACGGTTCAAAGGTTTTCACGATGGATGTGACGGTGCCCGGGGATGGCCTTCCAGTTCCCGCTGACGTGAGGACCGTCTTCAGGGACCTCCCGAGGCCGGTCGTCGCCGTATGCCCCGGCTTCCTCGCTTACAGGAGATGGGGATTCTTCCCGTGGGTCTCAGAGCGCCTTGCCCTGGCCGGGTTCCATGTAGTCACGATAAGCTTCTCGCACAGCGGCACGGACGACGGGACCGGGATGATCACAAGACCGGACGAATTCGCCGTCAACACCGTCTCGACCGAGCTTTCGGACCTCATCAGGGTGCTGCGCTGGATAGGTTCCGACACGTTCCCCCTTCCGGCGGCTCCCGCACGGGGCCTGTTCGGGCACAGCAGGGGGGGATCCGTGTCGATACTGGCGGCCGGCTCTTTTCCAGAGGTCCGGTCTATCGTCACCTGGTCGACGCCCTCGAGGCTCGACCGTTACACCGACCGAAGAAAGAGGGCCTGGAAAAGGACCGGAGCCCTGGAGTTTTCGGACAGCCGGTCTCCCGTGCCCCTGCGGCTGGACTACTCGTATTACGAGGACATCGACGAAAACAGGGAGAGGTACGACCCGCTGAAGGCGGGCGCCGCGCTTGAGATCCCCCATCTGGTCGTGCACGGAGAGCGGGACGCGGCGGTGTCGATCAGAGAGGCGAAAGCGTTTTCAGGCCTTCCCGGCGGCGGGAAGCGGAGGCTCGAGGTCATAAAGGGATGCGGCCACACCTTCGGCGTCACGCACCCGATGTCGACCCCTTCGCCCGCCCTTGAAAAAGCCACCGGACTTACGGTCGAATGGTTTGCCTCTACACTCGGCGGGGTGTAGAATCAGGGGCGTTCGAAAACTTGACCGGAAATGCCCCGGGGGTGTATGTACCCGTGAAGGGGAGCGGCCCGGGGCGCCGCACATGGATTTTTTATACAGATGGAGTAGCGATGTCCGGGAAAACCAGAAAAGCGGTGATCATCGGGGCTGTGGCTGTCGTCATCATAGCGGCGCTAGTTGCCGGGAGGGGATGGATATCCTCCAGATCCTATTTCCGGACCGCCGGCAGGCTGTCCTCATCGATGCCCCCCGCTCTGCAGACCAAGTACGGAGAAGAGCTGAAAGACACGGTGGACAAGTTCTGGCACTGCTACGAAAAGGAGATCTGCTCACGCAACGACATGACCGACGTGATGGACTATATGAAGCGTCTCATCGCGGAAGGGGACATCACCGACAGCGACATATTCGAGTTCCTGGGGTTCACGACCCGCCTTTACACGGACAGGGTCGACGTGTATCACAGAGAGACGATCAGAAAGAACGAGGAAGAGAATCAGTCGGACATGTAGAGCCTCGATGTCATCTCCCGCTCGACATCGCGGAAATTCCTGAAGGGGATGCAATCTATCCTCTCTCGCCTGCAGTGCTCGAGAAGATCCCCCTTGGCGAACACCATGTCCGCGTGCCCCGAAGGGCACCTGTCGCTGTATCCGTTGCCGACATAGACCGTTAAATACCCTTCCCCACTGAGCTTGTCCACATGCGCCTTCTTGCAGTTCGCGCACATGTCACAGAGCTCGGGCAGATACCAGGGGAACTCCACACCCGTGATCCTGTCACCGTCGGTGACCAGATGATTCGACTTGAAATCGATGAAACCGTAGCCGTACCGCATGAGGATCGAATCGATATAGTGATCGAGCCCGTCGCTGAGGATCATCAGCTCCAGCTTGCGCCTGTTGCAGAAATCGACGAAATCCTTGAAGAACGGATCGAGCCGCTCATGCTCGATGAAGGTGTCGAGATCCTTCAGATCCGCCTGAACCCACGCGACCTCCTTGAGGAGGCATTCTCGGGAGCTGATCAGGCCGACCTTCCACTTCTCGAGCAGGTCCCTGTGGGCTTTCCTGTCGGGAATGAACTTCTCGAAGAAATGATGCCCGACGTCCCGGAGCGTTATCGTGCCGTCAAAATCGCTTATTACGGCGATCCGTTCGCTCTTCAATCGACCTCCGTCTTCGCGGCTTCGGCCGGTTTCTGCGCGGCCTTCGCGAGCTCCTGCTCCTTCGCCGCGTAGGCGAACATGCCGTCAAGGGTCGATGTTTCGGAGAACATCTTGAGAACGGCGTTGACTTCCTCGTCCTTGGGGAGGGTCGCCATGTAGGCTCCCCTGGTCCCGTACAGCTTGCGGAAGATCTCACGCTTGATGCCCAGCTTGACGTAATCGGTGTTCTCCGGCGTCCAGCTGTCTTCTCCGTACTCGAAATCCTTCGTGGCCAGAAAATCGCGGAACTCCTTCATGACGCTGTCAGTGACGGTGAAGTCCTCGCCGACATCCTGGTGCTCGGCCGTGTAATGGACGGCGAACGTGAAGAATATGCTCTTTATCTCGAGGTCGCGCTGAAAGTCCGTCCACTCGGGCAGTTCCATGGTCCAGTCAGGCGTTATGCCTCCGCCGCCGTGGACCACGCGTCCGCCCGCGGTGTAGTAATCCTTCGCCGCCGCCTCTTCATTGACGATCTCGTTCCCCTCGCGGTCGATCTCCCTGTGGATGCTCCTCCCGCTCGGAGTGTAGTACTTCTGCGTAGTGAGTTTCAGCGCGGCGTCCTTGCCGATCCTGAATACGGTCTGGACCGATCCCTTGCCGAAAGTCGTCTGGCCGACTATGACTCCTCGGTCCCAGTCCTGCAGGGCTCCCGCTACAATCTCGGACGCGGATGCGCTCGCCCCGTTCACCAACACGACGACCGGGTAGTCGTTATGGACGTTCTTCCCGTTGGAGTAGAACTTCTGGCTGTTGTCGGGGATCCTGCTCTCCGTATAGACGATCATCTTGCCCTTGTCGAGAAAGAGATCCGAAACCTGGAAGGCGGCTGTAAGAAGGCCTCCCGGGTTCGACCTGAGGTCGAGGATGACCCCTTTGATACCTTCCTTCTCCATCCCGTCGAGGATGGCGTCGAGATCACGCGCGGTGTTCTCGGCGAATCTCGCAATCCTTACGTACCCGACTCCGTCGATCACCTCGTAGTGGGTGATGCTTGGCACTGTGATGATCTCGCGTGTTATCGTGACGTCGAGCGAATCGATCCTGCCTCCGGCCGCCTCGCGGCCGACTGTGATGTTGACCTGGGTCCCTGGCGCTCCCCTGAGCTTCCCGACCGCGTCATCGCTGCTCCACCCATGGGTGGGTTCGCCCTCGATCGCGATTATCCTGTCGCCGGCCTGTATCCCCATCCTGTATGCCGGTGTATCCTCGATCGGGGAGATGACCGTCGGATATCCTTCCCGCACGGTGATAGTGATCCCGAGCCCGCCGAACTCGCCCTTGGTGTCTATCATCAGGTTATCGTACTGCTGCTTGTCTAGATACACCGAGTGCGGGTCGAGATCTTCGAGGATCCCGCGTATAGCGTCGTCCACGAGCTCGCCCAGGTCCTTCTCATCGACGTAATAGTCCAGTACCCTGGTGAGGACCTCGTTGAGCCTGTCTATCTCTTCGAGAGATGTCTCCCTGTCCCTGCGCTGCTCTCCAGCCAGTACGTAGAATGCAGCCGCCACGAGCAGTATCAGGGCGAGTGCCGATATCGCGAATCTCTTGTTGAGCCTCAATGGAGACCTCCCATGGAATTGTCATTCACTTGTCCCGTTCGCCGGGATGCCAGGACGCCCCTCAAGAAGGGGCACCATCCGTGCCCCTTAATATTATTCCACCGGCGTCTGGAATCAAACTCTTATTGATCACAGGTCCTTTAACCCTGGGATGGACCTCAAGTTCCCCAATACGGCCTCGACTACGTCATCCAGGGGCCGGGAAGCGTCGATGACCGTGACCCTGCCCGGCTCCCTCGAGGCGATACGCAGGTACCCCTCCCTTACCTTTTCGTGGAAACCCCTGTCCTCGAGTTCAAGCCGGTCCCTGCTGCGCTCCCCCTCGGATTCCCTCCTGTCGGGCCCTCTCTCGAACCCGTCGCCGACCTCGAGATCGAGCAGATACGTCCTGTCGGGGACCGCACCCGCCACCGCGAACGAGTTGAGGGATTCGACGACATCCTCGCCGATCCCACGTGCCCAGCCCTGGTAGGCTACCGAAGCGTCCATGAACCTGTCGCAGATGACGCTCGAGCCGCTCTCCAGCGCGGGCCCGATCACCTCGCCGACAAGCTGCGCCCGGCTTGCAACGTAGAGGAGCAGCTCAGTCCGAGGAGAGATCGATATGTTCGCCGGATCGAGCAGCATCTCCCTTATCTTCTCCGAGATCTCGTTGCCTCCCGGCTCGCGTGTTATGATGCATTCAAGGCCCGATCGCGCGAACCTCTCGAGGACCGCCCTCGCGACAGTGGACTTGCCGGACCCCTCGATGCCTTCGAAGGTTATGAAATATCCGCGCCTTTTTTCGGTCATCTCCGCCTCTCGTCCTTATTGAGATACGCCCGGGGTGCTCCCCTGTTTCATCCGCCTGTCCTCGCAGCGCGATTCACGCGCGCGCCGTCAGCCTCCTGATCCTTTTCCTGAAACGCCTGAAGAACATCGAGAACTTGAAAACCTCGTCGACGCCGGCCGCGATCCACAGTCCCGCCAGAGAAAGTCCAGCGGTGAAAGCAAGGTTGTAGCCCAGTATCACCTGGAAGAATATAACTCCGAAGAAAGCGAGGTACATCGGATAGCGGTTCTCGCCGATGCCCCGGAGGCTGAATGAGTAAACGTACGAAAGCGCTTTCGGCACCTGGATGAGCGCGGCGATCCTCAGCGCGAAGACGCCGACCCTGATAACCTCCGGATTTGAGGTGAACAGGATCACGAAGTGGCGGGCATTGAAATAAAGGACTCCCGTTATCACGATCACCAGCCCGCTGACCAGCCAGGCGAACATCCTCGTAGTCTGCCTCGCCCTGAGGAACTCTCTCGCTCCGCTGCGCTTGCCGACCAGTGTAAGCGCCGCCATACCGAACGCCTGGTAGATCATGGAGAGTATGCGCTGGTAAGTCAGGATGATGATATGGCCCGCGGCGGCGGCAGGCGTGAGCCTGTTGCTGAATCCGATGACGATCGTCATCCCGGTCATCCAGGCGAGTTGCTCGAGCGTGATCGGCGTGCCGGTCTGTATTATGCGTACGATGCTGCGCCTGTTGATCTCCCTGAAATCGCTCCAGTTGAAAGAGAGTACCGAGCGCCCCCGAAGTATTATGCTGAATGTGAAGATGAAGCCGGCCGTGTGGGCCATGCCCGCGGCGATAGCCGCACCCCGCACCCCGAGCTCGGGGAACTTCCAGATCCCGAATATCAGCAGCACGGCGAGCACGAGGTGGATGCTGTTCACGAGCAGCCCGGTCATCATCGAGAGATGCGTGTCTCCAGACCCTCGGACGAGTCCGATGGCGACGAAGTTCATTATGATGAAGGGCGAGAACCACGATACCGTCCTCAGGTAATCTACCCCGATCGCGGTCACCGTCTCTGTGGTTCCGAGCACCGTCCTGAAGATCAGAGGGGCGGCGAAATACCACACCAGCGCGATGACTATCGCGGGAAAGATGGCCGTGAATATGGTCTGGCCGAGAAAGTGGTCCGCGTCGTCATTCCTTCCCGCTCCCAGCAGCCGGACTATGATGATCGAAGCCCCGAAGACGAAGATCAGCAGTATCGTGCAGGTATACAGTATTACCTGGACCACGTTGCCGACAGCCGTCAGCGCGTCTACGCCCGTCGCTCCGAGGCCGGGATAAAATCTCGCGAGGGCGGTCACCGCGATGTGGCCGACCAGCGTAGTCTCGATCGTCCACATCAGGATCTGCGCGCCCAGGTCGATCAGGATCGGTATGGAGGTCTTGAGGATGGAACGGAAGCTGGGTTTCATCGTGTCAAAGGGCGCGGGCCCGGATAAGCCTCGCTCCGGCAGCCGGCCGCCGGATGTGATGTTTCAGACGTCCCCTGGCGGCATACTTCCGCCGGCGATGTTCCGGACATGCATGACCCGCTGGATAAAAGTATATATGCTCAGTATCGCCAGCAGGATCATGACTGCATCAAGTATCCTGCCTCCGAAAAGCAGGCCCGCGGCGAGCAGCACGATGCGTTCGGGCCGCTCGAGGATGCCTACCGAACACGCGAGGCCGAGGCCCTCGGCCCTGGCCCTAGCATAGCTCGTCATGAAAGAGCCGGCCAGGGCGGCCAGAGTGAAAAAGAACATGACCCCGGTCCCTCTGACCGCGAAATGGAAGCCCAGGGCGGCGAAATAAGCGAATTCAGAGATCCTGTCGGCGTTGGAGTCGAAGAAAGCCCCGAACGTCGATGCCTTTCCCGTCTTGCGCGCCAGGGACCCGTCGAGCGTATCGCACAGGCTCGCCAGGATCAGTATTATCCCGCCGGCGAACAGGCTGCCGGCTCCGGTGAACAGGGCGCCAAGCAGGCTGAGCGCCAGCCCTGCCAGAGAGACGCCCATCGGAGTCACGCCCAGGGAATCGAGCATGTCTACTACGGGGGACATCAGCCCCCTGAAGCGTTCCTTGATGATGGATTTGTCCAGCATGCTCTCCGGCTGTCCTTCCGTCACTTCGTGAATATCCGGATATCAGGTGATTATGAGTTGTGAACCGCCGCGCTGTCAAGCGGTTCCGCCCCCGCCCCTTTTCCCCGGGCCCCGGACCAGCAGAGTCACCTCGCCCCTTACCCGGCGACCGGCGAAGATCTCGGCGAGTTCCTTCGCGGTCCCGCGCGCGACCTCCTCGTGAAGCTTGGTCAGCTCACGCGCGATCGCGGCCTGCCTGTCGGGCAGTAAGGCGGCGAGCGCCTCGAGGGTCGACACTATCCTGTGCGGGCTCTCGAAAAAGACCGCGGTGCCCGCTCCAGCGCATGCCTCCTCGAAGAGCCTGTCCCTCGCCCCTTTCTTCCTCGGGACGTACCCGTAGAAAGTGAACCTGTCGGTCGGGAGTCCCGACATCACCAGGGCCAGCGTCACCGCGCTCGGGCCCGGCAATGCCGTGAAATCTATATCTCTCTCTATCATCGCCCGGACGAGGTAATACCCCGGGTCGGAGATGCCGGGAGTGCCCGCATCGGTGATGAGCGCGCCCTTCTCTCCTCCTTCAATGCGATCGAGTATCCCGGGTGTGACTTTTTCCTTGTTGTGGTCATGGTAGGGGATCGCCCTTGTGCTGATCCCGTAATGCTTCAGAAGCGTCCCGGACTTCCTGGTGTCCTCGGCGAGTATGAAATCGACTGAGCCGAGTATCTCCTCCGCGCGACGTGAAAGGTCGGACAGGTTTCCGATGGGTGTGCTTACCAGATAGAAAGGGAACTCTCTCATCATCCAGTGGCGATCCCGGGGAACGCCTCCTCGAAAAAGTCGATGTCGTCGTCGGTAATGTCGAGATGAGTGACCATCCTGACCCTGCCTGGTCCTATCGCCAGCGCCAGGATACCCAGGCCCGCGAGCTTCGATACGAGCTTTGCGGAGTCGGCTCCTCCGGTCGTGAATATTACGATGTTCGTGTCTACGGGGAAGACCAGCTCCATGCCCGGAGTGCTCTCGACTATCCTGCCGATCCGATTCGCACGGGCGTGATCTTCGGCCAGGCGCTCGATGTTGTTGTCCAGCGCGTACAGGCAGGCCGCCGCGAGGATGCCGACCTGGCGCATTCCGCCGCCGAGCCTCTTTCTCCAGTACCTCGCCTTGACTATCGTCGCGGCGTCGGAGATCAGGATCGAACCGACCGGCGTCCCCAGTCCCTTGGAAAAACAGATATTGATCGAATCGGCCAGGGCACCGTACCTGTCGAAGGGGATCCCGGTCGCTACCACGGCGTTGGCCAGCCTCGCTCCGTCCATGTGCAGCCTCAGTGCGTGGTCCGTGGCGAACTTCGATACCGCTTCAAGACGTTCTATCGGATAGACCCGCCCCCCTCCCCTGTTGTGAGTGTTCTCGACCGTTATCAGCGTGGTCTTCGGATGATGGATGTTCTCAGGCCTGACCGCCCTCTCGAGCTCGCCCTCCGGGAGGAACCCGTCGGGGCTGTCGAGAGGATAGAGCTGGACGCCGCCGACGACGGCCGCGCCCCCGGCTTCATAGTTGATTATATGGCAGTTGCGGTCGAGTATGATCTCGTCGCCCGGCGATGTCTGCGTCAGGACTCCGAGGAGGTTAGCCATCGTTCCGCTCGGGACGAATACGGCCGCCTCTTTTCCGAGAAGCGCGGCCATCCTCTCTTCGAGGAGCATCACGGTAGGGTCGTCGCCGAGGACGTCATCGCCGACCTCTGCTCCCGCCATCGCCTTTCGCATGCCGGCTGACGGCCTGGTCACGGTATCGCTTCTGAGATCGACGACACGATCGCTCATATTCCTCTCCCGGTGATCTGACAGGGGATGAATCGATACAATACCCGACCCTTCCGCGACGGGGCGGAACCGGGTCTTGATGCGGCCTCGCGGTCCGGGTCAGGACTGCGCGACGAGCTCCTTGAGCTCTCTCGACACCTTGAATACCGGAACCTTACGGTCTGGTACCGGCACGGGTTCGCCGGTCCTCGGATTACGGGCCATCCTCGCCTTGCGGTCCTTTACCTTGAAGGTCCCGAACCCACGGATCTCGTAATGCTTGCCCTCGGCGAGTCCCTTCGAGATACTCGATAGAAACTGGTCCACCGCCTCGGCGACCTCTTTCTTGGTAAGACCCGTCCTGCTGGCAATGTTTTCCACGATTTCCGCTTTAGTCATTTACCCTTCCTCCTTCCAGGCAGCAGGAGCCATGCCCCTCCAGATGGTTTACCAAATAGCACGGTATGATTAACCAGATACCCTATAAGTTATATTGTGTCAAGGGAAAAGAGAGATATGACCGGCCGATTTCTTGATCTGCCGGCAGGCCGGCCCTGCCGGCGCCGGGCCACGCCTGAGCGCGCCGCTTATCCATGCCGCTCCGGCTCTCGGATCCGTGTCCCGGCCCTCCGCGTTCCCTGCCGTTTTGCATCAGACCCGTTGCAAGAGGCAAGCAGCGGTGCAACTCATCGCCGAGGGCACGGGGAACAACGGGGAATCACGGGGACCTGAGAGCAATACCGGCTTTAGGCGGGCCTGGAGGCACAATCCCCTGTCGATAAAGGGCCAATGGCACACTGATTGATTTTTGGCCCGTCTCTGGTATGCGGCTTGCTGTCTATACTGAACGCTGCGAGGTGGTCGCCGCCTTCACGAACCCGACCCTGCATCGTATCATCTCGCAGCGCCTTTTTTTGCGCCTGAGGCTTCCTTTACGGGATCGGCCCGGGCGTTTTTTTTGGGGGAAGACCGAAGGGAAGACCGGGGCGCGGCCCCGCTGTCAGGGAAGGCCGAGTATCAGGTGGCACTGGGGTATGATCCGCACGTCCTCGAGCAGCGGCGCCGCGGCCGCCGCCATATCGAGAAGTGCCTGCGGCTCGGGCGGCTGGCTCTTGCCCGCCGGTGAAGCGGGCTGGATGACAAGAGGTATCCCCTTGTCGACCTCGGCTATCAGGGCGATCGCCTCGCCGAATTCGTCCATGTCGGTGCCGCGGGCGACCACTATCTTGCAGAAGAGATCCTTTTTCGCGGCGGCCCTGAGCGTCTCCCTGTACGCGGGAAGGACATTGTCGCCGCCGCACAGCGAGGGGAGCTTGATATCGAGAGAGACTATGTCCACCAGCGGCAGTACCGATTCGAGACCGGCCGTGTCGAGGCCGTTCGTCTCGAAATAGATGGGCAGTCCGCCTCTTCGTGCAAGCTCGAGAAACTCCATCAGGAACCCTGGCTGCTCGAGGGGTTCGCCTCCGGTCACGCTTATCGAGTGGGTCCCGGGCATCGCGGCGAGAGAGAGGGTAAGTGTCGCTGCCGCTTCGGGGCTGACTGGATTTTCAAGCTCGATGTCACCGCCGGGCATCCGGCAAGTCCAGCTTTCGGCCCTCTCCTTCGAAGCGGCTGTGTCGCAGTAGGAGCATGAGAAACCGCAGCCGGAAAGCCTTACGAAGACCTGCATCACGCCTGTGTATATCCCCTCTCCCTGGACCGAGCGGAATATCTCGTATAGCCATCCCCCTGTCATCCAACTCCCCTTACCTTGCGTATGGCCAAGTCTATCGACAGGCACTCCTGCCTGTACCGATCGAGGACGGCCGCCGTGAACCTGTCCTCGTCCACTCCTATCTCCGCCAGGCCTGTCGCCGGCACCGGCGCGCCTCGCGGGTCGATGTTCACGCCGCAGTGAAAGACCGTCGACACGGGCGTGACTGTAGCGATCGCGACAGTGAGCTTCTTTCCAAGCAGGTAGAGATCGTCGCCGTCTCTCGTGATCACGAGTTCCGGAGCGAGCTCCCTTATCGTCTCGCTCAGTATGCTGACGAACAGGCGCAGCCTGTAGTTCGCCTCCCTGAGGGTGCACTCGAAATGCTCGCCGATGAAATGAAGCATCTCCTCGGCGATGATGCTGCTGTGCTGCTCGGCATCCTCGATGTCGACCAGCCGCGGGCCTGTCACTGCGCAGGCTCCCCTGAAAGCCACGACCCCGTCAGCGGTGATACCCGCCTTCTCCCTTACAAAATGGCTCCTCAGCTGATCGCCGGTATAGTCGATCCGCTCCTCCAGGATCATCGTCTCAAGCATAGAGTCGTCCACCTCCTGCCGCCGTCAGCAGTCCATCCGGCGACACGGGATAACGGGTAGCGGGGCTGCCCGGCGCGCACCGTCACCTGTCGTCCTCGAAGAATATCGACGCGCGCGCGCGCGTACCCCTGACAGCCTTCTTGAGCCTCGCGCACGACTCGCATCTGCCGCACATCCTCTCTCCGCCCCGGTAGCAAGACCAAATCTCATTCCACGGCAACCCGAGCTCGACTCCCCGCCGCACTACCTCCCTCTTGTCCATCTCAAGTGTCGGGCTCTCCACCCTCACGGGCGCCCCAGCACTTATCGCCAGCGCGCCGTTGACCGCGTCGACGAACTCCGCACTGTTGTCCGGAAAAGCGCCGGCCTCCTCGCTGTTGAATCCTGTGATTATCACCGACGCGCCCCGGGCGACGGCGAACGCCGCCGCGACATTGACGAATATCCCGTTGCGGTTCTCGACCCAGACCGCTCTCGATACGCGGGCCTGTTCGTCGGGATGGCCCTCGACCGGATAGTCTGGGGTCTCGTCACCGCCGGGCGTCATCGTGGACGAGGAGATGCGGCCCAGCCACCGCAGATCTATCTTCTCGAACGCAGTCCCGTAATACTTCGCGAAGGCCTTCGACGACCTTTCCTCCCTGCTCGACGGTATCTGTCCGTAATCGAAGAAGAGCGAGAGGTCGACATCGTAGACGTCCGCGGCGATCGCCAGAGAGACGGCGGAATCGAGCCCTCCAGACAGGAGGGCGACCGCAGATTCCCTCCCTCCCTGAGCCCTATTCTCCATATCTCACCATGTCCTTCGGTGTCTCCCAGAGCTCGACCTCTTTGAGCTTTCCGCCCTCGAACCTGAGCTCGTCCTCACAGATCCTGAATATCTCCGCCGCGAGGTTCTCCGACGTCGGGCTCACCCGGTCGAAAGGTGGGACGTCGTTGAGATGGATATGATCGAACCTCGGCAGGACGACCCTCTCGAGTCCCGCCTTCAGGAGGTAGTAGTCGACGGTAAGCCCCCCGGCGTCGACCCCCTCGAATTCGTAGTAGACCCGCAGGACCCAGTTGTGCCCATGCACCCGCGAGCACATCCCGTCATACGAGTCAAGGCAGTGCGAGGAAGAGAACGATATCTCAGTCGAAACAGTCCATTTCCCGGCCATGGCCCTCCGCGCGCCCCTTGCAGGATAAGAAATGTAACCCTTTATCTGCAAGCCGGTTATGCATAATGCAAACGGGGGGCGTCCACCGCGGCCTGCAGGCGCTCGTAAATGTACACCTAACCTCCCGCAGTATCAACGTTTAAAACGGCCTGAAAAAAAATCGCCGATGGTACGCATTTCGCATAAATCGGACAGGCACCGGGATTTTTTCGGCAAAAACGATACAGGGAATCGAAAGGCGGGACCCGACCGTGTTTCTTACACAGGACAAGGCGCTCAAGAGAGTCGTCCAGGAACGGCTCAAGGGCGACAGGAAAAGAGCCCTGCAGAAGGCAAGAAGCGCCCTGGAGAAGTGGCCCGACGATCTGGAGATCGCGATGGAGACGATACTGCTCTGTCTCGACGTCTCCGATTTCAAGCAGGCCGTTTCCCTGATGAAGGATACGATCAGGCGCCACCCGAAATCGCGGCAGCAGCTGATCTCGATAGCACACGAGACGCTCCACGCTTCCTTCAACCCGTTCCTCGCGAGTTTCGCCATCGAATTCCTTATAAGGTACAGGGATTTCGAATCCGCCCGCCAGACAATGAGGATGGGACCCGCTTCTTATATCGAGGACATGATCAAGCGCTCCGAGACGAGATCGAAGGGATTCAAGGAGGGCGGCCAGAAGAAATCCTCCTCATATACGGAGAACGAGATACTGCTGGGGCTCCTCTATCTCGAATCGAAGCGCTGGGCAGACGCGGCCGAGCCTCTGGGCCGGGCGCTGAAGAGCCTGCCGGACGAATCGCAGGTCATCGGCGCCGCCCTGCTCGAGGCGGAACGCGAGTGCCGCGACAATCCACGCATTCAGTACTATCTCGGCATCGCGTCGATCCTTCTTTCTCACCCGGAGAAGGCCGAGGCGAGGTTCTTCTTCGCCCTCGAGCTCGAGGATCCGCCGGCCGACGAGATACTGAAGATCCTCGAAGCGCCGGAAGCGAGGTCGATGAACTGGATGATGATGCAGGGCGAGGCCCTCATCGCGGCGGGCAGGGGAGCCGAGGGAACGGCCAGGATAAGAGACTACCTCGAGTCGAAGGACGGCGGATGGGACCGCAAGGAGACTCCAGGGGAGATCAACCAGCTCTTCCCCGAGCAGGTCGACAGGCAGAAGTTCGCCCTCGAGAGACTCGGGAAATTCCCGCCGGCCAGGCTCGACGATATTGATGTCACCATCCTCTATAGCGAAATCGCCTCGGGCATGTCAAAGGTCAAGGATGCGGTGGAGGTGATCAGGTCGTATTTCGGGAATCACCGCGATTCGGCTGCGAGGCTCGCCGGCTGGATAACCGGAAACGAAGCGGTCAGTGGGAGCGCCCCGGGACAGGAACTGCTCGCCAGGCTGAACCTGCACCTCGGCAGAGGCGAGGCCGCGGCGGCCGCGTCAGGCGCGGCTGCGGAGATGGACCCGTCACGCATACCCAGCATCATAGAGATGATCCAGATCGCGCTCGACGCCGGATTCGAGGAGAAGGCGCCGCTCCTGTCGATCCTTGCGGAGCTTTACGCCCGGGGAGGTAACGAGGAGCGGGCATCCGCGCTGATACGAGAGATGGAATCGCAGGATACGCTCGAGAAGGACGAGCTTCTGAGGCTCTCCGGCCAGGTGATGAGGCACTGCGGGGTCAGCCTCGAAGGCGTTATTTCCAATATAGAACTCGGCATCAGGAACTCTCGCGTGGCCGAGGCGCTTCCCTACACCCTCGAGTTCTACCGCGCAGACCCAGACTCGCACCAGGCGCTGGCCGAGAGGATCGCCGGGATCGCCGAAGACGACCCGGGGGCCTGGCCCGCGCTGGCCGAGCTCAGTGAGCTCTTCGCGGCCGAGGAGGACCTCGACCGCTCGATGAGGTTCCTGCGGGCGAAGGCCCACATGAAGAGCGGGCAGATCGAGAGAGCGGTCTTCGAGTTCGACCAGCTGATGATGTTCGATGATTCGCTGCGCTCCGCGATCGCCGGCCTCTACGAGGAGACCGCCGGGGACAATCCGGATAACACGACGCTTAACCTTGCCCTGTACCAGATCTGCTTCGAGGATGGAAGTTTTGCCTCCGCCACCCGGCATCTGGGCCGGGCGATGGAGACCGACCCGGGGCAGATCCGCGACATAGTGCCGCGGTTTGAGAAGATCGTAGGGCGCGATCCCGCCAACAGGGCGGTATGGGAAGAGATGCTGGGATCGGCTATGAGGATCCGCCATTTCGACCTCGCCCGCGATCTGCTCAGGAAGGCCGTACAGACTCTCCCCGAGAACGAATCCGCCGCCCTGCACATCTTCGGGGCGAGGATCGCAGCGAGCGAGGAAAATATCGGGGATGCCCTGAAGTGCCTGGCGATGACTCTTACTTCGGCCGACGCCGATCTCGGAGCGATAAAGGCGGAACTCGGCCAGATCACGGCTAAGGAACCCTCGAACGCCGAAGCGAGATACTTGCTCGGGGAGACGCTGCTCAGGCTCGGCTCGGAGGAAGAGGCCGTAGCGGAGCTGGAAAGATGCATCGCCCTCTCCCCCGCCTATCTCGACAGGGTGGGGCAGCGCCTCCAGCAGCTGCTTCCGGTAAGCATAAAACCATGGCTCATATCGAGGATACTGGGCGAGATACACTGGGCCGGCTCGAGGCGCGACGAAGCGCTCAGATACCTCGAATCGGCTCAGAAAGGGCCTCAGGAATCGCTCCCGGATCTCGGCAGGACGCTCAAGAGGCTCCATGCAGGCTCTCCCGACGACAGGGAACTGGCTTTCATCTACGCAGGCAACCTCGCACGCACCGAGGGGTACGACGAATCGGCGGAGATCCTCGAAAGACTCATCGCCGCCGACGCCGAGATGTCCGCCGGAGCGGCTTCGGTGCTTCAGGAGATCATAGACAAGGAACCGGGGCATCTTCATGCCAACAGGCTGCTCGCAGAGATCCTCTCCAAGTCAGGGGACAACGGCAGAGCGGTCGATGCCCTGCTCCGCATCGCGGGGACAGAAAAGATCGCGCACGGGACACGTGTCGAGACTATTGAGCCCTTCCTCGAGAAATTCGGGGAAGAGCCAAGACTGCTCGTGCCCCTTGGAGGGCTCAGAAGCAGGGCGGGCGACCAGAAAGGCGGCCTCGACGACCTCGAGAAGGCGCTGTCTCTGGACGCCTCATCCGCGAAGCCGATACTCGAAGAGACAGCAGGCATGGAATGGCCGAAGAAATACCTGTCCCGCGGCCAGCTGCTAGAAGCAGATTGCTGCATCATGCTGGGCGACAGCGAGACCGCGTTCTCGATACTCGAGCAGGCCGACGCGGGGACACGCCCCGCACTCTCCAGGGTGATGGAGCGGTTCCGCCGCCTCATCGACGCCGGGCCACGAAAGGAGTACTACGAGACCGCTTCCCAGCTGCTTGCCGGCGCAGGCGACACTGGGAGCGCCGAATCGATCCTGCGCGAGGGCATCGCCGCACTAGACGGCGAAGAAGCGATCGATCTCCTGATAACTCTGGGAGGCATCTTCGAGGACGCCGGGATGGAAGAGGAAGCTGCCGGGTGTTTCAGCGAGGTCCTCGAGAACCCCGGCGACAGGCGCGGGATACTGGTGAGGATCGAGCGCGCCTGGGTCTCCTGGAAGGAAAGGGAGATCCGCAACGGTCTCGAGAGGATCGCCTCGGGGGAGGCGGACGGACCGGAGACGGAAAGGCTCGTCCGGACGGCGATCGATACGGGCGATTTCGATTCGGCGGGCAGAATGATCGAAACCGCTGCTCCAGGCACGCTCAGGAAAAAGGTCCTCCTTGCGAGGCTTAACATGGCCTCCGGAAGTATCCTCAGCGCCCTCGCCATTGCCCGCTCGGCCGCCAGAGACGAAGTGAACGAAGATTCTATACTTGAACTCCTATATATAGAAGGCACCGCGAACGAGCTGCTCGGCGATCCAGGAAGGGCCGCCGCCGCCTTCTCCAGGATCCTCGGGATCCGGAGCGGATACCGCGATACCGCGGACAGGGCGCGCACCGCTTACGCAGAGCACATCGCTTCGCAGTTTGAGGAAAGCGCCGGGTTGCTCATAGCGACCGGCGATCTCGATCCGGATAATGGAAAGGAAAGGCCATGAAGATCTGTCCTCTGATCACTCAGGTTTCGGTCCTCGAAGAGCCCCGCGACGTCATCCTCCTCGGTGAAGCCGATGACACCGACCTCCACGACAAGGATGTCGGCGGATATGACGAGGCTGAAGAAGAGCGGGAAGACTGCGAGGACATCTTCATGAATCCCGACGTCGAGGATTCCTCCAGCAAAGACTCCGTGAAAGATACGGATGAGGGCGACGGCGAAAGGGAATCAGGATCAGGCGAAGAGCCTCAGGCGGAAGATGCGTCCGCAGGGAATACGGCGGATGACACGGGGAGAAAGAAGGATAAAAACCATTCAGCGACCCCGGTCAGATTCGTCGCCAGGTCCACAAGCGGAGAGGTCCGCTGTCTCGGCGAGAAATGCCGTTTCCATGACGACGAACGGGGAGAATGCGGCATAGAGATGCTGCTCCGCGGCGACCGGAAGACCGGTGACGGCAACGCTGAAAAGGCGCGCGAGGCAGAGGAAAGACTCGAAGAGAGGCTGGGAGCGATCCGCGGCGATCTTGAAAAGACCTGGGACTTCCAGCAGAGGAGCACCGGCGATATACTGGGCCTGTTCAGGGAGCTCGAGCAGAAGACCACCGAGTCGGCCGGCATGCTTAGGGAATCGTTCGAGAAGAACCTCGGCGAGATCAAGGAGCTCATTTCGTCGGTCAACGAGGACAACAAGCTGATAGTGGAGTCGCTGTCCGATACCCTCGCCGAGAGAAGCGAGGACCTCGAGAGCAAGCTCAGCGAGAGCAGCGCAGGGATAGAGAGTTTCCGCGGCGAGGTCTCGAACTGGAAGGGATCCCTCGACGAGAGCATCACCAGGATCGAGAAGGATCTAGAGGAAAACAGGCGTCTGGCCCAGGAGGTCTCCCAGAACAACAGCGAGATCATGGAGATCGTCGAGAACCAGAAGAAGACGCTGGAGGAAGAGGGCGCGAGGCGCCGGACGGCCGAGGCGAAGAAGCTCAACAACGCGGGCGTCATATCTTATCACAACGGCCAGTACGAGAAGGCGCTGGACCTTTTCCGGAAGGCTGTCGAGATGGACGACAGGTTCACCGAGGGGTACAACAACCTCGGCCTGACATACACCGAGATGAACGAGGAGGATAAGGCCACCGAGGCCTTCAAGACTGCGATCGAGCTCAATCCCGACCTGGCCGCCACCTATAACAATCTCGGGTATGTATTCTACAGGATGGGATCGTACACCGAGGCGATCGAGATGTACAACGAGGCGATCGGCCGCAGCAGCGACAGCAGCTCTGCCTATACTAACCTCGGCAACGCGTACTACAAGCTCGACCGGGTCGAAGACGCGATCGACGCCTGGCAGAAGGCGCTCGAGATCGATCCTTCGAACGAGAAGGCAAAGCGCAATCTAAAACGATTTCACGTGGAGGCGAAGTAAGACAGGGCCGCGGCCTCCCGGGCCGCGGCCCCTTTGATATCACCGGGGGACCGGACCTGTCCGGTCCCCTTTCTATTCCATTCTCCTGACGTTCTTCGCCTCAGGGCCCCGTTCTCCCTCGCTGAGATCGAACTCGACGTCCTCTCCCTCACTGAGGGTCCTGAATCCCTCACCCAATATATCAGAGTAGTGGACGTATACTTCGTTGCCTCCATCTGCCGGGCGGATGAAGCCGTAGCCCCTGTTCTCGTTGAACCACTTGACCTTGCCTCTCTCGGACAATCCTGACCTCCGCCTCGACGGGCCGTTTATGCATCACTGCGGGCGAAAGGCGATGATAGCACGGGCCACGGCCATTTTCAAGCCCTGATATCCTTATTTTTCAGGCATTTATCTAATGCCGGAGGCGCCGGGCTTTGGCATTTTTCTTGCGTGAATGTTTCCGGAGGATTACTCGGAAAGGATAATAAGGTCATGTCGAGGCTTCAGATCCCTTACACCAGCGTCCTGCTGGACCCGACCGACTACGATCCAGAACGGTTCGAATCGGTCCTCAAGAGGTTTCTCGGCGACAGGGACGGGGATCCCGTCGTCATCGAGGTATTCAACGATCACGTCCAGTATCTGACGTTCATAAAAGACGGCCAGGTCTACTGGTGCTGCGTCAGCGACCCGGACGGATTTTCGGGACTCTCAGTGAGGGACTGCTTCTCCTCGCTTCGCAGGACCCAGTTCCCGAAGGTGATCGGGTATTCGGTCAATCTGCTTCTGTTCCACTCGCTGATCGTCTACCTTCAGACAAAGCCCGAACTCAAGGTCAGCTCTACACTCGTCGACCTCGACGAGCTCCTCGACAGAATAGAATCGGAGAAGCGCAACGCGCTTGTCACCGCTCTTCAGCCCGGTAACCTCGTGATGCTCAGATACAAGGAGGGTGTCCCGGCCGCATGCTACCACGGCCTCAGCACCGGTGTCTCCGGGGAGACGAGCAGGCGTGAGGACTTCCTGGTGAAGATATACACGATGGCCACGAAGGCCCCGTTCGAGATAAGGATATACACCGATCTCGTGGTGACGCATTCAGAGGACGCCAGAAGGATCCCGGCGGACTACGAGGGCACGGCAACTTCGTTTTTCCTCAGCCAGCCTCCGAAACTGATCGTAAAGCTTAAGAACAGGCCCCTTAAGACTTACAACTTCACTGGCAAGCAGATCACGATCGGCAGGCTGCCCCAGAACGATATAGTGATAGACAACCTGAGCGTATCGAGACAGCACGCGGTCATCCATTCGGTCAGATCCGGGTACGTGATCCGCGACCTCGGCAGCAAGAACGGCACGCTGCTGAATGGAGAGAAGGTCGAACAGGGCGAGCTGCGCGGCGGGGACACGATCCAGATCGGCAAATACGAGATAGCTTTCCAGGTGACAACCGGAGAAGAAGGCTCCTGCGATACCCTCGACCAGACCGTGATCATACCGAGGTTCCACAGCGGCAGCTGTGCGGGGCGTGAAGCCCCTGCGGTGGAGAAGGACGATTTCCCCAGGCTGTACAGGCGAAGCGAGCAGGAGGAGTACCCGATCGAGGGTGACAGCCTCGTGATCGGCCGCAGCAGGGAATCGGATATCAGGCTCAAGGGCCTATTCGCTCCGCGCGTCAGGGTGAACATCCACAGGATGGGACCTGACTGGGTCCTGCAGGCTGACGGCCAGAGGGCGGTCAGGGTCAACGGCGAGAAGATGGAAGAGAAGGTCCTTCAGGAAGAGGACCTCATCGCCATCGGCTCGGAGGAGTTTGTGTTCAAGCACTGATACGATGAAGTACCTTGTATTCTCAGATATTCACGGCAACGTCCAGGCGCTGGAGACTCTGGTGGAGGAGATCGCCGGGGTCAAGCCCGATTTCGTCGTATCGCTCGGCGATGTTGTCGGCTACGGAGCCAACCCATCAGCCTGCGTTGACCTTGTCGACAAGCACTGCGACATCAGGGTCTGCGGCAACCACGATTATGTCGCGGCGGGCCTGGCAGACAGCGAGGATTTCAACGTCACCGCCAGGATATCGATAGAATGGACCAAGGGTGTCCTGTCCGCCGCGCACAAGGAACTCCTCTCAAGATACGACACTGTCAAGCAGCACGGCGAGTGCCTCTTCGCCCACGCCTCTCCCGTCTCCCCTCTCGACTTCGAATACATCTACACGGCGAGACAGGCAGAGAAGGCATTCCGCAAGACGCAGGCCAGGTTTATCTTCATAGGACATACGCATGTGCCGGGCATTATAAGCTACGACCCCTCGTCCGGCTGCAGGGTCGAGAAAAGCTCGAAGCTCGAGATCGAGCCAGGCCGCCGTTACCTGATCAACGCGGGAAGCGTCGGCCAGCCAAGGGACGGTGTCAGCGCTTCCAGCTTCGCCGTCATCGACGTTCAACGGGGCAGGATCAGCATCAGGAGGATCCCTTACGACGTGGCCGAGGCCCAGGAGAGGATCAGGGCAGAGGGACTGCCCGAATCGCTGGCGTCAAGGCTGGTGGTGGCGAGATGACGGATATGGAAGGCAGAAACTACCAGATCATCAGCACGCTCGCGACCGGCGGCACGGCCGTCCTGTACAAGGCCATCCAGAGATCCCTGGACCGAGAGGTCGTTATAAAGAGGCTGCATTCGCACCTGACTTCCGACGCGAATTTCACCAAGCGGTTCGAGGTGGAGGCCAAGGCCGCCGCGAGCCTCGACCACGAGAACATCGTGCGCATCATCGACTCGGGGACGTCCCAGGGGAACTACTTCATAGTGATGGAGTACATAGACGGTTTCTCCCTGAGCGAAATACTCGAGAGACACGGCCCGCTGGACGACGAGATCGCCATGCTGATCGCGCGGGAGATATGCATAGGCCTCGACCATGCCCACCAGCACGGGATAATCCACAGGGACGTCAAGCCTGCCAATATCATGATAACAGCGACCGGACAGGTGAAGATCACCGATTTCGGGCTGGCCAAGCTTATCGGAAGCCAGCTCCAGCACACGGTCGCCGACACGCTCCTCGGAACTCCGCTCTACATGTCGCCCGAGCAGGCGATAGGCGAGGGTATCGACGGACGCAGCGATATCTTTTCACTCGGGACGATATGCTACGAGATGGTGACCGGCAGGCAGCCCTTCATAGGCAACACGTACGCCGCCGTGATACAGAAGATAATCGAAGGCCATATCCCGCACCCCAATCGGATCAACGAGAAGGTATCTCCCGAGGCCGACCGGATAATAATGAAGGCCCTGAGCAGGGAGCCCTCGAAGAGGTTCGGGACCGCCCTGGAGATGGCAAGGACGATAGAGGCCTGCGTCGGACAGGAGAAGGTCTGGTCGATCAGGAACAGGCTCCGCCGCCTGGCGGGAGGGTCCGACCCCGCGGTGACCGTCGCCGGGTCAGCGCCTGCCCCGCTGAGAAGAAGAGGCAGCGCCAGGAGATGGGCCGCCGGCATCGCTGCAGCTGCTGTGATCGCCTCCATGGGTTACACGGCGCTGGAGCGCCCTGACATCATAAGCGGGCTTAAAGAACGGGCTGAAAGAGCGGTCGAGGGATTCAGGTCGGAAAAGCCGGCCGGCCTTCTCGAGGCTTCTGATACCCCGGGCGGTCCTATCGAGAGCCTGCTCACCGCGGCAGCCGACTCGGTAACCGCCGTTGAAGATTCGCTGGCCGTAGAGACACTGCCAGCCGAGCCACTCCTTGCAGCAGGGCCACCTGAGGGAATCGCCCCTGAGCCCGATACAATCGCCTCGGAACCCGAGCCGGTCCACGCAGCCGATCCTCCAGCAGCCAGGGAGGAGGAACCGGCCACTCCTGAGGAGACGGCCCCCGCTGTCGGTCTGATCGATATCTATGTCGAGCCTGAAGCGGAGATACAGATCGATGGCCGCTGGAGAGCGGCGACGGGCAGGTTCGGCCCTGTGGAGCTCCCCGAGGGCCCGCATGATGTCGTCCTCAGGCAGCAGGGATACAGGGATTACATGGAGAGGATCGTCATCAGGAGAGGAGAGCTGTCGAGAAGGAGGATCGAGCTCCAGCACGTCACCGGCGGCCTCGATTTCTCGACCGTCGCCGGAGCGAGCGTCTTCGTCAACGGCAAATTTCACGGGACGACTCCGCTTCGCACCGCCCTCCAGCTTCCCGCGGGGAAATACCTGGTCGAGCTCAAGAAGCACGGTTATCTGACCTGGACCGGCGAGGTCGACATCCCCTCGAACGAAACGCTGTCGCTTAAGATCAACATGATCCAGCGCCAGTGACCGGCTCCCGCGCAAGGAGCTCTTCCACCGCTTCGAGCACTTCACCCGTCGTGACCGAATCGATCCTGCCGTCGGCAGGCGTTACCGCGACCACCGCTTCAGATACGGGCTTCCACCTGTGAGGGTCGGTCGGCCCGAAGACCTCGACGCACCATGCCCCCACGGCGCCGGCGATGTGAGCCACACCCGTGTCGTTGCACACCGATACGGCCGCCTTCCTCATGAGCGCTCCTAGAAAACCGGTGGTCGGGCAGGATATGACCTGGGGCGGGACCTGGCAGGCCTCCAGAAACCTCGTGAAGAATATATCGTCGACGGGGCCGCGCACGGCGATCGAGCGTATGCCGTGCCTGTCCAGCAGAACGTCAGAGACCTCGGCGAACCTCTCCGGGGGCCAGATATTCTGGACCTTCCCCGCGCCTGGATGGATGACCGCGTATGGGCTGGAGCCGAACGACGCCGCTATGAACTCCCCGCACGCCCTCTCCTCCCAGTCGAGAGGCACGAGCATCGACGAGAGATCGTCCTCCTCTATCCCGAGGGCTCGCAGGGGAAACAGGTTGTGCTCGCTCTCGTGCATCAGCGCCAACTCATCCTCGTCCGGAAGAGGGAGCTCGAGATCATAATATTTTGACGTCAGCTCCGAGCCGAATGGCGCACTCGATGATCCAGCCCTCCAGGCCGCTCCGCTCACTGCGCCGAGAAGCATGCTCGTGACCGAGAACGAGACGGTGTTGAGAACGATCAGCAGGTCGAACCGCTCGCTGCGCAACCCGCGCACAAACCGTATAAAGGCCAGCGGGTCCTTCCTGTTCCTCTTCTTCGACCACGTGACGACCTCATCGACGAAGGGATTGTTCCGCATGACCCCGCTGTTTATATCAGCGGCGAGAAGGGTGATCCACGCGTTCGGGAACTTCTTCCTGATCCCCCTGAACGCTGGAACGGCGAGCAGCATATCTCCCATCTGGTTGTGCTGCCTGATGACAAGCAGCTTCCTTACCGAAACCGGGTCGGGAGGCACAGCGGCGCTTCCCCTCCTGCCGAGCATGGGAGCGAGGGCTTCGGCGAGCAGCATCTTTCCCCTTTTTTCTATCTTCTTCTTCAATGCCCGAGGCCCCCACAGTAAAATCTTTCCCACCCGTGAAAAAATCTGGAACATTAAAGACGGTGATTCGTAACAATAGGCAGAGAGCGGATCAATTATCCCACCACCTTCAATCTCTCCTTACCTTAGGAGCGGCCCGCAACGGGCCGCTCTTCTTATTCCCGCTCCTGCTCGAGGCTCTCCAGTATCCGGAGATAACTGTCGTAACGGGTTTCCGGGATCTCTCCCTTTTCTACGGCCTCCTTGACGGCGCAGCCAGGTTCATGGCTGTGAGTGCAGGTACTGAACCTGCAGCCTCCGAGATACGGCTCGAAGTCCCGGAAATACTCGCCCAGAGTCTCCTTCTCCACCCCCCAGACTCCGAACTCCCTGATTCCTGGGGAATCCCCGAGCCAGCCTCCCGTGGAGAGCCTGTGAAACTCGAAATGTGTCGTAGTGTGCTTCCCCTTACCCGTGCTGGAACTTACGTTCGATATCCTCGCCTCGATACCCGGCTCGATCTTCGAAAGCAGCGACGTCTTGCCGGCCCCCGATGGGCCGGCAAGCATCGTGCGCCGGCCCGCCATCATCTCGGCCAGTTCCCCGATACCCTCACCCGTGACCGCGCTCGCGCGGATGACCCTGTACCGCATCCGCGGATACGGGGCAAGAGTCTCCTCGAGCCAGACCGCGTCATCTAACAGGTCGATCTTGTTCACGACGACGACGGGTTCGATGCCGTCGCGCTCCGCGGCTGTGAGCATGCGGTCGATAAGCCTGGGGTTGAGCGAGGGGTCCCTGACCGAGTGAACGAGAAACACGTGATCGAGGTTGGCACCGAGTATGCGGAAGCCCCTCCGGCCCCGTGTCTCCGATCTTACGAAGATCGACCTTCGAGGCCTGACAGCGGTGATAAGCCCAGAGGGGCCGCTGGAATCTCGTTCAGGTTCCTTGCGGTACTCTACGACATCCCCCACGACGGGAAGGACCTCATCATCAAAGGTGCTGATCCGGAACTTCCCCCTCACGCTGCATCTTATCTCCTCACCGGAATCGTAAACATAATGATCCGAGCCTTTTATCCTTATCAGTAACCCTTCGTTGATTTCCCTGTCTTTCATTTCGAAGCCGCCGGAAGTACTAAATTAACTGTCTGCCAATAAATAATTTTAACTATAATATCAAAAACCTGTTGTTTAAAAAAGGCGAAATTGCTATACAGAGAATGAGTTGACTGTGAAAGCAAGAGAGGATATGGGATCAAACAAGCTCGCTTCACTCTTCCAGGAAGACCTCTGTATATTCAGTCTGCGGTCCCGGAAGAAAGCCTCCGTCCTTCAGGAAATGGTCAGGCACCTGAAGGCCGCCGGAAAGATCACCGACGAACATTTCATACTGGAGATGCTCAAGAACCGAGAAAGCCTCGGATCGACCGGCCTGGGTCTCGGCGTAGCGTTCCCGCATGGAAGATCGATAGCAATCCCGGGCCTGACAGTGCTCTTCGCCCGCTCCGCGTCGGGGGTAGACTTCGAGGCCCTCGACGGCAAGCCAACAAGGATATTCTTTCTTATCCTCGCTCCATCCGAGAAGGGCGCGGAGACTTATCTCTCCCTGCTCAGCCGGCTGACTGCCCTGGTCCAGCAGCCGAAGACCTTGAAGAAGCTTTACGACGTGAAGGATTTCGAGACCCTACAGGAGGTCCTGGGGGGTGATGAGGGATGAGAGAGGAATTCAAACTGCTTATAGCGCTGCAGGACCTCGACATCATGATAAGGGAGGCCGAGGAAAAAAAGACCTCCGATCAGCTGAAGGACATGGGATTCCAGCTCGACGGGCTGGAAGAACTGCATAAAGGCAGGGCCAAGCTCGCCGCGAAGATCCCCGCGGCGCTGAGGAACCGCTACGAGAGGCTCGCCGCCCATTACAGGGTCGCGATAATACCCGTGACAGGGGATAAATGCCTCGGCTGCTTTGTAAAGCTCCCCACATCATTCTTCTCGTCCGCTTATAGCAGCGAGCTGCTGACATGCGAAAACTGCGGCCGGCTTCTCTTCATACCGTAATTCAATGCTTGTAATCCCCGTTAGATTGAAGTAAAGTATCTTTACCTGTCAAATTCTTTAACAGCGAGTCCACTGCAGCGGTCGGAAGCGATGGAAAACGAGCTCGGATTCACCTCCCGTTACGCCATAAAGAAGGCTTTGGGCGCCTATCCTCCGTGGCAGGGTTTCAGCGTCACGGATTCCCTCAGCGGCAAGGACTACCTCCTCTTCTCTCTTGCCGTTCCCGACGAAACATCGATCTCGATCGATGACCTCCTGATGCGAGACCACCTGTTCAGTGACTTGGCCGTCGACGGCACGCGCGCCCTCTCGATCCAGGAGAGCGGCGGAGGCATTTTCTTCCTGCTGCCGTGGCAGGAACTGCTGCCCGTCACAAAGATGCTCCCCTCCCTGAAACCGGAGGAATGCCTGGAACTGACGCGGCACCTGGCGGCGTCTTTTCTCGAATGCATCTACTCGGGACGCTTCTTTCACAACCTTTCGATTGGGTCGGTCGTGCTGCAAGGAAGTACGGCGAGCATCCTTCCGACGGCGTACCTCGTCCCGGGAGCAGTGCTCGAGAGGCTCGATCCTTCGGCCGGACGCTCAGGGGACGAGGACCTTTACGACGACCTGAACGCATTCGGCGAGCTGCTGTCCCTCTTCTGCCGGTACCTACCCGAGGAGTTTTCCGCCTCGTGCTCGGATACAGCCGGGCTGCTTCGCGCCTCAGGGCCCGTGACCGGGGACGACCTTTTTACGGTCATGGACAGGCTCAGCCGGCTGGTCGGGCTCCAGACAGGTCTTCGCGTCGCCACAGCCGGCAGGCGAACGCCGCTGAAGAATCACTCGGCGGCGATGACCCTTATAAAGCAGGCCGCTCTCAGGGCGCGCGATGACGGCAGGCAGATGGTGATAGTCTCGGGGCGCTCGGGTGAAGGCAAGACTTCACTGCTCGAGGAGGCTGCGAAAAGGCTCGCCGGGGAATGGGGGTTCAGTGGCAATGGCGTAGCGGACGATCAGAGCGTATTCAAGGATTTCCGGGAACGTGGCGAGCATTCCGACACCGGGTTCGCGGTTCATGACGACCATCACCAGGACCAGATCCTCAGCGGCCTGATAGTCGACCGACTCTCCCACGACCTGGAAAAGAGCAGGATGGCCATCATCGGCCTGAGCGATGAAGCCCCCGCCTGGTTTTCCAGTGCGGTCCGTTCCGAGGGGCGCGAAAAAGGGTTTCAGATAACCGACATCGATATGCCCGAGCTTGATTTCGCCCGAAAGAGCGGATCTGTCCTCAGGCTTCTCCCGAAAGACCGCAGGGCCGGTGTGAAGAAGCTTCTGGACCGCGGCGACAGCTTCGCCATCATGGAGCTCAAGGCAAGGCTGGCGGCTGAGGACGCGGTCGGAGAGATCCCGGCCGGCAACGTGATCGATTCACTCGGCGAAGAGGAAAAGTCGGTCCTTTCCTTCATAGCGATATTCAGGTTCGATGTGCCTCTCTCTATACTGAAGGAGATCTTCTCGACCGAGGAAGGCAGCTTCTACAGGGTGCTGCACCGCCTCGTCGCGCTGGGCATCATCCACAGGAAGGGGCGCAAGTCGTGCTTCAACGGCGGCGATCTCTGCACGCTCTTCAGCATAAGCGGAAAGAGCATCGCCTCCATGATCGAGGAATCGATCGATTCCCGGAGGCGTGTGCAGATACACAGGAACATAGCCCAGATCCTCAAGGAGACGCAGGGAGCGCCGTCGGCGTACATCTTCTATCATCTTGTCAGGGCGGGCGACATGGAGGAAGCGGCTTTCAGGGGACTGCGTGTCTTCCAGCTCCTTCTGACGCGGAAAAAGCTTAACGCGATAAATTCCTTCAATGACGGCTACATGAGCCTCGGGCTCGACCGTCATCTGCCGGTCGAGATGAAGCTCAACCTTCTGCTGGAGCTGGGCAACTACTACGCCAATATCGGCAGGATCGAGAAGGCCGAGGAGTTCTTCAGAAAATGCCGCGAGGAGACGAGCACTAGCGACACCTGGCAGAGGCACAGGGAGCTGGCCGTCGAGGCGATAAGGAAGGAATGCGAGATACTGGAGAAGCGCGGCGATTTTATCATAGCCGAGGAGCTTCTCAAGAAGGCGCTCGAGACGCACGGCGAGCACGTGCTGGCGCGCGAGAGGGCCAAGTTGTACAACGATCTTGCCTGGGTGTACTACCGCATCGGCAAGTTCGAGGAGTCGTGGGAAAACTGCCTGCTCGTCCACAAGCTGCTCGACAAGAAGCAGCACCCGATGGAGCTCGCGCAGTCATACAACCTGATGGGCGCGATCAACTGGAACAGAAGCAAGTACGACGAGGCGCTCCTCTGCCACAAGAAATGCCTCGCGCTCCGCGAGGACTGCAACGACGAGCTGGGCGTAGCGGCGAGCTTCAACAACCTCGGGCTGGTCTACCGCTCGATGGGAAGGATCAAGGAGGCGCTCGAGAGTTTCACGAAGAGCATGCGGATCAAGCAGCGCAACAACAACAGGCCCGGCCTGGCGGCGGTCCATCTCAACATCGCCCTCGCCTGCCTAGATACCGAGGACCTCGAGAAGGCGGAAGCGAACTGCATGACGGCCGTCAAGCTGGCCGAAGACCTTGGAAACCAGCAGCTGCTCGCCGAGATCTTCGGCACTCTCGGGGAGATACGCCTCGGCAAGGGCGACACCGCGGAGGCCCGCAACCACTATTTCAGAGCGCTTCATATCTGCCAGAAGACCCGCTCGCTCCGTGAGAAGGCGGTCGTGCTCAGAAGGCTGGGCGAGCTCGGGCTCATCGAGGGGAAGATCGAAGAGACCAGGGACCTGCTAGGCGAGGCGAGAGAGCTCAACAGGCAGATCGGATCGCGCCTGGAGACGGCACTTCTGGACCTGCTCGACGGAAGGCTGCAGCTTGCCGAGGGGAAACGAGAGCACGGCCGTCGTATCCTCGAGGAGACGAGCTTCGAGCTGTCGCTGCTCGGCAGGAAGGGGACGGCTGCCTCGGTGGCCTCTGAAATCGGCGAGCTCTACCTCGAAGAGGGAAACGAGCCGCTCGCGCGCGAGTACCTTCTCAGGGCGATCTCGCTCTTCGGAGAATCGGAGAGGCTCCCGGGCAGGGTGTCCCTTCTCCAGAAGCATCTCGAGGAGAGGGCCGCTCTGGATCTCGAGAAGATAGACTCCGATTCGGCCAGGTTCAGGGCGCTCTGCCGCGTCGTCTCGATGATACGGACGATCCACGATCCCGACAGACTCAACGAGACGATCACCGAGACAGCGATGAAGATGATGAACATGGAGCGCGCGGCGCTGATCCTCCAGAGCGACGGACAGGACACGTACAGGATCCTCGCGTCGATCGGCGAGTTCGATTCCGAGTCGATACTGACCGACCAGAACATCATAGCGATCCTCAATATCGCCAGACAGCTCGGATATCCCCTCGATATATCGAGGACGAGAGTACCCTATGGCAAGGTCCAGGAGGATTTTCTCGCCGACCACCCCGGCATCATATGCACGCCGCTGTGGATACACGAGGAAGTGACCGGCTATCTCTACCTCGATTCCAGCTGCGGTGACACCGGGACTACCGACGAGGACCACACCTTCCTGGTCGCCTTCAGCCAGCAGGTCGCGCTCGGCCTCGAGAGGATGCTCCTCTCGGACAGGCTAAGGCGAAAGGAAAAGCCGGCCGGAGACAAAGTGTCGGTGATCTCCGGCTCCAGTGAACGCGTGACCTTTCAGGACATCATCGGCAAGTCGGCCGCGATAAGGAAGATCTACGATCTCATCGACGGCATAAAGGACATGGACACTACGGTCCTGCTCACAGGTCCGAACGGATCAGGGAAGGACCTTATAGCGAAGACGATCCACTACACGGGCCCGAGAAAGGACAGGCCGTTCCACACCCTGAACTGCCCTGCTCTCCCCGACCAGCTTATTGAAAGCGAGTTGTTCGGCCACGAGAAAGGCTCTTTCACCGGCGCCTACAAGCAGAACATCGGCCATTTCGAATCGGCCAGCGACGGGACCATCTTCCTCAACGAGATCGGCGACCTCCCTCTGAGACTTCAGCCCAAGCTGCTCAGGGTACTCGAGGACATGAGGTTCTTCAGGGTCGGTGGAACCAGAGAGATAAAGACGAACGCGAGGGTCATTTGCGCTACGAACAAGGACCTGATGAAGCTCGTCAAGGAAGGCAGGTTCCGCGAGGACCTCTATTACAGGATCAACATATTCCCGATCAGGGTGCCCGGGCTCGTCGAGCGCAGGGAGGATATCAAGCTCCTGTGCAACCATTTCTTGACCCTGTACTGCCGCTTGTACAATACTCCGACAAAACGCATCTCCCCTGAGGCGATGGCATACATGACCGAATACGACTGGCCGGGGAATGTCAGGGAGCTCGAGAACACGATCAACAGGCTGATGATCATATCGAAGAAGGAGACGATCCTTCCAGAGGACCTGCCGGCGAATATAGTCAAGCACAGGGAGAGCGTCGAGACGAAGTCTCTGCACACTCTCGAGGAGATGATCGGCTCGATCCTCGATACGGTGGAGTTCTCGGACAGCGACCCGATCCTGCCGAGGGTCAAGGAGACGCTTATCAGCAAGGTAGTCGAGAAGACCGGGGACAAGACGAGGGCCGCGCAGATACTGGGTATCTCGAAGCCCACACTCTATAGCCACCTCAGGAGCCATGAGCGGAAACACCGCTAGACAGACCTCCCCCTTCATCAGGATCATGATCGGGATCTTCCTGATCCTGCTCGCTGTCTGGATCGTGCTGAAGATCTATATCGCCCACACGGAGCCGATCGGCCCGCCCCCCGACGGGACCAGGGTGAGCATCTTCGTAACGGCGGAACTGAGGGGGTACCGCGAGCCATGCGGATGAAAGAGGGACACCTATTCCGGGATGGCCAGGTGGGCTTCCCTCATCGACAAGCGCAAGACGAAGAACCCGGCGATACTCCTGGACGCCGGCGGATTCTGCAATCCCGATCAGGGTAAGAATGCCGCATTCGACGCCGATTATTTCTTCGAGGGCATGCGCATGATCGGGTACGCCGCCGCTGGCGTGGGGCCCGACGATATACGTTTCGGGCGCAAGAGACTCGCCGAGAAAGCCCGCGAGGCAGGGTTCGTGCTCCTCTCGTCGAACGTCTACGACAAGCGCGGCGGCAGTCTGCTCGGAGCTGATTATACTGTGATAAGGGCAGGCGGAAGAAGGACGCTGACCGGCATCGAGGGTGGCGTGAAGATCGGCGTCTTCTCAGTAGTCCTACCCCTGTTCGTGCACGAGATCGATCCGGACATCTCCCTTTACTATGAAGTCCTCGACCCGAGGATCGCAGCGCTCGCGGCTGTATCCGCGCTCAGAGAGAGGGGCTGCGACCTCATAGTTGCCCTGAGCTACCAGAGCTGGCCCGCCAGCCTCGATCTCGCCGGCAGCGTCGACGGTATCGATATCGTCATAAACGGAAGGCGCGAGCACAACAGCCCGACCGGGGAGATGGTCGGCCGGACCATGGTCGTCGACACTGGGATCAGGAGGATATCGCTCACCGAGGTGCTCGTCGAGTGGAAGGCGGGCAGCCCAAGGATCGCGGTCAAGGAAGCGGGTCCCGAGGCGAAGTCCCTGAAGGGAAGAAACGATCTGCTCGAGCTGGAGAAGAAGTACGAGCATGAGCTCAGGGAACGTGGGATCAGGGATGCCCGCGAGGGCAGCTGATTTCCCCTGCGAGGGATATCGAAAGGCAGCGTGACATGAGACTGGAAAAGGTGACCGCGTTCCTCGGAGAGACGCTCAGCCTCGATGATTTCTCCGGCGATTCCTCGATGAACGGACTGCAGGTCGAGGGAGCGCGAGATATCAGGAAGGTCGCGCTGGCCGTAGACGCGTGCGGCGAATCGATCGGCCGGGCCGTCCGCCGCGGAGCCGACATGCTCATCGTCCATCACGGGCTCTTCTGGGGAGGCGCGGCCCCGCTCACCGGGATCATGGCCTCGCGCATAAAAGCCCTTCTCGACGGCAGGGTCTCCCTCTACGCGGCGCACCTTCCCCTCGACTGTCATCCCGGGATCGGAAACAACGCTCAGATAGCCGATCTGCTGGGACTCGCCTGGAGAGAGAAGTTCGGAAGGTACGCCGGAGTCGAAATCGGGATATGTGGCGCGCCTCGAAGGCCGCTCAAGCTCGAAAGCCTGCGCCGCAGGCTCGCCTCTCTACTCGACTCGCCCGTGCAGACATTCGCCTTCGGTCCGGCCGTGGTCAAAAAGATCGGCATCGTCTCAGGTGGCGGCGCATCCCTCACACAGGCGGCGGCTGAGGCGGGATGCGACGCGCTGCTCACCGGCGAGACATCGCATTCGTCATACCACGTCGCGAGGGAGAACAGGATCAGCCTGATATTCGCCGGACACTACGCGACGGAGACTTTCGGTGTGAAGGCGCTGGGAAAGCTACTCGAGGAAAGGTTCGGGCTGAAGACTTTCTTCATCGACCTGCCTACGGGTCTGTGAAAGAAAAGCGGAGATGAGATTAAAAATGGGGGAGGGCAAGTGCCCTTCCCCATTACTTTCGTGCTGGTTAACACTGTTACTTGTTATCCACCTTGAACTCCCCGTGCTGCGGCCAGGGCCTCGGGTCCTCCTCGATCTTCTTCATCAGGACCTCTATTCCCTTGAGCAGTTGAGCGTCCTCGCCTCTCGACATCTCGACCGGATCAAGATCGACCACGATATCGGGAGTGACACCCTCGTTCTCGACTATCCACCTTCCATCAAGATCGTAGATCCTGTAGTCGGGAGCCGACATGCCGCCGCCGTCGATCAGGCTGATCCACATCGAGACGCCCACCAGCCCTCCCCATGTCCTCGTCCCGATGACCGGCCCCATCTTCATCATCTGGAACTCCATCGGGAGCATGTCACCGCCTGAGCCGGCCTGCCTGTTTGTAAGGCAGACGAGATGTGCGTTTGTCGCGATCGCAGGATCAGTCTGATCGTGAGAGTAGCGGCGCGTCCAGTAAGCGAGGATGTCGTTATTCAGGCGATGCAGGAATACAGCGGGGTCGAGCCCTCCGCCGTTGAACCTGCCGTCTATTATCAGCCCCTTCTTGCGTGTCTGGGCATAGTACAGCCTCGGGAATTCGGTCGCCGAGCCGAGATATGTGTCCGGCATGTAGATGTAACCGATCGTGCCGCCCGATTTCTCATCGACGAGCCTCCTGTTGTGCTCGATCCACTCCTGGTTCCTCATCCCGTACTCGCTCCCGGCAGGCTCGACGGTGTATTTCCTCGCTTCCTTCCCATCCGGTTTCGTGCTGACGAGGATCGTGACCTGACGGCCGACGAGGTCCTCGAAATAGCTGTATATGTTCCTCGCGGTCGTGACGTCGACGCCGTTCACCTCGAGCAGGTAATCCCCCTGAGCCACATGCACACCCGGCCTCGAAAGGGGCGGCGCCATTCCGCGGGACCAGTCGGGAACATCTAGGATCTTGCCGAAACGATACCTGCCCGCCTTTTCGTCGACCGTCCAGTCGGAGCCGAGCAGCCCAACATTGACTCTATCCGAGTCGCGCTGGATGTCGCCCCCGAACACGTAGGTATGGGAGGTGTTCAGCTCACCTATCAGCTCGCCAATGATGAACCGGACATCCTGCCTGCAGGTCGCTCGGTCGATGAGGACGCCGTACTTCCTGCCCATCTCGTTCCAGTCCAGGCCGTGCATGTTGGGCTCATAATAGAAGTCTCGTTCCATTCTCCATGCCTCGGCGAAGATCTGTTTCCATTCAGCAAGCGGGTCGAGCTTCATCTTCAGTTCCGATGTACCGATCCCGTTCCCCTTCGAATCCTTCTCTGACGACTTGATGATACCGACGTCACCGTGCTTCGTATAGACAACGCTCTTTCCGTCCGCCGAGAGGGCGTATCTGTCTATCTCTCCGATCACCTTCTGCTCCTCCCTGTCCTCGAAGGAGAAGCTGTAGAGGTCCATTGGGCCGATCTCGCGGAACTCGAACCTGTTGAAATCACCCTCGTCCTTGTTGAGATAGAAGAGGGCACCGTCAGAGACGGCCAGCTGCCTGTAGTTGGCCCGGGGCAGAGGAAGGGCCTCTATCCGTTCGGCGAGCCCGTCGAAATCGATCCTGACGAGCTTGCTTTTCTTTTCTTTTTCATCCTTTTTCTGGTCCTTTCCCTCCGCCTTTCCGGCGCCCCCTGCCTTTTCCTCGTCGCTGAGCGGGGGCAGAAGCGCCTCCCCGTCGGCCTGCAGAGTCAGGGCGTAGATGCCAGCGACCTTCTTGTATACCATCTCCCATTCGAAATCACAGAACGTCGGGCTGAACCTGCGATTTGAGATGAAGAAAAGATGGCTGCCGTCCTTCGAGAAGACGGGATTGAAATCGTTGTATATCGGGTTGCTGACCCTCCGGGCCTCCCCCGTCTCGAGCGAATAGATATAGAGCTGGACGACCAGGTCCGCGCTCATCTTGGAGTAGGCTATCCACCTGCTGTCGGGCGACCATGAGAAATCGTAGATGGGTTTGAGATCGAGCGAAACGTCTATATTCTCGAACTCCGCCCTGTCGACTTCGGTTTCCTTGCCCGAATCAACGTCTATCCACCAGCAGCGCAATTCCTGATCCGCGTAAGCGAGCTTTTTGCTGTCGGGGGACCAGCGCAGGGTGTGCCTGTATCCATCCTTATGGCTGGTCAGCTTCCTTGCCTCTCCATCGGGGCCGGCCGGCCGGACCCAGATCTCGTACTCGCCGCTAGCGTCGGAGAACCAGGCGATCTTCGATCCGTCCGGGGACCAGACCGCGTCCTTTTCCCTCGAGCCGCTGCTGTGCGTGAGGTTGCGCGTCGGACCGTGCTCGAGCGGCACGGTGAAGACCTCGCCCCTTGCGCAGACGATGGCCCTCTTGCCCGAGGGCGATATGTCGACGCCGGTCATGAAGTCTCCGACTTCCCGTATATAGGGCCTCAACTCGGGGGCGTCGCTGCCCACCTCGATATCGACCCTGGCCGTCTTCTTCGAAGCGAGGTCGAGCATCCAGATATCGCCGCCGAGCTCGTACACGATCCTGCCCGTACCCTCGCTCGGGCGCCTTATGTCGTATTCCGTATGGTTCGTGATCTGCTCAGTCTTTCCCGTCGCCGGATCGAGACTCCATATATTGAGGACCCCGCTGCGGTCGGAGCTGAAATATATCCTGTCTCCGACCCACATCGGAATGCGGTCCGTGCCCTCGAAATCAGTCAATCTCGAATCAGCCATCTTGTCGAAGTCGAACATGTAGATATCCTGCGCCGTCCCGCCCCTGTACCGCTTCCATGTCCTGTTCTCGCGCGAGATGCGGTTGTAGGCGATCTTCCTTCCGTCCGGAGAGAAGCTCCCCTGCGCCGCTTCGTGCATTATCAGCTCCTCGAGGCCCGTACCGTCCGGGTTGACCATGAAGAGCCTGGTAAAGCGGTTGAATGAGTCCCTGTAAGAGGAGAAGATTATCTTCCCGCTGATCGGGTGCCAGCCCACTACCTCGTCATAGGCAGGATGCCATGTGACCCTCGTTATCCCGCCTCCGGCGATGTTCATCACGTAGACGTCGGCGTTACCGTCGTAGTCACCGGTGAACGCGATCATGCTTCCGTTGGGAGAGAACTTCGGGAAGTGCTCCTCCCCATCGTGGACCGTGAGCCTGGTGGCCGCCCCTCCCGAGGCAGGCGCGGTCCATATATCCTCTCCGCTGACAAACACTATCGTGTCCTTGTAGATGTCGGGGAATCGCATGAGCGCCCTGACCGGCCTGGCCTGGAGCACCTCTGCGCGGGCGCCCGCGGGGGGCCACGAGAGGAGGACTGCAAGGATCAGGGCCGCTGCTGATACCAGAGCGGCCCTGTGAACTGCGGAATCTGAACGGGAAAATGAAAGCATGGAGCTCTCCCTCCGTTGAAGGTTGATGTGACGGAATCGCGGCCTTCGGAGACCGCCACGAGACGATATCAGAACGGACCGTCCACGGCAAGCGGTCAAGCCCCGGCGGCGGCGAAAAAGGATTTGATATATATACGGCCCGTGGGATATTCTGTTTCAGTGTCAGGCAGCCCTGTTACCGGGGACCGGGAAAGTGATGATGAAGAAAGACAGAGACCCGCTTTACGCCTTCCTCAGGAGTCTCAGCACCCGGCGCGGGATCATCCCGCCCTTCGCCCTCGAGCTGGTACTCGTCGACGGGATGGTCTACTACGTGCACTCCATGGAGAACGCCTCGGAGGATTCCGTCTCGATATCAGTCAAGATCTGGGATATGCGCGGCCTCGCCGACGGGGAGCTGGACCAGCTGAGAAAGACGGTCCTCTCCCTGGAAGAGCCTTCGATGCTGTCAGATCCGAAGAAGATCCACCAGGACCTAGACTGGGGTGTCCTGAGGCTGGACATCGACCAGATCTCGTACTGCGTCGAATGGCACCACCGGCTCTGGCCGGTCGAGGGCAGACGCTCCCTGCATTCCAGGCTCCACTAGAAACCAGCTCCGGGAATTCCATCTTTTTGCATTTTAATATATATTGCTTTCCTGTATAATATCGATATACGCCATAGCGGACTCTGAGTAGCTGTGGGAAACCTGCCTTAAAGGGGATATTATAATGAGACTTCTCACTACTGTCATGGTGATGATATTCGCCCTGTCGGCGCCCGCGGTGCGAACAGCGGCAGAAGAGGATCATATCCCGGCGGCGATACTTCTATCCTGCACAAATGGAGTAACGGTCGAAAGGAGCGGCGGCACAGCCGTTCCAGGGAGTTTCGGCCTCGCGCTGTTCGCCGGAGACGAGGTGAAGACCGCGGCCGGATCGGAGGCCGAGATCCATTTCGAAAACGGCACATGGATCAATGTGGGCCCGAACAGCAGCATGTTGATAAAGGGCGCCGGAACGAGGACCCGGCCCGGGAGCGTAAAGGTCGGCGATGGGAGCTTCGAGGTAGTTCAGAACATGCTGCGCCTGAAGGACCCGAAGGGAACCAGCTCTCTCGCAGCGCTCAGATCCTCTCCCGGCAAACCGGAGATCGCGCTGGTATCACCCTGCCAGACAAAGGTGCTGTCGGCGAATCCGAGATTCGAATGGGAATCGAACGGTCTCGATGAAGAGCTGCTCCTGACCATCTACAGCGAAAAGGGGATCTATCATACGGCAAAGGTGCCGGGAGGCTCGAGCTACCTATACCCCGACGGCGCCCCGGTACTCGATCCTGGCGTATCATATTCATGGACGATCGAGACGACCGATCCGCTGCGGATCCCCCCCCTACGAAGCGTCGCTGCCTTTTTCGAGGTCATCTCGGCGGATGAAGCCGAGCAGATGGACAGGTCTCTCAGGATGATCGATCCGAAGGAGATCCCCAATACCTCCACGTGCCACTTCCTCAGGGCGAGTGTATACTACGATCACGGGCTCCTCGAGAACTCTATCGCCGAGATGAAAAAAGCTCTGGCCGATAAAGAAGGAACGAAGGAGATGCACTCGATCCTCGCAAGGCTTTACGCGGAAGCGGGCCGGAACGGGGAAGCGATGTCCGAGTTCGACCATATCTTCGAGAAATAGAAAACCGCGGACAGGAACCTGATCTCCACCTGCAGTGCGCTGTCGAAAGGTCCATGTGGGAAAAATCGCCGGATTCGAGATAGTAAGGACCCTCGGAGAGGGCGGAATGGGGATAGTCTATCTCGCCCGCGACGAGACCCTCCAGCGCGACCTGGCGGTAAAAGTGCTCCGGAAGAATATGGTCGGATCAGAGGGACGCGAGCGCTTCATAAGGGAAGCGCGCGCCTGCTCGAGAATAAACCACGCGAATATCGTGACTGTCTATGCGGCGGGCGAGCACCAGGGCGACCCTTACATGGCCATGGAGCTTCTCGAGGGCAGGACCCTGCGTGAGATAATCTCGGAGGAAGCGCCTATCGAGTGGCAAAGGGCCGCCTGCTGGATCTCGGCTATCCTCTCTGCGCTCCAGCAGCTGCATGATGAAGGCATAATCCACCGGGACCTCAAGCCGGAGAATATGATGGTGGGGAGCGACGACGACATAAAGCTGATGGATTTCGGGATAGCCCATGTCGATTCAGAGGACCAGATCACTGTCGACAATTCCATGATAGGGACGGCCAGGTACATGTCTCCCGAGCAGGCGATGGGTATGCCTACCGACGCGAGAAGCGATATCTTCTCTATCGGCACGATCCTCTACGAGATACTCACCGGTGAAAATCCCTTCGACGCCCCGCATCCGATGGCGGTGATGTTCGGCATCACCAATGAGCAGCATGTCTCTCTCGCCGGACGTGAGCCGGAGATACCCGGCGAGCTTGCCGCGATAATTGATAAGGCCCTCGAGAAGGATCCCGCCGCGAGATTCTCCAGCGCCGGCGAATTCGACCGGGAGCTGTCGGCCCTGACAGAAAGCGCCTGCATGGATTCCGGCGCTTTACGCCGTGCGCCGCTCTGGCGCAGGATAACCGTACCGGCGGCGATCCTCATCGCCACGACGGCGGTCATCGTATGGGCATTGACGCGAGGCCCGGGGGGCGACCGGACGACCGCGCGCCATCACAACAGCCTCGGCCTGAAACACCTGGAAGAGGGGAACAAGGCCGGCGCTCAGGTCGAGTTCAGGAACGCTGTCATTTCCGATCCAAGGTGGGAAGCCCCGTGGAACAACCTCGCCCTGATAGAACTTGACGATGGAGATTTCGATGAAGCCGACTCCCTGCTCGGCGAAGCTCTCGCGCGGAACCCCGAATATGCCGAGGCTCATTACAACATGGGGACGGTAAGGTGGGAAAAGAACGCCCTCGAAGAGGCAGAATTCCAACTGCGCGCGGCGATCGATTCGGATCGATCATTCATCCTCGCCTACAATAATCTGGGCAGCCTTCTTATCGCAATGAGACGCCCCGTGGAAGCGGCTGAAATACTCGATAAGGCGCTGTCGCGATTCGACTCTTCCCCCTACTCGGGTTCCGACGGGCTGAAGGCGTCTCTTCTGAAGAACAGGGGGATAGCCGCCCGGGATATGGGCGACTCTGACGCGGAGACATGGTGGCGGCGTTCCCTCGAGATAAGCCCGGGTAACGAAGAGGTCAGAAGGCTCCTGGAGAGCGTTGGCGCTCTGTAAGGAGGGGTCGGGACAGACAGCTTATGATTCCCCCCTGCGGCATTCCGCTAGCGAAGAGAAACTACGGTCCCGGCCCCTCTATCAAGCCCTCACGCGGGCTCCCCTATCATCGCAGCAGCACAAGTTTCCTCGACATGGAATGCTTGCCGGCCGTTAGGCAATAGAAGTAAACGCCGCTTGCCACCCTGCTGCCGTTGTCGTTCGTGCCGTCCCATGTCACGCTGTAGAAGTCGGCCCTGCAGTGGCCGTCGACCAGCGTCTTTATCCTGCGCCCGGCGACATCGTACACGGCCAGATTCACGGGCCCGTCCTGCGGAACGGTAAATCTTATCTTCGTCAGCGGGTTGAACGGGTTGGGCACGTTCTGCGAAAGGCTGAACACCGCCCTTATCTCGACCTTGTACGGGCCGAAGACAAGCCTGGATCCCTCCCCTGAGATCTCCTTCAACATATAATAATAGGCCCTGTTGAGAGAGACATCCTCGTCGAGGTATTCATAGGACGCGCCGGTAGGGATTCCCCTGCTGGGCACATACTCATCCGTGATTACTTCGTACTCACCGTATTCCTCTTCAGAGCGGAGGATCTCGAATCCGGTCGTATGCAACTCCACCGATGTCTCCCACTTCAGGAGCGCTCCTCCGTCGCCGGCCTCTCCTCTGAAGCTCGCCAGGGACACGGCGATGGGAAACACTATACTGAACGGCTCGGGGCTCATCCCCATCCCGATATCCACGCCTGAGTCGTCATAGAGTACCACCATCATTCTGCAGAGGTCATACGCCTGCAGGGGAGTGATCCATATGACGCTGCCGTTGTCGGGTATACCCGTAACGACCGGAGCCCACGTCTCTCCGTCGTCGTGCGACCAGAGGACATCGACATGGCCGATCTCGTATTCTGCAGGAGAGACCCACGTCACCACGACCTGTGATCCCGGCCAGAGGCTGCACGCGGTCGGATGGGTGACGGTCGGCCTTACGGTCTGGATCGTATCAACCCCGACGAACTCCCTTCCGCGGACCATTCCCCTTATGGTCACAGGCACACTGTTTCCCTGCGGCATTGCCTCCTGGAAGAGCAGGCGGTCAAAGTACACGGTCAGCTCGTCGATTCCATCCAGGTCGTCGTCGGCTATCCTCCACCTGTCGGTCTGAGCGTGTATCAAGTCCTGCATCATTATCGAAGAGAGGTCGACTTCTCCGGCAAAATAGATCCCGGGCAGCCCGATGCTCGCCGCTATCCACCGGCTTCCCGATCCATCTTCGGACATCCTCGGTGTCACCGAGACATCCGCCGCGACAGGCCCCGACGGCACTGATGACGTGTTCAGGATGGTCACGGTCCCGTCGCCCGCGTTGGTAACGACCGCCGTACCGGACCCGGAAGGATCAAAGGCGATGTCGGCCGGGCTTGAGCCGACGAGGATCGAATCTACCAGCGTGATCTGGATCTCGGGCGGCGGGTAGCTCGTTCCCGGATCGAGGGCACCGATGGAACCAAGGACCTCGATCGAATAGACTATCAGGTAGTCGGAGTCATCGAGGATGATATAGAGCAGGGCCCCGTCGGGAGACACCGTGATCGACTTGGCCGTCGATCCGGCACCGACCCTGGCAACGACAGCGTTCTCCGTGGAGCTTCCGGGCTGTACGTCTATCAGGAGGACTTCTCCCTCGGTCGTCAACAGTATTACATAGGCCCCGTCCGGAGTGACCGTGACGCTCTTCGTCGCTGAGCCCGTTCCCACGGTTGCAGTGATCCCGTTGGTCAGCGGGTCGACTATCATGAACCCAGTATCGGTGCCGACGAAGATCCTCGTCCCGTCCGGCATGACAGTGACACTGCGGGAGCTGGAGCCGGTGACTATGGTGGCAACGACGGCATTGTAGGTCGCGCTGCTCACGTCGCTGTCTATCACGCTGAGATCGCCTGATCCAGCGTTGACAACATAGACCCTGTCGCCGTCCGGGTGCACGGCTAAGTCCAGCGGATTGAGACCGACCTGCACAGTGGAGGCAACGGCATTGAAGACAGCCGCGGAATCCGGATCAGCGCCTATCACGCTGATGTTCCCCGACCCGAAATTGGCCACGTACGCATAGATCCCCTGGGGATGCATCGCGATGGCGGCCGGCAGATCTCCCACCGGGATGCCCGGGTAAGCGTAAGTCCCGAGTATATCGATGGGGATGACGACGCCGGCATCGGGGCTGACCGCGTAAGCGGTCGAGCCGTCCGGTGTCACTGCTATGCTCTTGCCCGCTACCCCTATGTCAACGGTGGCGAGGACCTCGTCGACGGGAGATTTGCTGGGCACAAGCACGGTAAACGGCAGAGCGTTAGAAGTGACACCGGCCGCGGAGACCTTGACATATCCGGGTAACGCGCCCGAAGGCACCTTGACCTTGACGTAATCAGTCCCCGATTCATAAGGGACCGCCTCGGCGCCGTTGAAGAGCACCCTGTGGTCCTGCGGAGATTCCTCGAAGCCAGCCCCCGAGATAGTTAGGTTCAGGCCTGCCGCCGAACTGGGTGGGCTTATCGACGTTATATTGATCGGCGTCTTAACCCCAGTGCTGAACCCGGACACGCCGGGGTTAGTAAGGGCCCCGCCGGCTGCGTCGAGGATCCCGCTCGTGTACGCGAGGTCGTATTCTTCCTCATATTCCAGAGAAGCATACGGCATCAGGGCCACTTTCCTGTTTCCGTCTGAATATCCCGTCAGAGCCGCCAAAGGAACGCTCTCCCCGCTGACATTAAGGTGAAATGTGCCGCTGGTGACCGTACCCGGGTCGACAGGCTTGCTGAAGGTCACCTGCAGCCCCGTCGTCACGCTGACGTCAGTCTGGAAAGGAACCGGCCGGACCCGCACTACCGACAGCGGCATAGTGTCCGGATCGGGAAACGCGATTGCTTCGAAGACCAGAGGCGATCCCGAAAGTCCCTGCGCGCTGGCACTGACATGCTGCGTTCCTTCGGCGCTGCCCAGGACCCAGTCGACTGACGCGTATCCGAGAGCGTCAGTGACGGCGACACGGACCGTCAGCCCGCCGGTGAAATGCCCGTCCGCGGCGATGAATGTGACCGGCACGCCCTCGGCAGGGATACCGCCGCTTCCGGTGACAAGGACCCTCAGCGGCACAGCGAGCATCCTGTCCACGACACCGGCCTGCAGGTTCCCCGAGGCGATCGATATAGCCGCCGCCTCGGCATAATCATAGAAGTAGACGCTGTCAGGGTATGGTCCGGCCGAATAGAGCCCGGCGGCATCGGGCGTGAAGGCGAATTCGGCGGTCATCTTGAACGACGGATCGTAATAGCCGCTCCCGATCGTATCGGGATCGGCCGTAAGGTCGATATTCCAGTATCCCGACGACTTGATCTGGACGGTCGCCATCTCTCCTCTCGGCGAGACGGCGATCCTCTCGGGCGCGATGGGAAGATGCCCTGCCGCGGGCAGTTCCAGCACGTCCGGACATGCGACCGGGACCGCCGGATCGGAGGTATCCAGCGTCACGACCGTCCGCCGGCGTGTCTGATCGAAGAGTATGGTAAGGACCTTGCATTCGGAACCATCGGGAAGGAAATCGAGATCCTGCGGTGTCGGTAAAGGTCCGCCGTCCGGATACCCGGGCATCTCCACCGAAGCCACCTGAGCGAGATACGTCGCGCTCAGTGGATCCACATCGAGGACGATGACGCTGCTGCTGGACCTTTCAGTGAAATAGGCGTACCTGCCACCAGGATGGAAGGCGATGCCCGAACATCTTATCTGTTCGAAAACGGCCAGGACCCCGTATTCTGTCGGTGAACCCGGCCTTATATCTACCACCAGTACCAGGCTTTTCACGAAATCAGCCGCGATCAGCAGTTCGCCGCCGGGGCTGGTCTCCACACGTATGATACGGTAAAAATAGTGTCCAAGGCCTGTCAGGTCGACCTCGCCTACCCGGCTTCCATACTCTCCCGACCAGCGGTCTATGGAATAGGCCACGAGCCGTATCGGACTGCTCGGTATCGCCGTGAAGGCGCGCTTCCCGTCGGGCGTGACCGCGATATCCTCGATCCTGCCCGGCGCTATATCGAATGTATTGACCGGCTGGTTGTACGCGGGGCTTCCCGGATCGATGTCGATGATCCCCATCTCACCGGTCATCCCACCGACTACGGCTATTCCGCCGGTCGGCGGGATGGCTATCGTCTGCTCGAGCAGCCAGCCAGGCGAGGCGTCGATCACGCCCGCCAGCCTCTGGACTCTGTGAGCGGCTGGGGAGCTCATTATCTTCATGTAGAGCGGGTTGGAGACCTGCGCCGCGGGCCGGCCCTCCCCGGGGGGCGCCGGCGGGTCGTAGATCACGTCGACGGGTCCGCTCGCCGCCGAATCGGGGACCGTGACAACGATCGAAGTGCCAGTCGCGTGCTCCGGCTCGACGAGGACCGGCGAACCGGCCGGACCGGCGAACCTGACATCCAGGTCTCCCGTCACCGTCCCGAACCCGTCCCCCGCGAGGACGACCTTCGATCCGGGGACCGCCGCGCGCCTGGACATGCTCCTGAGCGTAGGTCCTAGACCGATCGCCGTGACTACGAGCTGCCTCGAGCTCTCGATCACGGAGAAGGCATAGTCGCCTTCGTTCGAGAAATCCAAGTCGACAGGCTGCGGGTCCTGAGCCAGAGTAGCCGCGACGCTCCTGAATGTGCTTCGGGATTCATCGAGGTCTATCACATCGATCAGGTTCAGTTCGCGGTTCGCGACGTATAGGTATTTCCCGGTCGGCGCTATGGCTGTTCCCCTGAGATGCCCGCCGGTGTAGATATCCTGCACTTTGAAAAGCCCGGCGAGCGAGACGACCGTCACGTTCCCGTCTCCCCCGCTCACGTAGGCCCTCTGTCCTGTGGGATCTATGACGAGATCCCTCGGATCGCTGCCCGCCGGTATCGAGGCGAGAAGAGTATCGGGGCCGAGGTCGTAGACCAGCATCCTGCCTGTACCTGTAAGAGCGGCCAGCATCCTGCCGGACGGATCGACGGCCAGCTTCCCGCGCAGCGATGCCTCAACGGGTATGATCGCTCCGATCTGCTCGTCGAGCGTCCCGCTTCCGGCCTGGATATCCCAGATCTGTATGACATTTTTATCGGTCGGTACGTATGCCTTTTCGCCTCCGGGATCGATAGCTATCCCTGTCGGGCCGGCGTCGGCATCGATCTCGTATAGCACCTGGTTGAACAGCCCGGCATGCGCCGGATCGGTGTCTATCACGTAGATCTTCCTGTTCAGCCTGTTTACTCCATAGGCCCTGGCGCCTCCAGGGGTCAGCGCGATATCCCCGAGCCCGCCTTCGACTGGGATCGATTCGACCGATAGATATCCCGCATCCTCAGCATCGATCACTACCGCGGACGCGCCCGCCGAAGTAGCGGCATAGGCATAGCTGCCCCCTGCGTGCACCTTCACGGATCTCGGCACCGCGCCGAGCTGTGCGGCGCCGGTCTGGAATCCGCGTACGATCTCCCCGGAGGCAAGTACGGTGAATGTCAGGCCGTTGCTCGTCTCAACGCCGTTGAAGACAGTGACCAGGCCGGTGCCTGCGCCGTCCGGCACGGTTACGACGAGCCTCGTGGGGGAGGCATCAGTCACCAGGGCGGGCAACGCGCCGAAATACACATCGTTCAGCGAAGGGACCGGATTGAACCCGACACCGCTTATGACCGCGATAGAGCCCGCCACGCCCCTGCTGGGTGAGAGGTTCATGATCGCCAGCGCTGGCACAGGCTCCGTCGTGAAATAGGAGACGAACTCGGCGGCCAGCCCGTTTCCATACTTGTCCTTCAATCCAGTCCCCAGCGTAAGGTCGTACCTCGTAGAGTAAAGGAGAGCCGCGCCGGGAGTGAACGCCAGGACAGAGTCGTCATCGAGCACAGCCGCCGAACCGGTGATAAAGGTGCTGTCCCCGTCAAGGAGCCTGAAGTTCCCCGGAATGGTAGTATAATCCACGGGCTCGTCGAACCTTATCTTCACTACTGCATTTACCAGAACGCCCGTGGCCCCGGTAGCCGGAGTCATCGAAACGACCGAAGGTGGCGTCGTGTCCAGGTTCGTTATGACTTCGATACCGGAGGCTGTAGAGCCGCCGGACACGGTCAGTGGATCCTTCGCCGACGCGTCGTCCGAACTTGACTCGGCAAGATCCCAGTACTCCGGGGGGAAGAGATCGACGGCGATCGAGTCCACAAGAGTATTTATATAGCATGGGCGGAGATACCCCATGGATGAAGTGCCGTCGATCGGGTGAACGGCTACATAGTAGCTGCCGTCAGCCATGCCGGCGAACGACCAGCTTCCGTCGCTGAAGGTATACTCGCACGCGACGGTATCGCCTCCCGCAGCGTCGATGGCGAATACCGCGGCGCCGCCTATCCCCTCGCCCGTAAGTCCATGGACGACCCTTCCCGCTATCCGGTTCGCGGCGGCGAGAGCGGCCGGGGAGGAGTAGGCCTTGAAGAAAGCAAGCTTGTCCTCGGTCTCGAGAGACGCGGCCTCAGTACCGGATGGCAGGACGAAGAACATGGTCGATGACCTGACCGCCGAGTGGGCGATCCCGAACATGTGTCCCGCCTCGTGAGTGGCGATGCTCTGGATATCCAGGCCTGATATCCCCGCTGTCGGGGTCCTGAAATCCATCGCCGGGTTGAATATCATGTCGGCGTCGAATATCTGGCCGGGCCTGTAATAGACCGAGTTGTATGTCGTGTCTACCGTGAACGATGTCGAGATCCCGACCGCCAGAACGCTCGAGGGAAAGGGGAACTCGCTGTCCCTGAAGGTGACCATGTTGATCAGATCCATCGCGTCGGCACTATGGCGCGCGACAGTGCCGCCATAACTGACTGTGAAATCCGTTCCGGGAATGGATGCCCAGGCCTCGATCCCGTTCTGGACAGCGGCGAAGTCGCTCCCGTCTCCGATAGAGGGAGCTCCGTCTTCCTGTATGTAATAGACGAACGGCAGGTCTGCCGAGACCCAGAATTCCGTGTGCCTGGTGCTGGCCGGGTCGTCGATGCACCCGTCGCCATCGCGGTCGAAGAATGACGCGTTCTCGCCGGGACACGCGTCCACTGAGTCGGGGACGCCGTCTCCGTCTGCGTCGCCGGGAATCCCGGGCAGATACCTGATACTACCCCGCGCGCCGAGGCCGGCGGCAAGAAGGATCACAGAAACGAGAACGAGAGCCGTCTTTCGAGTATTCATCATGATCCTCCTTTCCTACCGGTCGCCGAGAGCTTTGTTGATGAACGCTTCCAGAGGGACCTTTTCCATGCGGGCACTTCCTGCGCCGGGCGCGCTGAGCATTTCGACGTCGTCGAGCGAAGCGCGGCTGACGAATGGCCTGCCGCTCCCGTCGCGTTCGATATCGTATTTGCCCTGGGAAAGCCCGTAGATCATGAACCTGTCGTCTGTGAACGGTTCGAGGAAGAGCAGCACCTCTTCGCCCGGACTCCAGTCGAGCGCGCCTTCCACCTTCATCTGTACGTGGCCGACCGTGCCACCGAGCTGGACGACGCCGACATCGCCTCCGGCGCCTCCCTTGTAGGACCTCTCGACGGCAACGCGCGTCTCGGTCAATATCTTCGTGTGGCTACCGTTCCAGTATGACCTGACGCCGGTCACTGTTCCCTGGACTATGTGCGTGGATTCCCTGCCCATCTGTTGCGGGCTTCGGTAGATGATCTGGGTCGCCTGAGCGCATGACGTCAGGATAAGCAGAACAGGTATCGAAACCCGCAGGATCGAAGCCGTATTCCTCATGGCTTCCCCTCCTCGGGTTCTTCGAAGATCTGCCGCAGCGGATGCTGCCTTATTTACGGTGGCGTCAGGCCGAAAAAGCCTTAGCGCACACTTTGATACCTGTCGTCAAGCCGGATGGGAGAAATGACGCGTTGCGGGAAATAGAGGTGACAGCCCTGCGATCGCCCGCAGCACATTGAAGAAAAGCTCCCCCCCGGTTGCCGAAAAGACTCTCGCCTTCTCTATAGAACCTGTCTGAAAAATCCCTATGATCTGGATCGATTATTATTCTATCACAACCACAATGCGGTGTAAACAATATTTTACAGCGTGGGATCCTCAGGTCGTGACGGTTTTGATCATCTGATCGAGCCGGTCGGGATAGTCTTCCATCGATATCTTCCGCTCGGCCCAACTGCGGGCGTTCCCACCGAGCCTAGCCGCCTCTTCCGCGTTGCCCAGCAGCGAGACGACCGCGCCGGCCATTGACCCGGCGTCGGCAGCTTCGAGATAGTCTCTCCCCGCCTCGAGCCCCATCCCGGCGACCCCGGCGGGAGTGCTCACGACTGCCGTCCCCATCGCCGCCGCCTCCATCATCCTTATCCGCACGCCGCCGCTGAACCTCAAGGGAAGCACCATCAGGGAGCAGCGGCCGAGGCAGGGCCTTATGTCATCTACTCCTCCGGTGAACTCGACCCCTTCGCCGGCTTCCCTGATCAGTTTCTCGTCGGCCCCGTGCCCGACTATCTCCAGAACCGCTTCCGGCCTGGCGCTTCTCACTAGGGGAAAGACCTCCGAGGTGAAATAGATAAGGGCGTCCCTGTTGAAATCCGAATGGAAAGACCCGAGAAAGAGTATCCTGCCCTTTTCCCTTTCGAAGGCGCCCGGCGTGAAGACGGATAGGTCGAGCGCCAGGGGGAGCGGCATGATCTTCTTCCCCTCATAGGCATGTATTCCCCGCAGCACCTCGGCATCCGATGCCGTCACTGTCAGTATCGTATCGAATCTCCTGTATGCTTCGGTCTCGATCCGCTCGAGCCGCGCCGCTTCTTTCTCGCTTTTCACGCCGCCGGATCCCGTGTCCGCAAGCCTGATCCTCTCGCGGTTTACGATGTAGTCCATATCGTGGGTCACCAGGGCGAGCCTCGGGCCGCTCAAGTAGTCGGAGAGCCTGTACATGTGCCAGTACGAGGCGAGGACGAGATCGGCTGGCCAGGCCACTGCAGTTTCGGCGATGAGTCGGAGGAACTCGGGCGGGGCGCTGTAGCTCACGTCCTGGGGGATGCCGCGAAGGAAGTCGTAGATGACGTTGCGCATCTTGCGAAGCAGCTTCCCCGAGGCTCCCTGGCGGTGCGGCGCGATCATCCCGCGGACCTTCACGCCGGGCCTCTCCAGCTCCCGAAGCTTCTCCAGCCCGGCCTTGGAGAGTGTCATCGTGACGAGCGTCACCTCGTGATGCTTCGAAAGACCCTCGATCAGGTTGACTATGAGACGGCCCGTCCCGCGCGTTACGGGCCAGGGAGTGTAGGGCACTGTGACGACGATCTTCATATCGCCGGGATTATATCAGAATACCCGCGTGAGTCCAGACTATACGAGCCTGCACGTAAGACTCTACTCCGCGCAGAAGCGCAGGATCTCGACGATCATCCTGAGCGCCTTCTCCATGTCGGCGACCTCGATATACTCGTCCATCGAGTGCTCGTTATGAGCGCCGATGCCGACGACGGCGACCTCTATCCCCCTGTTGTTGTATATCGACGCGTCGGTAAAGCCCGTGATGAAGGTCGTCTTTGCATCTATACCGACAGTCTTGAGCGCCTTCTTCGAGATCTCGACTGTCGCCGAGTCCTCTGGGATGTCGACGGCCCTGCAGAGGTTGTCCACCTTGATATCGACCCCGGCGCCGTATCCCTCGACCTCGGCCCTTATCGTCTCGACCATCCTGTCGGCGAGCGCCTGCCCCTTCTCGTGGTCGAGGCTCCTCGCCTCGGCGAGGAAACTCGCGCTGTCCGGCACGCCGTTTCGTATCAGTCCGCCCTTGATGACGCCTACGTTCGCTGTAGTGTCGGTGTCGAGCCTGCCGAGCTCGAGGGCGGCGATCGCCTTCGCGGCGGCCTGTATCGCGTTTATCCCCTTCTCCGGTTCCATCCCCGCGTGCGCGGCCTTTCCCTTTATATCTACATCTATGGCGAAATAAGACGGTCCGCCTATCACGATCGTATCGAGAGTGTCGTTGTCGAGTAAAAATCCCGCTTTAGCGGTGATGAGGCTGAAGTCCATGTTCTTGACACCGAGAAGCCCGACCTCCTCCTGGCGGCTGATCGCCACCTCGACGGGCGGGCACACCTCGGCGGTCCTGAGCGCTTCGAGCATCTCTGCGATCCCGGCCTTGTCGTCCGCGCCGAGGATCGTATCACCGGCGGAGCGGATCACACCATCCTTCAGGACGGGCTTTATCCCCTTGCCTGGCTGGACCGTGTCTGCGTGGCACGACAGGAGGATCGGATCCTTTCCGGAGCATCCCTTCGCCGGGAATCTCGCTATGAGGTTGCCGTAATCGTCTATTACGGCGTCGGCTCCCATCTTCGAGAATTCCTCCCGGAGGTACTCGATCATATCCGCCTCGTTACCCGACTCGCTGTCGATCCTGACCATCTCCATGAACTGCTCGACCATTCTCTCCGACATCGAATTCCTCCATCCGTGTTCAACGTACTGATACGGAAGGATAATATCAGAAAAGTCTTATATTTCAAACCTGCTATCTGCTTCTGCATCGCTGATCAAAGGGCGATGCAAAATGCCAAAATCAAGTCTCATAATGACCAGGAACAGAATCAGCTGGAATCACACTCTACGACCATACATTCCAGATGCAGTATCATACTCGTTTTTCAGGCCGGGTCTTTTGTATTGGAGAAGTCCCGTATGTCAGATCAGCTTGCCACCTCCGCTTATTGAGAACCGTAACCCCCTGTTTTACATAGAAATCGACGGGGCCCGGCTCATCACTGTCTTGCGGGGTGGTATTGATGGACTCAGCAGCCCCTGCTCAGGCGAATCGGATCTGATACATCCCGTGCCCGGGCGAAAACATGACGGAGCACCAGTATGTCCGACGACCGGATGCGGGACTATAGTCCCGGGGGCCTGGGTCCCATACTCCGTCTCAAGGGAGGATACTTCCGAATCATGCCTTCTCTGGCACTCTCGTTGCGAACCAGGTATAGGCCGAACTACAGGCTGAGTGCAGCTTTATAAAACAAAGCATCAAGGAGCTGAGAATGGAAAAGACCTCGCAGTCCTGTCCCGGCAAGGATACGGGACAGGAGAGGAACAACGCTGGGATTCTCTTGGATAACAGCCAGCTCGAACGACGTTCATGGCGTAACTGGATACTTCTATCGGCGGTGACCATCCTTACGACTCTCGGACTGATCACTGCGATCCAGTCTCTGCTGAGCGAGCGGATATCCGAGATCTGGCCCTGGGCAAAGACCGACCTTGTACTTCTGGTCGGGCTGTCGCTTATCGTCCTAGTATTCGTCATATACCTTACGCAGCACCAGAGGCATATCCTGAAGATCAGGGAAAACCTCGAAAAACTTCGCCAGGAAAGAGAGATCTACATCAACCGGCAGAACGTGAGACTTTCGGCCATGTGCAAGGTCAGCGGGATCATGGGTAAAGAGACCAATCTCGAAAAGGTATTCGACGGAATAACAAGCATCTGTTTTGACACGTTCCTTTGTTACAGGGCCTCACTGATGCTCGTCGATCACGAAACAGACGAGCTGGTAGTAAGGTCGATCAAGGGATACGCGGACAAGGACATTTTCGATGTGAGACAGAAGATAGGTGAAGGTATCGCGGGCTGGTGCGCCAAACATCAGGAACCTCTCCTTCTCGGAGCTGAACCGCTCGAAGATGACAAGTACGGATTCGAGCTTAATAACAAGAAGATCACCTCTGCCATGATCGTACCGATTTGCGTAAGGGACGAGCTGGTAGGGATACTCAACGTATCCGCCAGGGATAAGGACGTCATCTATACAGAAGAGGATCTGAAAGTACTTACTGTTTTCGCCGAGAACGCCGGAGCCTGCATCCGTCATACCGAGCACGCCGTGTGGATGAGGAATCTTGTATCCAAGATCAGTTATAAAAGTGTCCATAAGGTTGTCGATACTGAGACTCGCCAGGAAGTCGAGCCGATCAGAGAATGATGGCTGAAAGCAAAATAACCCTCCGCGACCGGGTAGATCTGCTGGAGAACTTCATCGAATCCGCCCAGAGCGCATATTTCATCTGCGACAGGATCGGAACGTTCATCGGTGGAAACGAAGCCTTGACGAAGATCAGTGGATACAAACGGGATGAATACATCGACCAGAATATCCTGACACTCGGGCTGATGAGTCCAGACCATGTCAGTGGTGTTTTAGAGATGTTTGACGATGTATTCGAATACGGTTCGGCCGGACCCGCAAATGTGAAGATGCAGCGCAATGACGGTTCGCTTTTAGAGGTCGAAGCGGAGATGCGGGCCGTCGTGATGGGAGAATCCAGACTCCTCGTCGGGACTCTCCGGCCTGTCCCGTATCGGGACATAAAGATGAAAGGCACTATCGAAGAATCGATCGGTGCACAGAATTTCTTCGACATGGCCGAGATCATAGTGGTCTCTCTGGATAATAAAGGCTGCATCACGCTGGTAAATGACAATGGCTGCAGGGTGCTGGGATATAAAGAAGACGAGTTGGTCGGATTGAACTGGTTCGACAATTGTCTGCCCGAGAAGACCAGGAGTCAGACAAGAGAATTCTTCAAAAAACTCATGGGTGGAGATATCCACTCGGCGGGACATAACGTCAACCTCGTGGTCACAAGATCCGGAAATGAAGTCCTGGTCGAATGGAATAACACCATACTCAAGGATTCGAATGGCCGCATCACAGGGATGCTCGGAATCGGTGAGGATATCACGGAGCGGGAACGCGCGAACCACATCCAGAAATCTATCCTCAGGGTGCTTGAGAACATAAATCAGGCGTCCGGCAGCGAAGATCTGATCAAACACAGCCTGATTCTCGTAAAGGACCTGGCAGAATGCGAGGCAGCCGGGATCCGCCTGAAATCTGACGGGGATTTTCCATATTACGCTGTCAGCGGTTTTTCCTCCAGGTTTATCGAGAGAGAACGGCACCTGTGCGGAAAGAGCCTGAAGAACAGGGCGGCCGACGACCCTCGGAAAGGACCTTTCCTCGAGTGCATCTGCGGGAGTGTCATCTCAGGAAAAACAGATCCCGATCTCCCTTTCTTCACAAAAAGCGGCAGCTTCTGGATAAACAGGCTTTCCGATTTCACTTCACCGGAGAATCCGGCCTCCACTGGCCTGATCACACGCGGTCAGTGTCCTGCTGAGGAATACGAATCGATGGCGTTGATCCCGCTTCATTCAAATGGAGAAGTATTCGGCCTGCTCCAGCTGAACGATCGCAGGCGAGACCGGTTCGGCCCCGATATCATATCCCTCCTGGAAGGTATCGCCGACAGCATCGGAGCCGCTCTGACCAAACTTCTGACTGAGGAAGCGCTGCGTGAATCGGAGGAAAAATACCGCGCGATCGTCGACAATGTCGGTATCGGCATCTGCCTTATCAATCGTGACATGGAGGTCCTTTCAGTCAATGGCCAGATGAGGACATGGTTTCCCGATCTCGATATCTCTGAAAAACCACTGTGCTACAAGAGATTCGGGGATCCTTCGCTGGACGGGCCCTGTCCGGATTGCCCGACCGTCAGGACACTGAAAGACGGGCAGGTCCATGAAGTGATATCGACGGTCAAGAGCGGAGAATTCCTGAGGAATTTCAGGATCATTTCAAGCCCCGTAAAGAGCCTCGACGGCCGCATCATGGGTGCGATAGAGCTTCTCGATGATTATTCCGACAAGATAATGATGGAAAAGGCTCTTGATGACAGGTTGCGTTTCGAGTCCCTTGTCTCCAGTATCTCTTCGAAGCTCATCAATATAAAGCCCGAACATGTCGATCCTGCTATCAACGAGGGGCTGAAAGCGATCGCCGAATTCCTCGCAGCGGATCACGCTGCGCTGATGCGCGTCAACAACGAGCATGGCGAGTTTAAACAGACCCATTCCTGGTCGAGCGCCCGCATCGAGCCTGAGGCCCCTCTTCTGCAGAAGGATGCCCAGTACTATCTTCCCGAAATGTGCTCCGAACTGAAAATAATCGGAGGTTTCGCGTTCACCAGACCGGAGGATGTCCCCGAAGCCTGGAACAAAGAACAGGATTTCCTGGTGAACATGAATTCACTAAATGCGGTCATTGCGGTCCGGCTCGCTGGCACGGACACTTCTCAGAGCCTTATAATGATCGGATCCATGGAGGATAGGCCTCAATGGAGCAGCAGCATAATCCAGCGGGTACAGTTCATCGGCGAGATCCTGGTAAGCGCCATCAACCGCAAATGGATCGATGAGCAGCTGCGTGAAGCGATAAATGAGGCTGAATCCGCCAACAGGGGGAAAAGTCAGTTTCTGGCAAACATGAGCCACGAAATAAGGACTCCCCTTAACTCGATCATTGGATTCACCGACCTTATTCAGGAGACGGATCTCGATCCCGAACAGTTGGATTTCGTCTCTACGATAAAGACAAGTGGTGAGATGCTTTTGTCGCTGTTGAACGACATTCTGGATTTTTCCAAGATCGACGCGGGTGAACTCGTGCTTGAAGAAACCGGTTTCGAACTGGACCGTCTCGCTGATGAAGTCTGCAAGATGACCCGGATGCGCATCGGGTCAAAACCGGTCGAGATATCGAGTCGCGTAATAGATGACATGCCCCCGTTCATGATCGGGGATCCGGTCAGATTGCGGCAGGTTTTGACGAATCTGATGGACAACGCCGCTAAATTCACCGAGAAGGGCAGGATCGAACTGAATCTCTGGTCGGAAGATCAGAACGAGGAGAACGTAAGGATACACGGTGTTGTGACTGACTCCGGTATCGGGATCCCGGAAGAGCACCTTGATTCAGTTTTTGACCTGTTCCAGCAGGGCGACAAATCGATGACGAGAAGGTTCGGCGGCACGGGGCTCGGACTGTCAATATGCAGACAGATCGTCGAGCTCATGAACGGCAGGATATGGGTGGAAAGTAAACTGGGAAAAGGCAGCTCCTTCCATTTCAGATTATGGCTGAAAAAGGGGAAGGCAAGCGGCCGGGACCGTCTTCAGAACAATATCACGCAATCAAATATTGGGAGAGGACTTGACCCCGGAAGCGGGTCCGACAGATTGCCCGGGCCATCGGAACAGACAAGAATACTTCTTGTCGAAGACAACCCGGTCAATCTGAAACTGGCAACACTGATCCTGACCAAGGAAAACTACCATGTTGAGATCGCCAGCAACGGACAGGAAGCAGTGGATAAGGTTACATCCGATCCAGAGATGATCGACTTAATATTCATGGATGTACAGATGCCCGTAATGGACGGGATAGAAGCTGCCAGGGAGATCCGGGCCCGGGGTCATGAATCGATTCCGATCATCGCGATGACTGCTCACGCGATCAAGGGTGACCGGGAGAGGTGCCTTGAAGCGGGGATGAACGATTACATCACAAAACCGATAAGAAAAAACCGTGTGCTCGAGGCGATCTCGAGATGGGTCGTCAGAAAGGAACTGGTATGAATATCAAGGAAAATTCCAGCGCATTGGGACTTTCAGAGGAGGAATACCTCTATCTGCTCAAGATATTCGCAGATACAGGAATGTCGGATCTCAGGAAGATCCAGGAAGCCATAGTCCAGGGTGATCGGGAAATGGCTGCAAATGCGGCTCACTCTCTCAAGGGTGCGGCGGGATCGATGGGGCTTGCCGACATCTACGAGCTCTCGTCCGATACAGAAAGGCTGCTGCGCTGCGGCCGTTTCGATGAGGCAGACGAGGTTATCAGTTCTCTGGAAGACAAGATAAACACGTTTGAGGTCCAGGCCTGATCCTGGAGAGAGCCATATATGACGTTAACGTGCAAGATCCGTCATCCTTTTCCAGTGCTCGTCGTAGAGGACAATCCCGTGATCCAGCAACAGCTGAAGATCATCCTCGGCAAAGAGGGATTCGAGATCGAAACGGCTGACAACGGAGAATGCGCGCTGGATATGATGCGCGACAGGTTCTATCCGATCATTATAACAGACTGGATGATGCCGGGCATGAACGGACCGGAGCTCTGCAGGGCGATAAGGGATCAGGACAATCCCGGATACGTGTTCATCATCCTGCTGACTTCGAAGAACTCCAAGGGCGATATCGTGCAGGGACTGGAAGCCGGAGCAGACGATTACGTAAGCAAACCATTCGATAAATCCGAGCTGGTAGCCAGGATAAATACCGGCGAGCGCATACTCGAACTGGAACACTCCCTGAAAGAAGCGAACGAGCAGATACGAAGGCTGTCGATTACGGATCCTCTCACCGGATGCTACAACCGGGCTTATCTTTCAGAACGCCTGCCCCGGGAACTGAAGATGGCTACGCGATACGGACAGTGTCTGTCTCTCACGATCTTTGATATCGATCATTTCAAGGGCCTCAACGATGAGAACGGGCACCTGGCCGGCGATGATATCCTCCGGAAGGTAACGGCCCTCGTGAAGGAAACGGTGCGGACTGACGTAGACTGGCTCGTACGCTATGGCGGCGACGAGTTTCTTCTTATAATGCCGAATACGCCGATCTCAGGAGCGGAGATACTCGCGGAAAGGCTGCGCGAAGCTATCTGCGATCTATCGGTCATGATCCGGGACAGGAGGATCGGGATAACTGCGAGCTTCGGCGTTACAGGCATAGATATGTCGAATGGAGCCTTCAGGATCTCGGGAGACTCGCTGATCAACATCGCCGACGGATATCTGTATGAGGCTAAAAAGGCCGGCAGAAACTCAGTAAGGGCGGGGGATCAGGTCGAATCCTGATCCTTCGTCACATTCCCTTCTAAAGCCGGTTCACCGTTCACATCCCGGATCCTACGCCGGATCCACCGCGCGGCAGTGATTCTGCCGCTTCCACATACTATCACTGCAGGATCTCAGACAGTTCCGGTGCATGAATAAGCGGTCCGGGCACATACTCGCAGAGTCTTTCCGCCACACTTTCGAAATATTCGCCATCCCTGTTCAGCCACCTGAATTCGACTTCCTTCAGATACAACGGAAGGCGGAAACATGAGACTCCATGATATTTTATCAGTTTCTCATTCGCATACTGCCAGAAACCCTGGATGCTGCAATAGGCCATGTAATTGAGGTAATTCCCTCCCTTGTCGGCCATCCTGACCTTCCTGCCGTTGACTAGAAGCGCGTCGTACCTGACAGAGCCCTCGATCAGTATGAGGTAATCGTCGCTTATCTCGGTCAGCAGGATTATCTGTGTCTCTGGCAGAAGTTCTCGCCGGTCATCGCCCCCGTTCTCCATCAATCCGTATATATCACAGTCGTCGGTCCCGTCAGTTTTCACCTTGCCGCATGTTTTTCCATCGAGGTGCTCGGCGATCGCCATCCTCAAGATCGTCACTGCTTTCAGTACGGTCGGATAACTGATGCCGGTCTCATCGGCGATGACCTTGGCGGGAGTCTCGAGTTCGAACAGCTTGATTATCCAGAGCCATTCCCTGGCGCTGATCTTGCAACGGTCGAGCCATCTTCCGGTGAACTGGTGGAATGTGTATCCGCAGTTGGAGCAGCGCCTGCGCCTGCCTTTCTCGATCGCATACAGCTTTTCGCACCCGCATTTCAGACACATATTCCGGTCCGTCCTGGAGCACAGGTCGGTGAGATAGCGGGTGGCCGCTCTATCTGTCTTCACTATCTGCTCGAATTCCTGGATCTTCATGGTCCTGCCAAGTCTCCAGTCCTTGATATCAGTCACATGGGTGACAGTTTCTTTGTTTACGTAAATCTGATAATTGAGCCGATTCCTGGACTCCGAGGTGTTGGTAAGACTGATATCGCTCCAGATTTCATCGATCGATATTGGAATCTGTTCAATACACACCTAAACAGTAATAAATATAAACATTCCTCCCCGGTCACAGCAACACCGGATAACATGTTTTGAAATAATGAGTAATAACCCCTAGCCTGGCAGTCCTTCTGCCGGCGGGCCGGCCCTGTCGCCAAACGGCGGTCTCGTGTCAGCGTATTCTGATATACCGGAAGTCAAAGATGGTGGGAGCTACAGGATTTGAACCTGTGACTTCTACCGTGTGAAGATAGCACTCTAACCACTGAGTTAAGCTCCCACCCTGCGGCAGAACCTATGATAACGGCTCATGCCCCCGCGGGCAAGCGGGAATCTGCGGCCATCAGCTCGGTTCTCCGGGCGGATCCCAGTCGACCAGCATCTTGACCGTCATCGGGTCGGCCCCCGCCGCCCTGTATTCCTCGAGGACGAGCCTCGCCCTGTGAAGGTCCCTCCTGCGCACCATCAGCCTGACCTCTCCCATCCCGTCGACCGAGAAGGGGAGCGCCGCGAACGCCTGAGGCGACTTGAGCATCACCTCGATATTCTCGGACTGGAGGACACCTACGAGCACCTGTGCGTTCATCTCGCCCTGCACGGAGATCAGCGCTACCAGTTCATCTCCGTCTTCTTCCCTGCGCTTTTTATCCGTCATTTTCCACCTCGCATCGATTTGCCCTTATATGATATTACTACCTGACCGGGGTGCCAGGCAAGGAGGCATGATGAATCTCGGGGCCCACATGTCGATAGCGGGCGGCGTCCATTTGGCGCTGCTCCGGGGAAAATCGATAGGCTGCAACGCGGTACAGCTCTTCGTGAAGAGCTCGAACCAGTGGCGCGCGAAAAAGCTCACCGCTGAGGAGATCGACCTCTTCCATGAGGAGAGCCGCCCCTTCACTCCCGGGTTCGTTATCGCCCACACTAGTTACCTGATCAACATCGCCTCTCCAGATCCCGCCCTGCTGAAAAAATCCGCCGACGCCCTCCTTGTGGAGCTGCGGCGATGCGCCGTCCTCGGCATCCCATACCTCGTCCTTCATCCCGGCTCGCACAGGGGCGCGGGGATCGACCGGGGAATAGAGACGGTCGCCTCGACGATAAACCGGCTCTATGAGGAGACCACCGGGGACAGGACGGCGATACTCCTCGAGATCACCTCAGGCGCGGGGAACACGATCGGCTCGACATTCGAGGAGCTTGCCGCGATCATCGAGCTTGTCGAAGACAGGTCGCGCACAGGCATATGCTACGACACCTGCCACGCTTTCACCGCCGGGTATGACATAAGGACGAAGAGAAAGTACAACTCGACCTTCAAGGCCCTGGACAAAACGATCGGGTTCGAATACCTCAAGGCATTCCATCTCAACGACTCGCTCGGGGAGTTCGGCAGCCACAAGGACAGGCACACCCATATCGGGCAGGGGGAGCTCGGCATCGACGCATTCTCGTACCTGGTGAACGACAGGCGCTTCCTGGACCGCCCGATGGTGCTGGAAACACCCAAGGGGGATGACCTCAGGGAGGATATCGAGAACCTCGCCCTGCTCAGGAGCCTGCGCCGCGCCGGGGGATGATTTCGCTTGAGTCAGCGCCTCTATCTTTCTATACTTCCATCTCCGCAAACATGATTCAACAACGGCCGGGAGGACTTGATAATGTACGACGTAGCGATAATCGGATCGGGGCCGGCGGGGCTTACCGCGGCGATATACACGGGACGCTCGGATCTAAGCACTGTTGTTGTGGACGGGATGGCTCCCGGGGGACAGTTGATGATCACTTCCGAGGTGGAGAATTTCCCCGGTTTTCCCGAAGGCATACAGGGCCCCGAGCTGATGCAGCGGATGAGGAAGCAGGCGGAGAAGTTCGGAGCTGAATTCAAGGCTGGAGAGCTCTCCGAAATAGACACTGGCGCGAAGCCGTTCAGGCTGAGCGTGGGAGGCGCCACCTTCGAGGCCAGGAGCGTGATCATCGCGACCGGCTCTTCGGCCAGATGGCTCGGCCTCGAGTCGGAGAAGGCGCTTCGCGGCAAGGGCGTATCGGGATGCGCCACCTGCGACGGCTTCTTCTTCCAGGACCGCGTCGTCGCGGTCATCGGGGGCGGGGACGCGGCGACCGAGGAGGCGACATTCCTTACACGGTTCGCGAAAAAGGTCTACCTGGTCCACAGGCGCGATGAGCTGAGGGCGGGGGCGGCTATGGTGAATAAGACGATGGAGAACGAGAAGATCGAGATCATATGGGACTCGGTACCTGTGGACATACTCGACGTGGCCGCCGGCAAGGTCACGGCGATCGTGCTGAGAAACGTGAAGACCGATAAGACGACCGAGCTTCCTGTCGATGGCGTATTTGTGGCCATAGGCCACGACCCGGCGACCGGGGCCTTCGCCGGCAAGATCGATCTCGACGATCATGGATACATCATTTCGAAGGAGCACACGAATACCTCTGTGCCTGGGATATTCGTCGCGGGCGACGTCTGCGACAGAAGGTACAAGCAGGGCATATCGGCGGCCGGTAGCGGCTGCAGGGCCGCGATCGACGCCCTCAAGTACCTCGAGGGCGAGGACGCAAGCGCGGGATGGTAGAGATGTCTCATTTCAAGGGAAAGAAGGCGCTCGTGACCGGCGGTTCGAGGGGGCTCGGAAGGGCGATATCCCTCGAGCTGGCCCGCCACGGAGCGGACCTCGCGATAAACTACGTCAAGAACGCGGGGACAGCCGAAGAGACGGCCGCGGAGATCAGAAACCTCGGCGTCGAATGCGCTATCATCCAGGCCGACGTCTCCGACCACAATTCGATAAAGGAGATGTTCAAGTCGCTCAAGGAGAGCTTCGGGCACCTGGACCTTCTTGTCTCGAACGCGGTCTCTGGAGTCCTCGGGCCGGCCGAAAGGATCGGCAGGCTCGGCTGGGACAAGGCGATCAACACCAATGCCCGCTCCTTCATGCTCCTGATGCAGCAGGCTGTGAAACTGTTTCCCGAGTCGGGTGGAAGGGCAGTGGCGATATCATCTATAGGAAGCCACACGTGCCTGTCCGGCTATACCGCGGTCGGGGCCAGCAAGGCAGCGCTGGAAGCGCTTGTAAGGTACTTCGGCAAGGAGCTGGCGCCGCGTGGGATCGGCGTAAACGCCGTCTCCGGAGGCCCGATACATACCGGGGCGCTCGACTACTTCCCAGACAGGGACAAGCTCCTCGCCGAATGGACCAAGAGGGCGCCGCAGGGGAGGATAGCCGAGCCGGACGATATCGCGCCTGTAGTGGCGTTCCTGCTCTCAGATGACGCCCGCTGGATACAGGGGCAGACGATAGTCGTAGACGGCGGTCTGACCCTGTGAGTTTGACATTCATAGAGAACGGCAATATCTTGATTCATGGCCATTATCGCAATACCGCCTGAAAGGATATAGTAATGGGAGAGAAACATGATCTTACGACCCTGGAGGTCCTCACGATAGGGATAAAGGCCGAGATGGCCGCGCAGACCCTCTATATGAAGATGAAGGAGATGGCTGGAGCAGCGGAGATGCAGGAGACGATGGATTTTCTGATCAGCCAGGAGAAGCGCCACGAGGCGTTCATGCGAAAGGCTTTTTCCGACCAGTTCCCCGACATCGAGATCAAGGTCCCCGAAAACACCATCGTTCCGATGCCCGGAGAGCTCAGCGATGACGCCGGTATGAAGGAACTCTTCGAGGTAGCCATGGATGCGGAGAAGAAAGCGAACGTATTCTATACCGACCTCGCCTCGAAGACCCGCGACCCGAACAGCCGCAAGCTCCTCGAGTACATCGCCAGCATGGAAAGAAGCCACCTCTCGATTCTCCAGGCGGAATATCACAAGTTCGAGCTCTCGACCGACCAGGATCTCGACGATTTCCTCAGGGGCGAGCGGATGATGCACTTCGGGCCCTGATCATCGTCAGTGCGTGTGGAAATCGATCATATCGCTGATCGCCTTCCTGCAGACGGGGCAGAACTCGACAAGCCCCTTGTCGAACATCCTGCAGGTATGATAAGGCCTGTACAGGCCCTTCGCCGAGTACCCCGCCCCCTCAAAGCATCCCACCACGTCCGCGTACAATGAATCGTCGGGCGTCGGCACGGGCGTCCCCTCCTTTATCAGGCTCCCCCACTTGACGTGCGCGGGATCGAGAAGCGCTGTGATGTTGGGCTCCCAGGGCTCGACTCCGCGGGGATACATATCGTTGTAAGCCACCTCCGAGGAGTAATACTCGTCGCCGAGCCCCGCGAAGGCGTGCCCGAACTCGTGCGTGAAGATATACCCGTCGTACTCGTTGTCCGAAACGCACGTCGAGTAGAGGTTGAAGATGCCCCCTCCCCCGTACTTCTCCTCGTTCGCGAGGATGATTATGATGTCATAGGGAACCTTCGCCGCGACGTCCCTTATCGCTTTGTTGGACAGGGACAGCATGTACCTGTCGAGATCGAACGAGTTGAAGGAGAGGCCGAGCAGGTTGTCGCGGTAGACGCCCTTCCTCGGATCGTCGACCCCGGACTCCGCCGAGACGCTCTCTATGAGCCTCACGTTGAAGTCCTTGCGCCTGCCGGCATACGGCTCGGTGTCGAAGAAGACCTTCATGAAACGGGCCACGTCCTCGCGCAGCTTGTGGAGCTCGTCGACCGTGTAGCCGTCGGCGAGTATGACTATATCGACCTTGTGCTCCGGTGAGCCGTTGTTCTCGATAGGCCGCACTCTGAAGGCCGAGTACCTCGTCTCCGTCATGATATGGTAATCGGACGGATCGACGACCAGGTCGAAGACATTGTGAAAGACGTTCCCGCGGTCGCGCCTGTCTATCCTGATCTGGACGGGGCGTTTCGGCATCGGAAGCAGGAGGGTCTCCTGGAAGGTCCTCGGGAATCCCTCGATCGCCTCATCGGTCGTCGCCCACTCGCCGAAGAGCGAGCAGTACCCCCGGGAGAAGATCTCCCCGTTAGTCTCAAGGTCGTAGACCCTCATCAGATGGCCGCCGAGGTTCATCGTGTCTAGCAGACGTTTCGGGTTGCCCCCCCAGAACGGCTCGCGGATAAGCTCGTCAAGGGCATACGTCTCGGTGGCGGCGGTGCCGGTATGATACAGGTCGACCCTTAAGGCTCCGCCGGTGAAGTAGTCTTCGAACTCGATATCCCCCGCCACCACGGGGGCTGCCGCCAGGATCGATACAAGAAGGGCGGTTATCAGTCGCATCGTGTCTCCTTCTATGAGAATCCTCAACGTGAGCGCGTAACACCGACGCGCCCGCATTCCTCTATTATACCGCATCTCGAGCACCACGGCGAGACGGGGTTGCAGATCGCCTGACCGTACATCACGAGGATATCGTTTATCTCTATCCAGTTTCTCTTCGGGAGGACCTCCCTCAGCGCCGCCTCCGTCTCCGAAGGATGCCTCGTCCTTATCGCCCCCAGCCTGTTGCACACGCGATGGACGTGCGTGTCGACGCAGATCCCCAGCTTACCGAACCCCAGGGTGAGGACGAGGTTCGCCGTTTTCCTTCCTACTCCGGGGAGCCTGACAAGCTGCTCGATCTCGCCGGGGACCTCACCGCCGTACTCATCCACGAGCATGCGGCAGAGGCTTTTTATAGCCCTAGCCTTAGTCCTGTAAAAGCCGGCCGGGTATATCGCCTTCTCTATAGAGGCGGCCCTGAGGCGTGACATCTCACCGGGAGTCGACGCAAGAGCGAAGAGCCTTTCGCTAGCCGCGCCGGTCACCTCGTCCTTGGTCCTCGCGCTGATCACCGTCGAGACGAGTACCCTGAACGGGGAGTTCGAACGCTTTGCTATTTGAGTGACGGAAGGGTCCTTCAGACCTTTGACGGCCTTTCTCAGAACGGGCACTATCTTCCTGAAAAGGCCGGTCGCGCCATCACGCCCTATGGGGAACCATTCATCTCTTGCCGTAACCTTCATGGGACTGGTAAGTTACCATGCGGGCCAAGCGGGGGACAACTCATTTCACTTGACCCGGGAAAATCAGGTTAATATTCTGACACTTCACATAAGGAGGACTACCCGATGGAATGGACATTCACCGATGAACAGATGATGCTCAGAGACATGGTCCGAAAGTTCGTAAACAACGAACTCAAGCCGATCGCGGCGAAGATAGACCAGGAGCACGAGATACCCCCCGAGATAATAAAGAAGTGCGGCGAGCTGGGATTTCTCGGCATCTCCTTCCCGCCCGAGTACGGCGGCGCGGGGATGGGAGAGATGGGCTACTGCATAATGCAGGAAGAGATAGGCCGCGGCTGCGCCTCGACGGCGACGTTCATCGGCGCGCACCAGAGTATCGGCGCCTCCGGGATATACATGTTCGGCACAGAGGAGCAGAAGCAGAAGTACCTCGTTCCTCTCGCCGAGGGGAAAAAGATCGCGGCGTACGCCCTCACCGAGGCGAACGCGGGCTCGGACGCCTACTCCTCCGAAACTACCGCAGAGGACAAGGGCGACCATTACCTCCTCAACGGCCGGAAGATATTCATCACCAACGGCAGCTTCGCCGACGTCTTCACGCTGTTCGCCACGATGAAGGGCGGCCCTGCCGACGGCAAGCTCAGCACTTTCATCATCGAGAAAGAGTTCGACGGCTTCAGCGTCGGAAAGATCGAGGAAAAGATGGGGATCAGGGGCTCGAAGACCGCGGAGCTCGTCTTCGAGGACGTCAAGGTGCCCAAGGAAAACCTGCTCGGCAGGGAGGGGCGCGGCGTAATAGTCGGGATGAAGGTCCTTAATACCGGTCGACTCGGTCTCGGTGCGGCGGCGCTCGGGGCGGCGAAGGAATGCCTCGCTCTCAGCGCGGCCTACTCCAAGGAGCGCGTACAGTTTGGCAGGAAGATCTCGGCCAACCAGGCTATCCAGTGGATGCTCGCCGACATGGCGATGGAGATCTTCAACATGGAATCGATCCTCTACCGCACCGCCTGGATGTACGAACAGGGCAAGAACGTGACCCGCGAGGCCTCTATAGTGAAGCTCTACTGTTCCGAGGCGCTCGACAGGATCGTCGATAAGGCGATGCAGATATACGGCGGGTACGGGTTCATCTGCGAGTTCCCCATAGAGAGGATGTACCGTGACTCGAGGATCAACAGGATCTTCGAGGGCACAAGCGAGATCCAGAGGATGATCATCGCCCGGGACATCCTTCACGCGAGGAACCTCTGATAGAAACGCCATGGAGACGACAGGCCCCGGTACCGCGCGGTACCGGGGCTTTTTTTACACCAGACCTGGAGGCACCCTGTACTGGACCGCCTCGGCGATGTGAGAGGCGCCGATCATCCCCGACCCTTCAAGGTCGGCGATCGTTCTTGCTACCTGGATGATGTTGCGTCTCGACCGTGCGCTGAACCTCAGTGACCTCTGCGCCCGGTCAAGCAGGTTGCGCGCCTCGTCCTCCATCGGGCAGAAGTCGTCCAGCGCATAAAGGGGAAGGTCGGCGTTGCGCCTGTAAATATCCTGCCCTTCGTAACGCTTCTTCTGTAACTCCACGGCTTCACACACCTCGGCCAGGATCTCGTCCGAGGAGCGGCGCGTCTCGTCTTCCGATTCGAACCTCTCAGGCTCCACTACCATCACCGGTATATATATCGATACGCGGTCCAGAAGAGGCCCCGAGATCTTCGAGAGATACCTCTTTATTGCGGCCGGGGTACAGCTGCAGACCCGCGACGGAGAACCCCGGAAACCGCAAGGGCACGGATTCATCGCGGCAAGAAGCTGGAACCTCGCAGGGTAGCGGCATACGGCCCCCGCCCTGGCGATCACAATGCTCCCCTCCTCGAGCGGCTGTCTGAGCGTCTCCAGGACGTTCCGCCTGAACTCGGTCAGCTCGTCGAGAAAGAGGACGCCGCCGTGCGCAAGCGTGATCTCGCCGGCCGAAGCGCTTCTGCCCCCTCCGACGAGTCCCGCGTCGCTCGCAGAATGATGAGGCGCCCTGAAAGGGCGCCTCGAAAGCGGGACCCCCGGCGAGAGCCTCCCTGTCACGCTCAGTATCTTTGCGACCTCCAGAGTCTCGTCCCCGTCGAGAGGCGGAAGGATCGTGGCGAACCTTCTTGCGAGCATCGTCTTGCCCGAGCCCGGGGGACCGACCATCATCGTGTGGTGCCCGCCCGCCGCAGCCACCTGGAGCGCCCTCACCGCTGACTGGTGCCCGGTCACCTGCGAGAAGTCGTATCCGTCCCCGACCATCACCTGCCGCGGCGGGGACTTCGGTCTCTCCGGGCGTAACCTGCCCGCTAGATACCCTAGTGCTTCCCGTATGTCTGCGCACGGCACGATCTCCACTCCGCCCGCGACCGAGGCTTCGGCCCCGTTGCCCTCCGGTATGACAACGGCGCGGCACCCTTCCGATTTCGCATGGCATATGACGGGCAGGACGCCGCGGACGGGTTTGAGCCTCCCGTCAAGAGCAAGCTCTCCGGTCAGCATAACGTCTCTGGCAAGAGGGAACTCGGCCTGCCCGCTCGCGTGAAGGATACCGACCGCAATCGGCAGGTCGAAGGAGGAACCCTCCTTGCGGATGTCGGCTGGCGCCAGGTTCACGGTGATCCTGTTGCCTGGTATCCTGAACCCGTTGTTGCGAAGAGCGGCGCTCACCCTCTCGCGGCTCTCCCTTACCGCCGCGTCGGGCATGCCCACTATCGTGAATGTGGGAAGTCCCCTCGTGATGTCGATCTCGACGCTCACGCCGTACCCGTCGATCCCCACTACCGCGCCGGAACGTATCTCGGCGATCATCACATCCTCCCGTCTCCCCCACCGCGACCGCCTCGACCGGAAACTACCAGTCGACGATCTCTGATATGTGCTTACCCGGCCTCTTCTTCCCCTGTCTTCTCGTCAGAACAGCCGTCGCCGCTACCGGCAGGGCGATAGTCGCGTCGCAGAGCACGCTGACCATCCTCGCGTCGACAGCGATCTTGCCCCACGAGACCGCCTCCTCGAAGGTGCATCCACTCAGCCCGCCCCAGTTGGGAGCGTCGACGACGAACTGTATCGCGAACTTGTGCCCGGATAGCATCCTGCCGTTTACGATATTGGTCACCTCTGTCTGCTGGATGAAGTTCTTCGGAGTCCCCCCCCCTACGTAGATGACCATCGAAGGCTTCATCAACGCCAGCGCCGCCGTCTCCTCGACGTCTCCGATGACGTCGAACACGACCTTGCGTTCCTTCTCCGCCAGCCCGATCCCAATCGAGGAATCGCCTATGGCAGGACAGTACACCGGGACTCCCTTGCGCGCCGCCGAGGAAAGTATCCCGTGCTCGCCTCCCGATTTTCGACCGGCCTCGTCACCGAGAAGCTTAAGGAACTCCCTTGTCGTATAGGGCCTGTCCTCGAGGCTGTCCATCGCCCATCCGCCTATCTGCTTGTCGATGTCGAAGAAGATGTCCTCGTCAGCGTAAGTGTCATAGATCCTGTCTATGCTGTTCTCTTTCAGCTCCTCGTCGTCCACCCTTGTCGATCCGATGTGATGGTAGTGCCCTACCGTCTCGAAGAAGTCGTGATAGAGATTGGCGCCGGTCGAGACGATGACGTCCACAAGGCTTTCATCTATAAGGGTCGATATCAACCTTCTCATCCCCGCTGGGACCATCGCTCCCGCCAGACCGAGCCAGACTATAATATCGTCGTCGAGGCCCTCGGCCCAGATCCTTGCCGCAGTGGCAAGCTGCCTCCCCTGGAAGCTGCACCCTTCGAGCGCCTGGAGCAGAGCGTCGCAGGACATCCCCGGTTCGATCATTATCGGCCTGGTCGGTTCCTTGAGGAATTTTTCTTTCATCTCATTCCTTTCCCGATATGTATAGTGTCAGCGCCTCGTATATGGCCTTCGCAGCCGTAAAGCTCGATGCAGTATCCGACTTGCCGGGACACAGCTCGACGGCGTCCATGCCGACTACCGCTTTAGAGGCAAATATGTGATCGAATATCCCGAGCAGGTCGTCCCACGTCAGCCCTCCCGGCTCCGGTGTTCCGACCGCCCTGATCAGGGACGGGTCTACGGCGTCGAAATCGAGCGATATGTATACCCTTTCCGGAAGCTCGTCGATCGCGAGAGCCGCTCCCTCGTTCCATCTCCCGAAGACCTTCACCCTGTCGTTTCCCGCGATGAATCCGGCCTCTCCGCGGGAGACGCTGCGTACGCCGATCTCCACGATATCGCCGAACGGCAGAGAATTCCGCGCGGCGCAAGCATGGCTCCTGGGGTTGTCCTGGTACTCTTCCCGAAGGTCGGAATGGGCGTCAAGCCAGACGATGCCGATCTCCCCGTACTTCATCTCCTCGAGGATGACCGGCGTGACCGAGTGCTCTCCGCCTATGAAGCAGCAGAACCCGCCGGAGAGCAGCTCCCTCTCACGGCGGAGAAAGGCGGCAAGATCGTCGAGCGAGCGCGCCCCCGTGTCGACCGTCGCTATGCCGGCTCCCTCGAGGTCTGCCTCCGCCCTGAAGTTGTAAAGCTCGATCTGCCTGGAAGCCTCGATGATAGCGGCCGGCGCCTCCGCCGTACCCTCTATATAGGAGGTGCTTTCCTCTACCGGAGCTGCGATGACGAATATCTCTTCCCGTTCGGCCGAAACCTCGTGGCCGAGGAACCCGTGAGTGATCTTCATACCTGTCTACTCGTAGCTGCAGAACACGGCAGCCGACATGACCGTGGTCCAGACTCCGGCCTTGCAGATCGACGTTTGCGTTATATTGGTTGTAAGAACTATCTGGCCGCCTATCTTGAACTCCTGTTTCCTCTCGTCCCAGGCCTGGTCAAGATCTATATCGAAGCCGAGAGTGGACGCGAGCATCGTCGCGGCCAGGTCCTCGGCATAGTCGCCGAGCTGTTTCTGCTTGATCCCGAAATCATGGTGCTCCGAGATATATCCGTACCGCTTCCTGTCGTTCGGAATCGCGAGCCCGATCGAAGCGCCTATATGCCTGTTGGGTTCGTTCGAGCTGTTCCTGCTCAGCACGCAGTAGACGATCTGCCCCGGGACCAGGTATTCCACGCCCTTCGAGCGAGGCACCAAGGCACAGGAAGGCGGGAAGATGCTCGAGACCTGTACGATGTTCAGATGCGCGATCCCCGCGCTCCTGAGCGCGAGCTCGAAACTCGTAAGCTTCTCCTTGTGGCTTCCAACGCCTTTCGTGAGAAAGACTTTCATCGGTACTAGTCCTGCCAATTCAGCACCTCTTCTATCAAAAGGAATCCAGGATCGCCATCCAGTCGGCGGAAGATGCGGAGCATCTGTTCCGGGCTGAGCTGCGCGGAAAATTATTTATCCAGTACGCTTTGATGTCAACATAATAAAACGGGGAGCCGAATCGGCTCCCCGCTCTCATCCGATTTTACTCAGATATTCGAAGACCTGCTATTTCATTCTCTTGGTCTTGGTCTTCGCCTTCTTCTTTGTCTTGGCCTTCTTCTTTGTCTTGGCCTTCTTCTTTGCCTTGGCCTTCTTCTTCGGCTTGGCCTTCCTCTTTGCCTTGGCCTTCTTCTTGACCTTGGCTTTTACTTTCTTCTTTGCCTTGGCCTTCTTCTTGACCTTGGCCTTGACCTTCTTCTTGGCTTTGGCCTTCTTCTTGGCCTTAGCCTTTACTTTGGTCTTGGCTTTCTTCTTGGTCTTAGCCTTAGCAGCCATTTGCCCACCCCTTTGAAAAGGTTGAAAGCCTACCAGCGAACACCTTCGCTTCCACGTTTTGAGTCAGGCACAGAAGTCAGAATGAAAGCGACCCTGCTTTAATTGCATTCATGTTATAAACCTGGAAAAAAAAGTGTCAAGCGTTTTCATTCTTTTTTTGAAAAAATATCGTTTTATTTTTTTCATCATACTTCACGGAACAAGCACACATTGACATGAATTTTTCACGTTGCTATCATCGCCGTCGAATCATCACGCGATCTTTTACGTCTTAAAAATGGAACCGGGCACACGATGACAAGCGACGTGACACACATCAGAGATGAGGATGATCTTGCCGGATTTCTCGAGAAGGAACTGGACAATGCATTCTCCGCGGGCGATTCAGTGCTGATCAAGATGCACATGGGTGAACCCGGGAACAGGACGCACATCCCCGCCAGGCTCGCGAAGAGGGTCGTCGATGCCCTCGTCGCGAAGGGATGCAGGCCTTTTATCTTCGATTCTCCGGTCGTCTATGCAAGCCCGAGAAACAATGAGGCCGGATACCTCGAAAGTGCCGCCAGGAAAGGGTTCTCGAAGGATCATCTCGGAGTTCCTGTCGTCATTTCGAACCGTTCGGAGACGTTCAGCGGAGAACTGATGGAATACGAGATATGCAGCGAACCGCTCGAGGCGGACGGCGTGCTCCTGCTCTCGCATTTCAAGGGGCACATCTGCTCCGGCATGGGAGGAGCGATCAAGAACGTCGGGATGGGATGCATGTCCAAGTCCACGAAGGGAGCGATACATGCCGGTGGCGAACCCGTCTATGGGGAAGGATGCACGCAGTGCGGAGCCTGCGTCGAGAACTGTCCGACCGGCAACATAAGAATCGATCAGGGCCGTCCGTTCTTCGACGTCTCGTGGTGCCCGGGCTGCAGTAACTGCGCCCTCGCCTGCCCGGCAGGATGTATCACTCCCAGGACCGCTCTCTTCGATTCGCTGCTCGCCGAAGCTGCGACACTAGCCTTTGGGAAGTTCGGGAGGAGTTATTCGATCAACGTGATGCAGAACATGACTCAGCTCTGCGACTGCGTCGCCGATGCCGGCCCGGTGCTCGCGGAAGATTCAGGATTCGTATGCGCGCCTGACATGTTGTCAGTCGATATCGCTTCACTCGACATCCTCGAGAGTGAGACTGGATCGAAGGACCTGTTCGCTGAACATAACAGGAAATCCTCCCGACTCCATGTCGAGGAGGCTGCCCGGATACTGGGCAGGGATATGGAAGTGACGATAAAGGAGAGAGGCTGATGCGCAATCCCTCTTTTCGCATAACGCTTGTGATACTCATCGCCACCGTGATCCTGCCGGCGATTCCTTCCGGACCGGCCGCATCACCCGGCGATACCGTCCTTGAGGGAGTGCCGTTCCGGTACTCACCGCCTGCCGGATATGTAGAGGAATTCGGAGCGGCAGACATCCCGGTCTCCATCGCCGTGGACGGCGTGCAGGCCTATGCTGGAACCTCGGCGGAGCTTCGAGCCGCGCCCCCGATGATCAAGATAGAACGTGCCGGCATGCACAAAGTAAGCATCAACGCCGGCGGGAAGACATGGGAGGTGCGGACCAGGGCCGTAAACGGCCTGCTCTCCCTCCTGCCCCCCCTGATAGCGATTGTCTTCGCCCTTGTCTTCAGGCAGGTGATCGTGGCTCTGCTCGCGGGGGTCTGGCTCGGATCGTTCATCCTCTGGGATTTCCAGCCTCTCGCTTCCCTCCTCCACGTGATCGACTACTATATCGTCGGTACGATGTCCAGTCCCGGGGAGGGAGTGGACCATGTCTCGATCGTTGTCTTCACCCTACTGCTCGGAGGCATGGTAGGCATCACCTCGCGGATGGGCGGGATGCAGGGGATAGTTGACAGGGTGTCCCGCCTCGCGACGACTCCGAAGCGGGGTCAGCTGACAACCTGGCTCCTCGGGGTCCTGATCTTTTTCGACGACTATACGAACACGCTGATCGTCGGGAACTCGATGCGGCCCCTGACCGACAAGCTGAGGATATCAAGGGAGAAACTCTCCTATATAGTGGACTCCACGGCCGCTCCCGTGACCGTGCTGGCCGTGATCACGAGCTGGATAGGATTCCAGATCTCGCTGATAAGCCAGTCCTTCGTCTCGCTCGGCGTCGATCGCAATCCTCTCGGCACATTCATATCCGCGATCCCTTACAACTTCTATCCCGTGCTCGCGATACTGTTCGTGCTGGTGATCATCCTCTCTGGCAGGGACTTCTCGCTGATGTACAAGGCGGAAAGGCGCGCCAGGAAGACGGGGAAACTCTCAAGCGACTCCGCTGTCCCGATATCCGACATGGATGCCGAGAGCATCGCTACCGCCCCGGGAGCCATCCCTCGTTTCATCAACGGCGTTCTTCCCATCTCGACCGTGGTTATCGTCACGGTGGCGGGGCTTGTCGCGACGGGAAGGGCATCCCTGGCCGCGGAAGGGCTCCCGGACGCCGGCCTGCTCGATATCATAAAGGGATCAGACTCGTTCAGGGCGCTGCTCTGGGCGTCTTCCTCGGGGTGCCTTGTCGCGGCGGCACTGGCCCTCAGCCAGAAGCTGCTCGATCTCACGCACACGGTGATGGCGCTCGTCAACGGGATAAAGTCTATGGTACCGGCGATGATCATCCTTGTACTCGCGTGGTGCATCGGAAAAGTCTGCACTGAGATCAGGACTGCCGATTATCTTGTGCATCACCTCTCCGGGATCATCTCCCCGCGCTTTCTCCCGATGCTCGTATTTCTTCTGGCCGTGGGCATATCATTCTCCACCGGCACATCGTGGGGCACGATGTCGATCCTCACTCCGATAGTCATACCGCTGGTCTACGGCACATTCGCCAGCTCAACGGGAGAGGGAGCGGCGCTCGACCGCATCCTCTACTCTTCGATCGCCGCGATCCTGGCGGGTGCCGTGTTCGGCGACCACTGCTCCCCGATATCGGACACGACCATAATGTCCTCGATGGCATCCGGAGCGGACCACGTCGATCATGTACGCACACAGCTTCCCTACGCTCTTGCCGTGGGTGCCATCTCGATCGTCTTCGGGTACCTCCTGCTCGCCTCTGGACTCTCCCCCGTCCTGTCCCTGGTGAGCGGCACGGCTGCAATGGTCGCACTGGTAATGTCAGTCGGACGGCCCGTCGACAAAGACTGAACATCGCCGGGACCGACATGCTTAGCCTTTGTGAACCAAGGCAAAGATCAGGCTGACGATCGGGTTCCTTCTCCATTGAACAAAGGCGGTTGTTCTACTATATTCCACATTCCTGCCGTTTAGACCAGTTCGAAACCACGAAGGCAGTCCTTATGACCGGATCAGAGATGAACAGAGAGATCATACGGCTTTCCCTGCCAGTCATAGCTGGCATGATCTCCCATACCACGCTGAACATCGTTGACACTGCCATGGTCGGCCGGCTAGGCGATGTCGCCCTTGCATCCGTCGGCCTGGGCTCGTTCATGATCCTCGTTGCGGTGCTCGTCTTCGGCGCGCTCAGCATCGGCACGCAGGCCCTGACCTCCAGACGCCTCGGGGAGGGCCGGAACGATGAGTACCCCCGCATCGTATCCAGCTCCCTCTTGCTCGCGCTGACGGTGGGCATCGCCGCCTCGGCGGCGGGATACCTGTTCACGCCCCTGATATTCTCACTCCTTTCAAAAGACATGGGTGTCGTCGCCACTGGTATACCCTACATGGAGATCAGGTTCCTCGGACTGGTAACGATGGTCCTGATATTTACTCTGAGGGGATTCGTATTCGGCGTCGCCAGGGTACGGCTTGACATGACCGTCTCGATACTGATCAACCTGCTCAACATACTGCTCAACTGGATCTTCATATTCGGCAAGCTGGGATTCCCCAGGCTCGAGGTGCGGGGAGCGGCGATCGCCTCGGTGATCTCCACTACCATCGGCCTTGCGGTCTACCTCGTCCTTGTGCACCGGAGGATCCTTGGCCCGATCTCGCTCCGAGCAAGACGCCTGCTCTCACGGGAGATCATGAGCTCGATAGCGCGCATCTCGGCGCCGAGAGCGGTGCAGAGCGTTTCGATCGTCGGATTCCTTGTCTTCCTCAGTTTCATCGGAAGGATAGGCGTCAGGGAGCTGGCGATCAGCAACATCATATTCAAGGCGTTCAATCTCTCTTTCATGATCGGGATGTCGGTCGGGGTGGCCTCAGCCACCCTCGTCGGCAGGAGCCTGGGACAGGGCCGGGCGGAGCTGGCGTCACGGTATGGCTGGAGGTCGGCGACCATCGGGGCGGTAATGATGGGTATCGTCGGCGCCCTCTTCATGTTCTTCCCCAGGCGGATAATGGGCATCTTCTCCGACTCCCCGGACACAGTCGAGCTGGGCGTGACAGCGTTCAGGTTGCTCGGAGCGTTCCAGCTTGTCGACGGAATAGGCATCGTCCTGTCGCGCACCCTCCAGGGAGCGGGAAGCACGATGTACGTGATGGCCTCCGAGATGATCTGCGTCTGGATCGTCATGATCCCCTTCTCCTGGCTTGCCGTAGTGCGTTTCGGAGGAGGCATGACACTTGCCTGGATGGGCCTTTACCTGTATATGATAGTCTTCTCCCTGATGATGGCCTGGAAGTTCCGCGAGGGCGGCTGGAAAAAGGTCAGGATCTGAAACTCTCCACAAGTAATAATAACTACATAATACTAAACTAATCCCTTGACATGCCTGTCATATTATAATATTAGTATGCGAGAATCAGAAAGGAGCGGACTTGGCCGCCAAAAACGATAAGGATGCATTCGGCGAGATCGCCAGCAGGCTCAGGGCCATGTCGGACCCCGCGAGGCTGGCGATAATCCATTGCCTGTGCGGGGGCGAGAAGAACGTATCGCGCATCGTCGACGAGACGGGCTACGGCCAGGCCTGCGTTTCAAAACATCTGAGCATACTGCGTCGGCACGAGCTGGTCAGAACCCGGCGGGATCACAGGAAGATCTTCTACAGCCTTACCAGCACCCTTCCCGAGGATATCTGCCGAATGGTCTGCAGATCGATCGAAGGAACGACGACAGATCGACTGGACGCGCTGCGCAGTTTTTATCCGCGTCAGTCGGCGGGGGAGACCGGTTTCTCCCCTGTCGGCCGGCCGGCTGGCACAAGAGAAACGGAATGAGCTATCATATATCGAGGACCTTCGACGACAACCTTCACACCGGCTTAGAGGAAGTGTGACCTATGGGAGAGATCCTGCAGGTTCTGGCGTTCCTGGCGGTATGGATAGTCATAATGAAGATAGTGCTGCCCCGCATGGGCGTCCCCACCTGAATGAGCGGGACGTGCGATACCGGGGACCGGTATGAGGATAAAAAGGACAAGAAAGAAAAGGACAGCGGAGGAGCATAGATGCCGATCTACGAATACAGATGTGAAGCCTGCGGGAGACGGTTCGAGGAGCTCGTAATGAACTCCTCTCAGAAGGTCGTCTGTCCCGACTGCGAGAGCGAAGATGTAGAGAGGGAACTCTCCCTTTTCGCCAGCTCCACGGGCGGGTGCGCCCCGTCGGGAGGTTTCGGCTGAAACCCGTTTAGATAGAGCGGCGGTCCGCCGCTCAGAGACCGGCAAGACGAAGGGCCGTCCGCCTCAAAGGCTGACGGCCCATTTATTTTGGTAGCCCCTAGGGGAGTCGAACCCCTGATTCATGGCTGAGAACCATGCGTCCTGACCACTAGACTAAGGGGCCATTTCATAAAATGGCTGGAGAGGGAGGACTCGAACCCCCATCGGCTGATCCAGAGTCAGCTGTCCTACCGTTGGACGACTCTCCAGAGAAAGTACATGACAAGTTACAATATTTGATGCGCCTGCGCAATATCCTTTGTCAAAAAAATCAGCGTGTCGCCCGGGCGGCTTTCCTTAGCCGCTCGACCGTCTTCTCCTTGCCAAGAAGGACGATCACCTGGAAGATATCGGGAGATACGGTACCCCCCGTAAGGGCGACCCTGCACGGATGGATCAGCTCCCCCGCCTCTATCCCCATCTCGTCGGCCAGAGACCTTACGGCCTCCTCGACCTTCTCCCTGTCGAAATAGCTCAGCCCCTCGAGGGCGTCGGCCAGCTTCCCGAGGCGTCCCGGCGTCTCCTTGCGCGCGAGATGTGTCTCCACCGCGTTCTTATCGACCTCGTAGTCGTCCCTGTAGAAGTAACCGACCTGACCGGGGACATCCTTGAGGAGTTTGAGCCTGTTGCCCAGAGCCTCTATTATAAGGTAAAGGCGGCCCAGCTCGTCTCCGGCCGGCTTCTCGCCGTCTCCGGACAGCGGCTCCGTGCCGGGGATCAGCTTCAGGTCGACCGGTTTCTCCAGATCGACATGAAAATCGCCCGGGATGTAGCCCTCGTCCCTGAGCACTTGGTAGACGTGCATCACCTTCTGCGCCGGCGTCAGCCTCTTGAAATGCTCCGCGTTGATATACTCCATCTTCCCGTTATCAAACATCGCCGGGGTCTTCGACACCTTTTTCAGCGAGAATCTGTCTATGAGCGCCTTGCGGGAGAATAGCTCCTGGCGGTCGTCAAACGACCATCCGAGAAGAGCCAGATAGTTGACCATCGCGTCGGGGAGGTACTGTTTCTCGGCGTACCAGTCTACCGAGACCGCCCCGTGCCTCTTGCTCAGCCTTGTCCTGTCGCTCCCCAGGATCATCGGAAGGTGCGCGAACTTCGGGACCCTGTATCCGAGAGACAGGTAGATATGGACCTGTCGCGGTGTGTTGGAGAGATGGTCGTCGCCCCTTATCACATGACTGATCTTCATCCGCGCGTCATCGACGACGACGGCGAAATTATATGTGGGCAGCCCGTCGGATTTTATAAGGACGAAATCGTCGAGCTCGGAATTAGCTATCGTGAAATCACCCCTGACGATATCCCTGAACCGCACCTCGCCCCCTTCAGGCATCCTGAAGCGAAGTACGTTCGGCTCCCCGGCCCGGATCCTCTCGTCAGCCTCCTCCACGGACATCGACCTGCAGAGGCCATCGTATTTTATCGGGAGCTTCTTCTCTTTCTGCTCGAGCTTGAGTCCCTCGAGCCTCTCGGGCGCGCAGAAACAGTGGTACGCTTTCCCCTCGTCGATCAGTCTGGCCGCGTCGGTGTGATAGAACACGCCCCTGGCGGACTGCACGTACGGGCCGTAATCGCCTCCCACGTCGGGGCCCTCATCCCAGTCCAGCCCCAGCCACCGCATGCCCCTGAGGATCCCCTCATACGATTCGTGGGTCGAGCGCTGGGCATCGGTATCCTCTATCCGCAGGACGAACACGCCCCCGGTCTTCCTCGCGTACAGCCAGTTGTACAGAGCGGTCCTCGCTCCCCCGACATGCAGATGGCCGGTAGGGCTGGGCGCGAACCTCACTCTTACAGTGTCTTCACCTGCGGTCATTCTATCAGTGGTGTCCTTCCCTTACCGGCGGTTCGGGCAGGGGCCCTGCGCCGTCCATGATGTCCGCCGGCATCACCGACGAGACCAGCTCCGCATAGCTCATGCCGAATTCCTGCCGGGACGCCTCGTCCAGAGACGCTCCCTTTCCCAGGCGGCTTGCGAACCCGGTCACATCAGAGAACTCGAAATCCTCCAGCAGGATCTCGAGCATCCTGTACGCGTAGAAATATGAGAGCCTGGACATCTCCATGTCGTCTCCGGCCGATATATAGATCTCAAGCTCGTCCAGTGACGGAGAGAAGTTCTCGATGGTCGACGGGAATTGATTGATCTGCATCCGCAGCACAGGGCGTTCGCCGGCCACGTAAGACGCTGCTGCCTCTTTCATCCACACGGGGATCTTCCCACCGGAGAGGCCGTCGAGGGCCATCTGCGCCATCCTCTGCGTCAACCCGATCTCACAGAGAGTCCTTTCAGTTATGGGATCCCATCTCTTGAGCAGGATGTCCAGAGGCTCGCTGTAGATCGTATCTCCCTTTATCCAGGCGTAATACCACCATTCCTTTCGTGTCATCACGGCATATTCGGGGAGGTCTTTCGCCGCGATTATGACGGCCCTGCCCACTGCAGGCCTGCCGATGTCCCGCCTGACTTTCCCGTACCCTTTCATGAGCTCGCCGAAGGTCTTGACTGCTACGAACTTGGCTATCTCCTTCGGGGGATAGCGAAGTTCCAGATCGGCGTTGGCCATGACACCGCCGGTGATGGGGTGATATTCATCGACTGTGAGGTTGTACGCCTCGATCGGCGAAAGAAGTGAATCGGGTACCCTGAAACTCTCATCGTCCGCCGCCTTCTTCTCCTTATCGCCGCCTCCGCACCCCGCCGAAAACGCCAGTGCAGCGGCAAGGAATATCATCGCTGCCGTCATCCATACGGTCCTCATCTTACGCCTCCATGTCATCCTTCATCCTCGTGCCCGGCGAAGAGCTTCCTCACTTCGCGGCCGGCCTTCTCTATGGCAAGTCCCCTCTCCCTGTCCATCATATCCCTGAGTTCCTTTCTGCCCCCCGAGGCATCCTCGAGCCATTCGCGGGCGAACTCTCCGCTCTCTATCCTCTCGAACATCCTTCTCATACCGTCCGAGACATCCCTGGAGACCAGCCTCTCACCGTACTTCAGGCCCCCGAACGCCGCCGTGCCGCTTATTACCTCCCTCATCCCCACCATGCCGCGCTCGATCAGCAGGTCGACTATGATCTTCAGTTCGTGCATGCATTCGAAATAGGCGACCTCGGGGCTGAACCCCTTCTCGACCAGAAGATCAAAGGCCTCCTTTATCATCGCTGGGACGCCACCGACGAGTATCGCCTGCTCTCCGAAAAGATCGCTGAGCGCTTCCTCTCGGAAAGAAGTCTCGAAAGCGCCGATCCTGAGGCAGCCCAGTCCCTTCGCTATGCCGAGCGCGATCTCGCGGGCGCCGCCCGAAGAGTCGTTAGCGACGGCAAAAAGGCACGGCAGTCCCGATCCCTCCAGATACGCCGAGCGAAGTGCCCTGCCCTGCCCTTTCGGCGCGACCATCACCAGGTCGAAGGGGCCGGTCTCTATCTGCCCGAATGTGACGGCGAATCCGTGAGCGAAGCAGATTGCCGAACCGTTTCTCAGAAAAGGTCCTATATCCTCTTTATAAACTTGCCCCTGGATCTCGTCGGGCAACAGGCACATCAGGACGTCCGCTGTGGCGACACCTTCCCTTACCTTCATGACATCGAACCCGTCTGTCCGCGCGGTCTCACCAGCCTTTCCGCCGGGCCTGGCCGCGACGGCGACATCGCATCCGCTGTCCCGGAGATTAAGCGCCTGAGGCCGGCCCTGGTTCCCGTATCCGAGCACGACGATCCTGCGGCCTTCGAGCGTCCCTCCCGGAACATCCTTGTCGGTCAGCACTTTCATGCCTGCGGTCCTTTCTGTCGCCTCAAGTATCTATAGCAGACGGGCACCTGCCGGGCAAGTAATATAAGGCCCGTGGATCCCCCTCCGCAATCCCGGAACTGCCAGTATTTCAGCATGTTTCGTCGACAGGGCAGCCATTTTCGCTTGACAAGGCGGCGCTTTTTTATACTATTCACAGATGCGTGGCGGTGTAGCTCAGTTGGTTAGAGCAGCGGAATCATAATCCGCGTGTCCGGGGTTCAAGTCCCTGCACCGCCACCAGTTCTTTCCGGCGCTCATCACCATCGGAAATCCCATGGACTGCAAGGACAGGGTCAGGCACTGGATCATCGAAAACGGGCTGATAAGCCGTGGGGACCGGATAACCGCGGCTGTATCAGGCGGGCCCGATTCTATGGCGATGCTCTCGATACTTCACCGGCTCTCGGCCGGCATGGGCTTCTCGCTCTCAGCGGCCTACCTCGACCATCGGATCAGGGAAGCGGCGCACAGAGAGCAGCGGATCGTCGAGAGATGGTGCGGGCGGCTCGGGGTACCACTGGTCACCGAAGAAGCCGACGTGCCCGCCCTGGCGAAGCGGGGAAAGACCGGACTGGAAGAGGCGGCAAGAGAGGCCAGGTACGGATTCCTCGACAGGTTCGAACATGTCGCGCTGGGACACAACAGCGACGACCAGGTCGAGACGGTGCTCCATCATATCATCCGCGGGACGGGAATCCGCGGGCTCGCCGGAATGCCGGTGCGGAGGGGAAGGTACATAAGGCCCGTGATGTGCTGCACAGGCGAAGAATTGAAGCGGTACTGCAGGACACAGGGTATATCCTACGCTATCGACCGCTCCAACAGCGACACGGCGTTCCTGCGCAACAGGATCAGGCACCGCCTGCTGCCCGCGATCAGAAGGGACTTCAACCCCGCCGTGGATGAGGCTCTCCTGAGGCTGGCCGGAAACGCCCGCGACGGGCTCACCGCGCTCAGCGAGGGGATATTCGATCTAGTTCCGTCCGCGGCCGCTGACGGGAGCGTCACCCTCGACGCCTCACGGGCCGGCGGCCTTTCCGATCACCGGCTCTACCAGCTGGTCGATGCCGTGCTCAGGGACAGGCTCGGAGTATACCGCGACATAGAAAGGTCCCATTTCGACGCCGTCGCAAGGCTCATCCGCGCGGGGCGCTCCGGGAAAAGGACCACTCTGCCCCACGGAGTCCGGGTGACGGTGGAACACGGCCTGGTCCGCTTCGAGCCCGCAGCGGCGGCGGCCGGCCCGCCGCCGCCCCCGGAAGCGATCATCCTGCCCGGGGAAGGCGAATTCGATCTACCCGGCTGGGAAATGGCCGTCTCGATAAGGACGGTCCCCCGTATCAGGGATCGGAAGGATTCTCTGTCCGGGCTTGAAGCGTCCCTGGCAGGGATCTCCTTTCCGGTCCGCGTCAGGCCGAGGCGCGACGGCGACCGTCTCGTCCCATTCGGCATGAAGGGTTCAAAGAAGCTCAGCGACATCATGATAGACGCCAAGGTCCCCCTGCGTAACCGCGGCTCGATACCCGTATTCGAGGACAGTGGCGGCATCATCTGGGTCCCGGGCCTCGTGACAGCGGAAAGGACGAGGATCACCGGGCCCGGGCGCGGGATCACCTCTTTCAGCATCTCAAAAAAGGGATGATCGGCCGGTCCCCCCTGAAATTTCCATGTCATATCCGGCACGTTGTGTTAATATCTGCACAGATGGCCTTTGCGGAAGACGGGGAGCGATGGAGCAGTCGGGATTCAAGACGATCATCAAGGCCGATGACATCCGGCGCCGGGTGCGGGAGATGGCCGAACGCATCTCCTTCGATTACGCCGATGCGAGCCCGCTGTTCATCGTGCTTCTGAAGGGCGCCTTCATATTCGCCGCCGACCTGACCAGAAACCTCTCCATACCTCACGAGATAGATTTCATAACGCTGTTCAGCTATCAGAGCGGGACGAAACGCAGCGCCGACGTCGGCGTGATCAACCATATACGCAGCCATATAGAGGACCGCGACATCATCATAATAGACGAGATCGTGGACACCGGCCATACCCTGTCCCGCCTGATCAGGACTCTCAAGGACCACAAGGCCCGCAGCCACAGGATATGCACCCTTCTCGACAAGCCCGACGCCCGCGAGGTCAGGATAGACGTGGACTACGTCGGATTTACCATACCTGACGTCTTCGTAGTAGGTTACGGGCTCGATTACAGGGAGCGGTTCAGAAACCTGCCCTTTATCGCCGAGCTGACACCAGAGATCAGGAAGACCATTAACTCATAGCGGGTTATTAGGTTGGACAAAGGGCACGTTATCGCTTATCTTGATTTCAGGAACTGGAATGCGGCAGGATTTCCGGCCGTACGAGGGGAAAGGGTGTGCTCTGCCCCTCGGGACCTGTACAGCCACCAATACATGGAGTAATAAAAAAATGAACGGTGACGACAAGGACCGTGACAGGAATCCAAAGAAGAAGTGGGTCCCCCCCGGCGGAGGGTTGCCCGGCCAGCAGAAACCGTCGAGATCGATGGCACTCTGGGTCATGGTCATCATCCTCTTCTTCCTTGCCTTTCTCCTTTTCAACTCGAGCAAGGAGAGGGAGTGGCCGATAGACTACAGCCAGTTCATAGCCGAGATCGACAACGGTAACATAGCCAGCGTGAAGATCAAGGGTATCGAGGTGCGCGGTAAGCTCATCAACCCCATCACGATCCCCACGGGCGGGGACGGCACGACGATATCTAGCTTCAAGACGATACTGCCGGCCGAGGACAGCCAGCTCGCTGAACGCATATGGAAGAACAATCCTGACGCCAAGATAGAAGCGGAATACCCCGGCAGCAGTGTCTGGGTGAAGGCGCTTGCAACTGCGCTGCCGCTGATCGCGCTGCTCGTGCTCTGGGTCATCCTCATGCGCAACATGCAGGCCGGAGGCAACAAGGCCTTCTCGTTCGGCAAGAGCAAGGCGAAGATGATGGGCGGGAACATGCCGCGCGTCACCTTCGCTGATGTCGCCGGCGCGGACGAGGCCAAGAGTGAGCTCGAGGAGATCATCGAGTTCCTCAAGGACCCTAAGAAGTTCCAGAGGCTCGGCGGGCGGATCCCGAAAGGCGTCATCCTTCTAGGCCCCCCGGGGACGGGCAAGACCCTGCTCGCCAGAGCGGTGGCCGGCGAGGCCGGAGTCCCCTTCTTCAGCATGAGCGGTTCCGATTTCGTAGAGATGTTCGTCGGAGTCGGCGCGAGCCGCGTGCGCGACCTCTTCGACAAGGGAAAGAAACACGCTCCCTGCATTCTGTTTATCGACGAGCTTGACGCGGTGGGGCGCCACAGGGGCGCGGGGCTTGGGGGAGGCCATGACGAGCGCGAGCAGACGCTCAACCAGCTCCTCGTCGAGATGGACGGGTTCGAGACGAACGAAGGAGTCATCCTTCTTGCAGCTACAAACAGGCCGGATGTCCTCGACCCGGCACTGCTCCGGCCCGGCCGCTTCGACCGCCGCGTGATCGTGGACATGCCGGATGTCAGGGGCAGGATCGGCATCCTCAAGGTACACACGAGAAATATCCCCCTGGCCGAGGACGTCGACCTCGATATACTCGCCAGAGGGACCCCCGGCATGTCGGGCGCCGACCTTGCCAACCTGGTCAATGAGGCGGCGCTGCTCGCGGCGAGGCGCGACAAGGACAAGGTATACATGGAGGAGCTTGAGGAATCCAAGGACAAGGTCTTCCTCGGCCCCGAGAGGCGCAGCCGCGTCTTCAAGGAAGATACGAGACGGATGACCGCCTATCACGAGGCGGGACACGCTGTCGTCGGGTCCTACCTGCAGAACTCCGACCCGCTGCACAAAGTGACCATCATATCGAGAGGCAGAGCAGGCGGACTGACATCCTTCCTCACCGACGACGACAACTACTACTACCAGTCGAAGGAATACCTGCTGGATATCATCACAATGGCTCTCGGCGGTCGAGTAGCGGAAGAGCTCGTCATAGGGAGGATCGGCAGCGGCGCATACGGCGACATAAAGAACGCGACGAACATCGCACGCAAGATGGTCACGCAGTGGGGCATGAGCAAAAAGCTCGGTCCGATAGCCTTCGGCGACCGCGAAGAGCAGATCTTCCTCGGGCGGGAGATATCGACCCGTAAGGACTACAGCGAAAAGACCGCCCAGGAGATCGACGAAGAGGTCAAGTCGATCATATCGGGCTGCTACGACAAGGCCCGAAATATCCTCACTGAGCACGAGCAACAGCTTAACGCTGTGGCCGCGGCCCTTCTCGAGCGCGAGACGCTCGACGGCGAGGATGTAAAGATACTCCTGAGTGGCGGCACCCTTCCTCCAATGAGGAAAAAGCCTGAGCAGAAGAAGACGGAAGACGAGAAAAAGCCGGAGATTCCGGCACAGCATGATGTCGACTTCGATACGCAGGCTTCGAAAGAACCTTCACCCTCCATTGAGAATGAAGCGACAGTAAAGGACCGGACGGGCCCGGCCGACCTCTTCTCGGAAATGGACAGGGAGAATGCGGCTCCCGGTAAAGAGAAGAACGACGGACCCGGCCTGGACACCTGACATGCCGTTATGGAAGGAGGGGCGCTCGGCTGCGGCAGATGCGTTACAAGCTCGACCTCATCTCTTCCACGCGCAAGGCGACACTCGCCGGACATCTCCTCAGAGCGGGCGTCGATCCGGCCGGGATAGATATCATGACGCGGAAAGCCGAAACCGTCGTGATACGGATCCGCGGCCTTTCGGCGGCGGCCGCCAATATAATAAAACAGCAGATGCTCTCGATAGGTGGGGACGCTGCCGTCCACAGGGAAGTGATCCACGGCCGCCCCGATGAATCGTGCGCGTACCTGATCTCCGACGGAAAGAGACTCGAGGTCCTCGCCGACAACCTGGAGAGGCAACCGTTCGGGCTGGCTGAGGCCGGCGCCGAAATCATCAGGCTGCTGGAGCTACGCTCCTCCCCCCCTTCCTCGGTCGGCCTTCCCGGAGGACGACTCGACCTCACCGCCTGCCCGCTCATCATGGGAGTGCTGAACGTCACACCTGACAGTTTCAGCGACGGCGGCAGATTCACCGATCCGTCGCGGGCGGCCGATCACGCGTCGCGCATGGCCGGAGATGGAGCCTCCATAATAGACATCGGCGGGGAATCGAGCAGGCCGGGCTCCTCAGAGCTCGATCCGTCCGAGGAACTGGACCGTGTCGGCCCGGTGCTCGAGAGGATGTCCGGCCTGAGCGGGACCGTGATCTCCATCGACACCCGCCATTCAGCGGTGGCCATGGAGGCGATCCGCCTCGGAGCCTCGATCATCAACGACATAAGCGGCCTTACTCACGATCCAGGGATGATCGAAGTCGCCGCCGGCTCCGGCGCCGCTGTAGTGGTGATGCACATGAAAGGGACCCCCGAGACGATGCAGGACGGACCTGAGTATGACGATGCCCCGGACGAGATATCCGGGTGGCTGGAGGCGGCAGCGGACAGGCTCGTCGGAAACGGCATCTCCCGGGACAAAATAATCGTTGACCCGGGAATCGGATTCGGCAAAAGATTGCATGACAACCTGGAGATCATCGACCGCATCGGGGATTTCCATACGCTCGGGTATCCAGTCCTCGCCGGGTATTCAAGGAAATCGTTCATCGGAACGATCACCGGACGGGACGATCCCGAAGAGAGGCTGCCCGGCGGGCTCGCGGTGGCGGGCCTGTGTCTCGACGCGGGAGTCCAGATCCTTCGCGTCCATGACGTCCGCGAAACAGCCGACTACGTAAGGGTCTGGAAGGCCATAGTCAGGAAAGGCGGCTCCTCTTGAGCTCTTTTCATATCAATCTGACGATCGACATGCTCGACATACTGATCGTCGCCTTCCTATTCTACAGGCTGTTCATAATGATCAAGGGGACAAGGGCGATCCAGATGTTCATAGGCCTGTTCCTGCTGATCATCGTCTCCTTTATAGCCCAGTGGCTCAACCTCAATGCGCTGAACTGGATCCTTAGCAGTCTCAAGACAGTCTGGGTGATAGCGTTCGTAATCCTCTTCCAGCCCGAGCTGAGAAAGGCCCTTACACAGCTGGGTCAGAACAGGATAATAGGCATGTTCCTCAAGGTGGAATCGACCAGCACGGTATCGGAGACCGTCAAGGCCTGCCAGCTTCTGGTTCAGAACGGGCTGGGCGCCATAATCGTAGTCGAGCGTGACGTCGGCCTGAAGAATTACATAGAGACGGGGACGAGACTCGACGCGAAGGTCACCAGCGAACTCCTTGTGACGATATTCACGCCGCCGAGTCCCCTGCACGACGGCGCCGTGATCGTCGAAAAGGACAGGATCATCGCGGCGGGATGCATACTGCCCCTCTCGCAGAATCCGCGGATAGGCCGCGCCCTCGGCACTCGGCACAGGGCGGGCCTGGGGCTCTCCGAGGAGACCGACGCGATCGTGATAATCGTGAGCGAAGAGACGGGCTCCATCTCACTGGCCCGCGAGGGCAAGCTCAAGCGGAAGCTCGACCTAAACGCCCTGCGAAACGAGCTCGTAGCCATCCTTGGAATAAAATCGGCGGAGACCGTTCCCGCCGCGTGACGGAACGGGAGCGGAGACCTCACCACACACGTCTTCACGTCCCGGCCTCCGCTCCCTTCTCCTTCAGGACCGTTCCGCCCACACAACACGGCAAGGATAGTGCCGGAAAAGGCACGACGCCGCAATCGCCTGTCGTACCGAAGGTTAAGCGACACTGTCCTGACGGAGAAGCCGTCAGAGCCTGCCGCGTGGCGCAAACGGCGTTTACGTGTCAGTCCTGGAAATGCCTGCGGAAAGCCCTTCAGAAGCATTCTCGGGGATCCGTATTGTCATGGAAACGTGTTTGACGGCGCCTAGTATTTTCGCGGCTCCCTGATCATGCCTCTCTCCACGAGCCTGATCAGGTGGTCGATGACATCGGCGTCGAACTTGTCGGTCTGGAGCTTGAGCTGCTCTAGCGCGTCCCTGTATCCGAAGGCCGTGCGGTAGGGCCTGTCGCTCGTCATCGCGTCGAAGCTGTCGGCGACGGCGACGATCCTCGCCCCTAGCGATATCTGCTCGCCCTTGAGTCCATCGGGGTACCCGCGTCCATCGAGCCTCTCGTGATGATGCCTGACAAGGTCGCTGGCCGCCTCGAGGAATTTCATGTTCTTGATGATGTTCGCGCCGACTTCGGGATGGCTCCTGACTATCTCCCATTCCCCGTCGGTGAGCTCTCCCGGTTTGTTCAGTATATCCTCGTACACGCCGAGCTTGCCGATGTCGTGGAGCGCGGCGCCGAAGCTGATCGTCTCCAGCTCATTCTTGTCCAGCCCCATCTCCTCGGCGATCAACCTGGCGAACATCGCCACCCTTTCGGTATGGCCTCTCGTGTACGAATCCTTCGCCTCGATCGTGGAGACCAGTACTTTGATCGTCGAGAGGTATGTGGACTGAAGCTCGGAGTAGAGCCTCGCGTTCTCCAGACCGGTAGCAAACGAGCTGCATATCGATTTGAAGACTTCCCAGTCGTTCGCCGAATATTCCTGGCCGCTCACCTTGCTCCCGAGGAACACGATGCCTATAAGGGAAGACTTCACGATCAGGGGGTAACAGTAGAGAAACCCGAGATCCTGCATGAACTTCATCTCCCGCCTGGCGTCCTCGGACACATCTTCGTTTCTCAGGTCGAGCTCTCCCTGCCCGGTGAACAGCAGGTGGCTCATACCGGCATCCCTGGAAAGCCTTATGGCCCTGAGGACCGAGTCCCTTATGCCGCGCCCGCCGGCGTAGGACAGGTAGCTGTCGGCCTCGGTCGACGCGAAGAAGAGACAGACCGAACCGATTCCAAGCTGTCCGGCGATGGTGAGGAAGAAAACATTTGTCAATTCCTCGGGGTCCCGCAGCCTGTTGAGGTCCTGACTCAGGTCGAAGATAGAGCGAAGGTCGAGGACCTTCTTTTTCAGTTCTTTGTTTACCCGCTGAAGGTCGTCCACGTTCTTCTGGATCTCATCTTCGAGATACTCGTTCTTTTCCAGCAGGTCCCTGCGCCTGTTGGCCTGGGAAAGGAAGTTATCTACCTTGGCGATCATCTCCTTGACCGAGAAAGGTTTCTTTATATAGTCCTGCGCCCCTGACTTGAATCCTTCAAGCATGTTTTCATGGATGGCGTTTCCTGAGATCATGATGATGGGCACATCGTGATCGATATCCCTGGTCCTTATCTCGTCGCATACGGCAAATCCATCCATCCTCGGAAGAACGACATCGAGCACCACGAGGTCCGGGAGAAATTCGTCATACTTGTGCAACGCCGATTCGCCGTCCAGGGCGTAAGCGGTGTTGTAACCCCTGTTTCTCAGCGATTCGGTGATTATCTCGACTACGTTGGGATCGTCGTCGACAACGAGAATATTACCGTTCAACGCAATGCCTCTCAGGATGCGGTGCCGACAGGCTGCACCGATTTTGCCAATTCCTTCTCCATGATCGCGGCGAACTGGTTGACGACTTCGCGGTCGTATCGGAGCCCGTAATTTTCTTTCAGTGTATCGAGCGCTTCACGGCCAGAAAGGGCTGGGCGGTTGGGCCGCTCGTTTATCATTGCCGCGTAACTCTCGACTACGGAGATTATCCTTGCCCCCGTGGGGATCTCCTTTCCCCTCAGGCCCCTCGGATAACCCTCTCCGTTGAACCGTTCGTGATGGCTGAGCACTACATCAACGACGTGGTCGTTGAATTTCATGCGCCTGAGCATCTCCGCCCCGTCCTCGGGGTGTTTCTTTATTATCTGCCATTCTTCCTTGGACAGCTCACGCGGGCTTCTGACTATCAGGTCGCTGACCTTGACCATTCCCATATCCCTTAGTACAGTTCCGTATATCAGGTCCTTGAAGTTATCTTCGGGGTAATCCATGTTTTTGGCGACCATACCCACATATCGGGACACTATCTCCGACGTACCCTTGAGCATCGTGTTTTCCTCTATGAGCGATATAAGTGTCTTTACTATTCCCAGTGTCCTCTCGTTCTCTCTTTCGAACATCAGGGCGTTGCTGTATGCCCCCTTCGCAAGGTTGACGAGGATCCTCATGAACTCGAAGTCCTCCTTCTGCATCCCCCTTCCGGCAAGCCGCTTGCCGAGAAAGATCAGGCCCGTCATCTCCTCGCCATGGTTGAAAGGACATACGTACTCGAGCCCCGCCTGTCTAAGGCCGCTTCGGATCTCTTCATTGAGCGACATGCTGTCTATCTCGAATACGTCACGCCCCCAGTTGATCCGTGCCGCCTCGTCGATGCTCAGTTCGATCGGAGAGAGTCTCTCCTCGTCAATGCCCTTCGAAATGGCGGGCCTGAAGACGCCGTCCTTCTTCTCGTAAAAAACGGCTGATTCAACGCCACCCTGGGCTATCGAGGTCAGAAGGAAGATATCGAGCAGCTTTTTGCGCTCCCTGATCGAATTGAAATCTGCGCTTATGGAAAAGAGGGTCTTCAGCTCGAGGATCCGCCTCTTGAGCTTCCTGTTCAGATCCTTCACGTCCTCTGTCTCTATCTCATCGGCCAGGCTGAACGGGGAGACAGGGTCATCGATCCAATTGGGAGGATTCCTCTCGGATCCTGAATCGAATATCTCCGATATGATCTCCTCGTCATCCCCCATGTCTCCCCTCACGTCGACAGGTGATGCAGCTTCTGCCTTTAACCCCGTCTCCATCTCCCCGGAGGCCTGCTTATCAGCGCCACCGCCCGCGGGCTGATCGCCACCGCCCGCGTCATAAGACATCAGGATGACACCATTCGCGACGGGCTGATCGCCGGCTGCCGGCACTTCATGGCCAGCGGCCTCGTCACCCCTTTTCTCCGTGGCCTTCACGTCTTCGGACTTGTCAACAGCATCCGTTACAGGTTCTGTCATGACAGCGGGCCTGGCCGTGGGCGCCGCACCTCCAGAGACCGCCTCCTCCATAGTCGAGCAGATATGGATATCCGTCTCCTTGTCCTTGAGGAAGTCTAGCACGACGCTGCTCGTGACGACGAAAGTGACCATTCCGCCCGATTCCGCTAGATCTTTTACGAACGCCCGGAGGATCCTTGCCACGCCTCCACCGAGCGAAGTGAGCTCTGAGAAATCGAATATGACCTTCTTGAACTGCCTCTTCAGGCATTCCTGGGCCAGCTGTTCGATCTTCTCGTTCTCGTGGAATCCGAGCTTGCCTGAGATCTGGAATCCGGCGCTGTCGGCATCGCCGAGCTCGAGTCTCTCAAATCTGGTCCTTGTCATCTGGCCGCTCCCGCCCTGATGTTAGTCCGCCTGCAAGACCACCTCTTCTTCCTGAGCAAGCCATCTGTCCAGAACGCTCCTCAGGAAGCGCCACTCGCTTCCGACTTTCTTCGCCGGGATCTTCTTCTCCTTCGCGAGACGACATACTGTCTTGACGTGCATCTTGAGATACTCCGCCGCCTCGACGGATGTCATGACTTCGGTGGCGTCGTCGCTGCCTCCGATGATGATGCTGCCGTAGTCCTTGTGGTGCTGTTTAACCATGACAACCTCTCTACGCTTGATGAACTGGAACCAGCGGCAGAGAACGCCGGCGCCGTTTCACTCTATACCTGCACGCGTCGGGCACGCGAATTCGTCTACTGATTTATTTCCGCCACCTCATCCACCCAGGAACCGGTCTCTCCCTTCTCGTCCTCGAGCCCCAGGACCCAGCCGTATCGGTCGATCACGAGCTGGACGTCCAGTACAGGGAATTCCCGTTCGCCTATATGGAGGAGCCGTCTGGACAGGGATGCCCAGCCGTTCTCCGTGATCTGCTCGATCAGACCCTCTACCTTACGGCCGGGCCCGTCGGACATGATCCCGATCCTTTTCTCGGCCAGTCCGAGTATCACGACATGGTCGCCGTCGGAACAGGCCCGCAGCTCGTCGGCTGCGAGTTCGTCTATCCTGCAGACAGGGATGCGCGAGCCGACGTACATGACGGACCTGCTTCCCTGGTCGCCGTCGATGCGCACGCTGGAGAGATCGACGATCCCGTCCACCCCGTGCTTCGGAACGGCGAAAGACATGCCGCCGGTATCTATCAGGTGGTAGTCGGTGATGACAGAAGTGCGCGGGAATGTGAACCTGAAGCGGTCCTCGCTTCCTTCACCGGGCTCTACCCAGAGCAGCGCTCCCCATTTCCTGAGCAGCCCCCTTGCCTGAAGCAGCCCATGGTAATAGGCCATCGCATCGTCCCTGTCGATCTCCGAGTCGCTGAGGTAATCGCTCGCGTCGTCAAACAGCCTTGCCGTCAGATACGAGCCCTCGCTTGAGATATCTATCTTCACGCTTACATCTCTTCTACTGTCACGTTCGCTCATCCGGCATATGTCGAATACGCAGTTCTCGAGGATGATCGCCAGGTCTGTAGCCGCTTCCCTCTCGAGCGAGAAATCATCCGTCCTTGTCCTGAGTTCCGTTTTCCAGTTCCTCATCCTGCTCTGTACGCCTATGAAATCCTTGAGGCCGTCCATGACCGTAGAGCTCGAGACCTTCGACCTGAAGGTTTTGCGGTTCTCTCCGAGCCTGCCCAGCATGCTCCCGAGCATGGCCATGAAGAACTCGCCCTCCCCGATCGCAAGTTCGAGGTCCCGGACCCCCGCGTCCCCCCTGTTTCCCTCGCTGAGGCATTCCTCCAGCCTGTAGTCTATCTTCTTCAGAGAGTCATGAAGCCGCACTATGGTCGCGAAGCCTTCCGCGCGCCCTCCTGATCCCGCGGCCTGACCCGGCCCTTCGACCCGCGGCGTATAGTCTTTTTCTTCCTTTTCCAATATGGGCATCTTGAAGATCGGTCCTTCATCCGCCCCGTCCTCTGCCTTTTCGAGTCTTATGCCCGTCTCTCCAGGCTTTTCCTCGACACGCTCGAACGGTTCTGCCAGGACCAGCTCTATCTCCTCGTGCAGGCCTCCGAAGTGCGAGAGATCGATCTCCGCTTCATCGTCGGCTGAGATCGCCCCGATCGCCACTTCCTCGCTTTCCAGCAGCTCGGACACAATCTGTGAGACCTGGTCGTCCCAGTGTCTCCCCGAAGCAAGCGATTTCTCCATAAGGTCCCTGAACACCGACAGGGTCCGGCACCACTCATCAAGACCGAGCATCCGCGTGCTGCCCTCAAGCAGCCTCCCCGCGAAGCAGGCCTTCTCGACAGGAACCCTGTCCAGCGGCTGTCCGCAGGCCAGGCTCATCAGATCATTGAGCTTGGCGATATGGTCGCTGACCTGTTCGCCGAATAGCTGCCTGTTTTCACTGCTCAGCATCACCACGGACATTCACCTCACAGATTTGCTTCTGTATTTTCAACATATTCGACGGCACCAAGCTCGAAGAGATCATAAACAGGCTCTTCGCCGGTCCCGGTCTCTGCCGCGTCATGGGCCGGCCCGTGCGCCTCAGGCTCCTGGACGATCTCCGGCTCGACGAACTGCGCTTCGGCGGTCTCATGGATCGCCTCCGCGGGAGCCTGCGCTTCCATCTGCATGTCGTCCCAGCTGTCTTGAGCGGGAGCCCCCGCTGCGAACAGCTCATCGACGACACCTGAAGGATCTTCCTGGTGCTGGTTGAAAAAAGCATCTCCGGCAGTCTCATCGACAGTCTCACGGAGAGTCTCTTCCTCCTGCGGGGAAGGTCTATCCAAAGTATCGTCTTCTTCGACATGCTGCTGCGGGACAGAGTGCATCGCGCTCATCGCTTCCTGGAATCCTGATATGAGAAAATCGCCGCTGTCATCGCCGTTCTCATCATCAACCGTATCCTCAACAAGCCCTGCCTGAGCCTCATCGACGCCGGGACTCTCTCCCGTGTCCGCCTCAGGACCTTCCCACAGTTTTCCGTGATCTATCACCAGTTCGGAGTCATCTATCCCGTTTGTCTCTTCGTCCTGATCTTCGGCGCCGGAGCCAAAATTCACGATCGACCCGTCGGTCGTACGGATCCGCTCGTCCCCGTCCAGGCTGGTCTCTTTTTCCGGAGACTCTTTACTGTCCGGCCTGAGCGCCCTGTTCATCTCTTCCACGTCATTGCCGAGGGCCTTCATCTTATTCTGGAGGGCCCGGCCGTACGATTCGATCTTCTCCGAAATCTCCTTTAATCCTTTCCCGGCATCCGCGGGTACACTCTCGCCCGCAGGCCTGCCCGACACGGATCTGGCGTTTCTGCTGTTTTCAGCGATGTTCCTCGCCATCTTCTCGAGCTCTCTGCCCAGCTTGCCGAACTTCTCGGCTGAAGACCTGACCTTCTCGGCCAGTTGCGCCAGGTCCTTCTCATCGGCGTCGCCCCTGGCGGCCATGAGCGCCATGTTCAGGGCCAGGCCGTTGCTTTCCTCCGTGAGATCATGTATCGCCGCGCCTCTCTCCTCCAGAGCGAAAGCGGCTGACTCGATCGCAGTGATCGCGTCGGAGGAAGAGCCCTGGGCGGCCACCGTGCCGGATCCTTCAGTCTTGAAGCCGCCAGCGATCGTGCTCAACTGGCCGGCCACCGTGACCATGCCGAGTATGTCCTCGTTAGCATTCGCCACTGTCTCGGCCACCCTGCCGCAGGACAATGAAGCCCTGCCAAGGGCATTCCTTGAGGAAGCGGAAAGCTTCTTTAGCTCCGCCGTACCCCCGGCGTTCGTTTCGACCCAGGCCTGGACCTTTCTCGCGATAGGCGCCCACCATTTGCCATCGGCGAGCGTCTCGTTTATCCCTTTGCCCTCGATTATCGAATCTATCTCCACTTCGAGATCCACAGACCTCATCTCTTCCTCGCGGATCTCCATACCCTCCGAGATCTCCCTGATCTGGGCTCCGTAGTTCCTCAGGACCTCCTGGAGCTCAGGATACTCGGAAAGCCTCGCGATCTGGGCCGGGTTGGTAAGATCGTCGATGCTCTCGGCCAGTGAGATCATATTCCTGTAATCCTGACCGGAATCGAGGTAGTACTTGTACCTGCGCACAGCGGAGGCTATAACGAAATAAGTGATCAGCGCGAGAAGCACCACGCCGGCCGCTGCCGGGTAGATCTCCCTAAAGAACTGGTAGGAATCGACGACCCACCTGCTCATATCGGAACTGAGCCAGTAGAGATCGATCTTATAGACCCTGACCATGTAGTAACCGACACCAAAACTGGTCGCGGCGAGCATGAGCGCCACCAGGGCACCGATCTTCCACGGAGAGGTAAGTACGGGTCTCTTGTCTCGCTTTCGCGATCGCTTTCGCTTTCCCACGTCTTTCTCCTTCGCACAGATAAAAAACCGGCTGTCCGACCCCCGCATTACGCGCAGTCGTTCTCAAAGTCGTTTCCGTTCCCTCGCCGAATCCGCAAAGATTATGCCAATGCCCGGTTTATGGATATCCGGCGTATTTACTGGAAATAACAGGGAATAGAAGGGCGGCAGAAAGGACTAGAGGGACCGATTTGCCCGTTCAGAGTGCGATTTGCAAGAAAGCAGGAAACGGTGCCACGGCCGCTTCCGGGCCTCCCCGTCTACTTTTTCCTGGCTTTTGAAGTGATCTTCGTATAGAGCCCGGGGAACCTGTCGGCGAATATGTCGTTCGCGGGGGTGACGTTCTTGTCAGCCGCCTCGGCGATGTCGATCTCGATCACCTTGAGCGCGTCGCTGCGGTCTCCCGCGGACACGAGTACCTCGCCCGAAGGACTTACTATCTGGCTGCCGCCGGTAAACGTGAGGCTCAGCGTGCCGCGCCTCTCGGTACCTATCCTGTTGGCCGTAATGCCGAAGACCCTGTTCTCTATACATCTTATCTTCATGGCGTCCTGGCCCCACGGCAGGACAAGATTAGCCGGATGGGCGAGGATCCGGGCCCCCATCAGGGCCAGCGAACGGGCGACCTCCGGCATGATCCAGTCGAAACAGACCATAAGGCCTATGCCTGCCTCCGGCGTCTTCACCATCTTAAGAGCCTTGCCCGGCTTGAAGAACAGCTTTTCCCGGTCGAAGAGATGGATCTTCTGGTACGACTCCACCTTTCCTTTTGGAGATATATAGACGGCGGAATTGTATACATCCCGCCCTTTCTTCTCCGCCATGCCGAATATCAGGTGAAGCTTGCGCTTCCTGGCGATCTTCTTCATCTCGGTGACTGTAAATCCCCTGGCCACGGATTCAGCCAGCGAGTTTACTTCTTTCTGATTCTTGAACAGATAACCGGTATTGAAAAGCTCGGGCAGGACGATCGTGGCGTCGGAAACCTTGTCGAGGAGAGTAACTGCTTTCTTTACATTTCTTTTGGCTTCCCCAAACTTTACGCGGAGCTGAAGGAATCCTACTCTCATTTGCTCCCCCTGGAAGGATGGGACCGGCAGAACGGGCCAGATTCACACTTTCGGGGCATTATATCAGAGTACCCCGAAAACAGAAAGAGAATTTACCCTCATAAGATTTATCTGAATTTTCCATGGCATAGACCTTGCAATTTCGCCGCCCTGCGCCGGTTCGGAACGATATTGACGCAACAGAGAGGGCATCATGGAGTCTTCTACAACCTGGAGACCGGTAGGAAATGGCGGCTGCCGCCCCTCTCCCGCCTATTTCTATATGATCGATAACCTTCTCGAATGCAGGAGGGAGAGCGGGTTCCCGTCGAACGGAGAATTCCTTGACGAGGACGTCAACGTCTACCTTGCCTCTCTACTGACCTCTCACATCTTCGGGGCGCGTGATGCCGCGGCCGCCGGGACGATAATGCATTATGACATCCCCCTGTTTGAGACGGCGAGCCGCGAGACCGATCCCCGCAGGCGGTTCATCATCTACAGATCCAATGCGGACGATCTTCTCGTCAGGCTCGGTGTGTTCGACAACCCCGAGGGCCGCAGGCCCGGATCTGCGCCTCACATGGCGATGACGAGGCAGGCATGGATGGGACGGGGAAAGGCGTACTACAGTCTTGCGTGGGCCAGCGCGGCTGAGACGTTCAGGCGCCCCACGGCGATCGGCAATGTCATGGGAAAACTCTCCACCGGGTTCGAGAGGTATGTCGGCGTCCTGTCGGCGATGAGATCATCCTGCCTCAACATGATCCCGCGCATCAGCGACGGCGGGATGTTCCATCTCGAGCGCGGCATCACCGAGGAGGAGAGGAAAAGGGAGATGACGGCACTTTACGACCGGTTCCTCGACGCCTGGACCGCGTTCCGCAAGTCTGGAGGTGCGCTGGAGAGGAAAGAGCTTGAGATCCTGTCCGCCGAGCTCAGGAGATCCGACCCGTCGTTCTCGTTCGATCCGTTCGCCGCTGATCGGGGCTAGACGCCCTTGATGAAATCCCCGCAGTAGCCGAAGACCTTTCCGGAAGCCTCGCCGCCTACTATGACGTGCCCCCCTTTTCCGAGCAGAACGAACTTCGACTTCGGGTTCGCGGCCCGCTTCTGCAGGAACTGGTATCCCCTGGCAGAGATCACCGGGTCATCGGCGGCCTGTATCACCAGCATCGGGTTGTCGATCGGCCCCGAACCGAGATTGGACCGCGTCCGTTCGGTAAGGTCTAGTATCATGCTCCGGACCGGCATCGCTTTCCTGGTCAGCCCCGGCATCAGCCGCCTTGCCGCCCAGAACATGGCAAACCGGGTGCCGCCCGCCGGGAAGAGGCCCGGCGCCAGCAGGATCGTCCCCTTGACCGGGAATTTCTGCATCAGATTAAGGGCGATCGTCCCGCCGAAGCTGAACCCGGCCACGTAGGTATCGGGCGAATATACGAGCATCGTGTCGAGAGCTACTTCCGCGTTCGCGAGGCAGGCGCTCCACGCTCCGCTGCCGTCCGCCTCACTCCCGCCGCGCCTCTTGCCCCCGCCCCTTCTGAAGATCGCCCTGGCGTACTCGGCGAACCCCGTATCTGAGTAGGCGGGATCGAGCGGGAGCCTGATCCCGAGAACAGTGAATCCCTGCCCGAAGAGATGCTCGGCCAGCGGCCGCATCTCCTCCGGAGAGCCACCGGCGCCATGGATTAGAAGACAGGCCACTGCCTCCCTCTTCTGAAGCATCAGGAAGCTTCTCTGCGGCTCAGGCACTCCGCCGCGCCTCTCTATGAACACCTTGCTCTCCATCCAGAAGTTCAGAAGCTCCATCCTGTACTCGTAGTTCTCCGGATTGAGGAGCACGCGCTCCCTGAGCTCCCATACGGACTGGTTGATCCTCTCGAGTGTCTTGGCCATCATCCATCTTTCTGTCCGCGGCAGACCTTGATGCACAGGCCGCATATCATCGCGTTGATCTTCTCCGACTTCTCGAATCGCCTCAGCTGGGCGGCGCACCTGTCGAGGTTGAAATCCTCAGGCTCTTCCGCGATCGCCCCCACGGGACACATATTAACGCATGCCCTGCAGTTTCCGCAATCACCGCCTGCGTGTCCGCCGCTGCGGGCGGGAAGCTCCATGTCGGTCAGGACGGTGACGAGCCTGACCTGGGAACCGAACTGAGGCGTGACAAGCAGGTTGTTGCGCCCCATCCACCCCAGGCCGGCCAGCCCGGCGACCTCCCTGTGGGAGAGATGCGCCCTGAGCAGATTCCAGTCGAGTATCTGCGACGCGGGCACCGGCAGAGCCGAGAATCCTTCCTTCTGGATCTCGCCCGCGATAAGAAGCGCAGCCTGGTCGAGGGCTATGTTGACCTGCCTGTAATGGTAGTAATATGTCCAGGTCGGAGCGGTAAGGACGGTCTCGAGAACCGGGGAGGACAGATTTATCCCCATCGATACTGCATGGGGGAGGGAACGAGCTATCTCCCTGATCGATTCATGGAAGCGGCACCTCTGATCCTCGTCTATCAGCGCCGTCCCGAACAGACTGATGCCTGTCCGCATCGCGGCCGCTCTCAGTCTTTCAAAATTGATCTCCGGCTCAAGACGCTCGCTCAATGATGCCCCCGGCGTACGCGCCGCCATATCAGGTGGTCTTGTAATTAGGGGCTTCTTTCGTGATGGTCACATCATGCGGATGGCTCTCCCTCAGGCCGGCCTGCGTGATCCTGATGAACCGGGCCTTCTTCTTGAGCTGCTCGATCGTGCCGACGCCGCAGTACCCCATCCCCGACCTGAGGCCTCCCATCAACTGGTAGACGTTGCTCGCGAGACTGCCCTTGTACGAGACCCGCCCCTCTATACCCTCGGCTACGAACTTGCGCTCCTCGGTTATGCCCGCCTGGAAATACCTGTCGCCGCTTCCGCTCTTCATCGCCCCGATCGAACCCATTCCCCGGTATATCTTGAAGCTCTTGCCCTGGTGGTAGATTATCTCGCCGGGGCTCTCCTCGGTCCCGGCGAACAGGCTGCCTACCATCACGCAGTCAGCTCCGGCCGCTATGGCCTTCGTGATGTCTCCCGAGAACTTGATACCACCGTCCGCGATCACCGGGATACCCGCCTTCGAGGCTACCTCGGCACAGTCCATTATCGCGGTGATCTGCGGCACCCCTATGCCCGCGATCACCCTGGTCGTGCATATCGCGCCGGGGCCTATCCCGATCTTCACCGCGCTGGCGCCGGCCTTTATCAGGTCCCTCGTACCGGCCGCGGTCGCCACGTTACCGGCGATTATCTGCAGCCCGCGGTATTTTCCGCGGATCTTCGCGACCGTCTCGAGGACCGCCACCGAGTGCCCGTGAGCCGTATCGACGACGACGACGTCGACACCCGCGTCTACGAGCGCCTTGACACGCCTCATCGTCTCTCCCAGCACTCCCACGGCCGCTCCCACGCAGAGCCTGCCGTCGGCGTCCTTGCACGCGTTGGGATAATCGAGCTTTTTCTGGATATCCTTTACCGTTATGAGCCCCTTGAGCTTTCCGCCGCTGTCCACGACGGGGAGCTTCTCGATCCTGTTCTCGTGCAGGATGCGCTTGGCCTTCTCCATGCTTATTCCCACAGATGCCGTTATCGGATCCTTGGTCATCACGTCGCTTACCTTCTGGTCGTAACGGTCGATGAACCGCAGGTCCCTGTTGGTCAGGATCCCGACGAGGACGCCGTTCTTTTTCGTGATGGGAAGGCCGGAGATCCTGTACGTGCTCATCACCGCCATCGCCTCGCTCACGAGCTGGTCGGGAGAGAATGTCACAGGGTTGGAGATGAGCCCGCTCTCGCTCCTCTTGACCCGGTCGACCTGTTCGGCCTGCTCCTCGATCGAGAAGTTCTTGTGTATTATCCCGATGCCGCCCTCTCGCGCGAGGGCTATGGCAAGCTCCGCCTCGGTAACGGTATCCATCGCGGCCGACACTATCGGAATATTGAGGGTGATTTTCCTGGTCAGCCGTGTTTTGAGGTTCACCTTCTGCGGGTGGACGTTAGATTTGGCGGGGATGAGGAGCACATCGTCGAACGTGAGGCCTTCCTTAACGATCTTGTTTTCCTTCAATTATGCCGAAGGAGCGGTGCCGCTCCCTCTCCCTCCTCTCGAACCAGGCTTCCCCTGTCCGTCTATATTAACATATGAAGGTCCTGTGTTGACAGGAACATACCCTCAACCGCCGGGAGTGTCAAGATTCTTCAGATCCCGGCCGGCCACCCTTTCCGGGCTCGCCTTCGCCAGAGAGGAGCTCGTAGAGGCGGCCGCTCACCGGTATTGTCCTGAATTCCGAGATGGGCCTGCGCTCCATCTTCCGGCCGTCGAATATCGCGATGTCGGAGATGCCAGTCTCCTCAAGGAGCCTGAAGGCGTACCTGAAATCGCAGCCTACGTCGGCCGGCGTATGAGCGTCCGAGCCGAGCGTGACCGGCACGCCACGTGCCCCGCAGGCCTCGAGCAGGAGCCTGTCCGGATATATCGAGCCGGCTCCCCTTCGCAGACCGGCGGTGTTGACCTCGATCGCCATCCCGTGAACGGACAGGAGATCGGCCAGCTTCTCGTATTCTCCGGAAGAGCCCGGCCCCGGCTCGAAGGTCTCCTTGCGGAGAGAGTCGGCGTGGGCGAGCACGTCGAAAAGCCCGCTGCGGATCATCTGACCCAGTATCTTGAAGTAAAGCGGGAATGCCTTCTGCGGGTCCTCGGAATCGTATCGGTCCCTTCCCGCCTTGCTGCTGAAGTGCCAGTCGCCGAGGAAGTGGAGGGATCCGAGTACGTAGTCGAAGGGGTATTTCGCCAGCAGCTCCCTCGTCCTGTCCTCGAGACCCGGGAAATAGTCCGCCTCTATCCCGAGCTTGATCCTTATGCTCTCGCGGTATTTCATCTGGAGGTGTTCGACCAGCCCGACGTAGTCTGGGAGCCTCTTCTCCAGCATCGCGTGATAGGGGTCGGGGTCGACGACCTTGGGCAGATGGGCGGAAAAGCCTATCTCGATGAAGCCCTTCCCGAGGGCCTCGAGGACATACTCCTCCAGCTCGCCCTCGGCGTGTCCACAGAAATTGCCGTGCATGTGATAATCGATCATCGTACTGACAAGATATACCTTTTAGGGGATTTCGGCAACTCCGGCGGTGTGTATCAGCAGATACGCGGCAGAAGATCCCCGTACGGCAGGTCTACGACCCTTTCCCCGCCGAAAGAGGTCTTCATGATGACGCGCCCGGCCGGGCCTTCGACGGCAGCCCCTATGATCGCAGCGTTCCTGCCCAGCTCGATCGCCCTCATAGCCTCCAGGACCGCCTCCGCCTCGCCCGGGTCCACTACAGCGACGAGCTTCCCCTCGTTCGCGATGTTCAGCGGATCGTATCCCATCAGCTCGCAGCCGTTCCTGACCGACGCGGAGACCGGTATCAGCCCCTCCTCCACGCGCAGGCATATCCCCGAATCAGCGGCGATCTCGTTGAGCACGGCGGCGAGGCCTCCCCGGGTCGCGTCCCTCATCGCCCTTATGCCGGCGAATCTCTCGAGAAGCGGAACGGTGAGCTTCGAGAGCGGGGCCGCGTCGCTTCGCAGGTCGCTCCCGAAATCTATCCCCTCGCGCATGCTCAGTATCGCAAGGCCGTGGTCACCGATCGTGCCGCTCACCAGGATCCTGTCCCCCTTAACGGCCGAATCGGACGAGAGCGAGAGGCCGTCCGGCACGACCCCTATCCCGGCAGTGTTTATGAAGATCCCGTCCGCTTTGCCCCTGTCGACGACCTTGGTGTCACCCGTGACCACGGTGACCCCCGCCTCATCCGCGGCGGCCCTTATCGAAGACGCTATCCTCTCGAGGTCCGATACGGAAAAGCCTTCCTCGATGATCATAGCGAGCGAGATGTACTTCGGCACTGCGCCGACGACGGCGAGGTCGTTGACCGTGCCGCATACAGCCAGGTGGCCTATGTCGCCTCCGGGGAAGAAGAGAGGGTGCACGACGAAAGAGTCGGTGGTAAACGCTATCCGCCCTGGCGGCGCGTCGAAGACGGCGCTGTCCTGCAGCGCGCCTTCCTGGCCCCCGACCGCTCCGACGAGGAAGGAGACGAGCTCCTTCATCATTATCCCGCCGCCGCCGTGGGCCAGCAGTATCTTTTCGTCCTCCAGCCTGCTCATACGATCAGCTCCCTGCGTATCATGCCAGGACCGTACCGGGGCATTATAGCCCACCTCTCGCTAACCTCGCAGCGGCAATCTGCGCCTGCCCGAGCGAGACCCCCCCGTCGTTGGGAGGCACGGTCCGGTGCATCAGGAACGCCGTGCCCGTTCCAGACGCCAGATCCATGATCCTCTCGCAGAGCTGCCTGTTCTGGAACACTCCTCCGGAGAGCACCGCGGCAGAGCACCCGTTTAGGCCCGCGAGCATCACCGCTGTTTCCACGATCATGTACGCGACACTCTCGTGAAACGAGGCCGCGATATCACGAGGATCCACCGCGCTGGAGATATCCTCCATTATCCCGGCTATGACCGGAGCGGCGTCGATCTCCATCGGGTGGCTCTCGCTGTATCCGAACCTGTACCTGCTCTCTGCCCGTCCGGCTCCGAGGGCGAGGCTCTCGAGGGCGACCGCCGCCTGGGCCTCGTAGCTCACCTTCAGGCCGAGCCCCAGCAGGGCCGCAACCGCGTCGAACAGCCTTCCGGCGCTCGAGGTCAGCATCGAGTTGATGTTCCGGTCGGCCATGTCCATGACGATCTCTGCGGGAAGGTCCCCCAGCCTCAATCCGGGCGGGGCCTTTGAAATCGCCTGGGACCCGAAGACCTCGCGCAGATACATAAGCGACATCCTCCACGGCTCCCGTACCGCCCTCTCACCGCCCGGCAGAGGGACGTGCCTGAGGTGAGCTAGCCTTGTGAAATCGTGCTGGCGCGCCAGCAGGAACTCTCCTCCCCAGAGCGTGCCGTCTCCCCCGTACCCGGTGCCGTCGAACGACACCCCTATTACCGGCTCGCTGATGCCGTATTCAGCCATCACGCTTACCGCGTGCGCGTGGTGGTGCTGCACCTCGATAATTTTTTCGGCGCCGAGCACCCCTGCTATCCTCGATGTGAAATAATCGGGGTGCATGTCCCTTACGACGACAGATGGCGAGAGCGAAAGCATGCTTTTGAAGGACGCGAGCTCGCTGTGGTAGTTCTTCTGGCTCCTGTAGTCGCCGAGGTCCCCCAGGTGGGGCGAGACGAAAGCCGCATCCCCTCTTGTAAGGGTGAACGTCCCCTTCTCCTGCCCGCCGAGCGCCAGGATGCACGCGTCCGAGCCGGGATCAAGCGGCACGGGCTCCGGCACGAATCCCCGGGCCCGCCGCAACGGCACGGGCATTCCGCCGGGGACGAAGAATATCGAATCGTCGCACTTGTGCGCTATCCGCCTGTCATTGATCAGGGCTGCGTCTGCTATCGGCCCAAGTATCCCCGTGAGCTCTTCTTCGGTCGATATGAGCGGCTCGTCGGTGAAATTTGCCGAGGTCATCACCAGCGCTTCGAAATCCTCCATCAGCAGGTGGTGAACCGGCGTGTAGGGCAGGAACGCCCCGGTATACCCGTTGCCGGGCGCCAGTGCTTCGGCGAGCAGGTCCTGTCCCCTGGTCCTGAGCAGTACTATCGGGGCTTCGGGCGAGAGAAGAAGCTTTTTCTCGACATCCCCTGCCTCGCAGTATCTCTCGAGGGTCGCGATGTCTCGGAACATTACGGCGAACGGTTTGACCGGCCGCTTCTTCCGTGCCCTCAGTATCGAGACCGTCTCCTCGCTGCTGGCAAGGCATGCGATATGATACCCCCCGAGCCCCTTGACCGCGAGTATCCTTCCGTTGCCTATCAGCCGCTTCGCCTCCTCGACAGGATCCCCCTGTATCTCCCGCATATCGGCGTCGACAAGCGACAGGGACGGCCCGCAGCCCGGGCATGAAATCGGCTCGGCGTGGAATCTCCTGTCGGCCGGGTCGGAATATTGACCCTCGCAGAGGGTGTCCATCTCGAAGACGCTCATCGTCGTGAGCGGCCTGTCGTACGGGAGCCCCTCGATTATCGTGAACCGCGGCCCGCAGTTCGTGCAGTTTATGAAGGGATACCGGTACCTCGGGTCGCCTGGGTCTCCCATCTCCCGCAGGCAGTCCGCGCAGGTGGCCGTGTCTACGGGGTAGAGGGCGTCGGAGCGGCCCGCCTCCTCGCTCTCGATGATGACGAACTCCCCGTCACCGGCCGGTTCGGCGCGCTCAACCTCGATCGAATCTATTCTGGCAAGCGGCGGCAGATCGTCCCTGAGTGACGAAGCGAAGGCAAGCATGGAGTCCCGGGGCCCCTCTACCTCGATGACCACGCCGCGCCTCGTATTCCTCACAGACCCCGCCAACCCGGCTGCAGCAGCCATCCTGTAGATCGAAGGCCGGAAGCCTACCCCCTGGACGCGCCCCTTGACTATTAGTGAGAGCCTCCCGGCGCCCCCCTCCATCTTCGATTCGAATATCCCTCGTATATCCATATCTCTCTGCCGTTGAGTGAAAAATGCCGTATTAAGATACCGGCGAGAGGCGCCCTTTTCCAGTGAAAAGGACCGAAAAGGCCTGATTTGTCTTGCAGGACGGGCGAGGGCGGAAATAGAATCATCCAGGCACTACTGAAAGGCAGACCGGATGACTGAGCCCATAACCACTTACATGATGAGGCTTCTGGTCGCGCTCCTGATCGGCGGAGTCGTCGGCCTCGAGCGAGAGTTCAAGGGTAAGCCGGCGGGGATAAGGACCAACATCCTGATGTGCGTCGGCTCGTGCCTCTTTATGATAATATCGATCGAGATAGCGAGGACCGCCGGCAGGGTGGCCGACCCCGGCAGGATCGCCGCGCAGGTCGTGACAGGCGTCGGCTTCCTCTGCGCCGGCACTATAATGCGATCGAGGTTCAGCATCTCGGGCCTTACGACCGCGGCCACGATCTGGGTCCTCTCCGCCCTGGGGCTCGCGATAGGGGCCGGCTACATACTGCTCGCCGTAGCGGGAGCGGCGATCATCACCCTGACGCTGATAGCCGTGAGATTTCTCGAGGCGGGAATACACCGTTTCCACTCCACACAAATCGTTCATCTGGTCCTCGACAGCCGTGAAGGCATGGTGCCAATTGTGCTGAGAGAATTCACGAAGCTGAAGATCTCGAACGAAGTGCACGACGTCAAGCTCGTCGACGGGACATGGAACATCATCATCGAGTATGATACGTCAAGAAAGATGAACGTCACCCTGCTTAAGGAGCTCTCTGGCATCGAGGGAGTAAAAAGCGTCACGAGGCTCGGCCACGAGTTCTAGCGCTTCCCATTTTCTACGAGAGACCTGTCCGGGACTCCGCGGCGATACTTTCCATCAATATGATCACTCCGGGATCCTGAAGGCGGTCAGCAGCCGCACGAGCCACATTACCGTATATGCGATATACGATATGAATATCACCAAAAAGATCCCCTCGCTCAGCCGGACAGGCTCGGAGAGGTTTGCCGCCACGGACATCGCCGACACTGAAAGCATGAACAGGCCTGTAGCTATCCCGAACGTCAGCATCAGCTCCCTCATTCGACTCTCCGCCTCGGGCCTGTTCTCGTCGCGAAGCCAGTATTCCCGGTTAGGCAGGTTGATGTACTTCGCCGGGAGTCCGCTGAGCAGATTCGGGGACAGGACGAAGCCGGCGTAGAGAACCACCATGATCCCGGTGAAGATGATGACGTGCGCGTCCTTCGAGGCCCAGTTGTCGGGCACACCGCCCCTGCTGAAATGGATGGCCGTGTTATCCGGGAGAATGAACCAGGAAAAAAGATTGAAGAGTACAGTGATCAGGAAAACGGCATTAAGGATCGCCCCAACCTTGATCATGGCCTTGACCTCCGGTCACTTGCAGAGGGCTCGCCGTCAGGCGGACCCTCTGCAAGAAATACCGTTTCCAGGACTTTTTATTCGATCTAGTTCAGTCCCCTTCTCTCAAGAAGCGGCTGTATGCTGGGAATGGCTCCCCTGAACTGCACGTACAGCTTCATCGGATCCTCGGAGCCGCCTTTGGCGAGGACGTTCTCGCGGAACAGCTGCGCCGTCTTGCGGTCGAAGAGGCCGTTCTCCTTGAATGCCTGGAAGGCGTCGGCGTCGAGAACCTCGGCCCACATGTAGCTGTAGTAGCCGGCGGCGTATCCGCCAGAGAATATGTGGCTGAAGTATGTCGACCTGTACCTCGGAATTATCTCTGGTATAAGGCCGATCCTGCCCATAGACTTGTTCTCGAACTTGTTCACATCCATATCGAAGCGCGTGGCGACGGTGTGGTAATCCATGTCGAGGAGCGAAGCCGCTATGTACTCGGTCGCCGCGAAGCCCTGGTTGAACTGCTTAGCCCTCTTGATCTTTTCTATCAGCTCGTCGGGGATCGGCTCTCCCGTCCTGTAGTGCTTCGCGTACATCTTGAGCACCGCCGGCTCGGTCGCCCAGTTCTCCATGATCTGCGACGGCAACTCGACGAAATCGGTCGCGACGTTCGTGCCGGTCTGACTGGGATAGGTCCCGTTAGAGAGAAGGCCGTGCAGGCCGTGGCCAAGCTCGTGGAAGAGGGTAGTCACCTCGTCGAGGGTCAGCAGCGACGGCATGTCGCCAGTCGGCTTCGAGAAGTTGCCGACGTTGTAGACCAGCGGATATACCATCTTGCCGTCCGCCGTCCTGGACTGCCCGCGGAACTCGCCCATCCAGGCGCCGCCCCTCTTGCTGTCCCTGGGGAAATAATCGCAGAAGAAGATCCCTATGTGGGTGCCGTCCTCCTCCCTTACCTCGAAAGCGCGGACATCCTCGTGGTATACTGGAAGGCCTTCGATCTCATTGAAGGTTATCCCGTAGAGCCTGTTACATACTTCGAACGCCCCGGCCATCACGTTCTCGAGCTGGAAATAGGGCTTGAGTACCTCGTCATCGAGATCGTACTTCTCCTTCTTCAGCTTCTCGGCGTAGTACCACCAGTCCCAGCTGGCGAGCTTGAAACCTCCGCCTTCGCGGTCGATCATCCCCTGGAAAAGGGCCCTTTCCTCCTTCGCCTTCCTGAGGGCAGGCCCCCATATCTGATCGAGCAGCCCATAGACGTTCGCGGGGTTCTTCGCCATCGCATCCTCGAGGGCGAAATCGGCGTAGGTCGGGTAGCCGAGCAGGTTTGACCTGTCGAGCCTGAGCATGACTATCTTCTTGACGGTCTCCTTGTTGTCGAGATCGTCGCCGTTGTCGCCTATCATCATCCAGGCAGTGTACAGCTTCTCGCGCAGGTCCCTCCTGTCGGAGTACTGCAGGAAGGGTATCCAGCTCGTCTTCTGTAGGGTGAAGAGCCACTTGCCCTCGTACCCCTTCGCCGCCGCCGCCTCGGAGGCGGCGCTCACGACGAAATCGGGCAGCCCCGCGAGGTCCTTCTTGTCCTCGAGGAGCATCTCGTACTTGTTCGTCTCCTTCAGCACGTTCTCGCCGAACTGGAGGGTAAGGACCGAGAGCTCCTTGTTGATCGCGCGGAGCTTCTCCTTGTCCTCGTCGCTGAGGTCGGCCCCGTTGCGGACGAACCGCTTGTAGTAATCCTCGAGCAGTTTGTCCTGCGAGGGAGTGAGCGTGAGAGATTCCCGCTGCTGATAGACGGCTTTGACCCGCTGGAACAGCTTTTCGTTGAGGATGATATTATCATTGTGCTCGGAAAGAAGCGGAGCCGCTTCCTTCGCGATCGCCTGCATCCGGTCGTTTGTTATCGCGGAGTTGAGGCTGAAGAAGACCTCCGTGACCTTGTCGAGAAGCTTTCCGCTGTACTCGACGGCGACGATCGTGTTCTCGAACGTCGGCGGTTCTTTGCTGTTCGCGATAGCGTCTATCTCCGCCTGGTGCTCTGCGATCCCCTTCTGCATGGCGGGCATGTAATGCTCTTCCTTTATCTGCGAGAAGGGCGGGATCCCGAAGGGGGTGTCCCATTCGGTGAAGAACGGATTCTGCTCCTTCGGGGAGCAGGCGAGCAGCAGCAGGACGGCAAGCAGAGGCGCGAAAAACTTTCTCTTCATCCCTTCATTCCTCCTGTTTAAAGGGGATGTGACGTAAAAGGACCGGCACTGAGCGTCTCAGTCCTTCTCCTCACTGTTTCTGTGCTTGATACCGCATATCAGCGCGGCCAGAGAAGCCCCTCCCGCGAATCCGCTGAAAAAGACAGTCAGTACGAATACCAGCCTGACTTCGCTTCCAGAGGACAGCATCGCGGAGAGCAGCGCTGCGATGACCGATACCAGGATCCCTGCGATCGAGATCCGCGTTCTTACTCTCATTCCCGCCTTTCCGGGCCTGGATAAAGTGTACGGCGAATAATACGCAAGACGAGGCGACATGTCAACCTGAGGCGGTCCGGGGCGGGAGCCCTCCGCCTTTCTTAAGTCCATTTAAGGAATCATTAAGTGGCGCAACATGTTATGGAGCGGGATAATCTCCATGAGGCATGAAAAAGGAGGCTGATGATGCCAAGGTCGCTGATGATACTGGTACCGGCGGTCATGCTGGCTGCCCCGGCCCTCGCGGAGACGCCGGTCTACGACATCCCCCCTGTCGACGGTATAGTGATCGACGGGGACGCCGCCGATTGGGCAGACAGGGGGTTTCGCGTCGACCTGCTCCCCGACCCGGAAGGCCGGTTCCTGCCCGCGGATGATTTCGACGTCCGGTTCCGGCTCGGCTGGAACAGGGGCGGCCTGCTGATACTGGTGGAAGTAAGCGACGACGTAGCGCACGAGCACGAGGAGCTCAAACGGCTCTGGCAGGAGGACTGCATCGAGATCTTCATCTCCGGGGGCAGGGGCAGCATGAACATGGTTCAGCTCGTCCTCGCTCCGGGGGCTGACGAAAGATACGACTCGCTCAGGACGAAGCTGTACGATCACGGCGCCGGAGCCGGCGAAAGGACGGTCGTGACCGAACAGGCACGCAGGGTCACCGGCGGTGGTTACATCATCGAGGTCTTCTTCCCGTGCGGCAGCATAGGGATCGGGGCGGCGGAGGGCCGGGAACTGGGCTTCCAGCTGACCGCCAACGACGCAGACATGGAGCCAGGCCCCTCCTTCCGCGCCGCCTGGTTCCCCGGGATCGGCGCTCACGAGGACCCGGACCTGGTGCAGACGATCCGCCTTTCCAAGGACCCCTCGCCCCCCGTGACCATATACGCCTCGAGAAGCTCGACGTCGAAAGGATGTGTAGTCACGATAACAGGCGCTTCGGAAGAGAAAGGCTCGCCCTTTGAGATAACAGCCGGCTCGCGCAGATACGACGGCATCCTCGGGGACCGCGCGGGCAGGGCCGGCGCTGAAGCTGTCATCGAAGAGGCCGGACCGGGCGGGATATATCCGCAGGTGACGGTCTCCGTATCGGGACACGAAGCGGCCTCGTTCGGTGAGATCGCCTCTATGGCAACGATACTGGGCAGATACATCGATGCGCTGGGGGGCAGCGAAAGCATGGAGAGGATCGGTTCGAGGCGGTGCATCTGCCGGAGCGCCACCGAACCCGTAAAGCACGCGAGGCTCGAAGGCAAGGATCCTACCGCGGCCGAGGAGACCAGATTCGAGGTGACTGTAGACTCGGACGGAAGATGGCTTTATACGAGCCTTTCTTCCGATCCACCGGTCAAGAGAGGTTTTGACGGCTCGCAGGGCTGGGTCCGTGACGCCAACGGCGTACGCAGGGAAGACCTCTCCGGCTGGGGGGTCACCGTCTGGTGGATAGACCCGCTAGGGGCGCTGAGGTTCGACAGGTATTTCGACGGCCTCGAGGTGGCCGTACCTGCGGACGACGAAGGAAGCGGCGTCGACGTCCTCAGCGGAATGCTTCCCGGCGGCAGGGAGATACGTTTCGTGTTCGACAGGGACTCAGGCCTCCTCACGAAGGCGGGGCGGCTCTATTTCACCGATTACAGGGCGGTCGACGGCATACTAATCCCGCATCTGGTATACTTCGACAGCCAGGGAAACAGGACGAAGTTCTTTATCGACGAGGTAAGAGACGGCGTGCCTATCGATGATGATATCTTCAGGATGCCGGATCCCGCAGTGGAGTTTCCCGACATATTCTCCGGGATGACCGACCAGCGTGTCCTGCCGATGCTGAAGGACCTGCCCACTGTGCACGGGGGGATGAACGTCCCCGCCGCCGACGGGCGGTTCCTCTATGACCTGATAATCGAGAAGGGGTACAGGCGCGGCCTGGAGATCGGGACCTCCAACGGGTACTCGACACTCTGGCTCGGCCTGGCGTTCCGCGAGACGGGCGGAAAGATAATAACCATCGAGTACGAAAAGCTCAGGGGCTTGGAGGCGAAGGAGAACTTCAAGAAAGCGGGGCTCGACGACACAATAGACCTGCGGATAAAGGACGCCTTCGAGGAGATCCCCCGGATAGAAGGAGATTTCGATTTCATATTCCTCGACGCGTGGAAACCGGACTACGTGAAGTTCCTCGAGATGATCCGCGACAGGGTCGTGCCCGGCGGAGCGATCACAGCGCACAACGTCATCGCGCAGGAGCGCTCGATGCGCGACTTCCTCGAGGCTATAGAGAACGACCCCGGCCTGGAGACGACCTTCATCGGGACGAGCTCGGAGGGTATATCGCTGAGCATAGTAAAGAAGTAGGGCCGGAAGCGGGATATCTGCTATCATCCCCGCCGGAGGGAAAAGGATGCACATACTCGTCGTAGAGGACGAAAAGAAGGTGGCCAGGGCGCTGAGGCAGGGCCTGGAGAGGGAAAAATACCAGGTCACTGTCGCCCACACCGGCGAAGAGGGTTTTTTCCTCGCTACCACCCAGGCATTCGACCTTATCCTCCTCGACCTGATGCTCCCCGGCAGGAGCGGGATCGAGATCCTCCAGTCGCTGCGCGAGAAGCGATGCCAGACCCCCGTCCTCATACTCACGGCCAGGGATACGGTGGACGACCGCGTCACAGGCCTCGACTCGGGGGCGGACGACTACCTCGTCAAGCCTTTCGCCTTCCCCGAGCTGCTCGCCCGGGTCAGGGCGCTCACCAGGCGAGGCCGGACCGACGATGTGCTCCGGATAAGGATCGGCGACCTCGAGATAGACAGGGTCACAAGGCGCGTCACCAGGGCCGACGAAGAGGTCCAGCTCACGGGCAGGGAGTTCGAGCTCCTCGAATACCTCGCCCTGAACCACGGCCAGACTGTGACGCGCGAGATGCTGGCCCGCGACATCTGGCGGGCCGGGCAGAGGGCCACCCCGCTCGACAACGTGATCGACGTCCACATCACGAGGCTGAGGAGCAAGATGGACGCTGATCACGGCAGGCGCCTGCTTCATACGATACGGGGCGTGGGCTTCGTCCTCTCCGAGGAGGAGCCATGAGCCGTAGGGGACCCGGAATCCGCCTGAGGCTCACACTCTCCTACATGGCGGTCCTGCTGATAATCCTCCTGCTTCTGTCCATCGGCATCTGGTACCTGATGCGCGACAGGGTCGGGATGATGGTCCGCGCCGGCCTTGACGCCGGTTACTCGACAGTCGAGACGGTGATCATAAACTCGGGCGGGGATATCTTCGACCTCAGGCACCTTGGCGACGACGAGCTTATCCTCGTCCTGATGAACGGCGAGCCCGAATACCAGACGCTAGGCTGGGACAGGGCGGGACTGCCGGTCGACCGCACCGGTCTCGGATCAGGGGAATACGCCGGATGGACGTCCGCGGACGGAAGGTCGTACTCGATCCGAAAGGGCACGATCCCCGAGTACCGATACACCCTGTTCTACGCGAAGGAGACGACCGAGGCCGCCGCTGTCCCCGGCGAGCTCGCCGCGATACTGGTCATCGCCGGGATCGCCGCTTTCGCCCTCTCGCTGCTGGGCGGGTATTTCCTCGCCGGAAGAGCCCTCTCTCCTGTGCGCGAGATCACCGAAAAGGCCCGAGATATATCGGCTGACAACCTCTCGGCGCGCCTGCCCGTCCCGCACGAAAGAGACGAGATCGGCAGCCTCGCGTCGGTATTCAACGATACGCTGGCAAGGCTCGAGCAGTCGTTCGAGAAACTGCGGCGCTTCACCGCCGACGCCTCCCACGAGCTGCGCACCCCGCTGACCTCTATCAGAAGCGTCGGCGAAGTGGCCCTTCGCGGTCCGGAGAGCGCCGACAGCTACCGCGAATCTATTCAAAGCATGCTCGAGGAGACCGGGAGGCTGACGAGGCTCACGGACGACCTGCTGATGCTTGCCAGAGGGGACGCCGGATCCGCGGGACTGCGTCCAGTCCCTGTCGACCTGTCCGGAATGGTCAACGGAGTGATCGATGAGATGAAAGTACTCGCGGAAGAGAAGGGACAGAAGATATCTACCGGCCTGAGAGACGGTATAATGATAACCGCTGACAGATCGACGCTGACGCTGGCGATATCGAACGTACTTCACAACGCGATCATGTATACGCCCGAAGGCGGGGAAATAACGGTCGAGACCGGTATCTCCGCTGATGGCGCGTATATCGAGATCGTGGATTCCGGTCCGGGCATCCCTGAGGCCGAGAGGTCAAAGGTATTCGAGAGGTTCTTCAGGCTCGACGACGCCAGGACGAGAGAATCCGGCGGGTCGGGACTCGGCCTTGCCATAGCGAAGTGGGCCGTGGAAGCGGCAGGCGGGGAGATACGGTTCATCGACCCTGGTGATCGTGGAAGCCGATGCCGCATCACCCTTCGCCGGGCGGCGAGCTAGCTTCCTCCAGATATACTACCAGCTGCCCGACTCGAGGTACTCGTTGATCGCTACGGCCGCCTTGCGTCCCTGGCCCATCGCGAGAATCACTGTGGCCGCCCCGAGGACTATGTCGCCCCCGGCGAACACGCCCTTCTTGCTCGTCTTCATCGTCGCCTCGTCGACCGTGATGTTCCCCCACTTGTTGGTCGAGATGTCGGGAGTGGTGTCCGGGATCAGTGGGTTCGACGAGTTGCCTATCGAGACTATGACGGTGTCGATGTCGAGCGTGAACTCGCTTCCCGGCACAGGTACGGGACGGCGCCTGCCAGAGTCGTCAGGCTCTCCGAGCTCCATCTTGATGCATTCGACCTGCGTGACCCAGCCGTCCTCGTCGCCGATAAGGCGGGTCGGGTTCTGCAGCAGCATGAACTGCACGCCCTCCTGCTCGGCGTGATGGACCTCCTCGATCCTCGCCGGCATCTCGGCCTTCGAGCGGCGGTAGATCAAATATACATTTTCAGCGCCGAGCCTCAGAGCCGTGCGGGCCGAGTCCATCGCGACGTTCCCTCCGCCGAACACTGCCACGTTCTTCGACCTGGCTATCGGCGTGTCTGTCTCTGGGAAGGAGTACGCCTGCATCAGGTTGGCCCTGGTGAGAAACTCGTTCGCCGAGTAGACCCCGTTGAGGTTCTCGCCCGGTATGCGCATGAACATCGGCAGCCCCGCGCCGGTCGCTATGAAGACCGCGTCGTACCCTTCCTCGTCGAGGAGCTCGTCGACGGTGAAGATCTTTCCGATCACGTAGTTGTATTTTACCTCGACTCCCATCTTTTCGAGGTTGTCGACCTCTTTCATCACGATCGCCTTCGGGAGTCGGAACTCGGGGATACCGTAGATAAGCACCCCGCCCGGCTTGTGAAGGGCCTCGAAGATCGTCACCTCGTGCCCCTCGCGGCGCACGTCGGCCGCGACGGTAAGGCCGGCGGGGCCCGAGCCCACGATGGCGACCTTCTTTCCTGTCGCCGGCTTTATCTCGGGCATCTTCGTCTCGCTCTTCTCCCTCTCCCAGTCGGCGAGGAAACGCTCGAGCTTGCCTATCTGCACCGCTTTGTCCGTCGTCTTCAGGCTCTTGCCGACAATGCAGTAGAGCTGGCACTGCTCCTCCTGCGGGCAGACGCGGCCGCAGACGGCGGGAAGGATATTAGTCTCCTTGATGATATCGATGCCGGCGCGGAAGTCACCGTTGACGATCGCGTTGACGAATCCCGGGATATTGATCTCGACGGGGCAGCCCGACACGCATGGCGCCTTCTTGCACTGGAGGCACCTTCTCGCCTCTACCATCGCCTGTTCTTCTGTGTACCCGTAGGGGACCTCCTGCACGTTGTGGATCCGCTCCTTCGGGTCCTGCTCGGGCATCGCCTGGACCGGAATCGCCAGCCTCTCCTTTGCTGTCAGCTTGTTCTCTTCCATATCACCCGCGGCCGCTCACGGCCGCTACCTCCTTCTCGGCATAACTTATATCACTGCTGGGACTCGTAGCGGTCCAACGATTCCTTTTCCTGCTTCTCGTACATGCGCTGACGCTTCATCATCTCGTCGAAGTCGACCTTGTGCCCGTCGAACTCCGGGCCGTCCACGCAGACGAACTTCGTGCCCTCGCCCACGGTCACCCTGCACGCCCCGCACATCCCCGTGCCGTCGACCATGATCGTGTTGAGGCTCACGAGAGTCGGTATGTCGAATTTCTTCGTAAGCAGCGAGACGAACTTCATCATGATGGGAGGGCCGACCGCGACCACCATGTCGATCTTGACTCCCTCATCGATAAGCTGCTGCAGGGCATCAGTGACGAGCCCCTTCTGGCCGTAGGAGCCGTCGTCGGTGGTTATCAGGACGCGGTCGCTGCACGCGGTCATCTTCTCTTCCATTATGACGAGGTCCTTCGACCTGCCGCCGAGGATCGATATCACGTTGTTGCCGGCCGCCTTCATCGCCTGGGCGATCGGATGCGAAGGGGCGATCCCAACTCCGCCGCCGACGATCACGACGGTGCCGAAAAGCTCTATGTGCGTAGGCCTGCCGAGCGGGCCGACGAAGTCACGCAGCATCTCCCCCGCCTCGAGCTTCGAGAGCTCGGTCGTGGACTTGCCGACTATCTGTACGATCAGCTCGATGGTGCCCCTCTCGGCATCAGCGTCCGCTATAGTCAGGGGGATCCGCTCACCGGCATCGCACGTGCGCAGGATGATGAACTGTCCGGCCTTCCTCTTTCTCGCGATATCGGGAGCCTCCACCGTCATCCGGAAGACCTGCGGCGAGATAAATTCCTTCTCGAGAATCTTGTTCATGTCTGACCGTTTCTATTGTCAATTCGTTTAAGACACAAGGGTCACAGGCGAGACGCCACCCCTTCGAATTTAAATCATCGCGCAGAGACAAAGCACTTATTTACCAGACTCGTCCGGCTCCTATCAAGAGATTTCTCCGCCGGGCATCGTCCGCCTCTCCAGCTCGTCGAGCGATATACCGAGCTCCCCGGCCGCCCTTTCGCGGTCCCCCCCGAAGTACTCGAGGGTCTTCGCGACGTGCTCCCTGATCACTTCCTCGAGCTTTCTCGGCATGAACGGCAGTCCTTCGACGGTTACAGCCGGAGATATCCTCTCCCTGATCGTCGCGGAAAGAGAGTCGACCGTTATTCTGTCCGACTCCTCGTTCGCGACGGCGAGCGCGACGATCGTGCGCAGCTCCTGGACGTTAGTGGGAAACGCGTAGTTCTGCAGCAGATCGAGGAACTCGTCGGAGAACCCCGTGATCTTCTTGCCCGTTCTCTCCACCTCCTCGCGGAGGAATAGATCGGCGAGCAGCGGTATGTCGCCCTGCCTTTCGCGCAGCGGCGGTATCTGGATCGAGTTGACCATCAGGTGGTACAGGAGGTCCCTCGAGAATGTGTCCATGTACTCTGGCAGGGTAAGGTCGTGCGTCGAAGAGACGATCAGCCTGACGTCTATCTTCCTTATCTTCGTCGAGTTCTCCCTGTAGTACTCGTCGTTCTGGATGACCCTCTTGAGCCTGACCTGCATGGGAAGTGAAAGCGCGTCGATATTGTTGAGGAACAGCGTCCCTCCGTCGGCCTGCTCAAGGACGCCGGCGGACTCCTCACGGGAGCCGCTCCAGTCCCTGTCCTGCCCGAAGAAGAATCCAGGGAAGCTTTCAGAATCGCGGGAATCGGCCTCCACCGCGATAAATGGGCCGTCGCTGCGCGAGCTGGAATTGTGGATCGCTCTCGCCAGCGCCTCCTTTCCCGTCCCGCTCTCCCCCCATATGAATATGCCGAGGTCGCTCGTGGCGAGCTTCTCGACCTGGTGGAAGAGCCTTATCATGCCGGGGTCCTGCGTCGGGAACTGCTCGAAGACAGCTTCGTGGGCGAGATCCTGCCTGCTTAGCTGCTCGGGGAGGTCCTCTATCTCCCTGTGGAGTTCGCCGTGCGCCATCGCGTTGTCGAGCACCTCGAGCAGCTTGTCCTCGTCGACCGGCTTGGTTAGATAATCGAACGCGCCGAGCTTCATCGACTTGACCGCGAGAGTCACGTCGCTAACGCCGGTCAGCACTACGACCGGAGTGCCGTCCCCTTTTCCCCTCATCTTCTGTAGGATGTCCATTCCGCTCACGTTCGGCATGTCCATGTCGAGAAGCATCACGTCGAACGTCTCAGACCCGAGGCGGTTTTCAACCTCCCTCGAATCATTGATGATGGTCGGCTCGAATATCCCGGACTGCACGAGGAAGACCAGCAGGTAATTGGTGACAGCGGTGTCGTCATCTACTATCAGGATCTTTTTCATTTCTGCTCCACGGTCGGCGGTCCGAACTGAAGTGCGGGGATTATTATAATAAAAGTCGTGCCCACGCCGGGCTTGCTCTTGACCTGGATCTTGCCGTTATGCTCCTCGATTATGCGGTAGGCTATCGCCAGCCCGAGCCCCGTGCCCCCCTTGGCCCTTTTGGTCGTAAAAAACGGATTGAATATCTGGTTGACGATGCTCTCGTTCATCCCCTTGCCGTTGTCCTCGACCAGGATTGTGATCCTCTCGTCCTCATAGTGGGTCGCGACCTTGATAAGTCCCCGGCGGTCGTCTGGTATAGCCTGGCTGGCATTGACTATCAGGTTGATCAGCACCTGCTCTATCTTCTGCGAATTCCCGGTGAAGGTAGGCACGCCCGGCGAGAGATCGAGCTCTATGTCGGCCGTCTTGTGGACCTCGTTATGGACGAGCCTCGCGGCCGTCTCGATCAGGGTGTTGATGTCGACCTTGTCCAGGAGAAGCCCCTCGTCCTTGCGGGTGAACGTTCTGAGGCCCTCTACGATAGCTTTTATCCGTTCCGACCCGTGAGCCATATCGTCGACGAGCGTCATGATATGCTGACGGAAGAAATCGTAGTTCAGCCTGGCTATCTTCAGATCGGGGTAGTCCTTGACGTAGTCGTCTACGATAGGGAGCATGTCGTCGAGCGATTGCTGGATGATCTTGATGTTTCCGCGGATGAACTGGTTCGGGTTGTTTATCTCGTGGCCGATGCCGCTGACGAGCTGGCCGATCGAGGCGAGCTTGTCGGCCTGCTGGAGCTGCTGGTCATACGTCTTCTCGAGAGTGACGTCGCGGTAGAACTCGAGAATACCGTCTACCTCGTGGTCCTGGTTGAACACCGGCTGCGCCTGCACCTGGATGTACCTTTCACCGAGTTTCATCGTAAGCGAGACGGGTATCTTGTCACGGAGCACCCTGGCGAGCCGGCAGTCCTCGCATGGCTTGTCGCGGTGGAAATAGCTAGTGTAGCAGTAATTGCCCGGCTCTATGTCCTCCTGGTTGGTCATCACGACCTTCCGGTTCTTGTCTATGAGGACGACATCGTCCGGTATAGCCTTGAACATCGTCTCAAGCCTCGACTTCGACTCCTCCCATCCGCCCTTTACACGGTCGAGATACGAATCGACGATGCTCAGCTTGCTCTTCTGCTCCTCCAGCTCTCTCGTCTTGGACTCGATCTCGCCGCGAAGCTGGTCGAGCCGCTTGTTGAAGTCCTCTTCCTCCTCCTCCATGATGTGGAGCTTCTCCCGAAACTCCTTGCGCTCGAGGGCAAGCATCAGCATCCTGCCGATCTCGTCGAGCATCTTCTGTTCCTCGGGAAGGAGCTCGTGATCGTCGTCGTGATAGCCGACGAGGATCTCGCCCTTTTCTTCCTTCGCCACTATCAGGGGCACCCTCAGCCTCTTCTTCGAAGCCGGCTTCTGCCCGTACTCTATCCCCTGGTAGTTCGAGTAGATCACGACCTCGTCGGGATAGAGCATCCCCTGCCCGAGTGTTTTCGGAAGCCTTGTGAAGAAATCGGGGATCGACGCGGAGACCTCGATCAGCTCGGCGACGCTGTAGAGGCAGGCGAGTTCCTTGATCCTCTCGTTCTTCTCCCATTCGCCGACCTTGGCGAGGCCCTCGAGCCTGTTGCCGAAGAGGGGATAGACATCCCCTATCTCGGCGACGAAATGTCCGGCCTTAAGCGGGATCGACGATGACTGGTCATCCTCGGTAGAGATCACCACGACACCGCGGGTGCCGGCCTTGGCCTGGACCATTGCCGACCTGATCGTATCAACGGATGAGGCGGTAAGCAGATCGTCTATCGATCTCTCCACGACCGCTGCCGAATCCGGGAATCCGTCCGAGACGATCTCTTCGCTCGCGTGGATCACCCTCCCCTTCCCGTCGAGGACGAGGAGGTAATCGAAGCTTTCCTCCATGAAGTCGAAGAAGTTCTCGAGCTTCAGCATCCGGTCACCTTACCCTGAACCGTCCCGTGCCCACCTCGCGTATCTCTTTCCTGTACCTGCCCGTGTGGGTAAGAGGCGGCATCAGAACGCTCTTTCCCGCCACCGGGCCCGCCGCCGTCAGCCTGGCCCCGGGAGCGCCGTCGCGCGCCTGCCCCGTGTTCCAATACCAGGGAAGGAGTTTTTTCGCGTTCTTTTCGACCGCCGCCCTGAGCTGCGCGGCTGCCTCACAAGTATCCTTCAGGCCGAACTCCGACGCCAGACCCTCGAGCACCTCCCTGCCAGAGACTCCCGCCGGGGGCTCGACGGCCCGGGCGTATTCGACCACATTTCCCTCGAAGCTGCATCTCGTGCCAGCGGTCTCGAGGAAGGTCGATCCCGGAAGCACGACGTCGGCAAAACGGGTCGTTTCCGTTTCGGTCCAGTCGACGGCCGCGAGGAACTCTATGTTCTGCAGCCAGGAGCCCGTCGTCCCCCACGCCATCGGATCCTCGCCGATCACGAGTGCGCCCCTTATCTCCCCCTTCTCGAGGAGTTCGAGCAATTCCCTTCTGGTCTTTACTCCCGCGGCTTTCGCCGGAGGCTCGACCCTTCCCGCCGCGAACGCTGGATCCGCGCCTGTCACTGCCAGGCCCGCCGTGTTGGAGAAGGTCCTCGGAAGCAGAAGCTCCGCCGACGCCCCGGCGGCCCTTAGCAGGACCACGAGGTTCGCGAGCGTCACGAGATCGCCGGCTGACTGGTCCTGCCTGCGGTCGGGGCTGTGTATGATAACGATATTCCCGGCGCCGGTTATCATCGCCGCCGCCTCTTTTATCCTCTCTTCGGACACGCCGCTTACCGCCGCCGATGCTCCGGCAACCGCGTCAAGCGACGCCTTGAATTCCTTCCACCCGTCGATCGAAGCGGCCTTCTTCGCGTCCAGGCCGCCGCCGTCGATGAGCGCCTTAGTGATACCGTTCCAGAGTACCGCGGCCGTTCCCCTCATCGGATCCATAGTGACGCTCGCCAGGTGCTGATCGGTCATGTCCAGCGTCGAGTTAGAGACTATGAACTTCGCCCCGTTCCTGACCGCCGCTATCACGTCTACCGCGAGTATGAGGTGATCCGATTCGAGCGATGTGTTGTTGCATATGATCAGGTCGGCATCGGCTATACAGGACCTGTCGTCTGTCGAAGCGGTGAATCCGAGGACCGCGTCGAGCGCCGAGGCCTCGTTGCCGGTGCCGAGCATCGAAAGCGAGGCGATGTTGTTCGTCCCTATCGCCTCGCGAGCTATCCGCGCCGCGAGAAACAACTCCTCGTTCGTTAGCTCCGGCGATACGAAGACGCCTACCTTCTCCGGGCCGTACTTTCCCGCTATCGAGAGGAGGCCGGATACGGTCTCCTGCTGCGCCCGGCATATGTCGATGGTCTCGCGCCTGTTCCCGCTGCGCATCATGGCAGAGGTGATCCTCTTGTGCCTGATGAAGAGCTCCTGGCCGAACCTTCCGTACCTGCAGAGGTACTCCCCCGCCCCGTCGGGCGTAGTCGTGAAGTACCTGTCCTCGCCGAACTTCCTGACGTTCATCGCGCACGCGAGCGAGCAGAAGGCGCAGCTGGTCTCCACCACATCGGTGTAGAGGGCGGCCCTTCCGGGGAAGGGATACTTGATCGTCAGAGCCGCCGTCGGGCAGGCATCGACGCAGTTGCCACAGCTCACGCAGCTCGTCTCCACGAGCGGATCGTTCATCGCGGGGCGCATCTCGGTGCGGAATCCGCGCCCGACCAGCCCGAGCGCCGATATCGGAAGGACGCGCTCGCAGGTCCTTACACATCTCGCGCAGAGTATGCACTTGTTCGGGTCGTATATTATGTAGGGATGGCGCTCGTCTACCTTGTGCTTTCGGGCGTACCCCCTGTACTTCTCCATGTCGACGCCGTACTCCTCGGCCTGGAGCCTCAGATCGCAGTCGTAGAACTTCACGCATCCGCATGAGAGGCAGCGGTCGCATTCGTGCACATTGTCCTCGAACTCGAACCCGGTCGCTACCTCGGCGAACGAGCCTCGGCGTTCCTCGACGTCCAGGAAATGGACCTCGTGCCTCGGACTCTCCTTGATCTCGCCGAGCTCGGTCCTGCCCGGCTTCGCCCAGAACTCCTTGTGCACTACAAACGGCCTGGCGGGGAGCTCTTCGCCCCGCAGGAAAGCGTCGATAGCCTTTCCGGCCCGCTGGCCGTCACTGATCGCGTCGATCACGACCGTCGGCCCGTCGTCGGCGGCGTCGCCGCCGGCGAAGACCCCCGGGATGTTCGTCTTCATCGTCGCCAGGTCGACCACATACGTCTTCCATCGAGTCAGTTCTATCTCTTCCCCTTCGACGCCGGTCAGCCCGTCGAGCACCGTGTCCTGGCCGATAGACGATATTGCCATCTGGCAGGGCAGGTCATACTCGGAACCTTCAAGCGGAACAGGGCGGCGCCGGCCCGAGTCGTCGGGCTCGCCGAGCTTCATCCGCTGGCACCTGACAGCCTTGAGTTTTCCGTTCTCGGCGATGATGCCTACGGGAGCGGCGAGCTCCATTATCTCTATGCCCTCCTCGAGACACTCCTCGATCTCCATCCTGTCGGCGGGCATCTCTTCCTTCGTGCGCCTGTAGAGGACGATGACCTTGTCGGCGCCGAGGCGCCAGGCAGTCCTCGCGACGTCCATGGCCGTGTTCCCGCCCCCTACGACGACGACCGTGCCGGTCAGCGGCTCTGGCTTCTCGTTCATCGCGGGAAGAAAATCGGCGCCGGTCAGGACGCCCTCCGTGTCGAACTCGCCCTCTACCCTCATCGGCTTGCCGGTCCACGCGCCCGCGCCGAGAAATACCGCGTCGTGCTTCTTTCGCAGCTCGTCGAGAGTGACGTCCTTCCCCACGCGGACGTTGTAATGTATCTCCGCTCCCGCCTTGCATATGTGCTCGACCTCACGGTCGATCACATCGTCGGGGAGCCTGTATGTCGGTATGCCGTACCTGAGCATGCCGCCCGATCGTTCCATCGCCTCGTAGAGGACCGGCTTGTGGCCGCTGCGCCCGAGGAACCATGCCGCGGTAAGGCCCGCCGGCCCCGCGCCGATGATGCCGACAGTCTTCCCTGTCGATGGAGCGCACTCTACGTCACCGTCGTAGGCGCCCGGCACATCGCTGAGGAACCTCTTGATCGCGTTGATCCCGACCGGCTCGTCGACATCCTCACGCCTGCATACGACCTCACACTTGCGTACGCAGACGCGGCCGCATATCGCGGGCAGCGGGTTGGTCTCGCGGATAAGGTCGATCGCCTTGCGGTACTCCCCCATCGCAGAGAGGGCTATGTACCCCTGCGCGTCAACGCCCGCCGGGCACCCTTCCATGCATGGAGAGACGCAGTCGGCGTAATGGTTCGACAGAAGGAGCTCGAGGGCCGTCTTTCTGGAGGCGATTATCCTCTCGTTGCGCGTGACGACCTCCATCCCTTCTGTCACCCTGGTGGCGCAGGAGGGGACGAGGTTCCACCTCCCCTTGACCTCGACTACGCAGACGAAGCACGATCCGTAGGGCGGAAGCTCCGGCGAGTGGCAGAGGGTCGGGATCGTGTCGAGTCCCTGCTCCCTGACGACCTCGAGGATCGTCTGCCCCGGCTTCGCCTCTATATGCTTCCCGTTGATCTTCAGCTTGATCTTGTCCATTTATCCGCTCCTCAACTCTTGTAGACCGCGTCGAAGCTGCAGCTCGTGATGCATTTGCCGCACTTGACGCAGATTGAGTTGTCGATCACATGCACTTTCTTGACTTCGCCGGATATGGCGTCGACCGGGCAGTTCTTGGCGCACAGCGTGCAGCCAGTGCACTTTTCCGGGTCTATGTTGAAGTCGACCAGCGCCTCGCACGAGGCGGCCGGACACCGCTTTTCATTTATGTGGGCCTCGTACTCGTCGCGGTAGTACCGTATCGTGGTCAGCACGGGGTTTGGAGCCGTCTGGCCGAGGCCGCAGAGACTCGCCTCCCTGATGCTCTCGCCGAGCTCGGATAGTTTCTCGATGTCCCCCGGCTCGCCCTCTCCCTTCGTGATGCGGGTGAGGATCTCGAGCATCCTCAGCGTGCCGATCCGGCAGAAGGTGCACTTGCCGCACGACTCGTTCTGCGTGAAGTCGAGGAAGAACCGCGCCATCTCGACCATGCAGGTCGTGTCGTCGAGAACGACCATGCCGCCCGAACCCATGATCGCGCCGGTCGCCGGTATCGACTCGAAGTCGACCGGCGTATCTCCGAGGGAAGACGGGATGCAGCCGCCCGAAGGGCCGCCCATCTGCACCGCCTTGAACTTGCGGCCGTCCTTGATCCCTCCGCCGACTTTGAAGACGAGGTCGTTGATCGTCGTACCCATCGGCACCTCGGCAAGCCCGCCGCGGGCGACCTTGCCGGCCAGCGCGAACACCTTCGTGCCCTTGCTCTTCTCGCTGCCGAATGCCGCGTAGGCGCCGGCGCCGTTGACTATGATCCAGGGGACGTTGGCGTATGTCTCCACGTTGTTGTTGTTCGTAGGCTTGCCCCACAGGCCTTTCTCCGCGGGGAATGGGGGCCTGATCCGCGGCATACCGCGCTGGCCCTCTATCGAAGCGAAGAGCGCCGTCTCCTCGCCGCAGACGAACGCGCCCGCGCCCTGCTTTATCTTGATATCGAAATCGAGCCCGGAACCGAGGATATCACTGCCGAGATAACCTCTTTCCCTCGCCTCGTCCAGCGCGATGGTCAGGCGCCTTATCGCGAGCGGATACTCGGCGCGGCAGTAGATATAGCCGAATGTGGCGCCGATCGCCCTGCCGCATATCACCATCCCCTCGAGTATCGCGTGCGGATCCCCCTCGAGGACCGAGCGGTCCATGAACGCCCCCGGATCGCCCTCGTCCGCGTTGCAGACGACATACTTCTTGTCAGCCTTGTTGCCGGCGGCGAACGACCATTTCAGCCCGGTCGGGAACCCGGCGCCGCCGCGGCCCCTCAGGCCGGAAGCCTTTATCTCGTCTATGATACCCGCGGGGGTCATCTCGAACAGGGCCTTCCTGAGTCCCCTGTATCCCCCTGCCTTCTCATATTCGTCTATCGATTCGGGATCGATCGTCCCGCAGTTGCGCAGCACGATCTTCTCCTGAAGGGCTTGGAATTCCGTCTCGGAACCAGCCTTGATCTCGCCGTCGCTGATGCCCAGTGCCAGATGCTCCTCGAGGATCTTCCCGCCCTTGACGTGGTTGTCGAATATCTCCTGCGCTAGCTCCGCCGTGACGCCGCCGTATATCGTCCTCTCTTTCCCGGAGCGGACCTCGACGAGCGGCTCGCGGTAGCACATCCCGATGCAGCTCGTTCCCGACAGCTCGAACACGCCCGGGTTCACTTCGAGGATACTCTCGAATTTCTCGTAGACCTGGCGCGCGCCGGCGGAAAGACCGCATGTGCCCATTCCCACGATTACTTTCGTCATCTGGATCACTCCCCGGTCCTGTCCGCGCAGCCCGCCTCCGCATCTTTCGTGGACGCGCTCTGCTCTCTCCTCTTGTACTGCCTCAGAAGCTTGCGCAGCGAGCTGGGCGTAAGCCTGCCGTGCGTATCGTCGTTTATCATGATCACCGGAGCGAGCGAGCAGCACCCGATGCAGGCCACCGTGTTCAGCGTGAAAAGCCCGTCCTCCGACGTGCTTCCGACCTCAACGCCGAGTTCGTCCTCTATCGTCTCAATGATCATCTTCGACCCCGAGACGTGGCACGCGGTACCTGCGCAGGCCTTGATCACGTACTTGCCCATCGGCTTGAGCCTGAACTGGCTGTAGAACGTGATCACCCCGTAGACCTCGGACTCGGGGATGCCTGTGACGCCTGAGATATAGGTGATAGCTCTGCGCGGGATATAGCCGAAGTGATCCTGTGCCGATTGGAGAAGCGGAATCAACTCTCCCGGCGCTCCGTCGTACCGCCAGAGACGGTAGCTGAAGTTGTCTTCCATGCCGGTCGTGATCACCTCTCTCCCTTCTCCCGGCGCGCCAGGCGCCGGCGGACTGTGACAGTGAAGGCGACGGCTGCCCCTTGGATCAGAAAGCAGCCTCCGATTGATGATCTATCTTGGCTCTGGCCGGATCGATCTTTCCGCGGGAAGCGGGATCACTCCTCGACCAGCTTGATGACAGTCGCTTCGCGGACCCTGAGGACGCCGTCGATCTCGCTGAGCTTCTCGATGATCCTGGGGGTGCGCCCGACCGCTCCCTGGCCGGTGACCATCCCGACCAGCTTGGTCCCGTTCTCTATCACGTCGCAGAATATCACCTCGTCGATGAAGAAGACGGTGGTGAATATCTGCTGCATCGCGTTCTTGTCTATATCGACGATGATGTAGCTCGTCGTGCCGGGCTGTTTCGCCGGCGTCGTCTGCTTCTTGGCCTTGACCGCGTCCGAGTAGATCCTTATGAACTCGTCGACGTCGCGGTCGAGCTTGGGGCGCTCGATCGACGATTCAGAGACTATCTCGACACCGTCCATCGCCGCGATCTTCTCGAAGAGCTCCTTTATCTCGGCCTGCGACCCGGCCTGCGCGAGGACGATTATATCGAAGTCTCCTCGCACGGCTTCGCACCTCTGCACCCCGGGCATCTGGTAGAGGGCGTTGTAGATCTCCATCGACTTGTCGACATCGGTGATCCTGATCGTGATGTACGTGCTCACCGATTCCCTTATGCTGACGTCGCCGGAGTCAGAGTCCTCGGCGGCTTCCCCTGTCGTCCCCGGCGCCAGCTCCTCGAGAGCCTTTACCAGGTCGGGGATCTCGAACGGCTTGTCGAGGTACCCAGTGTTGTGCTCGGAGAGGGCGGTGAGCTTGAGGTGCTCATCGCCGAACCCGGTGATCACCAGAACGGGAAGGTCGGGGTGCTGGATCTTTATCACCTTGAGGATCTTCAGGCCGTCGATATCGGGCATGAAGATATCGGTGACAAGATAGTCGTACTTGATCCCCTGTTTCTTGGCGGCGTTGAGCTCATGGATGGCGGAGATCCCGTCGGGACACGCAACCGCGCTGTAGCCTTCCTGGGTAAGTCCTACGGTAAGATTACGCCGGATTTCAGCCTCGTCGTCGATTATCAGTACGCGTCCCTTCACGAGTCACTCCTCCGAGATACAGGTTTTATCATTAAATGCGGTGAATATACCGCGCTAATTACATACCCCCGTACGCACACATCCCGTTGAACAATATACGCCTCGGACGTCGTTGTCAAATAAATTCGATATATCTGAAAAGCGGGCGCGGGAAGCGCCTCCGTGACGAGTGTATAAACGCTCTATCCGCTTATAAATATGCCTGTTAGGAATAATCAACGGCGCACGGCCAAGACGCAGTCGACTGCCCCGGCCGGGGACTGCACAGTAGTGCCTTAGGAACATAGCCGGGGAGACCAGCAAGGGATGTTCAGGACCGCGATCGCGGAGCGGACTACCGTTTTTTCAGGCTGAGATACTCGATGAATGGGCTGAAGGCGACAACGGGGATACCGAGCGGGGAGAGCACCCTTCCAAGAATGTCCTCGAGCATAAAAGAAGCGAACCTGCGCTTCGGGCTCACTGGCTCTCCATCCGGAGGGCCGGCCGGGATGAGCCTGTTCCCCGTCCTCGTAATGTTGAGGACCTCGAACCTGTGGCCCGCCTCCCTGAGCGGCCGCACGATGCCCCAGTATGTCATGCCACGGCGTCCACGCGAATCGAGATCGCTTCCCTCCGCGTGACGGCCGAAAGCGACAGCATAGCGGTATGCGACAGAAGAGGGCAGCCATGGGATGAACGGCAGCCCAGTCGTATGCCGGTCCATCGGCCAGAGAGAATTAGGGGTCTCGCTTATAAACAGCAGCCCCCCGGAGCGAAGCAACCGCCACGCCTCGAGAATGACGGCGGCGCGCGCACGGAACGGGACGACATGCTCGAGCACCCCGTTCATAAGCACGAAGTCGAAGCTGTCGGAAGCCAGTCCGAGGTCCCCTTCCTTCTCGACCGCGTCGATCCGGAGCATCGATACCTGGGAGGATATACCGTGATGCTCGAACCTCATCGCGGCCAGTTCGAGCGAAAGAGGGTCGATATCGGCCGCCGTTATCCTGCCACCGGCAGAGGCTTCCGCCAGCATCACCGTCGTGCTCCCCGTCCCGCAACCGAAATCTATGATATCGGCCCCCTGGAGATCCGTGAAAGCGCCTATCTGACGGAGAAGCTTGAGCCGGAACGTCTCTACCCTGCCGCCCATGTGGTCGACGATCCAACTCTCGTAGGCGGGCAGGCCCTGAGCCGAAGCGTGCATCTGACGCACCTTCGCGAGAAACTCGGGCCCGTAATCTATCGGATAGTCAGCGCTGGTCTTGAGTGTTCTATCGCTCATAGGAAGCCGATGTTATACAAGGGAGGATCTGATGTCAACGTGTCAGGACGGGAGACATCGGCGGCTATGGTATAACGTACGGCGGAAAGCTGTCATTGGCCGCCATCACCCTGCCGATGAACATGATCGTCCCGGTAGGCTCATCCACGATCGCGAATATGAAGGGGCGACTCGCGTCGAAATAAGGCATGATCCCCACGGTCAGGACCATGCCGGTCATGGCGACAGCTTCCGTCCCCACCTCGTTGACCCACATGGTCGTCTTGTGTATGACCCTGCTGATCCAGGGCATGCCGTCGTCGATGCCGTCTATCCCGGAAAAGTCCGCTCCGTACTGAAACGCCGAAGACATGCCCATCTCCCCGAGGATCCCCCCTAGGTCGAGGTCCGTATCTATCGTCCAGCGTGGAAGCCTCAGATGAGTAAAACCGGTCTCGAGCGAGTCATAGAGAGATATTATGAACGAGCCTTCGAGGCCGGCCTCGAACGCCTCGAAGTTCCCCTCGTCGGGGAGCAGTATCATCATCGAGACGAGCTCGCCCTCGTATGGCAGCCTGATAGCGCCGTACCCGTCACCGTCATAAGACTCGAAATAGTCCTCACCGTTCATGAAGGGGACAGTCACCGTCGAGCCGTCGAGCAGGCGGAACTGTCCATCTTGCGTGTATGCCTGATCGAAGCACTTTAGCCATCTCGCGCGGAAGCAGAAGGTATTGGCAAGGACCATCACCGTCGCCGAATTGACCGAGCCGGGCGGAAAAGCGTCCGGTATCGCGTGGTCGGTCTCCTCGTAGATCCAGTCATTGATGATATCCCTCGATCCCTCAGCGTCCATCGCGAAATCGAGGGTATCCATCTCTGCATCGTAATAGCAGGTCAGGGTGTCCTGGAAAGCCTGGAGGACCCCATATTGCCTGTCCATCCAGCAGCCGTTGGCTATCTTGATCCTGAACCATCCCTCGTTTCGGCCGCAGAGCTCGTCGTTGAGCGTGCTCATCGCCTCGTGAAAACCATTCGCCTGCGGGTAGTGGAAGTCCATCACGTCGGCTATCTCTATCTCGGTCTGGCCGCGAGCGCCGGCGTATACCATGGCAAACGCCACCTCGGTGCTGTGCGGAGAGATCATGAAGTTACCGATAGGGTCATCGGCAACCTTCCTGTAGAGATCGAGCGCGAACTCGTTGTTCCGGTATATCCTTGTCTCAATATCAGTATAAGTGTCCCCTTCATCCTTCACGGGCCCGGTCCCCGGCTCCTCCCCGCACCCAACCAGATATACGAGCAATACCGATAAAAGTACGAACACGTATGTGCGGAGTCGTCTCATCCCGGACCCCTCCTTTAGGCAGCGGACAGCACAGGCTGGGACTCATTAATATTCTAGCACCGGTTTGCCGGCCTAGCAACCGGTCTAAAACCTAATTATTTTCATTGATAGATGTTACGCCGTCTGCTGCTATCAGGCGGGAGATTCCTTTTCCCGTTCGCCGCGCTGCTTGATGATGATATTGTACGTGGCAATGATGAGGCCGAAGAGGAACCAGATGAAGTAGGTATATTTACTGTTCCTCAGGTACTCGATCTTGATCTGGTCGAAGAGGAAGATGATTATCATCACATGCAGGATCTTCATCAGCGCTTCGGGGAACGGCGATGTCGCGATGGAGGCTTTGACTCCAACTGCGGTCGCTTTGATGATCTTAACTATTAAAAGGAGGAAAGCACCCAGGCCAAAGAAGCCGGTAATATTGAAATAAAAGAGGTAGAGGCAGTGAGGCCAGAATCCGGTTGAAAGACCAGATGCAAAATCCCAG
>CAZREW010000008.1:0-131831 GCA_964599375.1 uncultured bacterium
TAGCTGCATCTAAATGATGTCATGACGTCTTGACATTATGATGCTATAGTGCTATAATTGCTTATGGAGGTGATTTCCATGAGTGAGGCTACAAAGCGTTCGACAATCTACTTTAAACCAAGACTTCATCGTGCACTCCGTATTAAGGCTGCGGAAACACAGCGCAGTGTCTCAGATCTGGTGAATGAAGCGGTCCAAATTGCTCTTCGCGAGGACGCGGAGGATCTTTCAACTTTTGAAGAAAGAGCTAAAGAGCCCACGTTGACCTATGAGGCGTTGCTCAAGGACCTGAAAGCCCATGGGAAAATATAACCTGGTTTTCAAGAAGTCAGTGGCCAAGGACCTTCGCTCAATGCCGAAAAAGGATGTCGCTCGGATTCTGAAATGCATTGAAGCTCTATCTGATGATCCACGCGGCCCGGGTTGTGAGAAGTTATCGGGACAGGAAAGGTATCGGGTACGGCAAGGTGTCTATCGCATCATATATGAAATAGTGGATGATAAACTTGTTGTCGTGGTGGTGAGGGTTGGTCATAGGGGTGCTGTATACAGGAGCAGCTAACACTTATGAGGCTTACCGCTGTCAACAGATAAAGTGATCCATAGACCGACGACTCTGTCGCCGGTCTTCTTTATTTGATCAAAGGACTGTATCCCATCTTTAGTTTCATAAGCACGGGTCAGGGCAGCACCCTGCACCAAACACCTATCGAGGTTCCGGGTCCATCGATGATGGACCTGCAAAGAACGGACTTTGCGACCTAGAAACACATCTGTTCCCTCATACCGGACCAGTCAAAGGCAATGGCTGAGCGACATCATCACTCTCCAGTTAGTCACAGGCTCGGGGGAGGAGCAGGATACATATTCCGTTGATCTAATGTGACAGGAGCGAAGCAGCCATCCAATCAATCGCCCGGTTGCAGCCTGAAGTACCCCAAGTACCTGTCTGTTTCGACTGCCCGGCGCCTTCGCGCCGGACTCAGAAGTTTCCCCGGGACGCCTCCTTGAGTATCTCGATATCAAGTGCCTGCTCGGCCACAAGCTTCTTCAGCCTCGAGTTCTCCTTCTCCAGCGCTTTGAGCTTCCTCGCCTGGTCGATCTCAAGCCCACCATACTCTTTTCTCCACCTGTAATAGGTATTCTGGCTCACTCCTAGCTGCCGGCAGATCTCAGGCACTGGGCAGCCTTGAGCAGAGAGAACCTCTGCCTCTCGAAGTTTGGTGATGATCTGCTCGGCAGAATACCGCTTCCTGGACATGAAAATACCCCCTCGTTTTGACTCCAGATTATACCACTAATATCTGGATCCGTTTCAGGGGGGCAGGTCACTCTTTGGATGAGCGATTAACGGTTCCATTAGGTACCGGGCCACTCCGGAAGGGTCGTAAGAGGTGGGGGGGAGTCATCTGCCGGAAGACAGGGGGTTGCAACCGCTAAAATCACCGATTTCCGCCAAAGGCTGTCCAGGGCCGTCCCGCCAACGGGATTGACAAAAATCGAAATTCCTATAGAACCATGCCGGGGATCCTCATGACCGACGGCCGGGGGCCGCGCGTATCGATTGAGCGCCTACTTACCGTCCAGGTCGCCCAGGGCCACGGCGGTACAGCTGGAGAGAGAACCGGGCGGGCTCACGTCCCGACCTTCCCACGTGTGTCCGGTCCCCAGGTTGAGGTATATGCGATTGACGTTTCCGAAGCTGACCACGAAGGCGTCCAGGTCGCCGTCCCCGTCGAGGTCCCCCAGGACCACGCCCTCACAGGCATGGTAGTCCTCTACGACATCCACGGTGGTGAGCGAGCAGACCGGCGATCCGTTATACAGGTACACGGTGTTCAGGTACACACTGGGGGGATCACCATTGTGGATCACGAAGATGTCCGGATCCAGGTCCCCGTCGAGGTCCCCAAGGGCCACGCCCCGGGTTTCGCCGTGATCGTCCAGCCCGAATGCGAAGTCGAGCCCGCCGCCGCCATCGCCGTACAGCAGCATGGCGCCGGTCACCCCCTCGTAAGTGGATTCGTAGTGGCCGATGACGGCATCCCGGAAGCCATCGAGATTCATATCCGCCATGGCCACGGAGGTGCCCATGACCAGCCCCCAGGGGCCGATGTCGACAGCATGTCCGGTGAACGTACCGGTGCCCGCGAAGCTCATCTCGTAGATGCGCACGGGCTCGTACCAGTTGATCACCAGGGCGTCCGGATCCACGCCCCCCATCAATACCACGGCCTGGCTCTTTTCCTTGTCGTCGGTGACGTCGTAGATGGTGAACGAGAGAAGTCCGTCGCCGTCAACGTCGCCCTCGTTCAGGTACACTTTATTGATCCCGCCCTTGCGGTCCATCCCTTCATTGACGACAAAGGCGTCCAGATCGCCGTCCCCGTCGAGGTCCCCCAGTGCCACGCCGCGGCCGATGTCCTGTTCCGTGCTGACATCGTATCCGCTGAACGTCCCGGTGCCGTCGTTGATGTACACGCGGTTGCGGTTGTAGTTACCCACGAAGGCATCGAGGTCGCCGTCCCCGTCGAGGTCCCCCAGTGCCACGGCCCGGCTGTAGTCCGCACTGCTCGAGCCGTCGCTGCTCGCCGTGACATCATTGACGGTGAACGAACCGTGACCGTCGTTCAGGTACACCTGGTTGTACTGGCCGTAGTTGACCACGAAGGCGTCAAGGTGGGACACCGACGGCTTTTTCTTGGTATCCGTCGGCTCTGTCGGCTGAGAGCACTGGACCAGCAGCACCGCTGCCGATCCGGCCAGCACGAGCATTACAATCTTTCCCCTGTTCATGCGGGTATGCCTCCCCATGTATGGTGTCCGACCGTCGACCCGGCAGGATGTGAGCATGCCGGCGCGCGATCAATGGAAAGCCCGCCTGCGCGCGATGCCCGCGCCCGGCCGGCTGGAATGAAAACGTAATGTCCCTAATGGGCACAGTCTACGGGAAAGCAGATCGCCTGTCAAGTCTGCCCGCGCGCAGGATGAGGACCCGCAGCGAAGGGCACGACCGGCGAGGACCGTGCTCACCGCACGAGGATCAGATTCCTCGAGATCGTCGCCGCGCCCGCCCGCAGGAAGCAGAAATAGACCCCCGCGGTATCTTCCGGTCTTCTAATGGTGGTCATTCTTACCCTTTTTCTTGATGACCTCGAAGTAGGAGATCTGATAATCCTCGACCTCTCCGAACACGCTCTCGCCGTTGGCGCTCGCGTCGGGATCGCAGTACGAGAGCACGCCTCTCGTCCAGAGTTTCTCCTTGAAGAACTCGAGCCCTCCGCAATGGGCGGTGAAGGTGGAAGCCTCGGGAACCTTGAACCAGGTGAGGTACCAGATCTCGAGACACGGGTAATTGTTCGGGAAAAACCTCTTCAGATTCAGACTCGAATTGATGACCTGTTCGTTCTTCTCCCAGTCGCTGTTCATGTTCCAGTCGACAAAGAACGCGAGATCGAGGTCCTGGTCGAAGTCCTCGGCGGTGCGCTGCGACGGAAGGGGGATTCGGATCCTCCAGATGATGAAGATCTTCATCTTCGGCACCCAGTTCTTGGGCCCCGGCTCGAAACGAGGCGGGAAGCACTCGAGCCCGCCGCTGAGCCGGAATTCGCCTGATTTCAGCCAGGTATCGACATCGACCTTCACGTGCGCGGATGCACGCAGGCCGTCTGGCGCGCAGCCGCTTCCGGATGTACACGGATTCAGCGATTGATCTATCGGATGGTATCGGATGGTCGCCCCCCGCTGTGCAGGCGGCGGAACAGGCGCGCGAAGTCGGGGCGGCGAGGTCTGTCCTGAAGACAGAAAGGGCAGGAACAGCGTCCCTCGTGGTAGATGCGGGATCCCCTGATGTCCGGCTCACGAGGGGCGGATGCACGAGCAAGGATGCGGATGCAGCCGTCCTGACCACTCGATCTTTCGACTTCTGCGCCCGTCCCCACCATGGCCCGCGCCGGCCGGAAGAGCGGATCGTGTCATGGATTCCGGTCCGGTCGGACCGCTTCCCCTCGGAACGGCGCAATTGCACCACAGCGGCGGGGACGCGTCAAGGAGCGGCGACAGATATCCGCATGTCCCGCGATGACTGACTGATACATTCGATATCTCTTGTCATCGCATAGTAGTTATGGGATAATCCGCTCAAGCAGCTCACACCCATCCGAATCACCAGCTCTAACCTGGAGGTGCCCATGAGACTCCTTCCGGCACTCATTGTTATCGCCGTCCTGTGCCTCTGTTCACTCCCCGCCGCGGGGCAGATCCCGCAGATGCTGAACTACCAGGGTGCGCTGATCGACGCCGGCGGCGCGGTCGTCGACGACGGCGACTACAGCATGACATTCAGCCTCTACGACGTCTCCGCAGGCGGGACGGCCCTGTGGACAGAGACGCAGACAGTCGCCGTCGCCAAGGGGATCTTCAACGTGATCCTCGGGAGCAGCGAGCCCCTCGATCTCGACTTCGACGCGCAGTACTGGCTCGGGATCTCCGTCGCCGGCGAGGCCGAGCTGACCCCGCGTATCGAGCTGACCGCGGCAGCATATTCGCTCTCCTCGATGAACGTCTTCGGGAACGCCAACGTCTTCCCCTCGAGCGGGTACGTCGGCGTCGGCACGACCAGCCCCTCGGGACCGCTCCAGGTAGAGGCCGGCACCGCTCCCCAGGTGGCGATCAGGGGCGGCACGGCGAATCCGCTGTACTCGAGCATCTACGTGCAGGCGTACGACACGGGGGCGAGCCCGGGCTTCGGGTATATCCGCGGATCGATGGTGGCCCATCACTACGTAGACTCGAACGGGACCTGGCGCCTCAGGGTCGGCGCCGCCCCGCGCATATACGTCGAATCGCTCGGCGACGTGGGGATCGGCGTCGCCGATCCGCTCGAATGCCTCGACGTCGACGGCGCGATCCGCATCGGCGCGGCGAAGGGCGAGAACGCGGGGACGATCCGCTTCACCGGCTCCGACTTCGAGGGGTACGACGGGAGCGAGTGGAAATCGCTGACCGCCGAGGGGGGCGGCGCGGAGCTTCCTGCCGGGACGACCGGACAGACTCTGCGCCACAACGGCTCGACCTGGGAGGCGGTCCAGTCGCTCTACAACGCCGGCACCAACATCGGTATCGGCACGACGAGCCCCTCGGCGCATCTCGACGTGATGGGGGCGGGGACGCAGAAGATAAAGGTCGAGACGACATCGGCGACCGGCGCGGCGGTGCTCGGCCTCGAGTCGACGGCCGGGGCGAACGACAACTTCAACATAGCCAAGTACGGCCCCTCGGCGGCGGGGACGATCGCCGGCATACCCACCGCGAACCTCTCGATCGCACTCACCGGAGCCGACGCCGGCGACCTGCTGCTCGGGACGACCAGGTTTCACAAAGTGCATATCGCGACAGGGGGGGTCGAACGGATGTGCGTCGACGGAAGCGACCTCTATCTGCGCAACTCGTCCGGTGAGACGGGGATGCTGTTCTGGACCAGTCCGTACGGCCACAATTTCTTCCTGTACGACGACGAGGGCACCGTGCCGTGCGCCATGGAATCGGATTCCGACGGCGAGGGGGGGGAGATGATAATCTTCGGCGAGAACTCGTCGTACACGCACTACTTCGAGGTCGATGGCAACTACAACGGGACGAACAGCCCCCGCGTCTCGATCCGCGGGGAATCGGAGGCGCACTTCGATATGAGCGAGACCGGAAACGCCTCGGTCATCCTGCCGTGGGAATCGATCGCGGCATCGGAGATCTGGAACGACCCGGGAGTCGCCTCGTACTCCGAGGGGGTGGATTACATCGCGCTCACGGGAGGCGGGAATTTCGACCTCCTCGGGCTGCGGACCCTCTTCGCCCCGACGAGCTACGGGTACGCGCTCGTGATGGGCACGGCGCAGGTCCGCGTATCGCATAACAACGGCACAAGCTCCTCCGCGTCGTTCGGTGTCTCCGACGACATGAGCTCTTTTCCGGATAACCAGGACGTGAACGTGGCGATCCCGTCCGGCGCGGCCACAGGCCTGTACGATTTACCGGTGACGGTGCACGGTCTGTTCCGCATCCTGAGTGATTCGGTCCCCTTCTATCTGCTCGGCCAGGAGAACTCCGGCACGTTCACCGTATTCGACGTCCAGCTGACGATCGTCTTCGTGCAGGATACCTACGGCACTGTCCAAGAGACGCTCGCGGGCCCGGAAAACATATCGGACGACGATGCGCGGCCCCGTACCTGGAGCTCGGCCGACATCGAGCGCGAGCGGATAGAGTCGATGCGGGCGAACAACGAGCGGATGCAGCGCGAGATAGACGAGCTCCGCGCCGAGGTGGAGCGGATCAAGACGAGGTCGGATGACGGCGGGCGATGACCGATGAAGGTTTTTCCGCTTGTTGAATTAGAACGGATGGGGGACACTGTCTCCATCCACACCAGAAGGGTATTCGATCACCGAGGAGGTTTCGATGAGACCCATCACACGGATCGGGACGCTGGCCGCCGCATTGCTGCTCCTGCCGGCCGCACTGCCCGCCCAGTACCAGGTCCGCCAAGGCATCTTCTCCGCCGGCGGCGGGATACAGTCGGGGAGCAACTTCGTCTGGTCCACCGCCGGGCAGGGGGCGATCGGGATCAGCACGGGGAACTACGTCGTCAAGTCGGGGTTCTGGTACATCGCCGACCTCTCCTCGGCCGTCGAGGTGGCGATCACCGCCTTCCACGTCGAGTACGACGGCGAGGCGGTGACGGTCAGCTGGGATATCGCCGCCGACGCGCCGCTGGCGGGGTTCAACGTCTACCGCGCCGAGGGCGACACGCGCCAGTTCGAGCGGCTCAACGAGCTCCCGCTCGATCCGGCCGCGGCGCGCGCGTACCGCGACGCGACGGCCATGCCGGGGCGCACGTACGACTACCGGCTCGGCGCGCTCGACCGCGGCGGGGAGACCTTCTCTATCGAGATGCGGATCGAGCTTCCCGCGATGCCGCTGACCCTGTTCCAGAACGTGCCCAATCCGTTCAATCCCTCGACGAGGATCTCGTTCTTCCTCCCCGATCCCGACCATGTGCGGATCGAGATCTTCGACGTCTCGGGGCGGCGGATCGCCGTGCCGGTCGACGGCCGGTACGGGGCGGGGCGCCACTCCGTCCACTGGAACGGAACGAACACGGCGGGCGGCGCCGTAGCCTCGGGGGTCTTCTACTACCGCATGACCGCCGGGAAGGCGACGATCACGAAGAAGCTCGTGCTCATGAGATGACCGCATGTGGGAAGATACGACAGCTGACGGATTCAGTGAAAGGAACGGACAGATGAAACGGATACCGATACTCGTGATCGCCCTTTCAGTCATCCTCGCCGCCTCGTCGCCCGCGCAGGTACCTCCGGTGATAAGCTACCAGGGAGTGCTCACCGACGGCGGCGGCGCCGTGGCCGGCGACGGCCTCTACTCGATGACCTTCACCCTCTACGACGTCCCCGGCGGCGGCACGGCACTGTGGAGCGAGACGCAGAGCGTCACCGTGGCCAAGGGGATCTTCGATGTCGTCCTGGGGAGCGTCACGCCGATCGATCTCGACTTCGCCGATGGATACTGGCTGGGGATAGCCGTCGAGGGGGAGGCGGAGCTCTCGCCGCGCATCCCGCTGACAGCCGCCGCCTACTCGTTCTCCTCGATGGGCGTCTACGGAAGCGCCAACGAGTTCCCCTCGTCGGGAAACGTGGGGATCGGGACGACAAACCCCGGGTACCCGCTCGTCGTGCATGGGGACGCGACGCCGCAGATCGCCATCAACGCCAGCACGGCGAATCCCGACTACGCGAGCATCTACATCAACGCCGCCAACGGATCGGCGCGCCCGGGATACGGGTACGTCCGCGGCGGACTGCTCGCGCACCACTACGTCGACACGGACGGTTCGTGGAGACTGCGGATGAACGGGGCCGAGCGGTTCGGCGTCGAGGAGCTCGGCAACGTGGGGATCGGCGTCCACGATCCCGTTGAACGCCTGGATATCGACGGGGCGGTGCGTATCGGCGCATCGGCGGGTAACTACGCGGGGACGATACGGTTCACCGGCGCCGACTTCGAAGGGTACGACGGGAGCGAATGGAAGTCGCTGACCGCAGAGGCCGGCTCGGGGCTGCCGTCCGGTTCGTCCGGCTCGACGCTGCGCCACAACGGCTCGACCTGGGAGGCGGTCCAGTCGCTCTACAACGCCGGCACCAATATCGGGATAGGCACGACCAGCCCAGGGGCGCATCTCGACGTGATGGGGACCGGCACGCAGAAGATCAAGGTGGAGACGACCTCGGCGACCGGCGCCGCCGTGCTCGGCCTCGAGTCGACGGCCGGGGCGAACGATAACTTCAACATAGCCAAGTACGGACCCTCGGCGGCGGGGACGATCGCCGGGATCTCGGCGGCGAACCTCTCTCTCGCCGCCTCGGGAAGCGACGCCGGCGCGATGCTGGTCGGGACGATGAACTTTGAGCCGCTGCACTTCATGGCGAACGCCGTCGAGCATATGAGCCTCGACGAGTACGGCGACCTGAGGATGTACAGCGACGCGCACACCCTCGGCATGGCCGCCTTCGAGAACGACCACGGCCACAGCCTCAACCTGTATGACGAGGGAGGGGTATACTATAGCCTCGCGATGCAGGCCGACGTGGACGGGTCGGGAGGATTCCTGGCGGTACGCTCCCTCAACAATTCGACGACGCGGGGATTGTACGTCGACGGCAACTACAACGGATCGGAAAGCCCGCGGATAGACATCATCGGCGCAGGCTCTAACATGACGCTCAACGCGAGCACCTCGGGAAACGCCGCGGTCGTCCTGCCGGTGGACGCGATAAGCAGCCAGGAGATCCTCGACGAGCCGGGAGTGACGAGCTACACGGGAATAAGCGGCGTCGCCATCGGTCCGACAGCCACGGTCGTCGGATCGACGACGATCACCGCCCCGGCCGCCGGATACGTGCTCGTCATAGGGACCGCGCAGCTCTACACGACCCATAACGAGGGGACGGTCAGCAGCTGCGCGTTCGGGGTGAGCGACGATCCGCTGTTGCTGTCCGGCAATCAGAGCGGGTACTACATCGTCGCGCAGGACGCTCCGACCGGGATCTACAGCGCCCCGACCACCGTCCACGGCCTCTTCTCGGTCCTGGCCCCGGGCGACGTCACCTTCTACCTGCTCGGGGACGAGCAAGGCGGCGATTTCACCGCGTATCGCACCCAGCTCACGGCCCTGTTCGTGCCGACGAACTACGGCACCGTCATACCGACGCTGGCGGGCAACGAAGACGCCGACGCCTCCGGTGAGGCCGGTCCCGGCCTCGCCGCATCGGAGATCTCCGCGCGCCGCCTCGCCTCGATCGAGGCGGACAACGAGCGGATGCGCCGCGAGATGGAGGAGATGCGCGCCGAGTTCGAGCGGCTCAGGGCCGAGGTGAGCGACAACAGGAAGTAACCGGACCGGGGCGATCCCGTGCATGAAAAGCGGACATTGAGCATCTCCTGGGCGAAGTAGACCTGGCCGTAGCCGGTCGCCTCGGGACGGATCAGCGAGCCGCCCCAGTTGCGGCCCTTGCCGGTCAGTACGCCGGTGAACTCGTTGCGCAGGCGCTTGTACTGGCCGAAGAGGAATCCGATCTCGCGGCCGCCGACGCCGATATCACCGGCCGGAACGTCCGTGTCGGGACCGATGTGGCGGAACAGCTCGGTCATGAACGACTGGCAGAAGCGCATCACTTCGTTGTCCGACTTGCCCTTCGGATCGAAGTCGCTGCCGCCCTTGCCGCCGCCCATCGGGAGCGTGGTGAGCGAGTTCTTGAAGACCTGCTCGAAGGCGAGGAACTTCAGCATGCCCAGGGTGACGGTGGGATGGAAACGGAGGCCGCCCTTGTACGGGCCGATCGCGCTGTTCATCTCGATGCGGAAGCCCCGTTTGACCTGGATGTTCCCCTTGTCGTCGAGCCAGGGCACGCGGAACATGATCACACGCTCGGGCTCGGCGATCCGCTCGAGGACCTTCGCCTTCTTGTACTTCGGATTCTTCGCGAGAAACGGATCGAGCGCGGTGACGACTGGTGATTTTGGCGGGGTGTGAAGGAGAACAGGGCCCAGCGGGGCCGATTGGACCACAGGGGGATCCGGGCCTCAATGGAGGCGGCGTCGTATCTGTTCATTATTGGCAGAATGAGAGCCCTCTGAACTCGAACACTTACGAAGTCGATATCCCTGGCTGGGCCGGCCTGCAGTCCGGCGAAGCCGCAAACGTCGAAACTTTTGCCGCATTTCCAGGATGACCGTCACGGGGGAGATATGATGGAAGCGGAATATCGGTATACGCAATTTGGGGTTCTGATGGGGGTCGTTTTTCTAGTGACCGGGGCTCTGATCGTGTATGTCGCTCTGGCGATGATCGCCGAAGGCAGGTGGGTGTCTGCCGTGGTGATGATATGTATATATATTCTGGGGGTCGCCTCATTCTGCTCTTTTACCATCGAGGTATCCGGAGAGAGACTCAGATTCCGGTTCGGGATAGGACTGATCCGGAGATCATATCCCGTCGGGGAGATCGCGTCTGTCAGGGAGGTCGTCAATCCCTGGTATTACTTCTGGGGAGTGAAATCCATACCTGGGGGATGGTTCTATGCGATCGCTCCTGGAGAGGCGGTAGAGATCGTCCTTAAGGACGGCAAGATAATACGGCTGGGAACTGACCGGTCCAGGATGCTGAAGGAAGCGATCGATACGGCGATGCAGCGTTCATCGATGGGAACGCGATCGTGATCCCGGACCCAGATCTTTCTGTTTATTCCCCGCATCGTAGCACCGGTTAGAGGTTATATTTAACCTTGATTGCCCGGTGCGGTTATGGGTATATTCCCCACCGACGGCGGTCCCCGGGGGAGCGCCGCGGCTTCGACGGGCGGCTCTGCCGCCTTAATCCAGTCCAGGAGCTGAAGATGAAGAGGCCAAAGGCCAGGCGGATATGCCGGGCCATCGGAAAATCCTCGGTAGCGGTGGTCGGCGACCTGATGCTCGACAGGTACTACTGGGGCAGGGTCGACCGGATAAGCCCAGAGGCCCCGGTCCCCGTCGTGAGCGTCGAGAGGACGGGGGTGCGCCCCGGCGGCGCGGCTAACGTGGCGTGGAACCTCGTCTCGCTCGGATGCGACGCGAGGCTCGCCGCCGTGATAGGCAGGGACGCGCAGGGAGCGGAGATGAAAAGGCTCCTTCGCAAGATGAGGATACCGACCGGATATATCGCCGCCGACGGCGGCCGCGTCACCACGGAGAAGATAAGGATACTCGCGCACAGCCAGCAGGTCGTGCGGGCCGATTTCGAGACGGGCTCCGAGCTCAGGGGCGCATCGCTCGGCAGGCTGAAGTCCTCGGTCAGGAGGGCGGTGGACGGGGCCGGCGCGGTGATCGTCTCCGATTACGGGAAGGGCGTCGTCTCGATGGCCGTCATGGACGCGCTGCGCGAGATCTGCGGGGACAGGGTCCCCATCCTGATAGACCCGAAGGAGGGGCATTTCTCCCTCTACCGGGGCGCGCGGGCCGTAACGCCCAACCTCAAGGAGGCGGGCGGGTTCTACAACGTGAGGATCTCATCCGACAGGCAGCTCGAGAAGGTAGGCGGCTCGCTCCTTTCCGACCTCGACGCGAAGGCCGTGCTGATAACCCGCGGCGAGGAGGGTATGACCCTCTTCGAGAAGGGCAGGCCTTCGAGGCATTTCCCGACGCGCGCGAGCGAGGTCTACGACGTCACCGGCGCTGGCGATACCGTGATCAGCGTGCTGGCGGCGGGGCTTGCCGCCGGAGCGTCGCTGTATGATTCGATAGAGCTGGCCAACGCGGCCGCCGGCATCGTGGTAAGGGAGATCGGGACCGCCGCGGTCACTCCCGAAGAACTTGCCGGGGCTTTCCCGGCCTGATATTATGAACGACCCTTCAGGAAGAACGATCGCGAGGGAAGGGCTGAGGGGCTTCCGCAGGGAGAACGCCCGCCGCACGGTCGTCTTCACGAACGGGTGCTTCGACATACTTCATCGCGGGCATATCGCGCTGCTCGAAGCGGCGCGCGCGATGGGCGACTGCCTCGTCGTCGGGATCAACAGCGACGATTCTGTGAGGCGGCTAAAGGGTGAGGGGAGGCCGCTCAACGGTCAGCAGGACAGGGCGTACGTCCTGCTCGCCCTGCGGAGCGTCGACTACGTGACGGTGTTTGAAGAGGACACCCCCATCGAGACGATCGAGGCCCTGGAGCCTGACGTCCTCGTAAAGGGCGCCGAGTACGGCGATGGAGAGATAGTCGGGGAGGATTTTGTTCTCGCCAGGGGAGGGACGGTAGAACGGATAGAGATGGTAAAGGGATATTCGACAAGCGGCATCATCGACAGGATGCCGCCCGATGATCTATAAAGCAGTCTGACACTGGCGTGATTTCAAGCCACAGGAAAGTGGAGGTCGATTTTTTTATGAGCAAGAGAAGGATCCTCATAATGGGCGCGGCGGGAAGGGATTTCCATAACTTCAACACCCTGTACCGGAACGACGATACGGTGGAGATCGTGGCGTTCACCGCGACCCAGATCCCTGATATCGCCGACCGCAAGTATCCCGCGGCGCTCGCGGGAAAGCTGTATCCCAACGGCATTCCCATCCACGCCGAGGAAGAGCTGGAAGACCTTATCATAAACAAGGACGTCGAGGAGGTCTTATTCTCCTACAGCGACGTCTCCAATCAGTACGTGATGGAGAAGGCGCAGATCGTGAACTCGCTCGGGGCTCATTTCACACTCGCGGGCGCCGAGCCCACGATGGTCAAGTCGACCAAGCCGCTGATCTCGGTGTGCGCGACACGGACCGGATGCGGCAAGAGCCAGACGACAAGGCGGGTAGCGAAGCTGCTGATAGACGCCGGGAAGAAGGTCGTCGCGATACGCCACCCGATGCCGTACGGCGATCTGGCCAAACAGGTGGTGCAGAGGTTCGCCACCCTGGAGGACCTCAAGACCCACGAGTGCACGATCGAGGAGATGGAGGAGTACGAGCCCCACATCGTCAGCGGGGTGATCATCTACGCGGGCGTGGACTACGAGGCGATCCTGCGCGAGGCGGAGAAGGAAGCGGACGTCATCCTCTGGGACGGCGGCAACAACGACCTTCCCTTCTACAAGCCCGATCTCGCGATAACGGTGGTCGACCCTCACAGGCCAGGGCACGAGCTCGAGTACTACCCGGGTTTCACCAACCTTCTGATGGCCGACGTGATCGTAATCAACAAGATCGATACGGCCGACCTGTGCGGCATAGAGGAGGTAAGGGAGAACATCGCAGAGTGGAACCCCGACGCCATGGTCGTCGACGCCGCTTCGCCGCTGACCGTCTCCGACCCCTCCATCATAAAGGGCAAGAGGGTACTCTGCATCGAGGACGGCCCGACTCTGACGCACGGCGGCATGAAGTACGGCGCCGGCGTGATGGCCGCGCTGAAGTTCGGGGCGGCCGACCTCGTCGACCCGCGCCCCTGGGCGGTCGGCAAGATCGCGCGGACGTTCGAGAGGTATCCCGACGTCGGTCAGCTCCTGCCCGCGATGGGATACGGCGAGGAGCAGATCCGCGACCTCGAGAAGACCGTCGAGAAGGTCGAGTGCGACGCCGTGGTGATCGGCACGCCGATCGACCTCGGCCGGATCATAAAGATCAAGCAGCCTTCGGTCAGGGTCACGTACGACCTGGCCGAGATAGGCAGGCCCGACCTGAAGGACGCGCTGGCTGATTTTCTGAAGTAATAGCCGGAGGTTTTGCATTGAAGATCCATGAAGCGGACGCGAGGGGGATATTCGCCTCATACGGGCTTCCGGTCCCTCCGAGCAGGATGATCACGAAGGCGGAAGACGCCGGGGCGGCGGCCGAAGAGCTCGGGTGCCCCGTCGTGGTCAAGGCGCAGGTGCTGGTCGGCGGCAGGGGCAAGGCCGGCGGCGTGAAGCTGGCGTCTACTCCAGCCGAGGCTGTCGAGAAGGCCGGGGCGATACTCGGGCTCGACATCAAGGGGCTGACCGTCGAGAAGGTCCTTGTCGCGAAGGCCGTCGATATAGAAAAGGAGTTCTACGCCGGCATGATATTCGACCGCGGCTCGAGGCGGCCGATGATGATGGTCTCCCCGGCCGGCGGGGTCGACATCGAGGAGGTCGCAAGGAAGACCCCCGAGAAGATCCTCAAGCTCACCGTCAATCCCGAGGGAGGGCTCATGCCCTTCCAGGTCAGGAGGCTCTCGTCGTTCCTCAGCGGTGACAAGGCGGTAGCCAGGCAGATCGGCAGGGCGCTCTCCGGGCTCTACGACGCCTTCATGGGCTCTGACGCCTCGCTTGCCGAGATAAACCCGCTGGTTGTCGATCCCGATGGGAAGGTCTGGGCGATCGACGCGAAGATCAACCTCGACGACAACGGCCTCTTCAGGCATCCCGACATAGCCGCGATGAGGGACGACTCGGACACAGACCCCGGCGAGGTCGAGGCGAGAGGCGCCGACCTCTCCTTCGTCAAGCTCGACGGCAGGATAGGGTGCATAGTGAACGGCGCCGGGCTCGCGATGGCCACGATGGACATGATCAAGCACTTCGGCGGAGAGCCGGCGAACTTCCTCGACATAGGCGGAAGCTCGAGCCCCGAGAAGGTCCTAGCGGCTATGAGGATCATCCTTCGAGACAGCAACGTGAAGGCGATCCTGATAAACATATTCGGGGGGATAACTAGGTGCGACGACGTGGCGACCGGCCTGATCGAGGCGAAGGAGAAGCTCGGCCTCGACATCCCGCTCGTAGTCAGGCTCACCGGCACTAACGAGGGGCCGGCCAGGGAGATCCTCAAAAAGACGGAGATGATCGCCGCCGACGGCATGGAGGACGCTGTAAAGAAGGCCATCGCGGCGGCCGGATAGAAAGAAAGGAACCAGGTCTTGAGTATTCTCGTTGACAGGGACACCAGGTTGATCGTCCAGGGGATAACGGGCAGGGACGGCGGGTTCCACGCCAGCCAGATGCTCGCCTACGGGACGAAAGTAGTCGGGGGCGTCACTCCCGGCAAGGGAGGGCGGAAGACGGAGGACGGGATCCCGGTCTTCGACTCGATGGCAGAGGCCGTCGCCGGGACCGGCGCCAACACGAGCGTGATCTACGTCCCGGCCGCCTTCGCCGCCGACGCGATATGCGAGGCCTCGGACGCCGGCTGCCGGCTGGTCGTCTGCATCTCCGAGGGGCTCCCGGTGCGCGACATGGTCAAGGTCCTTCCCTTTATAAAGGAGAGGGGCACGAGGCTTATAGGACCGAACAGCCCAGGCATAATCTCTCCGGGGCGCTCGAAGGTCGGGATCATGCCTGGAAACATCCATGCCGAGGGCAGCATCGGCGTGGTATCGAGAAGCGGCACGCTCACATACGAGATAGTCTATCATCTCACGCGCGCCGGGCTGGGGCAGTCGAGCTGCATCGGGATCGGCGGGGACCCGATCGTAGGGACGAACCTGCTCGATACGATGGAGCTTTTCGCCGCCGACGATGAGACCGAGGCCGTGGTGCTGATCGGCGAGATAGGCGGCAGCGACGAGGAGATGGCCGCCGAGATGATACGCGGCGGCTACCCGAAGAAGGTGGGCGTCTTCATCGCGGGGCACTCCGCCCCTCCGGGAAAGAGGATGGGGCACGCCGGCGCCATAGTATCCGGCGGGACGGGAACGGCGGCCGAGAAGGTCGCCGCCTTCGCCGCGGTCGGCGTAGAGGTCGCCGACACCCCCGCCCAGATAGTGGATATAATGAAAAGGCTCATCTGACTGGAGGAACGGTGGCAAGCACATATCTGATGATAAAGCCTGAGGCGGTGGAGGCGGGACTGCAGGGCAGGATAATAGACTTTCTCCTGGCGAACGGGTGGAAGATAAAGAGGATGAAGATGTTCAGGTTCACAGGTGAGCAGGCGGCCGAGTTCTACGGGGTCCACAAGGACAAACCCTTCTTCGCCGACCTGATGAGATACATCGTCTCGGGCGACGTGATCGGCCTGGAGCTGGAGAAGGAAGGGGACGTGATAGCGCTTACGAGGGAGCTCGTGGGTGCCACCGATCCCGCCGACGCCCGCCCCGGGACGATCAGGTACATGTACGGCACCTCGCTCCAGGCGAACGCCGTCCATGCCTCCGACTCGCCGGGTTCGGCCGAAAAAGAACTTGCCATCGTTTTCCCTGAAGACTAATATAAACGCTTCATGGAAAAGGATTTTCCAAGAATGAGGGTGGACCTCGGCCACGGCGGCGAAAGAGAGACGTACTCATTCGCCGAGGAGTTCGAGGTCCGCGGTCCCGAGGGGGAGGACATCCCCTGCAGGGCGTCCGTCGCTGTCGCTTCGACCCGCACGGGGAACAGGTATCTGCTCGAGGGGACGGTCGAGACCGACATTAGAAAAGATTGCAGCAGATGCCTGAAACCTACTGATTTCAGGATAGTTGCACAATTCAACCTGATACTCCAGCGGGGTGGCGGGATACCGGAGGGAGCCGAGGAAGAGGATTTCATACTGCTGAGCGAGGCGCAGGAATACGATTTCGACATATTTCCGGCGGTACGCGAGGCGGTGATTCTCGAGATGCCTATAAAGTACCTTTGCTCAGAGAGTTGCGCGGGCCTGTGCCCCGGGTGTGGAGCCGACCTGAACGAGGGAGCCTGCCAGTGCGGCGGGCAGGACGCAGACCCGAGGTGGGGGCCGCTTAAAAAACTGTTGAAAGAGGAAGACAAGAAGTGAATATTCCCGGGAACCGGGAATAGAGTGGAGAGAAACGGAGCAATATTCCCGGGAACCGGGAATAGAGTGGAGAGAAACGGAGCAATATTCCCGGGAACCGGGAGGAGAAGTCATGGCAGTCCCGAAAAGAAGGACATCGAAATCTAAGAAGAACATGCGCCGGGCGCACTATAAGGCCCAGCCCCCGACGGTGGCCATGTGTTCACACTGCCATCAGCCCAAGCAGCCCCACGTGGTATGCCCGAACTGCGGCTACTACGCGGGGCGCGAAGTGATCAAGCCCGAAGAAGCGGAGAGCTAGGCCTGCCGGCCGCCCTCTCATCTCGAGGTTGAAACCGGACCAGGGTCCGGAGCGGGTATGGCGATGAGGATAGCATTGGATGCCATGGGCGGCGACAAGGCGCCCGTGGCAATCGTCGATGGAGCTATCGAAGCGGCGCAGGAAGCCGGCGGACGCTTCCAGCTGATACTCGTCGGGCGGCAGGATGAGCTCGAGCGGTATATTTCCGAAAGCGGACTTTCCACCGCAAATATCGAGATCGTCCACGCTCCCGACGTTATCGGGATGTCGGAGAGCCCCGCCACGGCTATCAGGCGCAAGCGCGAGTCCTCCATCGCGGTAGCGGCGAAACTGCACAAGGAAGGCAGGGCGGACGCGTTAGTGAGCGCCGGGAACACCGGCGCGGCCGTCGCGAGCTCTCTGCTCTACCTGGGCAGGATACCGGGCATAGACAGGCCCGCGATCGCGATATGCTACCCTTCGCGTAACGGGGGGACGATAGTGCTCGATGGAGGGGCCAATTCGGACAACGTTCCGAAGCACCTCGTGCAGTTCGCCCAGATGGGACTTGCTTACGCCGAGCTGATACTCGGAAGGAAGGACCCGAAGGTCGGCCTCCTCAATATAGGCGAGGAGCCTTCGAAAGGGAGCGAGCTGACCAGGGAAGCCCACGTACTGCTGGCCGCGAGCGGGCTGAACTTCTCGGGGAACGTCGAGGGCAGGGACGTGATCGCGGGTACGGTGGATGTGGTCGTAACCGACGGGTTCACCGGGAACGTCCTTCTGAAGTTCACCGAGAGCATCGTCCACTATCTCGGCAGCCTCATGAAGGAAGGTATCGCCGGGAGCGTCCGGGCGAAGGTCGGAGCCGGATTCATGAGACCGGTGCTGAGGATGATGGGCAGAACGCTCGATTACGCGGAGTACGGCGGAATGCCTCTGCTCGGGATCGACGGCGTCACCATAATAGGTCACGGCGGGTCCTCCGCCAAGGCGATAAAGAATGCCGTCCTGGCCGCCGAGAGATTCGTGGAACTCGGCGTGAACAGGAGCATAAAGGACAGGATAAAGGACAGACAGTGATAAAACCGTGTGAGCCGAAGGGCGCGAAGATAACAGGAATAGGACATTACCTGCCCGAGAAGGTGCTGACGAACTTCGACTTCGAGAAGATGGTCGACACGAGTGACGAGTGGATCGTGACGCGCACCGGCATCAGGGAAAGAAGGATCGCCGCCGAGCACGAGGTCTCGAGCGACATGGCCTTCGAGGCTTCGAAGGTCGCCCTCGCCGACGCCGGGGTCGAAGCGAAGGACCTCGACATCGTACTCGTGGCGACGGTCACTCCGGACATGCCGCTACCTTCAACGGCGTGCATACTGCAGGACATGCTCGGCGCGAAGAAAGCGGCCGCGTTCGACATCGCCGCCGCCTGCTCCGGGTTCATTTACGGCCTGGCGATAGCCAGCTCGATGATAATCGCCGGCAAGGCGAAGAAGATCCTTGTCGTAGGCGTGGAGACTCTCTCCAGCATCACCGATTACGAGGACCGCGCCACCTGCGTGCTCTTCGGGGACGGGTGTGGAGCCGTTGTCGTAGAGGAGGCCCGGCCTGGAGAAGGTATCCTGAGCACCTTCATGCAGAGCGATGGTGGCGAGGGGGAGCTTCTCTACATACCGGCGGGAGGGGCGAGGATGCCGCTGACCGCGGAGAACATCGGAGACAGGCAGCAGTACGTCAAGATGAAGGGCGACGGCTTGTTCAAGTACGCCGTCAGGGCGATGGTCGACGCGGCGAATCATACGCTCGATGAAGCCGACCTCAAGGCCGGGGACATCGACTACCTGATACCGCACCAGGCTAATATCAGGATCATAGAAGGAGTAAGGAAACGGCTCAAGCTCGAGAAGGAGCAGGTGGTCGTCAACATAGACAGGATCGGTAACACTTCCTCGGCGAGCATTCCGATAGCGCTGGCCGAGCTCAAGGAGGGCGGGACCCTCAAGCGTGGCGACCTCGTTATGATGGTCGCCTTCGGCGGCGGCCTGACTTGGGGCGCCGCCCTGATCAAGTACTGACCACGGAGAATAAAGAGGAGACTCATAGATGAAGACAGCGATGTTGTTTCCAGGTCAGGGGTCGCAGTTCACGGGGATGGGGAAGGACCTGTTCGAGAATTTCCCCGCCGTCACCGCTTTATACGAGGAAGCGGACGACATCCTCGGCTTCCGCATATCGAAGCTCTGCTTCGAGGGCGATGCCGACGAGCTGACAGAGACGAGGAACGCGCAGCCGGCGATACTTCTCCACAGTCTCGCCGTCGCGCAGGTCATCAAGGACGAGGCGGGGATAGAGCCCGCAATAGCCGCGGGCCACAGCCTCGGCGAGTACTCGGCGCTAGCTGCCGCCGGCGCTATAGACGATATGGACGCCCTGCGGATAGTGCGCAGGCGCGGGGAGCTGATGTTCGAGGCGGGCCTCAGGCAGCCGGGCACGATGGCGGCGATAATAGGCATGGAGACCGAAGAGGTCGGAGCCCTCTGCGAGGAGGCGAGCGCCGGTGGAAAGGTCGTGGTGCTGGCAAATATCAACTCGCCGGGGCAGATAGTGGTCTCGGGGCATATCGAGGCCGTGGAAGAGGCGATGAAGACCGCGGAGTCGAGGGGCGCGCGCAAGGTCGTCAGGCTGAACGTGAGCGGCGCGTTCCATTCGCCGCTGGTGGCGCCGGCCCAGGACGAGCTGGTCGAATATATAAAGAGCTTCGAGATACGTGATATCTCGACAGGCGTCGTCTGCAACGCCGACGCGAAGGTCGTCACACGGCGCGAGCAGATAATAGACGCGCTGTCCAGACAGCTGACGAGTCCGGTGCTCTGGTCTGACTCGATGAGGCTTCTGGCGGCCGAGTGGGGTGGTCAGATCCTCGAGGTAGGGCCGGGCCAGGTGCTCACAGGCCTGATGAAGCGTATAGACAGGGACAGGAAGGTCGAGCCGGTCGGCACGGCCGACCAGCTGGCGCAGGTCATCGAGCGCGAGACCGTCGCGTAAAGATTTTCTTTACGCGGGTGGGCTTATCTGATATAGAGGTTTTCCTGATGAACGGGCTGAATGGAAATACGGCGATAGTCACAGGCGCCGGGCGCGGGATCGGAAGGGACATAGCCCTTGCGCTCGCAGCTCAGGGCGCCGACATCGCGGTCCTCGACGTCGATGTCGAGGGGGCGAAAGAGACCGCCGGTCTCGTGGAGGAGGCCGGGCGGGGATCGATCGCGATCAAGTGCAACGTCGCCGACTATTCCGAGGTCCAGGAGCGTGTCAGGGAGGTCCTCGAGTGGCGCGAACAGGTCCACATCCTGGTCAACAACGCCGGGATCACGCGTGACAATCTCCTTCTCAGGATGAGCGAGGACGAATGGGACGCGGTTATAAGGATAAACCTCACGGGCACGTTCAACATGACGAAGGCCGTCACGAAGCACATGTTCAAGAAACGATACGGACGCGTCGTGAACATAGCATCGGTGATAGGCCAGATGGGCAATGCGGGACAGAGCAACTACGCCGCGAGCAAGGCCGGCATCATAGGATTCACAAAATCGGTGGCCAAGGAGTTCGCTCCAAGGGGAGTAACCGCTAACGCCATAGCGCCGGGATTCATAGACACGCCGATGACGGCTGTCCTCCCGGAGGATGTTCAGGAGCAGATGCGCCGCATGATACCGCTCGGACGTTTCGGTACGGGTAACGACGTCGCCAATGTCGTCCTCTTTCTTGTGTCGGAGCTGGGCGCGTACGTCACGGGACAGGTCATAAACTGTGACGGCGGCATGGTCATGGCACGTTGATGGGCAAACAAGACAAGGAGGTACGCGGGGCCATGAGTACGATAGAAGAAAGAGTAAAGAAGGTAGTCGAGGACCAGCTTTCAGTAAACCAGGACCAGATAACGCCGGAAGCGTCTTTCATAGACGATCTCGGCGCTGACTCGCTTGATACCGTCGAGCTCGTGATGGCGCTCGAAGAGGAGTTCGGGGTGGAAATACCCGACGAGGAAGCGGAAAAGATCACGAAGGTCGGCGAGGCTATAGATTACGTCAAGGCGCACGTGACAGAGTAAGCGTCACCGGCAGACTTGACAGAATTCAGAATATCCTGAGATCAGGGGGATAAAGTGTCCACTGACGGCAGAAGAGTGGTCGTTACAGGCATGGGCATACTCAGTTGCTGCGGCAAGACCGTCGAAGAGAACTGGAAGAATGTCTCGGCGGGGATACCCGGCTACGACCTCATTACAGCATTTGACGTGAGCGAGTATTCCTCCCGTGTGGGAGGCGAGGTCAGAGACTTCGACCCGCTCGAGTACATCGACCGCAAGGAAGCGAAGCGGATGGACCGCTCCTCGCAGCTAGCCATGGCCGCCTCGGTCGAGGCGATGAAATCTGTCGAGGCGGCTGGATATGACGGAAAAGATTTCGGTACGCTCATCGCTTCGGGCATTGGCGGCATCCAGACCTTCGAGCAGCAGCATACGAACCTGATGGAAAAGGGGCCTTCGAAGATCAGTCCCTTCTTCATCCCCATGATGATAGCGGACATGTCCTCGGGGCTCGTATCGATCAGGTACGGGCTCAAGGGACCCAATTTCACCACCGTGTCGGCGTGCGCCTCGGCGGGGCACGGGATAGCGACGTCGTTCATGATGATAAAGCAGGGCTACACCAGGGGTGTCCTTACCGGCGGCACGGAGGGGACGATCTCCCCGATGGCTCTCGGGGGATTCTGTTCGATGAAAGCCCTGTCGACGAGGAACGACGATCCTAAAGGGGCCAGCCGGCCCTTCGACGTAGGCCGTGACGGGTTTGTCATGGCCGAGGGCTCGGGAATAGTCATCCTCGAGGATCTCGACCACGCGAGGGCGCGTGGAGCGGCGATATACGCTGAGCTCGTGGGGATCGGGATGACGGGAGACGCGTATCACATCACTTCCCCCGCGCCCGGCGGTGTGGGGGCTGTGGAGTCGATGAGGATGGCGATCCGGGACGCGGGGATCGAGCCGGGGCAGATCGACTATGTCAATGCCCACGGGACCTCGACGCAATACAACGACAAATCCGAGGCCGAGGCCATAAGGACTGTATTCGGTGCCGAAGGCGGCCCGTATGTCAGCTCTACGAAGTCATGTTCGGGGCACATGCTCGGGGCGGCCGCGGGATTCGAGTTTATCATGTGCGTCAAGGCTCTGCAGGAGAAGACGATACCGCCGACCGCGAACCTCGATGAGATCGATCCGGAATGCCGGCTCAACCATGTGCAGAAGAAGGCCATCGGCAAAGACCTCGAGTACGTGCTCAGCAATTCGTTCGGTTTCGGCGGCCATAACGTGAGCCTGCTCCTGAAGAGATTCGAGCAGTAAAGAGCAATCAGTGCATATGTTCAGGTTCCTGGAAAGATTCAGAAGACGTGTCAAGCCGGCAGTAGTCGATGGTCCAGAACATATCGCCCTGCTCGAAAAGAAGATCGGCTATACGTTCCGCGACAGGGAGCTCGTCGTCGAGGCGCTTACGCACCGCTCGATGCTCGGAGAGCTCAAGCCTGGCGAAGAAGGTATCACCTACGAAAGACTCGAATTCCTCGGAGACTCGGTCCTCGCGCTGGTCACCACCGATTTTCTCGTCAGGAACTTTCCCGAGGAGAACGAAGGGCAGCTCACGCAGAAGAAATCGCTCCTTGTGAGCAAGACCGTGCTGACGAAGAAGGCCGAGGCTATAGGCCTGAAAGACCACGTGATATTGAGCGACAACGCGTTCAGGGGAGGGGTCCACGGCCAGGATTCGATCCAGACGGCGGTGCTTGAGGCGATAATCGGGGGCATCTATCTCGACGGCGGCCTCGAACCGGCGCGGGTCATGGTAGAGAAGGTGGTGCTCGACGACGTCGATGTGATATTCGAGCATACTGACCATGTAAACTACAAGAGCCATCTGCAGGAATGGACGCAGAGCAAGTTCAAGACGTATCCCAAGTACAGGATCAGGTCGACGACGGGGCCCGAACATGATAAGATCTTTGTCGTGGAGGTAAGAGCCGGGCAGGGAGTCACCGGAAGGGGCAGGGGCAAAAGCAAGAAAGACGCCGAGCAGATGGCCGCCAAGCAGGCTCTCAAGCAGCTCAGGCGTACGCATTAGGGACGGCGGAATCATGGGCGACGAGTCAAAGTCGGTAAAGTTTCCATTCACCTTCGGCGGGGATACCGGGACCTTCTGCGAGGAATGCCAGCTGCCGTGCAACCTTGAGAAGATGACGATAGACTGCCACAGGCGCCTCTTTCTTCAGGGCATGCTCAACTGCTCCTATTTCGTTTACGGGTACTGCTTCCTCATAGACGAGCCGGGATGCGTGTTCGACAACGGCGGCAAGTACGATACCTACTGGCTGCAGCTCCTCAACGAGTACTTTCATAACACTGACAGACGGGAAGAGGATGAAGCCTATCTGGCAAGCCGGGCCGAGGCGGTAAAACTCATCAATGACCAGATCGAGAGGCAGAACGTCTATCTCTGCAGATACCTCGAGCAGTACTATACCCAGATCATGGAGACCGGAGGGGGGCTCTCTGAGGAGATGCTTTCGAAGCTCGACGACGCCTACCTCTCCATCCTCAGGGGCATAAGCCGCAAGACAGACTGATGAGGATATCAGCAGCCGCACCAGCTTTCATCCTGATACTATTACACGCCGCAATGATCCTGACACCCGCGCCTGCGGACGCGGAAGGATACAGCAGGATAGTATCGCTTGCGCCGAATATCACGGAGACACTCTACGCACTGGGCCTCGGGGACAGGGTGGCAGGAGTGACGAGGTTCTGCGCGTGGCCGCCCGAAGCGGGCGAAAAGCCCGATGTAGGCGGATATTTCGATCCCAACCTCGAGGCGATCGTATCTCTCGAGCCTGACCTGGTGATAATGCTTCCCGCCCACCAGCGTCTGCGCCCCTTTCTCGAAGAGCTCGATATAGAGTATCTGACCGTAGCCAATGAGACCATCTCCGAGATCATCGGCACTGTAAGGGCGATAGGCGACAGATGCGGAGTCGGTGAAAGGGCGGCGCAGATGGCCGACTCGCTCGAGCGCGAAGTCGATTCGGCCTGCCCGGCGGGGGAAGAGAGCGTGCGGCCCAGGGTGCTGATAGTGGTGGACAGGCAGTACGGGACCGAGCCCGATGAGGTATACGCCGCCGCCAGTGGTACATGGTACGATGAGCTCGTGGTAGCGGCGGGCGGGACCAATGTCCTGAAGGGAACGTCCCCGGCGTATCCGATGCTTTCGCCGGAGAGCCTTGTCCATCTTCAGCCCGATATCATCATCGATATCGTCCCCGGTGCCGGCGGCAGGGGGCTCGAAGCGGACGCTATCGCCGCCGACTGGGGGCCCTTCGACATGCTCAGGGCCGTCACGGATCGAAGAGTCCATGTCCTTACCGGGCGATACGCCGCGGTGCCCGGCCCAAGGTTCGTGCGCCTGCTCGAGGAGCTCTGCGCCATATTCCACGACCGGGACGAAAATGAAAAGGGACGGCCGCGGCCGTCCCTCGAATGACCTTCCGTGTCCGTTCCCCTAGAACCTGTAAGCGGCGCTCGCGACGAATTCAGTAGTGACCTTCTTTTCACTGAGCCACTGCGTGGATCTCTCGAAACTGCCCCTGGATACGGCGAGATCCACCATGAGGAGATCCGCGAATATGTAGCCGATCCCGGCGGTATAGTAATGCCTCTCCTCCTTGACCTCGGTGAAATCCCACTCCGTGCTCAGCCAGAATTCGTCGCCCTGCTCCTCGATGTATGTCAGCTCGTCGATCCCCTTGAAGGGCAGCGGCAGATACATGTACCCGGCCCTGAACGAAAGGGATGTCCCGGGGATGGTCATCTCCGCCCCGGCCCTGTACGACCATACCTGCCTCATGATATCGATCGTGGGATCGTTCTCGTAGTAGATCTTCCGGTCGTTATATTCGGTCTGCCTGTAGTCGGCCCAGGAGATGTCGAGGGCCACGATAAGGTCCTCCGCCTGAAAGGACGCTCCGAAACGGAAGTTCATCGGGAGGGTGAACTTTTCCTCGCTGTAGAAGGGGTACGGGTCGGTCGTCCATCCCGATCCGTCCTGATAGGTGCCGTCATAATACTCGGAACCGGATCCCTGGTAAGTGATCCACGAGGGCGTCGTGAAGACCAGTCCGGCGTGCAGGAATGTGCTCAACCTTGCGAGAATACCGAACTCGAAGCTTACCCCGTCAAGGTCAGCGGTGACGTCATCGATCCATGCATATGAGGAATCACCCGCGCCGGCGAATGATATCTCTTCGGTAAAACCGGGAGACTCGTCCCAGATCACGAAGCTCCCGCCCACGGAGATCTCTTTCGTAATGTTCCCGGCTACGCTGAACTTGTAATGGTAGATGTTTCCGGTCTGGAGGAAGATGTTTCTCAGGTTGCCGCCGAGGTCGGGCCTGGAGGCGTCCTTCAGATATTCGAGGTTGGAAGAGCCGACCCTGAAGATGCCGAACCCGAATTTCAGGTCGGTCGTATAGGTCTCGTAGGGCACGAGGACTGCAACGTGACCGAATGCCGTATATGAGCCCCGGGTCCCGGAAAGCGACCCGTCATAGTTCTCGTCTATATCCTGCCAGAGCTGGTGCATCCCGAAGGAGACCTCGTTCCCGCTGGAACGGACGATCCCGGCGGGGTTGTATATCAGGCCGAGCGCGTCATCGCTGACCGATGTAAATGCGCCGCCCATTCCCCAGGCCCTTGCCCCGGTTCCCCACGTATCGAGAGTGCAGAGCCTTTCCAGCGTCAGGACACCCATTATCTGGGCTCCGGATGCGGCCGGCAGGGCCAGAAGAAGTATGACCAGCGGCATCGCAGTCAGTGCTTTCCTTGTCTTTTTCATGACCAGTGATCCTTTCAGGGGCTGCCTAAAAGCCTGTTTTTCAGCATAAGGAGTATATGAGATGCCCGTCATGATGTCAACGGACTCGATATCGGCTGATAAATGACCGCCGTTGCGTTTGTTTTTGCCCCGGGGGACCTGGTCAGGTATAATATATGGATGAATGCATTCAGGAAATACGTGACGATGCTCCTGTTGGTCACCGCGGCTGTCCTCGTTCCCGGAGCGGGCCGTGCCCGGGAACAGGCGGAAAGGACCGCGCAGGTATACTACATGCGCGGGTCCTTCATGGAGTCGAGCGGCGAACTCGTTCTCGCCTACACATACTATACCTTCGCGGAAAAGTCCGAGCCGGACAACGCGGCGATCAGTCTCGCCCTGGCCAGGGTGACACTGGACATGGGCAAATTCGAGGAGACGAGAAAGTACGCCGGGCGCCTGCTCGAGAAGGGGGCCTATGTCTCGATGGCGAGCCTGATGCTGGCCGAGGTCGAATACGAGGATAATAACAAGGACAAGGCCGTCGAACTCCTCGAGAGCATCAGGGACGATGAGGATGTACCGCAGTTCGAGGTGTACAAGTTCCTCGCGAAGATACACCTCGAACAGAACGACCTGGAAGCCGCAAGGCTCTCCCTTGAGCGCGCCCGGGAACTCGATCCGGGCGACCTCTTCGTACATTACAGGCTGGGCCTGATCTACGCCGACAGCGGGGACGTGGCGAAAGCCGTCGAGTCGCTGAGGAAGGCTATCGAGGTGAATCCGGGTTTCGCGGGCTCGTATCTCGCGCTCGGATCGATACTACAGCACTACGGGGACGATGAAGGAGCGGCAGAGGCATTTGAGAACGTGATCGAGCTCGATCCGGGGAACAGGACGGCCGTGGCTGAACTTTCCGGTCTCTATCTCGAACAGGGCCGCCTCGAGGATGGGGTGGAGCTCCTCGAGCCTCTTTACGAGGAACACAAGCTCGGAGAGAACGGCAAGCTCCTTCTCGGGCGGTTTTATTACGGGTTGGGCAGGTCTGAAGACGCCCTGACTGTCTTCCGGGCCCTTCTGGCCACCATGGGCGAGAGACCCCAGATAATGAGGGCTGTCGCCGAGATCGAGATGAACAGGGGCAACTTCAGGACCGCGTGCGAGTATCTCGACAGGCTCGTGGAGATCGAGCCCGATGTCTTCAGCAATTACATAGGCCTCGTCCTTATCGCCAACGGGCTTGCCGGCGATCCGTCCAGTCCCGAAGAGGACAGGAGGTTCTCCAGCGTCGAGGGGACCATGTACCTCAGGGAAGCGGTGAAGAGGATGGACCGCACGAAGTATTCGGATAATTTCGTGATCGGAACGGTCTACCGGAAGATAAACGACCCCGAGAGGGCCGAGCAGTTCCTCACCGCTGCCGAAGCTCTGTCGCCGCGCTCAAGGGAGGTCCTGCTCGAACTCGCGGCGCTCTACGAGGATATGGGCAGGTACGACGACTCGATACGGCGGATCAGGACGGTGTACAGCAACGAACCTGAGGACCCGAGCGTAAACAATTTTTACGGATATATCCTGGCCGTCAAGGGCGACAGCCTTGAGTTCGCCGAGGAGCTGATCAGGAACGCCCTCGACAAGGATCCCGGGAACGGTTACTACCTCGACTCTCTCGGCTGGGTGAAGTTCAGAAAAGGAGAGTTCTCCGACGCTCTGAAGCTTCTTCTCGCCGCCGCCGAGGTCGTGGTGGACGATCCGGTGATCTGGGAGCATATAGGCGATACGTATATGGAGCTCGGCCAGCCCGGGCTGGCCCTCGAGTCGTACAAACGGTCCGCTGAGGCTGACCCTGATCGTCCCGAGATAGGGGACAAGGTGCGTCAGGCCGGCAGCGCGGCCTCTAGGGCGGAGAGGAAAGTTGAATAGGGTCCGTTTAATACCCTTGATCATCGCGTTCGCCGTATCATGCGCGCAGGCGCCGCCTTCCGGCGAGCCGATCCCTTCAGGCGATGGGACGCTCTCCTCGCTCTTCCCTCCACAGGCCTCGGCTTCCGGCGGCGAGCTCGAGATATTCACCCGCGTAAGGCTCGACCTGCCGAAATACAGGATCAGGGGGACATGCGCGCTTTACAGGGCGCCTGACGGTTCCGTTCAGATAGATTTCGTCCACTCCAGTCTCTTCGGTTCGTACAGGGAGGACGCGACGATATACATAGCTGGAGATTCGATCTCCATCGAGGACCACGAGAGAGGGGTGTTCAGGGGAAACGCCGAGACCCTCGCCCATCTGGAGGAATATCTGGGGTTCAAGGTCATCCCGGATGATATAATCGTATTCATGCTCCTCGGGAGCCCCGGCCTAGAGGATATGGTCGATCCCGTCTCCTCCGTATCGGAAGGGGAATGGAGGCTCTCGGGAGAATGGCGGGGCCGCCTGCTCGAGATCGAGGGAGAAAAAGGCCGCGGCCCGCTGGTCCTGCGGATCTGTCCCATGGACGGGAAAGGATGCTATGAGGCCAGATACGGATATGGCCAGGGCACAGGGCTTGAGGGTTATCCGGAGAGGATCGTCTGCGAGAAATCAGGGAGCAGCGAGAGGCTCTCGGTGACGGTCGAATCGGTCATCCTTAAAAAAAGTGGTGCCGGACTGGAACAAGCCGGCCCCGGCGGGGTAACACAGTGGTGAAGGACAAGGAAAAGGGAGACGAGGGTTTGAACCTGCAAGAGCCGCTTAAGGGGGACCGCAAGGGGTTCTCCGAGAGAACCGACGAGGAGCTTATCCTGCTGGTCCAGGAGGGCCAGAACCAGGCGTTCGACGCGCTCGTCGGAAGATACAAGAACCGCCTTTACTCGTATCTTTACCGCCTGCTGGGTAACGAGAGCGAGGCGGAGGAATTCGCCCAGGAGACTTTCGTGCGGGCTTATATGCACGCCGACAAATACAGGACGATCGCGAGGTTCTCCACATGGCTCTACACTATAGCGACAAACCTCGTCAGGAACAGGATAAGGAATATAAAGAGAAGGCCCAGGATGGTCAGCATATGGACGGAGGACAGCGGCGGGGAGGACGGAAGATGGGTGGACATCAAGGACGAGTCACCCACGCCGGAGGAGACGATGGACCGCAAAAGACTGCAGGAAATGATCCAGCAGGCGATCGAGAAGATACCTTCGAAGTATCGTGCGGCCTTCGTCCTCAGGGAGATCAACGGGCTCAGTTACGAGGAGATCGCGGCGACCACCGGCCTGAAGCTCGGCACTGTCAGGTCCCGGATCAACCGCGGGAGGATGCACTTCAAGAAGGCGGTTTCACCACTTCTGGGTAACGATCTGAGATTCAAGGGGAATTGACATGAGATGCAGTACAGCCAGAGATCACTTCTGCCGCAGCCGTGACGGGACTCTCGACGAAGCCGCGAGGATGCGCCTCCAGGAACACCTGGACCAGTGCCCTGAATGCGCGCAGTACTGCGGTGAGATGGACCGATGCCTCGAGATGCTGGAGGATCTGCCCGGGATCGAGGTCTCCGAGAACTTTGAATGGAACCTCAAGCGCAGGATCGCTATGGAGAAGTCGAAGGTCATGAGGAGACGGGCGGTAGCCGATGTCGGAGGCATCGTCTGGGGGTCGAAGTTCATCGCCGCCGCGGCCGCCACTCTCGTGATCGCGCTCGCGGGCGCGTGGATTCTCGCGGGAAGGGATCCGGCGGACATGTCCGTGAGGGAAAGACTCGCGCAGCAGACTGTCGCAACGAGCGTTCCGAGACAGCAGGGAGAGGTGCGTTTCACACAGAGCGGATATCCGGCCGGGATACAGTATGTCTCCGACGACTATCTGGGAGACGTTCCCGTGATCGGGGATAATTCCAGGCAGCTCCCTTTCAGCATGGCCTCGGATCCGAGGATGGACTACCTGCTGCGGGAGAACGAGCTGCTGAAAAGGCAGGTCGAGCGTCTCAGGCTGCAGAATGCATATATGCAGAAGCTTCTGATGAGGCACAGGACGATCAAGGCAGTCAAAAAGTAGGCGCTTTGGGCCGCACCGGGTGATAATATGGGCGCTGCCGGCAGGGAGCGCCTTTTTTCTTGCCCGCCATGGCCGTTTGCCCGTATGTTTCCAGACAGGAGGTGGATATGAGATCCGGAATCGTTCCCTCGGCCATCCTGGCATGCGCGCTGGCGCTTTCCCCGTCCTGCGGAAACAGGTCGATCTTCGTCCCGCCCGGTTCCTACAGCGATATCGTGCTGGTCACCGAATCGGGCGAGCCGGGAGGGGCTAACGACGAGATAATCAGGGAGCTTCAGCACCCTATCGACTATTATTCGAAGCTGGAGATCCAGTTCAGGGTCCGTATGGTCTCGGCTTACGATTTCGACAGGGAACCTCCCACAAAGAACATGGTGATATACGGTGTAGTCAGGCAGGGTCGCACTGGCCAGCTGATCGAGAATTTCATAGGGACGAACAGCGTCAGAAAGGTCCTGGAAGGCAAGAATAACGTATTCAAGAGGCTGGATTATCCCGTCAAGGGACAGCTGACAGTGATCGTCACTGCTTCCTCTCCCGAGATGCTCCGAAAGGTCACGGTGGAGAACGGCCAGCTTATAAGAGACATCATCGAAGAAGCGAACAGGGAGAGACTGAGGGAAAACCTCCTGCTCAGGGAGAACACCCAGGCCGAGAAAGACCTGAAGGCAGAATACGGATTCTCGATCAGAATACCCGAAATGTACAGGATCAACAGGGACTGGGGCGACCTTCCAGGCGTCGAGATCATGAGGGACTACCCGCACAGGGGGATAACGATATCCTGGCTCTCCTGGAACAAGAAATCGCTGACGCTCGCGGATTCCACTGCGCTTTATGATTTCCGGTCCAAGATCGTATACAGCATCCACGACAAGGAAGTGATGCGTCCCGAGCTCGTCTCGTGGAGCATGGGCGAGCTGGGGCCGTACAGCGCGGTCAGGATGGACGGCTACTGGGAAAGCAGCGTCGACATGTACGGGGGTCCGTTCATCTGTTTCTTCATCCATGACAGGGTAAAAGGAAAGATATGGCTCGTAGACTGTCTTGTCTACGCGCCGGGATTCGACAAGCACACGCTCCTGAGAGAGACAGTCTCGATCGCCGAGACTTTCAGGGTGAATTGAAGGCGGCTCGGTCTTACCGTACTTGACACAGGAACGAGGCCTCTGATAGCCTGACAGCCGAAACAAGCCGGAGGGAAAGGCTACCATGAAAGACGACATAAGTCTCGAGATCACTCACATGCAGGAGAGATACGACAGATCTCCGGAATCGAGGCTTTTCGCGCCCCTGGCAGACGCGTACCGGAAAAAGGGAGATGTCGACAGGGCGATAGAGTTGTGCGAAAAGGGCCTCGAAGGGTATCCGGATTACGCGAGCGCACATGTCATCCTCGGAAAATGTTTCTACGACAAAGGCGCCACAGAGCGTTCGAGAGCAGAATTCGAGCGGGTGATAGAGATCGATCCGGAGAACCTGGTCGCCCTGAAGTTCATGGGCGATATCCTTATGGACGAGGGAGACAGGGACGCCTCGATATCGTTCTACCGCAGGCTGTTGTCGATCGACCCGACCAACGAGGAGGTTTCCGGAAAGCTCAAGGGCCTGGAGGACGAGTTCCGTGAGAGGGAGATAGACCTCGATGACGAGAAGACAGTCAGAAAGGCCGGTCAGCCCGCGGAGCTGGCGACGATGACCCTTGCCGGGATCTACGCCGCGCAGGGTTACTACAACAAAGCCCTCAAGATATACAGGGAGATACTCGACGCCGAGCCGGGCAATACGGAAGCCAACGAGATGATCGGAAAGATCGAGGCGATGATCGAATCCTCGAACAGGGAAGTCGAGGAGACATTCGACGAAGAGGTGCTGTCGATCTCGATAGACGACATCAGCGACGATATGATCGAGAACACATCGGGCCCGGGCACCGGTTCCAGGCATGAGGAGAATGAGGAAAAGGAAGTCCAGCGGGACGGTTCGGTCCTTGGCGACGAGGACGAGCTCGAGGCCGTGGCGCGGGAACTAGATGAAGCCGACAGGAGAGGAAATCAGGAGAAGGAATCTTCCGGCAAGGGACCTGATGAGGGAGCCGCCAGGGAAGGGATGGACAACTTCAGGAAGTGGCTCCAGAGGATGCACGAGGATCCGAAGGACGGGAAGAATTAAAGGGAAGGAAGACCTTGGCAGATACAAGCGATTTCAGGAACGGACTGATCCTCAGGATCGACGGGCAGCTTTACTCCATCTTCGAGTTTCAACATGTAAAACCGGGGAAGGGTGGCGCGTTTGTCAGGACGAAACTGAAGAAGATCCCCGAGGGGGCCGTCATCGACAAGACCTTCAGGGCCGGCGAAAAGGTCGATACGGTGCGCGTGGAGAAGCATACCTACCAGTACCTCTATAACAGCGACGATTTCTACTACGTGATGGACCTCGAGACATACGAGCAGTTCCCGCTCGCCAAGAGCCTGCTCGAGGACCTGCTTCCGTATCTCAAGGAGAACATGGAGATAGCCTTGCTTCTTGATGGCGAGACGCCGATCGCGGTGGAACTGCCGACATTCGTAGAGCTCGAGGTATCCGAGACCGAGCCGGGCCTGAGGGGCGATACCGCGCAGGGTGGATCCAAACCGGCGAAAATGGAGACCGGTGTCATCGTCACCGTGCCGCTGTTCATAGAGCAGGGTGACGTCCTCAAGGTAGATACGAGGACCGGTAAATATATCGAGCGTGTATGATGGCGCTTTCTGACAGGATAAGAAGGCTGATCGATATCCTCCGCGAGGAGGATCTCGATGAGATCGAGGTAAGGAACTGGTTCTCCGGGATAAGAATCGCCAGGCGCAGGGACCCTGTTGCGACCGATCAGGCTGAGACGGCCCACGAGGAGCCGGCTGCCGAGGCCGCTGTACCTGCCGAGGCTCCGGTGCCGGCGCCTGACGTGGCGCCTCCCACTCCGGATCAGGACGAAGGGCTCGAGCAGATCGTATCCCCCATGGTCGGGACCTTTTACAGGTCGGCGGGCCCGGGGAAGGATCCTTTCATCGAGATAGGCAGCAGCGTGGAGATCGGGCAGGTGCTCTGCATAATCGAGGCGATGAAGCTGATGAACGAGATAGAGGCGGAGCGCGGCGGAGTGATACGAAAGATCCTCGTCAAGGATTCCCAGCCGGTCGAGTTCGGGCAGCCCCTTTTTCTTGTGGAATCGGCCTGATACTTGCAAAAAACCTTCCGGCAGACCGGAATCGATACGGATACCGGTATTAGCACACAACTTGTTCAATAATAAAGCGTTACCCGTAAAGGGCGTGATCCCGCCCTTTACGTGCCGTGCTTAAGGGAAGGTGTACGGGATGAATATCAAGAGCGTCCTAGAGGCAATGATCGCAAAAGGCGGTTCCGATCTCCATCTCAAGGCGGGGCTCCCGCCCGTGACCAGGGTCGACGGGAAACTGATACATCTCGATTTCGAAAGGCCCTCCCCGAAGGACATGGAAGCGATCGCCGAGCAGATCCTCACGCCTCCCCAGAGGGACCGGTTCAAGAACACGCGCGAGGTGGATTTCGCTTTCGGTGTCTCAGGCCTGGCGAGGTTCAGGGCCAACTTCTACGTACAGCGCGGCTCGATCGCGATGGTGTTCAGGCACGTCCCGGTCGAGATCAAATCCGTCGACGAGCTTGACCTTCCCCCGATACTCAAAGACCTGGCGATGAAGCCCAGGGGGCTGATGTTCGTGACAGGGACGGTCGGAAGCGGAAAATCCACGACTCTGGCCGCCATGGTCAGGGAGATCAACGAGAAGGCCAACAAGAATGTGATCACTATCGAGGATCCTATCGAGTTCCTCCACCAGGACCGCAAGAGCATCATCAACCAGCGCGAGATCGGCAGCGACACCTCGTCGTTTCACGAGGCTCTGAGGCACATACTCCGGCAGGACCCCGACGTGATCCTTGTCGGTGAGATCCGCGACGCCCTGACGATGGAGATCGCGCTCATGGCGGCCGACACCGGCCATCTCGTCCTCTCTACGCTCCACACTATAGACGCGACGCAGACCATCAACCGTGTCATCTCGTTCTTCCCGCCCCACCAGCACCAGGAGATAAGATATCTCCTCTCATCGACCCTTCAGGCAGTCATCTCGCAGCGCCTCATCCCCGTGAAGGAGGGAAAGGGCAGGGTACCCGCGGTAGAAGTTATGATTGTAACTTCCACGATACGCGAGTATATTATTGACCCTGAAAAGGCACTCATGATCCCGCAGGCGATCCGGGAGGGAGTGACATCCCACGGGATGCAGAGCTTCGACCAGTCGCTGATGCAACTTTTGAGCAATGGAAGCATCAGCATGGAGGAGGCCCTGAAGAACAGCACCAACCCGCACGAGTTCGCCCTGCGTCTCAAGGGTATCCAGGCCACGAGCGACAAGACCTGGGATTCCTTCGAGGGTGCCGAGGCGACCGGTGGGAGATCCATCGGCGAACTCTAGATCGGGTCTATGTACAGAAAAATCCTGATAGCCGCGAGGGGCGAGATAGCCCTGCGGGTGATCCGCGCCTGCAGGGAGCTTGGAATAAAGGCGGTCGCCGTCCATTCGGAGGCCGACACCGAATCCCTCCATGTCAAGCTGGCCGATGAGGACGTGTGCATCGGTAAGGCCCAGCCGGTGGAGAGTTATCTCAACATACCGAGGATCATAGCAGCCGCAGAGATAACCGGCGCAGACGCCGTGCATCCGGGGTACGGGTTTCTCGCCGAGAGCCCGTATTTCGCCGAAGTCTGCATGTCGTGCAACCTCGGCTGGATCGGGCCCTCTCCTGCGCTGATGGAGAAGATGGGGCACAAGTCCGAGGCCAGGAGGCTGATGAAAGAGGCGGGTCTTCCGATCATCCCTGGTAGCGAGGGTGTCGTGGAAGGGGAGCAGGAGGCTCTCAGGCTCGCCGGCCAGATAGGCTACCCGGTCATGATCAAGGCCGTGGCAGGCGGAGGAGGCAGGGGCATAAGGATAGTGCGCGGGCCGGACGATCTGTCATCTCTCTTCCATGCCGCCGGCGCTGAGGCGGAAGCGTCCTTCGGTGACAGCGGCCTCTATCTCGAGAAATACCTGGAGAACCCCAGGCATATCGAGGTCCAGGTGTTCGGGGATGGAAAGGGGCGGGCCGTTCATCTCCGTGAACGCGAATGCAGCATCCAGAGAAGGCACCAGAAGCTGATCGAGGAATCCCCGGCCCCGGGGATCTCGGGAGAGACCCTGGAGAGGATACTCGATCTGGCTGTGCGGGGCGCCGAGTACGTCAGTTACGGGTCTCTCGGAACGGTCGAGTTCCTCGTGGATGCCGAAGGTCAGGTATACTTTCTCGAGATGAACACTAGGGTCCAGGTGGAACACCCCGTGACCGAGATGGTCACGAGGGTGGACCTTATAAAGGAGCAGATAAGGCTGGCATCGGCGGGGGAGAGCCCCCTGCTGGGCGGCGGACACGCCACGATCAGCGGGCACGCGATAGAATGCAGGATCAACGCGGAGGACCCGGAGAAGGGATTCAAGCCCTCACCGGGGCTCATAACGTTCTATCATCCGCCCGGCGGGCCGGGCGTGAGGGTCGATTCGCACCTGTACGCGGGATATACGGTACCCCCGTATTACGATTCACTGCTTGCCAAGATAATCACCTGGGGCGAGACGAGGGAGGAGGCTCGGACCCGCATGATCAGGTCGCTCGAGGAGTGCGTGATCGAGGGCGTGCCTACGACGATACCGTTTCATCTCTGGATACTCCGTCACAAGAAATTCATCAGCGGAGATTTCGACACATCATTTATAGACAGGAATGGAAGATGAACCCGAGCCGGGGAAGGATACGCTTCTTCGCGACCGCGGGCGAAGCCGCCGGCGAAAACTTTCACGGGGCTGACGTAGTCGTGATCGATGTGCTCAGGGCGACGAGCACGATCCTGGCCGCGCTGGAGAACGGCGCTGCCAGGGTCCTGCCGGTCGAGAGCATAGAGACAGCCACGAGGCTGGTGAGTCTCTCGGAGAGGGGGGACAAGCTCCTCGCAGGCGAGCAGAAGGGGATGCCGATAGAGGGATTCGACCTCTTCAACTCGCCGTCGGAACTGGAGAGCGAGTCTGTCGCCGGAAGGACGATAATACTCGCCACGTCCAACGGATCTCCCGCGCTGGCCGCTGCCGCATCGAAGGCCGGCAGGCTGATCGTCTGCGCGATCCTCAATGTGGACGCGGTCGCCGAGGCTGTCTCCGGCAGCGGCGATCTCGTCATAATATGCAGCGGGAGCAGCGGAAAGGTGGCGGGCGAGGACCTCCTCTGCGCCGGGATGCTGCTCGGCGCGCTGTCGCCGCCGCCCGATATCGCCACGCTGGTCGATTCGGCGTCGCTGGCCATGCTTCTTGCCGAAAAGTACGGCGACGGGATCGAGGAATACCTGTGGACTACTGACAGGGGGCGCCAGCTTGCCAGGCTCGGTTACGGTAAAGACATATCCTACTGTTCACGAAGAGGCATCATCCGGAGGGTGCCGGAGCTTGTGCAGGGCCTGATAGAACCCTGAAGCGGGAACCGTTTCCAGGAAGGACCGCCATGCTCGAGAATCATCCCGAAAGCGACGCCGTCATCATGCGGATCATCGACGCCAATATCAACAGGTGCGCCGAGGGGACGAGGGTGATAGAGGAGATCGCGAGGTTCGCGGCGGAGGATGAGAGCCTGACCAGGGAAGTCAAGGAGCTCAGGCACGAGATCCGGTCTCTTTCAGTGCTTTTCCCGGATGACACGGTCAGATACCGGGACAGCTCCGGAGATGTCGGAGGCAGGTTCTCCATCCCTTCCGAGGGGAGGAGGGAATCGCTTTCAGGGACCGCGCGGGCCAATTTCCTGAGGGTCGAAGAGGGGCTCAGAGTGATCGAGGAATTCGCCAAGCTCGGGTATCCCGGCGCCTCGGAGAGGGCGAAGAAGCTTCGGTTCAGGGTATACGGGCTGGAAAAGGTGTTCCTCGCCGGCGGTCCTGCCGGCGGGCGCCTTCCCGCTCCGCCGTTTCTCTATACGTTCATCGACAGGTCGATAGTGCCGCAGGCGGAGGTCGCCGCCACGGCGGCGGCGCTGGCGCAGGGAGGGAGCGGCATGATACAGTACAGGGCAAAGGATATGTCAGTCTCGGAGATGCGCAGAGACCTGGCGGCAGCGATACCGCTCGCCGAGAGTGCCGGCATCCCGCTGATCGTGAACGACCTGCCCGAACTGGCCGCGGAGACCGGCGCCGCGGGGGTGCATCTGGGCTCGTCGGATGTCTCCGCGTCGGAGGCCAGGGATCTGCTCGGCCCCTCGCGGATCATCGGTCTGAGCGTGCGCACACCTGAAGAGATAGCAGGGGCTCCGGCCAAGGTCCTCGACTATATCGCCGTCGGAGCCGTTTTCCCGACATCGACCAAGGGCGATGCGATAGTGACGGGACTCGAGATGGTCTCCACTGCGAAGAGATCCACGTCCCTGCCGGTCGTCGCGATAGGAGGGATAACCCCCGGAAACGCCGGAAGCGTCCTCGACGCTGGAGCGGACGGGTTGGCGGTGATCTCTGCGGTCCTCGATGGAGATACCGTTAAAAACTGCTTTACCTTCAGGGAGATCATTGATAAAAGAAAGGGAGAAAAGGCCGGCGCTTGACAAACAGGTTTATGTGACCTGTGCCAGCTGAAAGTGATTTCGTCTTTTACGTCATTGGAGCGGTATTGCCAGGAAAGAAGAAGATAGCGGCGGGCCTGATCCTGATCGTCATCGCGATCTTCATCGGGGCGGCCCTGCAGTCGTACGACAGGAACGACTCCTTCTCGATGGATGTGGAGAACAAATGCGGGCCGGTCGGCGCCCTGATCGCCAGCGGCCTGAGGTGGATCTTCGGTTCGCTCTTCTCTTGGGTCGTTCCGCTGGCCCTGCTCTATGCGGGCGCGGTGACGATATCGGGACGCAGCCTGTCCGAGCGCAGGCGCCCGATAGTCATGGCCGGCCTGCTGACCCTGATCCTGTGCGCCTTCGCCGCCTGGTTCGATGCCCCGGAAAGAGCCGGCAGGCTCGGAACGGCGACATACTCCGTCCTCGAGATGCTCACCGGCAGGACAGGCTCCGTCCTTATTCTCTCCGCGGCGCTCCTGGTGACCCTCGTCACGATCTTTTTCGGGAAGATAAGGGCGGCCTTCGAGAGATCAGGAGGGTTGAGGATACCGAGGCTCGCGCTGCCCTTCCTTCGCCGAGCGAGCAGGGAGACGGCGTCTCGTGGAAGGAGCAGCAGGAAGAGAGCGGCCGCTGCCGCCCGCGACCTGCCCGAGATCGAGGCGTCAGAGCCGGTAGTCGATGAGGAACCTGTCCATATAGATATCCCTGAACGGCGACCTCCGGCCCCCAAGCCGAAAAAGGCATCGGAGAGCGCCTATACGGCACCGAGGCCCGCGGGAGCGGAGGCCACGCCGGCGGACGACGCGCCGCTTCCCGACCTGTCGCTTCTCGATGATTACGATGAGTCTGCCATCTCCTTCAGCCGGGACGACCTGATCGCCAGGTCGGAGATGATAGAGGAGAAGCTTCTCGATTACGGCCTGAAGGGGAAGGTACAGAAGGTTCTGCCCGGCCCGGTCGTCACCACGTTCGAGTTCGTCCCGGCGGCCGGCGTCAGGGTGAGCCAGATCGCCAACAGGGCGGACGATCTTTCGCTGGCGCTGGCAGCCAGATCCCTGAGGATACAGGCGCCGATACCGGGCAAGAGCGCCGTCGGGATAGAGGTCCCGAACCCCGAGCCCAAGCTCGTCCTGCTCAAGGAGATGATGGAACATTTCCCGGAGAGCGCGGAGGGACTGACCGTCACGCTCGGCAAGACGGTCACCGGCGAGCCTTACTTCGCCGACATCGCCGATATGCCTCACCTGCTGATCGCCGGAGCCACGGGGAGCGGCAAGAGCGTCTGCATCAACTCGATCATCTGCTCGCTTCTGTTCACTCACACTCCTGCGACTTGCAGGTTCATACTGGTCGATCCCAAGAGGCTCGAGCTGATCACCTACAACGACATACCTCACCTGCTCCATCCGGTGATCACGGAAGCCAGGCCGACGCTGAAGGTCCTGAGCTGGCTGACGATCGAGATGGACCGAAGGTACAGGCTGCTCGCGCAGTTCGGCGTAAAGAACATAAAGAGCTTCAACAGGAAGGTCGCGTCCGAGGAGCTTCGCCATCCGGAAACGGACGAGGTCCTCATCAGGCTTCCCTACTACGTGACGGTGATAGACGAGCTCGCGGACCTGATGGTCTCTCTCGGCAACGAGATCTACCCTCCGATCACGAGGCTTTCCCAGATGGCGAGGGCTGTCGGGATCCACCTCGTGTTCGCCACGCAGAGGCCATCGGTGGATGTCGTGACTGGACTGATAAAGGCGAACTTCCCCACGCGTATCGCCTTCCAGGTCACCTCGAAGACCGATTCGCGCACGATCCTCGACGTCAACGGCGCCGAGACCCTGCTGGGGAACGGTGATATGCTCTATCTCCCGAAGAACCTCCCCTCGCCGGTGCGGTTGCAGGGAGCTTACATATCAGAGCGTGAGGCCGAGAACGTCGCTGATTACTGGAAGGACTTCGGGAGGCCGAAGGCGGAGATCGACCTCTCCGAGGCGGCCGCATCGGGAGGCACGGAAGACGCCGACGTGGACGACGACCTGTACGAGCAGGCCCGCGAGCTCGTCATCATCCACCAGCAGGGCTCGATCTCGCTTATTCAACGCCGGCTCCGCGTGGGGTACGCGCGAGCTGCCAGACTGATCGACATGCTCGAGCAGTCGGGAGTGGTCGGCCCCTTCGAGGGAAGCAAGGCCCGGGAAGTCCTGATAAGCCGTGAAGAATACGAGCAGAGCAGATAGCATCGCCAGACCGGCGACATACCACTTCTACAATCTTGGTTGTCCCAAAAACCTCGTTGATGCCGAACGGGTCGCCTCGCGGCTCGAGGCGGCCGGATGGTCCGAGTCCGCCGACCCGGCAGGGGCCGGGCTCCTCGTCGTGACGACCTGCGCCTTCATCGAGGCCGCGGAAGAGGAATCTGTCGAGCAGATCCTCGAGCTGGCAGCCGCCAAGCAGGGGTGGCAGCTGCTGGCGGTCCTCGGATGCCTGGTCACTAGGGAGGGGGAGAAGCTGCCCGGCCTGCTGCCCGAGGTCGATATCTTTCTCGACGTCGATTCGATGGACGGACTGGCCGATCAGGTCGCCGGCCCCGTTCCTCCGGGGACCGGGAGGCATCTTTTCACTCCGCCGCACACCGCCTATCTGAAGATCTCCGAGGGATGCTCGAACAGGTGCAGCTACTGCACGATACCTTCGATAAGGGGAGACCTGTCGAGCAGGTCCGGGGACGGACTGCTCGGGGAGGCCGCCTCGCTCGCTGTCTCGGGAGTGCGGGAGCTGATAGTCATAGCGCAGGACACGACCGCGTGGGGGACGGACAGGGACGGCAGTTATGACCTGTACTTCCTCCTCGAGAGCCTGTCCCGCATAGAGGAGCTCGACTGGATAAGGCTGATGTACCTGCATCCCGCGCGGCTGGACGCTCCGAAGCTCTCCTCGCTGATAAGAGATACGAAGGTGATCCCGTACCTCGACATACCGATCCAGCATGTCTCTGACAACGTACTCGGCAGGATGGGAAGGGGTTATTCGGAAAAGACCCTGCGGGGGATCTTCGATACTCTGAGGTCTTCGGTCGATGGCCTTGTGCTCCGCACGACCCTGATGACCGGATTCCCGGGCGAGACCGCGGAGGATTTCGAGCTCCTGGCGTCTTTTCTCGATGAATACAGGTTCGACCACGCCGGTATCTTCAGGTGGTCCCCCGAGCGGGGTACGCCCGCTTCGCGCCTTGAGGGAAGGGTGCCGGACGAGATCGTAGGCGAGAGGCTCGAGGAGCTCTCTTCGATCCAGTTCGATATCTCCGCCGACCTGCTCGCCGGGATGGATGGCAGAGAGATCGATGTCCTTGTCGACGCAGCCGCGGAAGGGACAGTCTCCGGGCGGTGGTACGGGCAGGCCCCGGAGATCGACGGCGTGACATGGCTGGAGGGATCTGACGCAGCCCCCGGCAGCATGGTAAGGGCCGTCGTCGATAGATCCGAGGCATACGACCTTTTCGCCGCGCCCGCGGGAGATTTCATTTGACATTGAATGCGTAAATGCTGATTATATTCTGCGTTAAGTGGACATGTACCCTTTAGGACGGAATCTTTCGGCGTGTGCCGTTTATAAATAGACCTGGACGCCCCTACTGGAGGTATTTCGTGAACCGCTTCAAAGACGAAAGACTTCTGGTCAGGACGGCAGCGGTGCTGTGCCTGGCCCTTATGATAACGACATTTCCCGCCGTAAGCTCTCCCCAGGGCACGGGAGAGCAGACGATCACCAATTACGAGATCCTCGAGAAGATCGCCGGGGAAGCCATCGACGAGCTCTCAGGCAATATGCCCGCAATAGCGCGGGAGACCGTGATACTTCTCCGGAAGGAGGGGGGCGTCGGCTCAGGCATCGACAAGGTCTTCGAGAACGAGCTGGTCAGGAAGATGACGGGTGCTGGCCTGCGGATAGCCTCCAAGACAGGTGATACGGGACAGACCGAGGTCTCGAAATACATCTTGTCCTACCAGATCATCAATTACTCGATAAAGTACCCGGAGATAGGGCGAAGTTACTGGATAGGGGCGAAAGAAGTAGAGAGGCTCGCCGAAATCGGCATATTCGCCAAGTTGCTCGATTCCGAGACCGGCGAGATCTTATGGGTCGGAGAAGCCCAGAAGAAGTTCGAGGACAGGATCGCGTACTCGCTGCTGGAACGCGTCGAAGACCCCTCGCGCGATTTCACCCAGCCGGTAAGGGACGAGATCCGGTGGAGCAGGTTCGTTGAACCAGTCGTCGTGACCGGGATCGTCGTGGGCCTTGTATACCTGTTCTTCTCGAACCAGGCTTCAAACTGAACCGGGATACGGATGATTGTCTTCCGACTTCATTTAAGAAAGCTCGCGTTACTCGGTCTTGTCCTGGCTGTGGCTGTGGCGGTCTCCTGCGAAGGCAAGTCGGTGCTTCAGCAGGCAGAGGAGGAATACGCGAAGGGTAACTACCGGGAGGCCCTCTACATAGCGAGGCTTCACTTCCGGCGCGGCGGCGAAAGGACCCCCGAGCTCCTCTTTCTCTGCGGGAAAGCGTACATGATGCTCGGAATCGAGGCGGAGGCTTCGGACAGCTTCGCCGAGGTCTTCATCAGCGATTCGACATGGGCTCCCGCCATAGCCGGAGTGCTGAAGGATGAGGCGATAGAGAGCCTCGAGGAGGGACTGACGGCCAAGGGAAGCCGGTTCATCATCCAGTCAGTGAATTACGATCCGGACCTCGATTTCGGCAGGTACAACTGGCTTGCCGGCGACCTGATGCTCGAACGGAAGGATTACCGGAGCGCGATACATTACTACTCCACGTTCCTCGTGGAATATCCCGACACCACCGGGGCGGCGGAGGTCATGATGGACCTCGGCACGGCATACGAGGGAAACGCCGATACGCTCAGGGCGATACAGCTCTACAGGGATTTTCAGGACCGTTTCCCGAAGAGCAGGCTGAGGAGCACGGCCGAGTGGAAGCTGGAGAACCTCCTTCTCGATTCGGGCAAGGAGATGCTGTCGGGCGGTGATCCGGAAGAGGCTGAAAGGATACTCGGCGGGCTGGCGGCGACGGCGGGGAACCCGCTCGTCAGGGAAAAGGCGAATTTCCTTCTAGCCGAGATATATGAATCAAGAGCCGACTATACAGCGGCTGTAAGATATTACACCGAGGTGATCAACCTCAACCTCGGATCGAGTGGAAGGCTCGTCGAGAAGGCGAAGGAAAGGATCGAGAGGATTGAAGCGGGCAGGAAAAAGAACCTTCGTTAGGGCGCTGGCAGTCCTGATACTGTCTTCGTCTGTCGCGGCGGTCTGGTCATGCGGCGGGCCTTACTCCGCCCGCAGCGTGAACGTCCCGGACGAGAAGCTGCGTATAGCCGACGAGCTCTACGCGAAGGGGAAGTACACTCAGGCGGGCATGGAGTATAAGGATTTTCTCGCAGTCTTCGCCGGGGACGAGAGGAGCGACTACGCCCAGTTCATGCTGGCCGAGTCATACCGGGGTGCTAAGGAATTCGCGCTCGCGGCGGTCGAGTACAGGATACTGACGGCGGATTTCGGTTACAGCGAATATATCGATGACGCGTTCTTTCTCGAGGGCCTGTGCGCGTTCGAGATGACCCAGAGACCGGAGAGGGATCAGCGCCAGGCATATGACGCGCTCGCGAGGATAAATCGGTTCCTCAGCATATTCCCCGACAGCCCGCGCAGGGAGGAAGCCCTGCAGATCCGGGACCAGATATATGACCTCCTGGGGAAGAAGGCGTTTGAGAGCGCGAAGCTCTATTTCAAGAGGAAGCACTACGGCGCCGCCGAGATCTATTTCAGAAAGGTCGTCAACGAGTATCCCGCGACCTCCTGGGCCGCCCGCAGCTGGTACTATATCGGGTATATCAGCCAATACAGGGGCGAGGATGACGCTGCCGCCGAGGCATACAGCAGGGCGGTACAGTCTGAATTCGATTTTTCAGAGAAAAGATCGGCCGCATCGCAGCTCAGGAAGCTTTCGAAAGAGAAGTCCGGTGAGTGATGGTGAGAGGATAGGGCTGTTCGGAGGATCCTTCGATCCAGTCCATACCGGGCACCTGATCCTCGCTCAGATGGCCGCCGATTTCGCCGGCCTGGACAGGGTGCTGTTCATGCCTACCGCTGCCCCTCCGCACAAGACCGGCAGGACCCTTTCTCCCTTCGATGACCGCATGGAGATGGTCCGCCTCGCCATCGAGGGGAACAGCATCTTCGAGCTCTCGCTTCTGGAGGGATCCGAAGGCCCGTCCTACACCTGGGAATCGGTCCTCCATTACGCGCGGGCGGGTTATGAAAGGGAAAGGCTTCACCTTATAGTGGGCGGCGATTCTCTTTCAGAGATGGGGAACTGGCGGAACCACGGGGTGATATTCGACAGTGCCACTATAATAGCAATGACCAGGCCGGGAAGCCCGGATACGCCGGCTCTTCCGGCCGGGGCCGCCGTGATGATCCTCGAGACCGGCGCGAACATGATCTCGTCGAGCGAGATCCGCAGCCGGGTCCGGGAGGGGCGCTCCATAAGGTATCTTGTGCCCGCTCCGGTCGAACGATATATCCTCGACAGGGGACTGTACACCGGCATATGACGACGGAGGGCCGTAATGGCACTTTTCCTGATAGACGGGCACGCCATCGCCTACAGGTCATATTACGCGTTCATCAATAATCCGCTCACTAACGCGCGTGGAGAGAACACAAGCGCGGTGTACGGTTTCCTCAGGACCATCCTGCAGCTTATGGACAGGTATGACCCCGAGATCATCGCGTGCGTGTTCGACAGCGAAGAGGAGACGGAGCGCCACAGGGAATACTCGGAATACAAGGCCCACAGGAAAGAGATGCCGGACGACCTTTCGCCTCAGTTCCCGGTCATCATACGGATGCTCGAGGCGATGGGGATACCAGTCGTCGTCAAGCCGGGGTACGAGGCTGACGATATAATCGCGACGCTGGCCCGGGAAGCTGAAGCGGAAGGCATGGATGTCAGGATAGTGACCGGGGACAAGGACCTCTTCCAGCTCCTTTCCGACCGCGTAAATATCATAAGGCCGGGCAAGGGGACCAACCTCTCAGACCTGGCGGGGCCTGAGCTGGTCGCCCGGAAGTACGGCCTTCGGCCCGATCAGGTAGCCGACCTGCTTGCCCTCATGGGGGACAGCTCGGACAATATCCCCGGCGTGAAGGGGATAGGCGAAAAGACTGCCGTAAGGCTTCTACTCGAGTTCGGTTCTCTCGACGCGATCCTGGCTCGAAGCGCCGAGATCGAGCCGGCGCACGTGCGGCGAAAGATAGAGGAAGACAGGGAAGGCGCGCTGATGTCGAAGGAACTGGTGACGCTGGCGGACGTGCCGCTCGACGTGGACATATTTCAGCTGGGAAGGGGAAAGAGGGACGACGACGCGCTGCTGGACATGCTCCTCGACCTCGAATTCAACCAGGTGATAAAGGAGCTCGGCCTCGGGCGGAGCGTTTCGGGGTCGCCCGGCGATTATGTGACGGTGGACGAGGCGGGGATGCAGGACCTCGCGTCTGTCCTGACCGCTGCCGGCGCTTTCGCGCTCGATACCGAGACGACATCGCTAGATCCGCTGGTGGCTGAGCTGGTCGGGATCTCGTTCTGCTGCGAGGAGGGCAAGGCCTTCTTCGTGCCCGTCGAGTCGCGCGGGACGAGTCAGAGCACCGGCCTGTTCGACCTGGAAGGGGAATCCACCGGGATCCCGCTCGAACGTGTGAGAGAAGTCCTCGGGCCGGCCCTCGAAAGCGGCGCCACGGAGAAGACTGGCCACAACATAAAGTACGACCTTATGGTGCTTGAGGCTCACGGGCTTCCCGTGGGGAACGTCAGATGGGACACGATGATCGCTTCGTACTGTCTCGATCCTTCGAGACGTTCGCATTCGCTCGATAACCTCGCGATGGACCATTTCCGCCACAGGATGATCCCGTACCAGGACCTGTTCGATAAAGGCGACCGGACGCGCGACATAAGGACCGTTCCCCTCTCGAGGCTGTCGCACTATGCCTGCGAGGACGCCGACTATACGCTGCGTCTGCGCGAGCTGTTCGAGCCCGGCCTGGTCGGGACCGATGTCGGCAGGCTTTTCACCGACATCGAGATGCCTCTGAGCTTCGTGCTCAAGAGGATGGAACAGGAGGGGATGGGAGTCGACACGGGGAAGCTGAAGTCCCTGTCCGGCGTGGTCTCGACGGAACTCGACAGACTGACCGCGGAGATATACGCCCTTGCCGGCGAGACTTTCAATATCAACTCGGGCAAACAGCTCCAGCAGGTCCTGTTCGACAAGCTCGGTCTGCCCTCCTCGAGAAAGACGAGGACGGGATTGTCGACCGATGTGAGGGTACTCACCGAACTCGCCGTCGAGCACCCCATCGCAGGGCTGATACTGGAGTACAGGCAGCTCAGCAAGCTGGCCAGTACTTACATAGATGCTCTTCCGAAACTCGTCAACGAGGATACGGGGAGGATCCATACATCGTTCAACCAGACGGTGACCGCGACGGGCCGGCTCTCATCGAGCGAGCCGAACCTGCAGAACATTCCGATCAGGACGGAGATGGGAAGGCGCATAAGAGAAGCCTTCGTGCCCCGCAGGGGGAATATCCTCGTGGACGCGGACTACTCGCAGATAGAGCTCAGGATAATGGCCCATCTCTCCGGCGACCCGGAGCTGGTCGCCGCCTTCAGGGAACAAGCCGACATACATTCGCGCACCGCCGCGAGGATATTCGGCGTGGATGAGGGGGATGTCAGCGGAGAGATGCGCGCCAGGGCAAAGACGATAAACTTCGGCGTGATGTACGGGCAGGGACCGAGAGCCCTTTCCCAGCAGCTGCGGATCCCTTTCGAGGAGGCGAAGGCGTTCATAGACGAGTACTTCGAGAAATATCCCGGGATAAGGGACTTTATCGAAGATTCGAAAAAGAGCGCTCGGGAGAAGGGCTACGCGGAGACCCTGCTTGGCAGGCGCCGCCCGCTTCCCGAGATAGACTCGGGCGACGGCAGGTTGAGGAGCTTCGCCGAGAGGATAGCTGTGAACATGCCGATCCAGGGGACCGCGGCGGACATGATCAAGATAGCCATGATAGACATCGACGCCGCGCTGTCGGCGAAGGGCCTCGGGGCCAGGATGGTGCTCCAGGTCCACGACGAACTCGTCTTCGATGTGCCGTCCGCCGAGAAGGAAGAAGTGATAAAGCTGGTCAGAGATAAGATGGAAGCGGCCGTAAGGCTCGACGTACCTCTGAAGGTCGAAGTCGGTTCCGGCGAAAACTGGCTGGAGGCGCACGGATGAAAGTACCCCTGATAGTGGTCACAGGCCCCATCGCCTCGGGCAAGTCGACCGTGGCAAGGATCATGGCCGAAGCCGGCGGCGTCTATGTGGATGCCGATATGCTGGCTCATGAGGCCCTGGAAGACCCGGGTTTCATCGAGAGGCTCATAGAGGAGTTCGGCGCCGAGATAATAGGGGAGGACAGAAAGGTATCGAGGCTCAGGCTGGCCGGTGTCGTCTTTTCCGACCAGAAGAAGCTCGACCGGCTCAATGCGATCATAAAGCCGTTCGTCAAGAAGCTGGCGACTGAAAAGCTCAATCAGCTGGCCGAGATATCAAGATACATAGTCCTTGATGCCGTGCTGTTTTTGCAGTATAAATTCAGGCTCAAGGCGGACCTCGTTGTGCTCACAGAAGCGCCTGAGGAGGTCCGCATCCGCAGGATGATGCGCAGGAACGGCTTCGATCGCAAGGGCGCCGAGATGCGTATAGAGCGCCAGAGGAACCTCTTCGCGGACTGGGAGAGAGCGGGCGTAAGGATCGACACGGACGCGTCCCTCGATGAGGTCAGGAAGGAAGCAGTGCGGATAAGAGACGAGTTTCTCGAACAGCACGGCCGAATACGGAGGAAAATCTGATGCAGGAGAGGTTATCGTCGAAGGAAGCCGCGGAAGCAGTAGCGAGAGCGGAAGAGCAGCTGCTCAGCCTCAAGGAGTATCTTTGACCTCGAGACGATGACGGCCGGGGTCGCTGAGATCGAGAAAAGGATGGCCGCGCCCGAGTTCTGGAACGAAAGGGAAAAGGCCGAGAAACTCGTATCGAGGCTCAAGGAACTCAGGAGCAGGCTCGATCCGTTCCTCAGGATCAAATCGGATATCGATTCCCTCAAGGAGCTTATCACCCTCGGCGAGGAGGACGAGTCTATCCTGGATGACATCGGCGGTGAGCTCGAGAAGATCGAGCGCGACCTGGCCGGGTTCGAGATGGACGTACTTCTCTCCGGGGAAAACGACCGCGGGAACGCCATCGTGAACATCCATCCCGGAGCGGGCGGGACAGAGTCGCAGGACTGGGCGGAGATGCTGTTGCGCATGTACACCCGGTATCTCGAGACGAGGGATTATACATTCAGGATACTGGATCTTCAGCCCGGCGATGAGGCCGGGATAAAGAACGCCACGATAGAGGTGCGCGGGGACCTTGCATTCGGACGGCTCAAATCCGAGAGCGGCATACACCGGCTCGTGAGGATCTCACCCTTCGACGCGAATCACAGGCGGCACACTTCGTTCGCCGCGGTGCACGTCTATCCGGAGATAGACGACAAGATCGAAGTGGAGATCGATCCGGATGAGATACGCGTCGATACCTACCGGGCGAGTGGGGCCGGCGGGCAGCATGTCAACAAGACCTCCTCGGCGGTGAGGATCACCCATTTCCCCACCGGCATAGTGGTCCAGTGCCAGAACGAGCGATCTCAGCACAGGAACCGGGAGATGGCGATGAAGGTCTTGAGGGCCCGTATCTACGCGAAGCTGATGGAAGAGGAGTCCGAGAAGCAGAACGCGGCGGCGGGGGAGAAGAAGGACATATCCTGGGGGAACCAGATAAGGAGCTACGTGTTTCATCCATACACGATGGTGAAGGACCACAGGACGGGAGTCCAGACGGGTAATATCCAGGCCGTGATGGACGGCGATATAGAGAAGTTCATGGAAGGCTATCTGAAATGGAAGGAAAGGAAGAACTGAAGTTGAGCGAGAATGTAAAGAAGGACGGTGGGAGCGAGAGGGAAGTGCGAATCCGCAAGCTGGAGGAACTCCGCGGGATCGGAGTGAATCCCTATCCCTACAGGTTCGAGCGCACCCACACCCTGGCCGAAGCAGCGGAGAACGAGGAGGCTCTTTCCGCCGCGGAAACCTCCGCGTCCTTTGCCGGAAGGGTCATGGCCATGCGGGGGCACGGGCATACCTCTTTCGGTAACATCAAGGACGGCTCGGGAAACATGCAGTTCTATATAAAGGACGCCGAGGTGGACGAGAAGACGTGGCAGACATTCAAGCTGCTCGACCTTGGCGATATCATCGGCGTCTCGGGAAGCCTTTTCAGGACGAGGACAGGTGAGCTCACGATCAAGGTGAAGACGCTCGAGCTCCTCTCAAAGTCGCTTCTTCCGCTGCCGGAGAAGTACCACGGCCTGCAGGACAAGGAGCTGAGGTACAGGCGGCGCTACCTCGACCTTATCGTCAACGATGAGGTGATGGAGGTCTTCAGGACCAGGTCCAGGATAATAGATGCAATAAGGGCTTTCCTGAACGAGAAGGGTTTTCTCGAGGTGGAGACGCCTATCCTGCAGCCGCTGTACGGCGGCGCCATGGCGAGGCCGTTCGTCACCCACCATAACGCCCTCGACATGAGGCTCTATCTCAGGATCGCGGACGAGCTCTATCTGAAGAGGCTGATAGTAGGGGGGATGGAGCGCGTCTTCGAGTTCTGCAAGGATTTCAGGAACGAGGGGATGGACAGGTCGCACAACCCGGAGTTCACGATGCTGGAATGCTACGCGGCCTACTGGGACTACGGCGATATGATGGATCTCGTCGAATCGCTCTACCAGAAACTGGCCGAAGAGGTCCTGGGCACCACGAAGATAAAGTACGGCGAACACGAGATCGATCTCTCCTCCCCCTGGAGAAGGCTTCCTTTCTTCGATTCGATAGAGGAGAAGACGGGCAGGGACCTGCGGGAAGCCTCCGAGGAGGAACTCCGTACGACGGCAAAGAAGCACGGTATAGATCTCGAGGGAGTCTCCGGGCGGGGGGGCCTAATAGACGCGATATTCTCGGAACTCGTCGAGCCGCACCTCATACAGCCCGTATTCATCACGGACTATCCGGTCGAACTCTCGCCGCTAGCCAAGGTACACAGGAGCGAGAAGGGGCTGGTCGAGAGGTTCGAGCCCTATATAGCTGGATTCGAGGTCGGAAACGCGTTCAGCGAGCTCAACGACCCGCTCGACCAGCGCGAGCGGTTCGAGCAGCAGACGAGGATGAAGATGGACGGGGCTGACGAGACACATCCGGTCGACGAGGACTATATCAGGGCCCTTGAGCACGGGATGCCCCCGACCGGGGGCCTGGGTATAGGCATAGACCGCCTCGTGATGCTCCTGACCGATTCTCATTCGATAAGGGACGTCATCCTGTTTCCCGCGATGAGGCCGGAGACGGGAAGGGACGGCTGAAGGAAGCATGCATTATTCACTGGCAATAGCACTCAGGTACCTGCGGGCCAGGCGACGAAGCGGGTTCGTGTCGCGGGTGACGATGATAGCGATCGGGGGCACGCTGGTCGGCGTGTCCGTGCTGATAATCGTCCTCTCGCTGATGAACGGGTTCGAAAGCGAGCTGCGCAGCCGGATAATCGAGTTCAACACGCATGTCATAGTGTTCGCCAGCCTTCCGAGCTCATGGGCTGGCATCGACAGCGTAACAACGATCGTCGAGGGAGTTGAAGGGGTCAAGGCGGCGTCCCCGTTCGTCAGAGGCGAGGCGCTGCTCTTCTACGAGCTGATCCCGGGCATGAGGGTCAAGACCAAGGGCGTTATCGTGAAGGGAGTCGACATCGATGCCGAGCGGAACGTCTCTGCGGTTGTCGATTCGTTCGTCCCGCCGATCAGGTCGTTTTCGTCGACAGGATTCGAGGACGGCAGGGATCTGCCGGGGATAGTGATAGGGCAGGATCTCGGCGACGACCTCAAGGTCTACCTCGGCGAGGTGATCACGCTGGTCAGCGCGCCGGCCGAGATGCGAATGGGAGAGATACAGCCAAGGACGAGGGATTTCCGCGTGCTCGGGTTCTTCAAGACCGGCGTATTCGAATTCGATTCGCGTTTTGCCTATATAGATATCCGCCAGGCAGAGGATTTCTTCGATTTCGAGGCATCGACCAGGGGGATAGGAGTCCGCACATCCGACATCTGGAAGGCGGCGGAGACCGAGGCGCGGATCGAAAAAAGACTCGAGCGCAGCGGTACCTACGGGATGAACAACTGGATAAGGATGAACAGGAACCTCTTCAGCTACATAAAAGTGGAGAAGATCCTCATGTTCCTGCTGCTGACGCTCATCATACTCATCGCCGCGTTCAACCTCGTTGGTATGCTGACGATGGTTATCATGGAGAAGCGAAGCGAGATAGGGATACTCAGGTCGATGGGAGCCTCTTCGAGGGGGATCATGTCGATATTCATGATGGAAGGGACGATCATCGGGGCGCTCGGGACCGTTCTGGGAGTGGCGGCCGGGCTCGGTATCTGCGCCCTGCTCTCGGCGGTCAAGCTCGACCTCCCCGCGGACGTCTATTTCATCAATACTCTCCCGGTCGCCGTGAAGGCCCTTGACGTGACCATGGTCTCGGCCGCCGCCCTGCTGATATCCTTCGCGGCGACGCTGTATCCGAGCTGGGAGGCCTGCAACCTGTCCCCGCTTGATGCGATCAGGTACGATTGACCGGCCGCCGGCCCGCACGCCATTGCCCGGAGAGGCGCAGTAACGTATATTCCAGGTGGGTGAGATGTCATGATCGTACTCAGCGCTGAAAATGTGACGAAGAGCTTCATGAGCCGCAAGGGAGAGATCGAGGTCCTCAGGGGGATAGACCTCGATGTGGAAAGCGGAGAAGTCGTAGCGATACTCGGCGCCTCGGGCGCCGGCAAGTCGACTCTGCTTCACGTTCTCGGGACGCTCGATCTTCCGGACAGCGGCCAGATACTGATCAGGGGGAAGGATCCGTTCTCGGTCCCGGACAGGGAGCTCAACTCGATAAGGAACAGGGACCTCGGGTTCGTGTTCCAGTTTCACTACCTGCTCCCCGAGTTCGATGCCCTCGAGAACGTCATGATGCCCGCGGTCCTCAGAAGCGGGACGGATCACGGCTCGCAGGACAGGGCCGCCAGCCTGCTCGCGGAGGTCGGGCTCGCCGAGAGGCTGACTCACAGGCCCGCCGAGCTTTCCGGAGGCGAACAGCAGCGCGTAGCCATGGCAAGGGCCCTTATGAACGATCCCGCGATCGTGCTTGCCGATGAGCCCTCGGGGAATCTCGACGACGCCAACAGCGAGATGCTGCATTCTCTCATACTCGAACTGAGCCGGTCGAAGAACCAGACGTTCGTCGTGGTCACTCACAAGAGGGAACTCCTCGACAGGGCCGACCGCGGCTTCGTGCTCGAAGGGGGAAAGCTCGTGCCGGCTGGGCGGTAAAGACATGAAATGCCAGTTCTGCGGGAAAGAGGCTGCGACTCTTCACTTCACAAATGTCGTCGGCAACGACATCCAGAAGATCCATATATGCAGGGCCTGCGCGCAGGCCAAAGGATTCGACAGCCTCAAGAACAGTAATTTCGAGAAGAACGACCTGCTGGTCGGGCTCGTGGGAAGCGTCTCTCAGGAGCAGGGCGACAGAAAACGCAGGTGCGAACATTGCGGCAGGACCTATGAGGCCTTCAGCAAGTCGGCAGGCCTCGGGTGTTCTAAATGCTATGATTCGTTCGGCGAGGATATCGCCAATGTCCTCAAAAGAATACACGGTAACGCGAGGCACCTCGGCAAGTCTCCCCGCAGGTACTGCACCGATAAGGTCAACGCGAGGCGGAGGATCCGGGCGCTCGAGGATGAGCTCAGGATATCGGTGGAACTGGAGAACTACGAGAGAGCGGCGCACCTGCGAGACGAGATCGCCGACCTCAGAAAAGGGGTGGACAGGAGTTGAAGCAGAAGGAGCTGCAGATGCTTCTGAAAGCCCCTCCGTCCTGGCTCACCGAAGGAGGCGAGGAGAGCGAGCTTGTGCTCTCGACCAGGATCAGGCTGGCGCGGAACATAGAGGGGATGACTTTCACCCACTGCGCCGCCGCCTCCGAGCTGGAGGCGGTGCGCTTAGAGGCGGCGGGCGCGCTAGAGAACGCCCCGTCGATGAAGGACTCGGTCTTTATCGACATGAACGACACCACCGAGCAGGACCGGATGATACTAGCCGAGCGCATGCTGATATCGCACGGCATGGTCAGCGTCTCCACCAACCGCGCTCTGGCCGTGGTAACTGGCGAGAAGCTCAGCGCGATGATAAACGAGGAGGACCATCTGAGGCTTCAGTCGTTCGAGGCGGGGCTTGCCCTCGGCGAGGCCTTCGAACGGGTCAGCCGACTGGACGACGAGCTTGACGGGAGCCTCGAATTCGCGTTTTCCGACAGGTATGGATACCTGACCGCCTGCGCCACCAATGTCGGGACCGGGCTGAGGGTCTCGGCCATGCTCCATCTCCCCGGGCTGGTCCACAACGGGGACATAAGACAGGTCTCGGATGGCCTTAGACACGTAAGATTAAGTGTAAGAGGTAGTTATGGCGAGGGTAGCGAGGTGGTGGGAAATTTCTTCCAGATATCGAACTCGATCACCCTCGGGCTCTCCGAATCGGATACCGTCAAGAATATGGACGCGCATATACGTAAAGTGCTCGAATTCGAGAAGAAAGCGCGCGAGAGCCTCCTTAAAGAGGCACGGAGTTTGCTCGAAGACAGGATATGGAGAGCCCTGGGCCTCCTCAGGAACGCGAGGATACTCGATTCCAGGGAGGCGATGGGGCTTATATCGTCAGTCCGTCTCGGTGTCGGCCTCGGGATGGTCACCGATGTCGGGCTGTCCGATCTCAACGAGATGCTGATAATGATCCAGCCGATGCATCTCCAGATGCTCTCCGGAAAGGTCATGGGACCTGAGGAGCGGGACAGGGGCAGGGCTGATTACATCAGGTCGAGGCTGAAGGCGTCCTGAAGGCGCCGGGTCCGCCTGGGGAAAGGAAGACCGGGACACATGAACGACAAGTTCACAGAGCGGGTCAGAAAGGTCATATACCTAGCGCGCGACGAAGCGAACAGGCTGCAGCACGATTACATAGGGACGGAGCACCTGCTGCTCGGCATCGTCCGCGAAGGAGAGGGTATAGCGGCACGCGTACTGCTGAAGCTCGATCTCGACCTCGACCAGATCCAGCAGGCTATCGAGAATATCGTCAGGCCGAGCGGAGATACGCTCACGCTGGGCGAAGTTCCGCTAACTCCGAGGGGCAAGCGGGTCCTCGAGCTTTCGATCGAGGAGGCGAGGCTGCTCGGCCACAACTATGTCGGCACCGAGCATCTTCTGCTCGGGCTTATCCGGGAAGGTGAAGGGGTCGCCGCGCGTGTCCTTCTCGAGCTCGGCGTCGACCGCAAGCGCGTCCGCGAGGAGATCATGAAGATGATCCACCAGGGCGGCGCCGGACGCGGATCGGAGAGAGGGAAGCCGGCAAAAAGCGAGACCCCTACCCTTGACCAGTTCGGCAGGGACCTCACCCAGCTCGCCAGGGACAACAAACTCGACCCGATCATCGGCAGGGACAAGGAGATCGGCAGGATCACGCAGATACTGTGCAGGAGGAAGAAGAACAACCCGGTCCTTATCGGGGAGCCCGGAGTGGGCAAGACGGCTATCATCGAGGGCCTGGCCCAGAAGATAATCGCCAACAAGGTGCCCGAGCTGCTGAAGGACAAGAGGATCACGACGCTAGACCTTGCATCTGTCGTAGCGGGAACGAAATACAGAGGGCAATTCGAGGAACGTCTTAAGAACATAATCACCGAGATCCGCGATAACGACCAGATAATAATCTTCATCGACGAGATCCACACGATCGTCGGGGCCGGCGGGGCCGAAGGCGCCATCGACGCTTCGAACATGCTCAAGCCGGCGCTGGCCAGGGGCGAGATACAGTGCATCGGGGCGACGACCCTCGACGAGTACCGCAAGCACATCGAGAAGGACGGCGCTCTCGAGCGCAGGTTCCAGTCGATCATAATCAATCCGCCCACCGAAGACGAGACGATCCAGATCATACTCGGGCTTCGCGACAAGTACGAGGCCCACCACAGGACGAAATTCACAGACGACGCCATACATCAGGCCGTTCATCTCTCCCAGAGGTACGTGCAGGGGCGCTTCCTGCCTGACAAGGCGATAGACGTGATCGACGAGGCGGGCGCAAGGGCGAGGCTGTCGGTCACGACGATCCCCGAGGAGCTGCGGATGATGGAGAAGCGGATCGAGGAGATATCCAAGGAGAAGGAATCATCGATCCACGCGCAGGAGTTCGAGAAGGCCGCGGCGTTCAGGGACCAGGAAAAGGAGCTCCGTGCGAGCCTGAAGGAGAGGCACAGGGAATGGGCCGAATCGAGGCGGGAGAGCGAATCTGTCGTGACGGCGAAGGATGTAGCCAGTGTTATCTCCGATATGACGGGTATCCCGGTCTCGGACGTCGAGGAGGAGGAGACCGTCAAGCTCCTCAATCTCGAGGACGAGCTTCGCAAGCGGGTCGTCGGCCAGGAACCCGCCCTTACGGCGGTCGCGAGGGCCGTTAGGAGGAACAGGGCGGGTCTGCGCGATCCGCGCAGGCCGATCGGCTCGTTCGTCTTTCTCGGCCCGACTGGGGTGGGAAAGACGGAGCTGGCGAGGACGCTCTCTGCCACACTCTTCGAGAGCGAGGACGCGCTGATCCAGATAGACATGTCGGAGTACATGGAGAAGTTCGCCATCTCGAGGCTCGTCGGCGCTCCTCCGGGATACGTCGGATACGAGGAGGGAGGGCAGCTCACAGAGAAGGTAAGGCGCAAGCCTTACTCCGTCGTGCTGCTCGACGAGATCGAAAAGGCCCATCCGGACGTCTTCAACCTCCTCCTGCAGATCCTCGAGGAGGGGAGCCTGACCGATTCTTTCGGCCGAAGGGTCGATTTCAAGAACACCGTCCTTATAATGACCTCGAACGCTGGGGCGAAGGAAGTGAAAGGGACGAAGGGGATGGGCTTCGTGTCGGAGGACGGGAAGACCGATGCCGGGTACGACCACATGAAGAGCAAGATCATGGAGGCCACCAGGCAGATATTCAACCCCGAGTTCATCAACAGGATCGACGAGCTCATCGTCTTCAGGCAGCTCGATCGCGAGGACCTGATGGAGATCATCGATATTCTGCTCAAGGACCTCTACAGCAGGCTCGACGCGATGAATCTCGATTTCGAGATAACCGAGGAAGCGAAGGGGTTCATCCTCGACAGGGGTTTCGATCCGGCACTGGGCGCGAGACCGCTCAAGCGGGCGATCCAGAAGCTTCTCGAGGACCCGCTGAGCGAGAAGATGCTTGGCGGCGAGATAAGCCGGAACGACACTCTGAAGATCACAGCGGATCCATCTTCAAAGGGCCTCATCTTCGTGGCCGAGCGCAAGAAGGCCGATTCATGCAGACCCGACGAGGTCCGGGCGCGAGAATAACTGGAACCGTGTAATCACAGAAACGTAACAGAGTACGGGCCCCGGGAATGATTCCCGGGGCCTTCAAGGAAGCCGGAGAAACGGGCTTTCCCCTGTGGCCCGGGTGTCATATCTTATATTGGCCCCCAGCCGCGGCGGGATCGCGGCCCACATTCTGCCCGGCTGGTCTTTTATCTTTGCAGGGTCTCAGGGGCTGTGATAGCATTCACCGGACCGAAATTCGGATGAACGGATAAGATACGATGAGAACGTTTATTACAGCATTGCTTATTATCCTCGCGGCGTCGTCTCAGGCCCTTTCGATCGAGGTGGGGAGGATAGACGTCGAGGGCAATGTCTTCGTGGCAAAGACGAAGATCGTATCGATCCTCGGAGTGAAGGAAGGGGACATATTCGTAGCCGAGAAGGTCTCGCAGGGCATAAAGAGGCTGGTCAGGACGAAGGACTTCGCCGACGTGCAGGCCTATTATTCCGAGGAGGGGAGAAAGGCCGTGCTGACGATCGTCGTGGAGGAGTACCCGCGCGTAAAGGCGGTGGTCATCGAGGGGGCCCGCAAGATAAAGGAAAATGAGATAAGGGACAAGATCTCTACCCGCGAGGGGTATTTCGCCCGCCCTGCGATGATCACGAGGGATATTACCGCGATCAGGGACCTCTATGCGGAGAAGGGTTACAACGGGGCGAAGATCGAGGTCGTCAGGACACCATCGCGGGAAGAGCACAAGATATACGTGACGTACAAGATAGATGAGGGCAAAAAGGTCAAGATCAATCATATAGACGTGCTCGGGAACGGCGTCTTCAGCTCGAAGGAGATCCTGGGCGTGATGGAGAGCAAGCCCGATGCGTGGTACAGGGGAGGCGACTACAAGCCCAAGGTCCTCGAGGAGGACATCGGGAAGATCCTGACCCTCTACCGTGACGAGGGCTTCATAGACGCCACCGTAGCCATCGATCACATCGAGACGGTCCGGCAGGACCGTTACGTCGATATATACATCAGGATAGACGAGGGGCTCCGCTACTACGTAGGCGATATCTCGTTCAGCGGTAACAAGGAGATACCGGATAACCAGATCAAGAGCCTGATCGCCCTCGAGGAGGGGGATCCGTTCTCCATGCAGGGCATGGAGATGACCAACATGCAGATCAACTCGGTCTACTGGGAGAACGGTTATATCTGGAGCCGGGTGATCCCGAACCAGACGAAACGGCGCAGGATGATCGATCTCGATATCGAGATAATCGAGAACCAGCCAGCCTACATTCAGGAGATCAAGATATCGGGGAACACCAAGACCTTCGAGAACGTTATCCGCCGCGAGCTCGATGTATTTCCGGGCGACAGGTTTATACTCCAGGACGTTCAGCGGAGCGTCCGCGACGTATTCCAGCTTGGATATTTCGCGGGGCCGCCGAAGATTGACACCGAGCCGGTCGGTAACGAGGGCGACATCAACCTGCTCCTCGAGGTCGAGGAGAAGCAGACGGGAAGCTTCAGGGCCGGGTTCGGATTCTCGCAGCTCAACAGGCTGACCGGTTTCCTCGGGATGCAGGAGAACAACTTCCTAGGCCGGGGGAAGACGATCGGGCTCGACTGGGAGTTCGGCAGGTACAAGAAGAACCTCAACATAAGGTACACGGAACCGTATTTCTTAGATACGAAGTGGTCGATGTCGGTCAGTCTGTTCGACTGGATACAGGACAGGATCAGCCAGCAGTACTACAGGGATACGAGAACGGGATTTTCCATACGAGGAGGGCGCGAGCTTCCTCTGCTCGACTACACGAGGTTCTTCCTCGGCTACAGGTTCGAGAAGGTCGACCTTTCCGATTTCGACTCGTCCTATCCCGAGAACGGATCGCTCAGGCAGGTCGACTGGCCCCTGAACAAGAGCACGGTCAGCCTCAGTCTGGTGAGGAACTCGACCGACAACCCGTTCCATCCCACGCGAGGGTCGGTCATAACGTGGAACACGGAACTGGCCGGCGGCCCGTTCGGGGGGAACGTTCAGTTTATCAGGAACGACGCGGAAGTATCATGGTTCAAGCTTCTCTTCTGGAAGCTCACCTTCCATCTTGGACTCGAAGGAGCAGGCATCCACGGTTACGGTGGCTCGACAGTCCAGGATTACGAGAAGTTCCGACTCGGCGGAAACAGGACCTTCTCCCTGAGGGGGTATGATTTCTATGAGGTAGTGCCGGAAGGGAACGACCCGTTCGTCGGCGGGACGTTCATGACGAAGATAACCCAGGAACTGGTCTTCCCGTTCTCCCAGATGGTCTGGGGCCTCTTCTTCTATGACGTGGGCAACACGTGGAACTCGATGACCGAGGCCAATATATACAACATGAGGCGCGGGATCGGATTCGGGATAAGGATCGAGATGCCGGGAATGGGCAATCTCGGTTTCGACTACGGTTACGGCTATGACAGGATCGGCGGGCCTTCGTGGGAGCCCCATTTCGCGTTCGGCACTTTCTTCTAAAAAGTGTTTACGTTTCAGGAGAAGTCGTTTATTTTTCATGGAATCCGAAACAGGCTCAAAGGAGGAACGATATGTCAAGGTTCATAGTGATGGCACTGGCGCTCTGCGTGCTGGTGACGGCGGCCGCACCCGCATCAGCGGAAGTCAAGATAGGGTATATCGATACGGTCAAGATCTTCGCTAATTTCAAGGAGACCATAGAGGCCGAGGAGGTCTACAAGAAAGAGGTGGAGGCCTGGAAGAAGCAGGCTGAGGAGATGGAGGCCGACCTCGCCACGATGAGGGAAGAGATCCAGAGCCAGAGCCTCATGCTCAGCGCGGAGAAACTCGCGGAAAAGAAGCTCGCCTTCGATCAGAAGATGAAGGAATACCAGAAGTATATGCAGGACATCTTCGGCGATACGGGGGAGGCCGCGAGGAGGAACAAGGAGCTTACCGAGCCTATCGTCGAGAAGATCAACGGTGTAATCGATATTTACGCAAAAGAACAGGGCTTTACGATGGTACTCGACTCATCACAGGGTGTAATCGTATACGCGGACTCTGAGATCGACATAACCGACAAGATCATCGAGAGACTCGGCTCGCAAATGGATGCTGTGCAGTAAGTTGCGCCGATCCATGTTTTCCGGGGGGGATAATATTATTTGCTTTTGCTGTAAACGGCGTATAATATTGCCCGATGATTCGGGAATAGTGGCAGTAACGGAACGGTACAACGGATGCCTTCCTACCGTATAGAAGAGATCGCCGGAATAGTCGGGGGCAGGGTCGTCGGCGACGGATCGATCGTGATACGCGGCGTGGCCGGAATCAAGGAGGCCGTCCCGGGACAGATCACGTTTCTCGCGAACCCGAAGTACGAGTCGTACCTGGCGTCGACGAAAGCTTCCGCCGTGATCGCGGTAACGGGGAACGGCAGCTTCGACGGCGCAGTGATCAGCATCGACAATCCATACCTAGCGTTTCTCAAGGTCGTAAGGCTGTTCGCCGAGACGCCGCTGGAGAAGTACGAGCGCGGGGTGCATCCTACCGCGATAATCCCGGAAAGCGTAAAACTGGGCAAGGAGATATCGATCGGCGCCTATGTCGTCCTCGAAGAGGATGTCAGCATCGGCGACCGCACCACGATCCTCCCGCTGGCCTGCGTCAACGAGGGAGCGAGGATCGGGAGCGACTGCCTGATCTATCCTCATGTGACGATCAGGGAGAAGTGCGAGATAGGCGACAGGGTGATAATACATTCGGGCGCCGTTATCGGCAGCGACGGATTCGGCTACGCCAGGGACGGGAAGGAACATCACAAGATACCGCAGATCGGGATAGTCAGGATCGAGGAAGACGTGGAGATCGGCGCCAATACTACGATCGACAGGGCAACGACAGGCGTCACGTTGATCAGGCGCGGTTCAAAACTGGATAACCTCGTTCAGATAGCTCATAACGTAGTGATCGGCGAAAACTCGGTCCTTGCCGCCCAGGCGGGGGTCTCAGGCAGCACCGAGCTGGGAAAGAACGTGGTCCTGGCCGGACAGGCGGGGCTTGTCGGCCATATCAAGATAGGCGATGGGGCGATGGTCGGGGCCCAGGGAGGCGTGACAAAGAGTATTCCGGCAGGCACCAGCGTATCGGGATATCCCGCCCGCGAGCATTCCTTCGCACGCAAGATCTGCGCGGCCACCGCGCGCCTTCCCGATCTCCTCAAGGATTTCCGCAACCTGCAGAACAGGGTGGATGCTCTGGAGAAAGGAAAGGGTAGTGGTCCGTCAGCAGAGGACGATTAAGAACCAGTTTGTATTCGAAGGCATCGGCATCCACACGGGAGCGAAGGTACGCACCGTGTTCAAGCCCGCGCCTGCCGGTACAGGGATCGTCTTCCGGAGAGTCGATATCGATCCCGTCGTGGAGATCCCCGCCAGGGCGGAGTTCATCGATCCCGGCGAGGTGAGGAGGAACACCACCCTGACCCACGACGGCGCCCAGATCCACACCGTCGAGCATATCCTCGCGGCGGTCTCCGGCATGCAGGTGGACAATCTTCTGATCGACATCGACGCGGATGAGCCCCCCGAGCCGGCCGACGGAAGCGCTCTGGAACTGGTAGAATCGATAAAGGCCGCCGGACTGGAAAACCAGGGCGTCCCGGCTAGGTACCTCAAGATCACCACCCCCGTTTCATATTACAAGGACGGTGTGGAGCTTATCGCCCTTCCCTATGAAGGGTTCAGGGTGAGCTACACGATAGAGTACGAAAGCGAGTTCATCGGCACGCAGTTCTTCTCCCTGGATATCGATCCCTCTACATTCGCCGAGGAGATAGCTCCATCGAGGACGTTCGCCCTCATGTCGGATGTGGAGATGCTGCGCAAGGAGGGTCTCATCAAGGGAGGCAGCCTCGATAACGCGGTCGTAGTCGACGAGAACGGTATAATGAATGATGCTCCTCTGAGGTTCCCGGATGAGTTCGTCAGGCACAAGATACTGGACATCGTGGGAGACCTCACACTCGTGGGCGCCCCGATAGAGGGGCATATTATAGCGGTCAGGTCGGGTCACAACTACAACCTGCCCTTCGCGAAGCTTCTTGCCCAGGACCTTAGGAACAAGGAGCGGGCGGCCTCGGTCCCTGGCGACAGACACTGGGACATCAACACGATAATGGATATCATGCCCCACAGGTATCCCTTCCTCCTCGTCGACAGGATAGTCGAGCTCGAAGACAACAGAAGGGTAGTGGGGATAAAGAACGTGACGATAAACGAGCCTTTCTTCATCGGACACTTCCCAGGGCATCCGATCATGCCCGCGGTGCTGATCATCGAGGCTATGGCGCAGGTCGGAGGTATATTGCTCCTCTCGAGCGTGGACAACCCGGAGGACTATCTCGTCTATTTCATGACTATAGACAAGGCGAAGTTCCGCCGGCCGGTCATTCCCGGAGACCAGCTCAGGTTCGAGTTGGAGATGCAGTCACTCAAGAGGAAGTTCTGCAAGATGAAGGGCAAGGCATATGTCGACGGGAGCGTCGTGGCCGAGGCGGATCTTTCGTCCACGATCGTGAAGAGATAACGGAGGAGATATGCCGAAAGATATACATAAGACGGCGATTGTCCACGAGGGTGCGCAGCTGGGCGAGAACGTCAGTATCGGACCTTATTCTGTCATAGGTCCAGACGTAGCCGTCGGCGACGGGACCTCCATCGGAAGCAGTGTCCTGCTTGACGGTTTTACTACGATCGGCTCGAGGAATACGATATTTCACGGGGCGGCGCTCGGATCCCCTCCGCAGGACCTCAAATACAGCGGGGCCAGGAGCTACGTGAGGATCGGCGACGACAACACGATCAGGGAATTCGCGACTATAAACTCGGCGACCAACGAGGGGGACGCGACCACCGTTGGAAACGGCTGCCTTCTGATGGCGTACTCGCATGTAGCGCACGACTGCGTGATCGGGGACAACGTGATACTTGCCAACGCGGTGAACCTCGCCGGGCACGTCACTGTGCACGAATACGCCATTCTCGGCGGGATGGTCCCGGTCCACCAGTTTGTCAGGATCGGCGCGCACGCCTTTATCGGTGGAGGGAGCAGGGTGGCCAAAGACGTGCTGCCCTTTGTCAAGGTGGCCGGAAGCCCGCTGAAGGTCTCGGGCCTCAACACGGTCGGGCTCAAGCGGAGGGGATTCGAGGATCACCAGATCGAGCGTATTAAGGCGGCCTACAGGCTGATCTACCGGAGCGGGTTGAACCTGACACAGGCGATAGAGCGGATGGAGATAGAGATCGAGCCGAGTCCCGAGATCGAGATACTTCTTGATTTCATCCGCGATTCGCAGCGTGGAATAACTCTCTGATCACCACACACATCGAAAAGCGGGGTACACTATGGGCGAGACCCTGGGATTGAAGGCCGGAGTCATAGGTACCGGAAGTCTCGGAAATCACCACGCGAGGATCTATGCCTCATCAGAGAAGGTCGGCGAGGTCCTTCTGCAGGATTCGGACCGCGCGAAGGCTGAGGAAGTAGCGGGGCGGTGGGGCGGACGCGTCTGCGGTACTCCATCCGAGTTGCTGAGGGAGTGCGACCTGGTAAGTATATGCACGCCCGCGACCGTTCATCACCAGCTTGTACTCGAAGCGTTCTCCAACGGGGTGCACGTTCTGGTCGAGAAACCGCTCGCCGCGAATTCCGCGGAGGGGCGCGGGATGGTCGGATCGGCGAAGAAAGCAGGCCTTGTACTGCAGGTGGGGCACATAGAGAGGTTCAACGGGGCTTTCGAGGCCGCCGCCGCTCTGGTTCGCAACCCCATGTTCATAGAATGCCACAGGCTCGGCACGTTCACCCCCAGGGGGACCGACGTCTCGGTGGTGGTCGACCTGATGATCCATGACATAGACCTGGTCCTGTCGCTGCTCGGGAGCGACCGTCTGGTAGAACTGCGCGCCTCGGGCGCCGGCGTCCTGACCGGCTCTCCCGACATCGTCAACGCCAGGCTCGAGTTCGAGGGAGGCTGCGTCGCGAACCTGACGGCGAGCAGGATCTCCCGCGAACCGCTCAGGAAGATGCGTTTCTTCGAGGAGAATCTCTATGTATCGGCCGATCTTAGGGCGAGGTCCGTCGAGGCGTTCGGAAAGGCCGGGGATGTGCCAGTAGAACAGCTCGCTTCCGATCCGATGGCTTTCATCAGGCCGATCGAGGTCGATGTCGACGACGGCGAGCCCCTGATGAAGGAGATATATTCGTTCATCGACGCCGCCCTGGGTGTCCACGGACCGGTAGTGACCGGGGACCAGGCTCTGCTCGCCCTCGAGACAGCCGAAATGATCCTTGAGCGGCTCAGGAAGGACCGCCCCGGCGGATGAAGACTATCCTGATTACATGCGGCGAGACCAGCGGCGATCATCACGCCGCCATGCTTATCTCCGCCATCAAGGCAAGAGAGCCGGGGACGAGGTTCATCGCCATGGGGGGAGAGGCGATGGCGGGAGCAGGCGCCGAAGTAAGATTCCCCATCAAAGACTACGCCTTCATGGGGTTTTCGGAGATCGTAGGGGGTCTTCCGAAGATAAGGCGGCTCGAACGGGAACTGGCCGTACTGCTCGAGGAAGGCGGCATCGACCTTTACATCCCCGTCGATTATCCCGGGATGAACATGAGGATAGCCGCCAGGGCGAAAGCCTTCGGTGTCCCCGTCCTCTACTTCATCAGCCCGCAGGTCTGGGCATGGGCCGGATGGAGGACGAGGAAGATGAAGAAGGTCGTCGACCTGATGGCCGTGATACTTCCCTTCGAAGTCGAATTCTACCGTGATAAGGGGATCCCCGTCGTCTTTACCGGACATCCGATGCTTGATGAGATCGATTGCCCTCCAGGCCCCAAGGAAGCGCCGGAAAGGGGCGATGACTTCGAGATCCTGCTCTTCCCGGGAAGCAGGAGGCAGGAGGTGGCCAGTCACCTCCTGCCGATGCTCGGCGCGGCCCGCCTTCTCAAGGACAGGTGGCCGGGATGCAGGTTCAGGCTTGGCGCGGCGCCGCTGATAGAAGACGGCATGCTCGCCGTCCCGCCCGGGATGGACGGATACGTCACGGTCACGAGAGGCGGCATCGGCGAGCTCGGCGGCGCGAAGCTCGTGATCGCGTCGTCCGGCACGGTGACCCTTCAGACCGCGATGTCCGGTACTCCGATGGTCGTGATATACAGGACATCGGGGCTAACGTACCTGCTTGCCAGGTCGATGGTGAAGATACCATGGATAGCGATGCCCAATGTGCTCGCAAGCGCGGCCATCGTCCCAGAGCTGATACAGGGGGAGGCGGTCCCCGGGCGGATAGCGGAAGAAGCGGACAATATCCTCGGTGACGCTCAGCGGTACAGGGAGATCTCAGGACGGCTCATGTCCCTGAGGGATTCGTTGCGGCGGGACGGCGGGATGGACGATCTCGCCGCGAGAGCTCTTGCCATGGCGGAGGAGAGATGAAGATAAGGCTCGCTCCAGGAGTGACGAGTTATTTCGCCTCGCTGCTTATCAGGGTACTCGGCGTTACCTGGCGGCTGGAGGTACGGGGAGAGGAGCGTCTCCGAAAGGCGAGGGAGATGACCGGGAGCGTCATCTTCGCCTTCTGGCACGGCAGGCTCCTGGTGCTCAGCTGGTCTCACAGGAACAGGAATGTGCAGGTTCTCGCATCTGAGCATTACGACGGCGACCTGATGGGCAGGACGATAGAATGGCTCGGATTCGGTCACCTCAAGGGATCGACGACGAGGGGAGGGGCGAAGGCGCTCAGAGAACTCAGGGGCGTCCTTGCGCAGGGGTACGACATCGGGCTGACCGTAGACGGGCCGAAAGGGCCGAGGGGGCAGGTCCGGCAGGGGGCAACGGAGCTCAGCCGGCTCTCAGCCCGCGCGGTAGTCCCGATATCGAACACAGCGCGCGGAAGGAAGCTTTTCGGATCGTGGGACAGGTTCCAGGTCCCCGCTCCGTTCGCGAGAGTGATCGTCGAGTACGGTGAGCCTATGGCAGTACCTGAAGGAGCCGGCGCCGGAGAGAGAGAGGCCCTCAGGGCCGAGCTGGAGAGAAGGCTGGGAGAGCTGACCTCCCGCCTCGACTTGGAGATCGGTTATAAGGGCAAGGATGTATGGCCGCATGAGAGTTATTGAACGCTATTCCGGACGAATGCGGATGTTCATGGGGAGGGGGGGCTGGGCGCTACTCGCCCCTGTGAGGTTCGTTCTCTCCGTTTTGTACGGATTCCACGCGCGCGGGACTCCGGCGCCGGCGCCGAGAGGACCGGGAGCCGGCCCGAAAATAATATCAGTAGGCAACATAGAGGTCGGTGGGGGCGGCAAGACGCCGTGCGTCCTCGCGCTCGCTTCGGTTCTCTCGGCGAGGGGGCTCAAGCCTGCCGTGGTCACTAGAGGATACGGGGGAAGGGCCGCTCTCGAGGGCCGGGGAGTGATCGCCCTGCCCGGTACGGATGCTTGTGGAGACGGACTTCCTGCCGGATATGACTGTTGGCGTGGAGACGCCCGGGCTGATGCGGCCCTGGAGATCGGCGACGAGGCGGTGCTGTATCTAGGGGCCGGCCTGCCGCTCGCGGTCGACGGCGACAGGGCCCGGGGGATCGCGGCTCTAACTGAGGCGGCGGAGCCGACGCACATCATACTGGACGACGCTTTCCACAGGACATCGCTTCCGAAGGACCTCGACATCCTCCTGCTCGACGCGCAAAGGCCTTTCGGGAATCGAAGGCTCCTGCCGTACGGTACGCTGAGGGAGCCCGCGGTCGCCGCGAAAAGGGCGGGAGCCGTGATATTCACGCGCGCGTCTTCCCCTTCAGTCCCGGAGGAGGCAGCGGATATCATCAAGGGGCTGCCCGTTTTTTTCTCGATGCATGTGCCTGTATCCCTTTCCGGCCGCGGCGGCGAGAAATACGGTGCCGCGGACCTGCGGGGCGAAAAGACCGTTCTCTTCAGCGGGATCGCCAGGCCGGAATCGTTCGAAGAGAGCGCTGCGCAGTTCGGGATCGATCCTTCAGTTTCATTCAGGTTCGACGATCATCATGCCTATTTGCCGGAAGATATAAAGGGGATGATCGATGAGTGCGGAAGTGAAAGCGTCTTCGTGACAACAGCGAAGGACTGGGCGAAGGCTGCGCCGCTGTTCCGGGAGGATGTAAGGGTCATGAGGCTTGACATGGAGATGCAGATCGAAGACATGGAGGGATTGCTTAAGCTGGTACTCTGAACGTGAGGGCCCTGCGGGAAAAGTGAAGCGGCCGCTCCCATTCAGGGGAGCGGCCGCTGTTCTATAAAACACCGGTTACCCTCTAAGCCGCGCTTTCTAGAAATCATCCTTATTGTTCTTTGTGATCAGAGGATCGGCGAAGTTGACGTGCAGGCCAGCCTCGAAGGTGATCTCCCTGTTCGTCTGGACCTCGTGCCCACTGAAAGTGATCTTCGCGTTGGCGTATATCTCCTGGTTCGTGTATTCCATCGAGAGGAGAGGGTCCACAGTCTTGGCGGCGAATGGGACGAGCACTATCCAGGCCTCGACCATTTCGTCGGAGGGGACCAGAACACTTGTATTGCCTGTGAACGGTGGCAGTGGAGTCGGGCTTCCGTCGGTCGTTACGAACTCGACGGTGTAGCTCGTGACGAGGAAATCGCCGAGCGAGAGAGCGGGCTCGACCAGTCCGTCATACGGCCTGTTTGCGATAGTTACCTTGACACGGTCTTCAGTGATGTAGTCGTCCTCGAGTTTAAGGATGAAGGTCTCCTCGTAGTATAGCGAATCGCCCTGCTCGAGCACATCACAGAGATAGGGCATGCCGTCATTGATGTAACTTACATAAACGATAGTCCGGCTTTTGTAATTATCCGGCTTGTTGTCACAGCCGACCATGACGGCGGCGCCCACTATGATCATGACTGCTGCGACAAGGCTCATCTTCCTCACTGACATCGGGTAACCTCCTGATGTGTTAACTGGCTACATGGTGTTTCAACGCTCACTACGCAATGTTTGTGCCAGATTCATAACGGGACACGCATATGTATCTATATTTATATTAAAAGGTTATAGCCGCGGTGGACGGATGGGAGTCCGAATGGGGGAGAATATATGCATAATGCACTTCTTTACGTTGCGGCCGGAAACACCTATTCTCTATTATCCGGATAAGGAGGACAGCCTGTAATGGAAGTCGTCAGAAGCGATATACTCGTGATAGGGAGTGGTGCCGCAGGGCTCTTTTTCGCCCTGAAGGCCTCGGAATATGCCGATGTCCGGGTCATCACGAAGAAGAGGGCGGAGCAGTCGAACACGAGGTACGCCCAGGGCGGGATCGCCTCGGTAATGGACAGGGTCAGGGATTCGTTCGAGCTTCACATACGGGACACGATCGAGGCCGGGTGCGGCCTGTGTAACAGGGAAGTGGTCGAGACGATGGTCCGCGAGGGGCCGGACAGGATCGAGGAGCTGATCGACCTAGGCGTAAGGTTCTCGCGCGACGACAGCAGCGGGGACCTCAGGCTCGGCAGGGAAGGGGGCCATACAAGGCCGAGGATCGTGCATTACGGCGACCTGACGGGCAGGGAGCTCGAGGAGACGCTGCTGAGGGCCTGCGAGTCGAATCCCCGGATCGAGCTCGAGGAGGACAGGCTCGCCGTCGACCTTGTCACCGACGCGGATGGAAGGGTCCGCGGATGCAACGCGATCCTCGACGGGGGAAGGATCCGCACCTACCTCGCCTCGAACACAGTCCTCGCCACGGGTGGCGCGGGAAAGATATACCTGTATACTTCCAACCCGGACGTGGCGACCGGCGACGGCGTCGCCATGGCCTACACCGCGGGCGCGGAGATCGAGAACCTCGAGTTCGTCCAGTTTCACCCGACCTGCCTCTATCACACTGACGCGAAATCCCGCCTCATCTCAGAGGCTCTCAGGGGAGAGGGGGCAGTGCTGCGGAGCCTCGATGGCAGGGAGTTCATGAAGGATTACGACCCCCGCGGCGAGCTCGCGCCGCGCGACATAGTAGCAAGGGCGATCGACAGCGAGATGAAGCGCAGCGGCGACAAGTATGTCCTGCTCGATATATCCCATAAGCCGGGCGAATGGCTCAGGCAGCGCTTCCCCTTTGTCTATGAGACATGCCTCGAGTTCGGCATCGATATCGCGGTAGAGCCGATACCGGTAGTCCCCGCCGCGCACTACATGGTCGGTGGCGTGAAGGCCCGCATCGACGGGACTACCGCGCTCGATGGGCTCTTCGCGATAGGAGAGGTGGCATCCACCGGCTGTCACGGAGCCAACAGGCTCGCGAGCAATTCCCTGCTCGAATCCCTCGTCAGCGGCGCGCACTGCGCGGCGGAGCTGGCAGGAAGGATAGAGAAGGACCGCTACGAGCCCTCGGGGGAAGATGTCCCGCCGGCCGCCGATCCGAGGGACCTCGAGACCGTTATACTCGATCACGACTGGGATCTCGCGAGGAGAGTGATGTGGGACTATGTAGGCATCGTCAGGTCGGACGAGCGCCTGCACATAGCGCGGCAGAGGATAGGCCAGATCAGACAGACGGTGAATATGCTCTTCGACGCGTACGGGATCTCCAGCGATATGGTGGAGCTCAGGAATATCGCTCTCGTAAGCTCGCTGGTCGTCGAATCGGCCTCGAAACGGAAGGAATCGCGAGGACTGCATTACAACATGGACTGGCCCGAACGGGACCCGGCCCTGGAGCGTCCCACCATACTGAGAAAGGGAACCGGACCGGCGTTTTCAACGGGCACAGGGAAGGGACGGCATCTTGAGACATGATTCCGGCAGGTGGCGGGAGATAGACGAGGTGGCTGGAGCAGACGGTAGATACGAAAAGTATGCCTGGCGCTTCGTGCTTTCCGGCGTCGAGTCGACGATCGAAATGCTTCAATCGAACGGGCATATCTCCGGAGAGGAACTGCTCGACGGCCTTCGCGTTATTGCGTCGAAGCAGTTCGGGCCGATGGCGAAGGAAGTGCTCAACCACTGGGGAGTCTATACGACACGGGATATAGGTAACATCGTCTTCGGGCTGATCGCCGCCGGGCTTCTGGAGGACAGCGCCGAGGATTCGATAGAGGATTTCGACGATATTTTTGATTTCCGCAAGGTTTTCGAGGAAGACTATTTCGGCGACCAGCACTCCATGACATGAGTGAAACAAACTCCAGACGCGCCAGGATCATATCCCTGGGGGCGTGCGCCGTCTGCGCGCAGACCCTTTTCATAAGGGAGATCCTCGGGATCGTGACCGGCACCGAGCTGACGCTTGGCCTCGCCCTGGCCTCCTGGCTCTTCTGGACTGGTACGGGTGGCCTTCTCCTGGGCCGGTTTCTTCGGCCCGGTTCGAAAACAGCCGCACGGGTCTTTCCGGGTCTATCCGTCTCTCTCGCTCTTTCCGTCCCGCTGATCGTCCTGTCCATACGCGCCGGCAGAAGCATACTGGTCGATCCGCCCGGCTCGATACCGGATATCCTTCCCGCGGCGGTACTGATCCTCTTATCGATGGCGCCCTTCGGCCTCCTGTACGGCGCGGTCTACAATTCCGCGAGCGCCGTGGTGCGGAAGCCGGGGGATCGGCTGACGACCGGCATCTCAGCCGCGTACATGCTCGAAGCGGCGGGATCGGTAGCGGGAGGCCTGCTCCTGTCCCTGCTCCTTTTCGCTTTCCTTACCCAGCTTGCCGCTTCGTTCGCCGTGTCCGTGGCGGTGACCGCGGTCTTTTTCGTCACGTCATCAAAGAGCGGGCGCGCCGGATGGGCGGCGGCGCTTCTGATCGCAGCGTTCGGGTTCGCCGCTGCGCCCCGGCTCGACAGGGCGAGCATGTCGAAGGTCTTCAGGGGTTACGAGGTCATGGAGATCGTCCCTTCGAGGTACGCGGAACTCTGCGTGACAAGAGACAGGGAGACGATATCGGTCTTCTCCGGGGGAGCGAGGCTGCTTAGCCAGCCCGACCCTGAAGCGGTCGGGGAGAACGTCCAGATCCCGCTGCTTGCCCATGCCGACCCCTCGTCCGTACTGATCATCGGCGGCGGAGACGGTGGAATGGTGGACGAGGCTCTCATGCATCCCGGCATCGAGAGGGTCGACTGGATAGAGCTGGACGGGCGCCTGCCGGAGACGGCGGACAGGCTCGCCGGAAGGAGTATGGAAAGGGCGGGAGCGAGGCTGCTCACCGGGGACGGACGGTTCATGCTTCGCAGGCCGGAGCTGTACGACGTGATCATCGTAAACATCCCAGAACCGGCCAGCCTGCGGTGGAACAGGTACTTCACACGCGAATTCTTCGAGTCGGCCCGGCAGAGGCTCACGGCCGGAGGTATCCTTTCAGTAAGGCACGCTTCCTCGGAGAACTTCATCACGGCGGAGAACGCGGCCGTACTCGCGATCATCAGGGAGACTCTCGGTATCGTGTTCGAGCATGTCGATGCCGTGCCCGGAGGCACCGTCTTCTTCATAGCCTCTGACGCGCCGGTAGATATCGGCGTGATCCCCGAAAGGCTTATCGAAAGAGGGCTCGAGGGCAGGCTTCTCGTCCTCGACGCCCTGGCCTGGAGGATCACGAATGAGAGGAGGGACGATCTCGCGGCGGCCCTTGCCGGCGCCCGCCCGCTGGTGAACAGCGATCCGCGGCCGATCCTGGTCTCACGGGAACTGGTCCTCGACGCCCTCAGGTCTGGAAGGTCTTACGCGGGATTCCTCGAAGCCGTCATGGACCTGCCGCCATGGGCGCTGCCTGCAGCGCTGCTGGCGGGAGCGATACTGATCGGGATACTGACCCGGAGCGGCTCCGCCGCGGAGGCCGCCGTCTTTCTTACCGGGGCCTGCAGCATGACGGTACAGATCTCGCTGATGCTCGCTTACCAGGCCTTCTCAGGTATCCTTTACTATTCATTGGCCATACTGACCGCCCTTTTCATGGCCGGCGCCGCGCTAGGGGCTTTTGCCACCGGAGCGCGCGGAAAAAAGGATGGGAAGAGGCTCGCCGCCCTGAATTCGCTGATGGCGTTGACGGCGCTCATGGTTCCGGCCTGGTTGTGGATTCAGGCCTCGGCGGCTCCCGGGCAGTCGGCCGGATCGGCGGGATTCATGCTCATGTCGCTAGCGGGCGGGATGCTTACCGGGGCTTATTACAGGACGGCGGTGGAGACCGCATGGCCTGCTTCAGGGGGGGCGGTCCCGGCACTGTTCTATTCATGGGACCTGTTCGGAGCCTGCGCCGGCGGGATGATCGCGGGCACGCTGCTTTTTCCTCTGTCAGGGCTCTTCTGGACAGCCTCCACTGCTGCCGCCGTCCATGCCACGACGGCTCTGATACTCACGCGCAAGATCGTGCCGGGCCGCGTGTGACTGTCCGTTCAGCGAAGGCCCATACTCTCCTCGGAGAATATCTCGGCGCTGAATATCTCTATCGTCGTTGCGGATTTCTTCCAGGCGCCGCGGGGAAGACCCGCCTTGACGCATGTCTGGTCGAGGAAGGTATTCCTGTCCCAGCCGTATTCTACAGCCACCTGGGGTAGGAGAAGCCCCCTTTTCCCTACGGCGGAGATTATTATCCCGTCCCTGCCGACCTCGATCTCGGAGGGGTCTTTTATCTCGCGCACCGGGCTGAGGACGGATATCTCGATCTCCAGGTCGTCGACTTCCTCCCTCGAGACGGGATCGAACCTGTAATCGCTGAAGGCCGCCGAGTAGGCCATTTCGCCGACCGTCTCCAGCAGAGGCTTGACCGCGTCGATATATCCGATGCAGCCCCTGAGCCTGCCGTCCTTCTTGAGAGTGACGAACCCGCCCCGCTTTTCCCCGAGTATGGGCGAGTCTGGAGTCGCAAGCTCGCCGGTCTCCATGCCGAGAGTCTTCTTTATGACAGATCTGGCGTATCGGAGGAGGAATATCCTTGTGTCCCTGTCGACGTCCTCTCCGACGCTCCCGCCGCGGGAGTGCGGGGAGATTTCGGCGCGGTTCCCCGTTATCACTGCGGATACGTACCCGACGACGCTTCCACGGTCTCCCGATACATCGCCTGAGTTGGCATACTTCAGCACGGTGCATCCGGTGGCGCCGAGCCGGGCCGAGGCGATCATGGCGGCGGCGGAGGGGCCGCCCCCGCAGGCTTCGGTCCTTCCGGACCCGATGGCCTGCATGAGCCCGGCGGCGTCGAACGCCTCGAGACTCCTGATGAACTCGCCATCGAGTCTCCTCGCCGAGCCGTCGTCATGGAAATGGGACAGATCGGTACTGGCGACTATCAGCACGTCACGGCCGGCCAGCGCTCCGGCGAGAGCCTCCGCGAGGCCGTACACCACGTCGGCGGACTGGTCTCCCATGACGATCGGTACGATCTTGAAATCCCCGAGTGCGACCTGGAGGAAGGGTATCTGCACCTCGAGGGAATGCTCGCCCCTTCCACGCGTGCCGGTTCCGTGACCTTCAGGGCCTATCCTCACCAGGTCGCTGCGCGACGCGATATCTTCCGATAGCTCCCTGTCCACTTCGACCTGGCCGAGAGGAGTCTCGTACGCGCCGCCGTCGTAGATCGACGCGAATCTGAAATACTCCACGTGACACGGGGATATGACCACGACCGTCCCGAACTGGCCCTTTTTGAGAAGAGAGTATCCGTACGCTGCCACCTGTCCAGAGTATACATAGCCGGCGTGCGGCGAGATCAGAGCGAATATGTCTCCGGTGACAGTCGGCGGATCGGCCCGCTCGATCATCGTCTCGACCTCCCTGCGGAGCGCGTCCGGGTCGGATGAATAGAACTGTCCGGCTACCGCCGGCTTCCTGATCGAATCTTTCATTTCGCTTCCTTTCAGGCCGGCGCGGAGCGGGCCGGCAGCGGCGAGTATCAGGATGAGTACGAGCGCACGGACAGTAGTGGATATTCTCACGTGTCTTTCCTCCATACGCCGGGCTGGACCGCTCCGCAGAACCGGCATCTGTCTCCGTCCATCTCCATCGACCGTATCTCATAGCCGAATCTCTCTATGATCATCCTCGAGCAGGAACGGCAGTAGGTCGAGTCAGCCTCATGGCCCGCCACGTTCCCGATATAGACGTAGTGCATCCCCGAGCCGAGGCATATCTGCCTGGCCGCCACCAGTGACGAGACCGGCGTGGGAGGCAGGTCGGGCAGGCGGTAGGCCGGCAGGAACCTCGAGAAGTGTACCGGGACGTCCGGTCCGAGTTCCGACATTATCCATGAGGCCATCCTGCTTATGGAATCAGGGTCGTCGTTTAGAGTAGGCACCATGAGGTAGACGATCTCGAGCCATACCCCGCGCGACCGGATATCGACGAGCGAACGCAGCACCGGATCGAGTTTTCCCCCGCATATCTTCGTGTAGTATCCGTCCTCGAACGCCTTGAGATCGACCTTTATCGCGTCGACCGATGAACAGAGCGCTTTTAGCGCCTCGCTTTCGATATATCCGTTCGATACGGCGACGCTTCTTATCCCGGATGCTTTCGCCGCCTCCGCGATATCCATAGCGTACTCGATGAAGACAACAGGCTCACCGTACGTGAAAGCGATCGAGGAGGCTCCGGACTGGACTGCTTTTCTCGGGAAGAAGCCGGGATTGACAGTCTCCGAGGGGTTATCCTCCGGGGAGGACTGGGAGATCTGCCAGTTCTGGCAGAAGAGGCATGTCATGTTGCAGCCCACCGTCGAAAGGGATAGGGCTGTCGTGCCGGGCAGAAAATGGTAGAACGGCTTCTTCTCGATAGGGTCTGTGTGGATGGCGCATGGCTTCCCCCAGGAGAGTGTATAGAGGGTCCCGCCTCTGTTTTCCCTGACCCGGCAAGCGCCGCGCCTGCCGTCGGCGATAACGCAGTTGCGGGGGCAGAGTCTGCACCCGACACGGCCGTGATCGAGCCTTTCCCAGAACCCGGCGCGCCTGGGAGCGTCTTCGCCGGCAAGGACCGGACCTCCGGCAAGAGCCCCGGCCGCTATCATACCGGACGCGCTCCGGAGGAAATCCCTTCTCGAGATCTTTCCGAGATTGTCTTCCATCATGCAATAAATATAGCAGAATATCGCGAAAAACGGTACTGCAGTTACCTGCTGGATATCGCCGAGCAGGCCCTGTGGATCTCGGCGACCGTCCCCTCGCTGAGGCGGCCGGCGTTCCCGCCTGAGATCGATATGCCACCTGGTGTGCCGTCCTTGAACCGAAAGAGCGAGATTATATCGAGAACGTCTCCTGAACTGCCGCCCAGCGTGATGATGAGGTCCGGCCTGGCTGCGGATACAAGATCACGGTCGGTCACGACGCTTTCGAAAGCAGTTGAACGCAGCAGCATCAGCAGGTATTTCATAGCCTCCTGGTCCACGGGCGCAGCATCGCCAGAGCCGGATGTCCAGACTCCATCGACAAGTTTCCATGACGCCACCGAATCAGGCGTCTCACACTGCAGCGCGGTGACAAGTCCCGGGCTGACGATAGAGAGGCTCATCACTATCAGGCGGTCGTCGGTCCAGTGGAAGGCGTCCAGAAAACCGGCATCGATCATGGTGACCTTCGGCCTGCCGGTCCTGACGACGGGGACCATGCCCTCCATGTCCCTGCCGAACGAGACCCTGATCGAATCTCCTCCGGCCGTTCTCAGGACGGCTGCCCTGCAGGGATCTCCTATGCCGAATGAGAGCGTGTCCGCGAGGTTCTCAGCGGTGAATTCATAGACGAGCGCTTCCGAGAGTCCGGAGACCCAGGGTTCTATCACGTTACGGTCGACGGTGAGCGTGGAACCGGTGACCTTCCATGAATCTCCAGAACGCTGAAAGGAGAGGTCGCGGTTTGGGGTGATGAGCGAGAACCCGGTGATGTTCCTGTCGGCGGGGGGTAGGAAGTTCTTGTCCCTGAGATGAAAGAGTCTTTTCTGCATCACGTTGTGCGCGAGCTCTCTGGTTACCACGACATTGCTTGACGAACCGAGCGACGCGTACGCCCTGAAGCTGGTGGGAGTCTTGTCGCCGACGTTCACTGTGTCTGTCCTTCCGTATCGCCGGCTCTCGAGGATCACCGTGGCGTAGGGAGGTGACAGGCCGTACTGCGCGAGATCCGTGACGCCCGTGTACTCCTCGAGCTTCTGTCCCGGGGCGATCTGGCCGAGGAACATGTCTATTGTGCTCTTCTCGCCGATATCGGTGACTGGATATGTTATGAGCCACCCGTCGCCGTCTCTTTCCCACATTATCGTCTCGCCGAACGGATTTATGAAGGAGACAGCGTCGATATCGAGAGGTCCGTAGGGGAGGAGCATCCTGGATGACAGCCGGTTCAGGTCTGCGGCTCTGCGCTGCTTTTCCTCGATGAGAAAGAAATATCCCGCGACGACGATAAGGACCACGATGAGGATGATAAGGCCCCGGGCCTTCACTGCTCGACCTCCACTATCGGACTGTCCTTTTTCTTAGCGTGAGTAAGACCGCGCCCGCAAGGAGCACAAGCGAAGGCAGCGCGATCACGGGGATCCAGAAAACAAAACGCCCCTGCGTAGCGGTCAGCAGGACGGGCTGCTGCAGCTCATCGACGGGCCTAACCGAGATCATGTCTTCCGACTCCGCGAGCCAGTCGATGACGTTCAGCAGAAGGTCCCGGTTCCCTGAGAGCCGGAGGTTCGAATTTCCGGCGAAATCGCTGTCGCCGAACACTACTATGCGGGACTGTATGACCGTGGATGACGAATCAGCGCTGAACCCCATTGTCGAGGCGGCAGCTATATCGATCGGCCCCTTGACGTCCTCTGAAGGTTCGTACTGCGTCTGTCCTTCGAGGAGTGTCGCCAGGTCGGTCTCGGCATAGGCTCCCTCGCTGGTGCGCCCGAGGACCGTTACCTCCAGTGACGGCGGCGTATCCTTCAGCACTATCACGGACCGCGCCTGAGGGAAGAAGGTGAAATGCCGGAATCCTTCTGTGATCGGATGGCTCCCGTAATCGTTTACGACCGGGGTGAGATAGTTGCCGGCCAGCAGTTTTCCCTGCCTGTCCACTATCACGTCGTTACCGAGCAGGATCCCGTAAGCGGCGAGGATACCTTCGATCCCGGGGATCTCGGTCATCGGGTCGAGCATGAAGAGAGCGCGTCCGCCGCTTGTGAGATAATCGAGGATCAGGTTCTGTTCATGCTTCAGGATATCCTTTTCCGGTCCGGCGATCACCAGGACGTCGCAATCCGCGGGAATACTGTCCGAGCTCAGGGCGACGAGATCGCGGACCTCGAAATTTTCGGCCCGCAGCGCCTCTGCCATGGCGCTGAGCCCGTAGGGCCCTTCCTCGTGGATCGATTTCTCTCCGTGGCCGGTCAGGAAGAAGACCGTCTTTATCCCTCCCGATGTCACCCTGGCGATCGCATTGGTCAGCCGCGATTCATCAGGTTCATCCACCTTCTCACGCGCCGTGCCTGCTTCAATAAAGAGGACCCCGGTCCCGGTCACTCCGTAGTTGCGGGCGAGCAGGGGCTCCCTGTCCGGATCGATGAATATGAAGGAGACGGCGGGGTTGCGGGCAGAGAAGCTCTCGAGCAGATCCTGCAGGACGGCCCTTTCCTGGCTCGTCTCCTTATAAAAGGCGGTCAGCCGCACCGGGGTCTCGAGGGCATCGAGGACCTTGTCTGTCTGGGGGGAGAGCGAGAAGCGCCGGTTGCTCGTCAGGTCGACCGCGGAGGTGTGCCTGTAGGAAATGGTCTGAAGGAGGATCAGTATGGCAGCGGCCGCCGCTACTGAAAGACCAGCGCCCAGACCGTACCGGGCAGTGCGCCTCGAGCCTTCCGATTTCTCGGAACGGTAACCGCCGACGAATGCTGCGACTGTCAGCACCAGGCCGATGACCAGCGGGAGAACAGCCGTCCATCCGCTCGTGAAGAATATCCCGTAGACGATCCCACCCAGTACGACGAGTATCAGACCGGCCGCGCTCAGTATCCTGTATATCAGGCCGCCCATCAGCTTTTCCACCTCGTCGATTCAAGCGACCTCACCGTCAGGAACAGGAAAAAGACGGTAAGGAAGATGTAGTAGGTCAGGTCACTGGTCTCTATCACTCCCTTGGAGAACGACTCGAAATGATAGAGGATGGAGATCTGCGCCAGGACGGAGGCGAATCCAGGCCCGACGAATGGCGCCGCCCAGCCTATCAGGAGAAAGAAGAGAGACGCCCCGAAAGTAGCGACGCCCGCGATGATCTGGTTGTCAGTTAGAGATGAGAAGAAGGTCCCCATGGAGATAAACGCCGCCCCCATCAGGAGGAGACCGACATAACCGGTCACGACCGGTATTATCTCCGGCTCGGCGTAGTAGAAGAGCATCCCCGGATAAAGAAGCGTGCAGCCGATCATCACGGCGTAGACTGTAAGCGCCGCGAGGAACTTTCCAGACACCGCGGCGATGTCGGATACCGGAAATGTAGAGAGCAGCTCGAAGGTACCCTGCTTCTTTTCCTCTGCCATCAGCCTCATCGTAAGGAGCGGGAGCAGCAGCAGGATGATGATGCTTATATTGCCGAGCAGGGGTCTCATCACTCCGTCGATGAGGTTCAGGCCGCCCTGAGAGAAACCGCTCTGCATCGATTGAAGCGAAAGAAGGTTGTAATACCTGAAGATACTGAAGAAGAAGTACCCGGAGATGCCTAGGAATATCGCTATTACGATATACGCGGTCACGGACTGGAAGAAGTATCTCAGTTCCCTGCCGTATATAGCAAAGGCTCTGCTCACGCGTCTCCCTCCTCGGTGACAAGCCTGATGAATATGTCCTCGAGCGAGAGTTCCTCGCTGTATATCTCGAGGAGAGGAATGTCCGCCTCGACGAGGTCCCTGGCAAGCGTACGCCGGATATCGGAATCGGTCGAGGATTCGACGGTCAGGAGTGTCGAACCGTCGCCGCCCCTCTCGTCGCTTCGCAGCAGCCTGGCGCCACCGATCGAGGAGATGATTTTTTCCACGGCCGGCAAGTCGAGCGAGCCGGCGATCCTCACCCTGGTCATCGAGGATCTTTTCAGCCGGTCGCGCAGGTTTTCAGGCGAGTCTACGGCTACAAGGTGTCCGTTGTTTATGATTATTATCCTGTCGCAGACCTGGCTGACCTCGGGAAGTATGTGGGAGCTGAGGATGACGGTCCTGTCCTTCCCGAGATCCTTGATCAGGGCCCTGATGTCTATTATCTGCCGCGGATCGAGACCTATTGTAGGCTCGTCAAGTATAAGAAGCTCCGGATCGTTCACTATCGCCTGCGCGATACCGACCCTCTGCTGGAATCCCTTGGACAGGTTGCCGATCTTTCTGCGTGCCACATCCCCCAGCCCGCATCTCTCGATGACACCGTCGACGGATCCAGTCAGAGAGTCTTTCCCCACTCCCTTGAGCCGCGCGGCCAGTTCGAGGAAAGAGCTGACATCCATGTCGGTGTACAGCGGATTCTTCTCAGGGAGGTATCCGATCCTCTTCCTGACCTCCATCGAATCCCTGAGTATGTCGAACCCGAATATCTCGGCGGTGCCGGAGGAAGGGGGCAGATAGCAGGTGAGCATCTTCATCGTAGTGGTCTTGCCAGCGCCGTTCGGGCCGAGGAATCCGAGGACCTCGCCTCTCTCTACAGTGAAGGACAGGCTGTCGACCGCCACGGTAACACCATAATATTTCGACAGTTCCCTTACGCTGATCAAGATGGACCTCCCTGGCGCATCCAGCCGCCCGCACTTGCGCGGCGCACATAAAGCTAAGGTCTTTCCGCGGCCCTGTCAATCGGCTATTGCTACAGACCTGAAGAGGTTATAGTATGGCGATGTAACAATTCGGACAGGGATCCGTAAAGACTCTATGAGAGCAGTGATCGATATCACATGGAGAAAGGACGCAGGATGAGAAAGACCCTGGTGACAGCGCTGGCCGCGCTGCTCCTTTTATCTTCCGCCGCCTCGGCCGCCGAAAGGACCGAGGAAATCGTCAAGGGGTGCGTCTTCCCCGGATGGGGGCAGTTTTCCACGGGGCGTTACACGAGGGGCGCTGTGATGATGGGCACCGCCCTGGTCTCGCTCGGCGTGATCGGCGGGCTCACCCTGCAGTACAACAGGCACGTCGATTCTTACGAAGCGGCGAAGAGAGGGTACTCGCAGGCCACATATATCGGGGACGCGGAGGAGTACTACTCGCAGATGACGAAGAGCTGGGACGACGCCGACAACGCTTATAACTACAGGAACATCGCTCTCGGCGTCCTGGCCGGCATGTATATCTGGAGCATACTCGACATAACGCTCGGCCCTGAAGCAGGCACGCCGCCGGTCGCCATGGAGCTGAGGCCGGACGGATTCATGGTCGTCAGGACATTTTCGTTCTAGGAGGCGAAGACGATGCTTAAGAATATCGCCATGGCTCTGATGGCAGTAGCGGCCGCCGCTCTCGTCTCCTGCTCGAATGACCACGGGACGGAGCCGGCGCCTTTCGATGTGACCGCTCCAGCCGCGCCGACAGACCTGTCGGTGACCCCAGGGCAGGAATCGGCTGTCATCGCCTGGGAGTACCCGCCGCAGAGCATGGGATCGATCGAGGAATTCAGGGTCTATTACTACTTCCCTGCCTACGGCGCTCTTGAACTGGCAGGAACGACGACGAGCCTGACCTACACCGATACGAAGCTGGTCGGAAACGTGGAGTACTGCTACAAGGTATCCGCGGTAGACACGTTCGGGTGGGAAGGGTGGAGGACAGAGGAGGAATGCGCCGTTATAGACACAAGATGACAGCGGCACTGACTTTCCCGGACGGGGCCGGAACTGTTTCCGGCCCTTTTTTTATCCCTTCCATCAATGGTTCAGGCTTTCTATGGCACGGATGATGCTTTATGCCGACGCTGGAGGGAAAATGATGTCCATGCGGGATTCCATATACAGATCCGCCATACCTGAAGATGGTGAGAATATGGCTGATGGCAGATCGAAGGATATCCTCTACAGGGTCGTCCTCGAAGGTATAAAGAGCGATATAGAGACGCCGGACTCATTCTCCATAAAGTACGGTATCCTGACGAGCACGCCGGTCACCAGGATAAAGTTCATGATGCGCAACCTGCCGAAGACGATCCTCGAGACAAGATCTGCGCCCAGAGCCCACGGAGCTCTCGAGCTCATAGAGGAAGCGGGCGGCATCGGCATGCTGGAAGAATATGACCCCGTAGAGAAGCCCAAGGTGGAGATAACGGAGGAAGAGCCGACGATAGCTACAGTAGAGGGATCGAACTGCCTCAAATGCGGGTTCCCTCTGAAAAAGGATGACGAGTACTGCCAGTTCTGTCACACGCCGCTTGTAGAGTCGAAGATGCGTGAGATCAAAACGGTACTGAAGGCCGGAGGAGGCAATTATCTCGTACACCCGAAACGGATGCTCTTCTACCTCGGGCTGGTACTGGCGATCCTGATCTTCGGGATGCTGACTCGATAGAGCGCTCACAGGTCCAGTTCCTCCCCGCCCGGGGGAGGAGAAGCTATATCCCTCAGAAACCTGAATGACCTTATCAGAGACGCGGGGGCCCTTATCACGCCGCCTTCGAGGATCGACCTCAGTTCGACGGCGTTTGCCAGGGCCTGTCCCCTGAAATGATTGTTTGCGATTATGAAGAGAGCCCCGACCTTCCCGATCATCTCACGGGCCCGCCTGGCCCATTCCTCGATCTCATCCGGCCTGTAAAGATAATCATATCGCGCGTCACGTCCCGCACCCTGCCTGAACCAGTCCTTTTCATTCCGGCCATGGAGGCGGATGTATCCGGTCTTCGCGTCGGTAATGCGTGACGACGGGGGCATCGAATCCCCAATGACGGGCTGGTCGATATTACAGAAGGCAAAGCCGCATCTCGATAGTAGATCAAAGGTGCCGGGCCCGTTCCACGAACCATGCCTGAGCTCGACGGCGGCCGGAAGGCCCATGAAGAAGGGAGCCAGTCTCTCGATATATGCTCTCGAATCAGGAGTATTCCTGAACGACCATGGAAACTGCAGGAGGAAAGGGCCGGATATGCCCGCCTCACGCAGGGGCGAGAACCGGTCGATGAATTCCGCAAGCTCCGCGGCTGGGTGATCTCTCTCGTGAGTGAATCTCCCGTTGACCTTGATGTTGAGCTTGAAGCCAGGGACTGTCGACAGCCGTTCGAGCCAGCTGGAGACCATCTTCGCCGGAGGAATGCGGTAGAATGAACTGTTGAGCTCGATCACCCTGAAGAACCGCGCGATCTCGAGGAGCCTGTCGTGCCCCGTGCCCGGAGGGTAGGCAATACCTTCCCAGTCGGCGTATGACCAGCCCGCCGGACCGATATAGATCTCCGTCTTTCTTTCAGGTCCCGGCCCCATCGTCCGAGTATCGGCCCGCCTGATCTCGTTTTCAACTGGAAAAACAATCGCTTTCTGGGGTATAAGGACGATGATGACTTATCCAGGGACAGAAAGAAGGAGGATCGCTGCGGTCGCGGCGATCGCTGCGCTGGCCGCGGCGCTCAGGTTCTTCCGGCTCGGCCACCAGTCGTTCTGGCTCGACGAGATCCTCACGATCGGGTCGTATTCATCCCCAGAGGGGGGGGTCTCCTACGGGGTCAAGCTGATGTGGGACGTGCACGGCCCACTCTATTCCCTCGTCATGCATTTCTGGTCGGCAGTCTCGTCCTCGGAGGCATGGCTTCGCTCTCCCGGGGCAGCGGCCGGCGTAGTCACGGTATTGCTGATGTACTTCTGGCTCAGGCGTGAATCCGGCGAAAGCGCCGCGCTCACCGGCGCGCTGCTGATGGCCGTGAGCCCCTTCAACGTCTATTATTCACAGGAACTGCGTTTTTATTCTTTTCTGACGATGTTCATCGTGCTCTCGCTTCTCGCGTTCAGCCGTTTCAACGAAAAACCTTCCTTTCGAAGCGGGCTGCTGCTGGGGATCGCCCTCGGGCTGGCTTGCATGTCGCACTTCATGGCGGTCTTCCTCTGCGCGGGTCTCGCCCTGTACATGGCAGTGACCGGCAGGCTTAAGGGAGACCATCTAAGGTACGGGGCGCTCGCTGCCGCCGTGGCGCTGGTGATCGTCTCGCCGTGGATATACAGGGAGTTCTTCTTCCTCAGGAGGATACACGCGGTGGAGGCCGCCAGGAGACCCGTCGTCTACAGGATGGAAGGCGCCGGCCCACCGGTGATCATGTCGTATCCGTACGCCCTGTTCGCGTTCGCGATGGGATTCTCATACGGTCCCGACCTCAGGGAGCTGCATGAGACGGCATCGGTCTCCCATCTGCTGGGCAGGTACGGCCCCCAGATCACGGTCGCGGCGCTTATTTTCGGATCGGTAGCAGTGGCAGGTATCTTCAGGCTGCTCAGGGAGCGCAGGGCGGCCCTATATATATGCGTGCTGGCGGCGACGATAGGCCTTGTCACAGCCGCGGCGATTCTCAAGATAAAGGTGATCAATGCAAGGTATCTCATGTGCGCGTTCCCCCTGTTCATAGCGATACTGTCGAACGGGATCCCCCGTGCCAGGGCAGCCGGTATCGCTTCGATCGCCGCTCTCTGCACCTTGATGCTGATCTCCGTGTGGAGCTATCACTTCGAACCGAAATATGCGAGGGATGACATCAGGGGCGCAGTGGCGATCATCGCTGCGGCAGGCATGCCTGGAGATCTGATCCTCGCCCCCGGGATGGACCCGGTGGTCCGGTATTACTACAGGGGAGACCGTCCGGTCGAGTCGATCTACGCGGCTCATCTCGACCGGGAAGGCATAGAAAGAAAACTCCTCAGGATGACCGAGGGACGCACGAGGGTCTGGCTCCTCAGGTGCAGGCCATGGGATACTGACGCCGAGGGGCATATCGCGGCATTCTTCGATGACGGCATGATCCTCGACGGAGAGTCAGAGCTTCCCGGTGTCTCGCTCCGCCTATATGAAGCTCGTCCGCCAGCCGTTGACACGCCCTGAAATCGAAATATAATTGTTACAGAAGGGTTTTTTCAGGGGGCGATCCTCGTCCTTTCAGGCCCCACCCCGGGATCGCACCCCGGTGTGAGTCTCCCAACCTGGAGGAGGGAGCCTTATGAGGTCAATGCCGCTTCTGTTCGCGATACCGGCCCTTTTCCTTCTCTCAGGATGCTCCTGTACCTCCCAGATAGAAAGAGAGGATTTTACATCAAGCGATTCCAGGGAGATATATATCGACGGGCATCCCGAGAGCGTTTTCCAGGAGAACATCCGTAACGGAGAGATAGTCAGAGGTATGAACGCCGAAGAGGTGATCGCCTCTTGGGGGATGCCGAACGTCTATCTGACATCCAGTGCGAGGGACGAGGAGCGCTTCATCTACTATATCCAGGACGCTGAAGCGAAATCCGTGCTCGTCTATATGCTCGATTTCGACGCGGACAATATCCTGTTCGGCTGGGATATCGACGAGAAGAGGCTCTCGAGCTACAGCCTTGTCGATTACACCCAGCCTCCGGTCTACACCGGCCACATTCCTGTGATGGGGAAGGACAAGAAATAGCATCCTGCTGACGGGGTGCCCGCTGATCCGTGCCTGTGGCACAGGAATGGGACAGGGGTAAGAGGGCATCCCGTCTTTCTGCATCCAGCCTTTTGAATTGACTTTGAATGCCACCTTTTCTATCCTCGACAACATACTGAACGCATACGCCCGGTAAACGAAAGGTGTTGCCCTTCAATGAGAAACGATCGTGGAAACAGGAGCGGAAGGAAGACCCGCATATTCTTCTCCGATAGAGATGAAGGGGCCGGGATGAGATTCCCCGCCGATCTCTCATGGGAACCGCCTGCCGACGTGATCGTCACCGCCAGGGAAGTGATAGTGATAGTCGATATCGCAGGCATGGACAGCGATTCGATCAACATCATGACCGACGGAAGCCGGCTCAAGGTAGGAGGAGTAAGGGGGAGCCCCTGCTGCGAGGGAAGGAAGCAGTATCACCAGATAGAGATCCGTATCGGAAGGTTTTACAGGGAGATCGAGCTTCCGGTCCCGGTAGACCACGGGAACACCACGGCTCGATATGAACGCGGCATGCTGGAGATCAGGATCGCGAGGACTGATCCGTCGAGCCGAGTGCATAAGGTGGAGATAGAATAGGGGGCTGTTACGGCTACAGAGACTGCAAGAGACCAGGAGCTGATAAGGGAAATACCGGCGGAACTGGCCGTCATCCCGATCAATGACGGCGTAGTCTTTCCATATATGCTTGTGCCGCTGGTACTTACGGATGAGAGCCTTATCAGCCTCATCGACGAGGCTCTCGGACAGGCAAAGATCGTCGGCGTATTCACCCAGAAAGACCCGTCGGAAGCGGTGCCGGGACCTGAGGGACTGTACCGTACTGGGTGTGCGATGCTGATCCAGAAGATGGCAAGGTTCCCGGACGGTCATATCAGGATCATTGGCCAGGGCCTCGCGCGGATCGACGCCACCGAGTTCATCGGAGACCCGCCGATGATGAGGGCGGCGGTCTCTCTTCTAGAGGAAAGGGAGGACGACAGGCGGAAGGCCCGCGCGATGATGATGAACGTCGTCAATGCCTTTTCGAAGCTCGTGGACGCTTCGGAGAGCTATCCGGACGAGCTCAAGGGTGTGATCACTAATGTCAGGGAGCCCGGCAGGCTGGCCGACCTCGTCGCTGCGAACATGAATACGGGTATCGAGGAAAAACAGGCGGCTCTGGAGATACTCGATCCATTCAAGCGACTCGATCACGTGTACGGTCTCCTGAACGGCGAGCTCGAGATAGCGCGTATGGGGGAAAAGATCAGGCAGGACGTCCGTCACGAGATGGACAGGGAACAGAGGGAGTACTATCTGCGGCAACAGATCCGGGCGATACAGAAGGAGCTGGGGGAGGAAGATACGTCTGTAGAGCTCGATGACCTCAAGTCGAAGATAGATTCAAAGGATCTGCCGGGGACAGCCCGCGAAGCGGTGGAAAGGGAATGGGGCCGGTTGTCGAGGATGTCTCCCGGTTCGGCGGAATATACCGTGGCAAGGACATACGTCGACTGGATACTCGAGCTCCCATGGATGGAGCGGACAGATGATTCACTTGATATGAGGAAGGCCCGGCGGATACTGGACAGGGACCATTACGATCTTGAACATGTAAAGGAACGGATCCTCGAGTACCTGTCGGTGAGAAAGCTCAAGAACGACTCAAAAGGGCCGATTCTATGCCTCTCAGGCCCTCCGGGCGTGGGAAAGACCTCGCTCGGTATGAGCATAGCAGCGGCGCTGGGAAGGAGATTCGTGAGGATCTCTCTCGGAGGCATCCGCGATGAAGCCGAGATCAGGGGCCACCGAAGGACATACATAGGCGCCCTGCCCGGAAGGATCATCCAGGGTATTAGGAACGCGGGAAGCAGCAATCCTGTCTTCATGCTCGACGAGATCGACAAGCTCGGAAAGGATTTCAGGGGCGATCCGTCAGCGGCTCTCCTGGAGGTCCTTGATCCACAGCAGAACGATTCGTTCGAGGACAATTACGTTAACCTGCCTTTCGATCTGTCGGCCGTCATGTTCATAACCACCGCGAATATCACGGATACGGTACCGACGGCGCTTCTCGACAGGATGGAAGTGATAGAGCTACCGGGATACATCACCGCCGAAAAGATAAAGATAGCAAGGAAATATCTTTATCCAAGGCAGCTAGAAGAGAACGGTGTTTCTCCGGCAAAGCTGACCGTGACCGATGACGCGCTCAGGACCGTGGTCGAGCGATACACGAGGGAAGCAGGCGTCCGTAATCTCGAGAGGAAGCTATCCGCGCTGGTCAGAAGAGCCGCGAGGAAGATGGCGGACGGAAGCCGGGGGCCATGGAAGATCACACATAAAAACCTGGAAGGATGGCTCGGAGCCGCCGAATACCCGGAGCAGCAGATGCTTCCCGTTCCGGAGAGGGGAGTGGCCACGGGCATGGCGAAGACTGCCGCGGGCGGTGTCATCCTCTTCGTGGAGGCCCTCGGGATGAGGGGTGGAGGATCGGTGAAGCTGACCGGACAGCTCGGGGATGTGATGAAGGAATCCGCCCAGGCGGCGATGAGTTACATAAGGGCCAGCCTCGCGGACAAGATGGAGGACGAGAAATTCTTTGAAAACTCCGATTTTCACCTGCATATTCCGTCCGGGGCCGTTCCCAAGGACGGTCCGAGCGCCGGGATCGCAATAGCCGTATCCCTCGCATCTCTCGCTACAGGCCGGAAGATCAGGAACGACGTCGCGATGACCGGCGAGATCACGCTTACAGGCAAGGTGCTCCCCGTGGGAGCGATAAGGGACAAGGTGATCGCGGCTCACAGGGCGGGCATAAGGGAGGTGATCCTTCCATCTTCGAACAGGAAGGATCTCGACGAGATACCGGACGGCATAAGGAAGGAAATGAGATTCGACCTGATCGATACGGTCGACAAAGGGATTTCGATAGCGCTCGCCGAAGACGCACGAAAGGCCGGTAGGATCAATGCGAAGAGATAGCGGCGAAAGACAGATCATGCCCAAGATGGTCTCGTATTTCCTGAAGCATACAGGCAAGGAGGAGCCTTTCGCCCTTCCGGGAGGGATCACCGGATCCACCCGGATGCTTTTCATAGATTCCGGTGACGTGACCGACCTTCTCTTCGCGGCTCCGGTGGCGAACTGGTTCCACGAAAAGTTCCCACAGATCAGGACGACGCTGCTGGTCGACTCGGAAGACTCCGATATGGCGAGGAGCATCTTCAGGGTCCATTCAATCCTGACTTACAGCCGCAAGCAGCTCAGGTTCTTTACCGCGGACTACTACGCCCTGATCCGCAAGCTCAGGCAGCAGAAGATCGACACGGTCATCCTGCTCAGCAAGGGGATCTCGATGGAGAGGCACACGCTGGCGTTCGCTTCCGGCGCCCCTATGAGGATCGGATTCCACCACCAGCTGGCCTTTCCCTTCATCAACCTCGAGGTGAGGATATCATCGAGGGGGTACGAAGGAGACAGGATGATCAGGCTCGTGGAATCGCTCGGTCTCCCGACCGGGGGAGTCCGGCGGGATATAATCCTTCCTCAGGCCGAAGTGAACCACGCAAGGCAGCTGATTCATTTCAGAAAGCCGGAGAAGGGCGTCATCACGGTCGGCATCGATCCGGGAAGGAGCAAGAGCAGGCACAGGGTGATACCCGAGATCATAGCCTACCTGGCCAACAATCTCGCTGGACGCAGAAGGGTCAAGTTCCTCGTACTGACCGCCCCCTGGGACGATAAGCTCGTCCAGAAGATCTCGGGAGAGCTCAAAGGCGAGGTGATCGATCTGGTGCCGACAAACGCCGGCGAGGCCCTTGCCCTTCTGTCGCAGTGCGACGTTTTCCTGGCGGGAAATACCAACCTCTTTCATTTCGCTTCCGCTCTGAAGGTCCCGACGGTGGGGCTGTTCACGAAATACGACGGAAAGACCTGGATCCCGGAAAAGATGCCGAATGTCAGGATCTTCAAGGGGACCAAGGGAGAGAAACTCTCGCTCAAAAGCTTCTTCGGCAAAGTGGAAGAGGTTCTCGCGACAGGCGAGGAGATGACCGTCTAGAAAGGAAGCGGGCCCAGGCGATGAACGGCCAGAATCCATTACGAATATATATCAGACTGCTCGGATATCTCCGCCCCTGGTGGAAGAAGGTCGTGATCCTCTTTATCTGCACGACGATATTCGCCGCGCTGAGCGGTGTATCTCTCACGCTCATACCTCCGTTCCTCAATATCGTATTTTCTTCTGAGCCGTCTCAGGTAGAAACGAGAGATGAGGCAGGACAGGGTTCGCCCCTGATCCCCGACGGGCTCGAGTCGCGGATGGACGGCATTCGCGTCCGCGCCTCGAGGATAATATACGAGGGGACGGCCACTGAACGGCTCGCCAGGTTCTGCGCGATCTTTCTCGTCCTGATGATAGTCAAGAACGTTTTCGGGTATTTCGGGACGTACCTGACCGTGTACCTCGAGCAGTCGATACTCAAGTCGGTCAGGGACGAACTGTACGGAAAGATCCAGATGCTTCCCATGGCGTTCTTCGACCAGCAGAAGACCGGACACCTGATCTCGAGGATCACGAACGATGTGACGAACCTGCGCGGCGCGGTCGTCGGGGGGCTTGCGAGCATAGTACGGAACGGCCTGATGACGATAATCGCCATCGCGATCATCTTCTACACCTCGTGGCAGCTCACTCTTCTGACGATCGTGCTCGTTCCGCTGAACATCTTTCTGATAGCCGTCATAAGCAGAAAGCTCAGGAAAGGGAGCATGAGGGCGCAGGAACGTATGGCGGACATGACGTCCGTTCTGCAGGAGACGATATCAGGAGTCAGGGTCGTAAAGGCATTCGGGATGGAACGGTTCGAACAGATGAAGTTCGGCGATTTCAACCGCAGGTATCTCGGTGAATACATAAAGATGAGGAAATTCGCAGAGCTTGCTTCCCCTTCAAGCGAGACGCTGGGTATAATGGCGAGCGTCGTCATCCTCTGGTACGGCGGCAGGCTGGTCCTCTCTCAGCAGCTCGATCCGGCTAACCTCATGATGTTCATCGGGGCGATGCTATGGGTCGTCAACCCGATAAAGGACCTGAGCAAGCTCAATAATGTCGTGCAGGAAGGGATCGTCTGCGCTCAGAGGATATTCGACATACTCGACATAAAGACGGAAGAGGAGACGTCGGGCGACGAGACTATCGACTCCGTCCGTGAGGGGATCGTCTATGAAGACGTGAGATTCAGTTACGACGGCGTGACGCCTGTTCTCACTGACGTCGACCTTGAGATCGGAAGCGGGGAGGTCGTGGCGCTTGTCGGTGCGAGCGGCGCGGGCAAATCTACTCTGGCCGACCTGCTCCCGCGGTTCTACGAGCCCGATGCCGGCAGGATACTGATCGATGGAAGGGAGATCTCGAAGATAAGGATATCGTCGCTGAGAGCACTGATGGGAGTCGTCACTCAGGAGACGATCCTCTTCAACGATACCGTGTTCAACAACATCGCCTATGGGATGTCAGACTGCCCGAGGGAGGAAGTAGTCACCGCGGCCCGGGCCGCCAACGCTCACGAATTCATCGAAGCCATGCCCAGGGGGTACGACACAGTCATCGGCGACCGCGGGATCCAGCTCTCCGGCGGTCAGAGACAGCGGCTCGCGATCGCGCGAGCTCTCCTGAAGAACCCCAAGATACTGATACTCGACGAGGCCACCAGTTCTCTCGACGTAGAGAGCGAGGCTCTGGTCCAGGAGGCCATAGACAGGCTTGTGCGTGGAAGGACCACGCTCGTGATAGCTCACAGGCTGTCGACGATCAAGAACGCCGACCGGATTGTCGTCCTGGAGGACGGCAGGATCAAGCAGATCGGCACACATGAGGAGTTGATCGGTGAGGAAGGGATCTACCGGAAACTCTACAGCCTGCAGATCAGGGCGTGACCACCTCCTAGTCCTCGCTCCGAACTGGATCGGCGACGTAGTCATGGCGACGCCCTTCCTGTCTCTGTTGAGGAAAGAGAATCCAGGCGATTTCATAACTGTGATGTGCCGGGACTACGTATCGGATCTTCTCCGCAGAAGCGCTTTCATCGATGACATTATCACCTACAGGAGGGAAGGCGGAGTCAGCAGAGCGATCCTCGCCCTGCGGGCCGGCAGTCCGGATGGCGGGTGGGACGCGGCCTTTCTGCTCCCGATGTCCTTTTCGTCCGCTTTGATAGCTTTCCTTGGAGGAACGGCGCGGAGGATTGGGTACAGAAGCGGGGGAAGGGGCTGGCTGCTGACCGATCCGGTCAAGCCATCACGTCACAGGACGATCCATCTCTCCGAGGAATACGCCGCGCTTGCGCGCGTGTACAGCGGCAGCGGGGATGATGTCGTACCCGAGCCGTGCGTAATACCCAGGTACGACTGGAAGGAGCAGCTGGCGGGGTTCGGCCTCAGAGGTGGATACGCGGTCCTCGCGGCAGGCGCGGCATACGGGCCGGCCAAGGTATGGCCCTCGGGGAGGTTCATCGATCTGGCTGCGAGGCTCAGGGAAGAAAAGGGACTCAGGATCGTCACGGTCGGCTCCGCTGGAGAGAGAGAATATCTGGACACGATCACAGAAGCGGGTGATGACGCGGTCAACCTAGCCGGAAGATCCGACGTCGGAGAACTGATGTCGATCCTCAGGGGCGCGGACCTTGTGGTCGGCAACGACAGCGGACCTGTCCATATCTCCGCGGCGATGGGCGTTCCGACCGTTTCTATCTTCGGGTCCACGAGTCCGGTGTGGACCTCCCCACGTGGACCGCGTTCCAGGATAGTCACATCAGGCGCTGATTGCGCGCCCTGTTTCAGAAAGGAATGTCCCCAAGGAGATGCCCGCTGTCTGCGGGATATCACTGTCGATGAAGTATTCCAGGCAGCCATTGAGACGATGAGGGAGATCAAGTTGTGAACGACGTTTCAGCATACGACTACAGATCCGTGAGGGAGAGTGTTCTTTCATGGAAGGGAAAGAAGGTCCTCGTAGTGGGCGACCTGATCCTCGACGAGTACCTTTACGGTACTACAGACCGGGTCTCCAGGGAGGCCCCGGTGGTCATCGTCAGATACGACGGCAGCTCATGGGGCCAGGGAGGCGCTGCAAACGCGGCGGCCAACATCGCCTCTATGGGGGGGGCGGGCGTGGTTGCCGGAGTGACCGGGCGCGATGAAGCCGCAGCAAGGCTCACCGGGATCCTGCGCTCTTACGGGGTGGACACCTCCGGTATGATCGCGGCGGCTGGACGTATGACTACGTCGAAGACGAGGGTGCTAGCCGGGGATTTCCACGCGCAACGGCAGCAGATCGTCAGGGTAGACAGGGAAAGCCGCGCCCCTCTCGACTCCCGGGTCGAAAAGAGGCTGCTGCGCAAGGTGGAGAAGAAGCTGGCCGGTTGCGGCGCCGTCATACTGAGCGATTACGGACAGGGTGTCTTCTCCGGCTCGATCGCACGGACGGTCATCGAGATGGCCTCTGCGTCCGGCCTGCCGGTAATAGCCGATTCCCGGTACGGGCTGGCGGATTTCAGGGGGGTGACGACCGCCACGCCGAATGAAGTGGAAGCTGCCGAAGCCGCCGGGTTCGATCCAGGTACCGAGGAGACACTGGAGAAGACCGGGAGGAAACTGATCAGGATGCTGCGTTGCGATTCGCTTCTGATCACGAGGGGCCGGCTCGGAATGGCCCTTTTCCGTCCCCGAAAGAAGACTGTCAGGATCGGTGTCGTGGGGAGCCCCGAGGCCACCGATGTCACCGGCGCGGGTGATACGGTAGTTTCGGCTGTAGCCCTGACGCTCGCGGCTGGCAGAGGTATGCGCGAGGCGATGCTCGCAGCGAATGTGGCCGCGTCGATAGTCGTGATGAAAAGGGGCACGGCGGTGACCAGCCCCGAAGAGATCCTTTCAAGGGTCGAGACCATCATAGAGGGGAAAGGGGGGGGCGACAGTTGAGGATAGGAGCTGTCCTGCCTCATACATACCTGTTCGGCGGTGTGAGACGTTATATCGAGCTGTCAAACGCGTTCAGTACCCGCGGGCACGAATTCATCATCTATACGCCGGACGGCGTTTCTCCCGCCTGGACCGGCATGAACGTGAAGTGCATGAGGCTTGCAGAGGCCGGAGACAGGGACCATGACGTCGTCATGACCGGTTCTCCGGAGTATCTCGAGATCCTCAAGGGGTTTCCTGCGAGACTCAGGGTGTTCTACCTCCAGATCGAGAAGGTCGACCGTGAGAGAGAGATAGCCCGGACAGAGGGTGTCGCGCTCATGGCGAACTCGAAGGGCATGATGGAGAGAATGCGGAAAAAGTACGGCGTCAGGACGCTGGACGGAAGGGGAGGCATAAATCCGGCTCTTTTCCATCCGCCGGCAGAGGTCAGGGCCACTGACAGCGGGCCGTTAAGGGTGATGTGCTACGGCAGGACCTCGAGGCCGAGAAAAGGGACGAGGTTCGTAATAAAGGCCGCCGAGTCGCTGTATCGCAAGGGATATGATATCGAGCTCGTGCTATTCGACAGCATGACTCCCGGTTCGACCGACCCGCGCGTGGGATTCGACCCAGGCCTGCCGTTCCGTTTCTATATCGATCTTCCGCAGGACAGGATGGCCGCGATGTATGCTTCCGCCGACGTCTTTGTATCGGCCGAACACAGGGCCGGCTGGAGCAATACGTGCGCGGAGGCGGCCGCCTGCGCGCTGCCCCTGGTATGCACTGAAAGCGGCACGTCCGACTTCGCGGTCGACGGACTCAGCGCGATCGTCATCAAGGCGCGGAGCCCTGCCGCCATCGGACGGGCGCTCGAAAGACTTTACCGGGACAGGGAGATGGCCCTGAGAATGGGCGCCGAGGGTGCGCGCAGGATACTCGATTTTACCTGGGAAAAGGTCTGTGATAGGATGTCAGGACAGTTTGCCGCCGTACTGGGCGGAGAGGAGAGGACGCCTGGATGAAGGACAGGATATTCAATGACGCGGACCGGCTTTCGGCAGCCATCGACGAGCAGCGCCGGGGAGGTGGGACGGTCGTCCTGGCTAACGGATGCTTCGATGTAATCCATGTCGGACATGTAAGATATCTGGAGGAAGCAGCGGCGCATGGAGACCTTCTGGTCGTGGCCGTGAACGACGACGATTCCACCAGGCGCCTCAAGGGCGAAGGCAGGCCGGTGATGCCCGCCGCCGAGAGGGCCGAGATCATCTCGGCGATGCGGTTTGTGGATTTCGTGCTGATATTCGGGGACGATACGGTCGATGGCGTGATGAGAGCGCTCCGACCTGATTTTCACGCCAAAGGGACCGATTACACTGTCGAGACGGTACCCGAGATCGAGACTGCAAGGGAGATAGGCTGTGTCACGGTGATCACCGGCGACGCGAAAGACAGGTCGAGCCGGGGGATCATCGCCCGGTTGAGGCGGGAGGGCTAGATTGGATCCCGCCGATTTCGCTTCAGGCAGGTCAGGCGACACGAGGATCCTCGTGACGAGGCTCCGCTACCTCGGCGACATCATCCTGACTACTCCCGTGATCGAAGCGCTGCACAGCTGCTTCCCCGGCGCGGAGATCTGGTACATGGCCGAACCGCCTTACGCGTCGATGCTGGAGAACAACCCTGGACTGGCGGGCGTGATCGAGGCGGGCAGGGGGATCCCGGCGATGCTTGGCACGGTCAAGAGGCTCAGGAGCCTTAAGTTCTCAGTGGCGATCGATCTCTTCTACAATCCACGTAGCGCCAACATCCTCAGGCTGTCCGGGATCCCCGTACGGATCGGCGGCGGGCGCAAGTGGAGAAGGCGGCTCTACACCGACATATTCAAACCGGACAGAAGGATCCGAAGCGCTATAGAGCATCATCTCGCGGCGCTGGCTCCGCTGGGATGCGAGGCCCAGGTCAGCCCTCCACGCGTATACCTCACTGAAGCCGAACTGGAAGGGGGCAGGTCGGCCATCGCTTCTGTCCTCGGGGATCGGAGGCCGGGGAGGACCGTCGCCTTTCACGCTGGAGGGACGTGGCCGGCCAAGCGCTGGCCCGCGGGGTCATTCGCCTCGCTCTCGAACGCCGTGCTGGAAAGGTACGGAGCGCGTGCGCTGCTCGTTTCAGGTCCCGGCGAGGAGGAGATCTCGTCGAGTGTCGTCTCCGCTTCGGGAGGGTCGGCCCGTGCCCTTCCGGTGATGCCGATAAGGTACGCCGCAGCGACGATAGCCGCATGCGGCGCGCTCGTCTCGAACGACGGGGGCGTGATGCACACGGGCGTCGCTCTCGGAGTGCCTACTGTAGGTATTTTCGGGCCGACCGAGCCTGATATCTGGTTCCCCTACTCCGGCATGGGGCCGTACGAAGTGATCACGAGGAACGAGGATTGCGCCCCCTGCCATCTGCACGAGTGCGAAGATATGAAGTGTCTCGAGAACATCACCGTCGACGAAGTCACTGACGCTCTTGGCAGAGTAACGGGGTGGCCGGCATGAATGAAGGAGCGGTAATAGACCTCAACGAGATCGAAGGGCTCGAGTCGATCCTGATAGTGCGGCTCTTCGCGCTTGGAGATATCGTCCTCACGCTTCCGCTCGCGGCCTGCTTGAGGAAAGCGTTCCCGCGAAGCTGGATCGGGTATCTCGTAAAGGAGAGATTCGCCGGAGCCCTGGCCGGAGACACCGGCATCGATGAGGTAATTGCCCTTCCTGACCGGCTGTCCGGGACGGTCGCCGCGGTGAGATCCATCAGGAGGCGAAGGATCGATGTCGCGGTCGACCTGCTCTCTTCTCCGAGAAGCGCCCTGCTGACGAGGTCATGCGGGGCCGGCCTGAGGATCGGGATGGATACCGGCAGGCGCAACGGCTTCTATCACACGGTGCTGCCCAGAGCCATATTCCGGGACGGCGAAAGAGTAAGGTGTTACACTCTGGATTCGAACCTCGAGCTCGGAAGGATGCTGGGGTTACCCGGGGAAGCAGGGGCATACGGGACGGACGAGGGTGACGAACCTTACGGATTCCCCGCGGCGGCGAAGGAGACCGGATGGGCCGATGATTTCGTGAGGTCGCTCGGAGATACTGGGAGCGGGCTCGCCGGGATCGTACCCGGTTCGACGTATCCGTCGAAGAGCTGGCCCGCGGACAGGTTCATAGACCTCTGCGCGAGGATCTCGGCCGAACTCGGCCTAAGGCCTGTTATAATGTGGGGGCCGGGTGAAGAGAGACTAGCCGCGGAGATAGCCGGAGCCGTCCCTGGCGCCGTAGCGGCTCCGCCGGCAGGTATAGCCCGGGCAGGCGCTCTAATCGGAAGGATGAGAGTGCTGGCAGGTATCGATTCCGGCCCGAAACATATCGCAGTGCTCCTTGGAGTGCCGACAGTGACCCTTTTCGGGCCTACGGATCCGCGTATATGGGATCCGATGAACGGACTGCACAGGGCGGTATGGAGGGGGCTCGGCTGCGCGCAGGGATGCAGGGAGAAGGAATGCAGCGATAACAGGTGCATGGATATGATAACAACGGACGAAGTCTTCGAGGAAGTACGGATGGCGATCGGGGGTGGAATATGATCGCAAGGCCCGACCTGTCAAGGATATCTCTGATCGTGACAACGCTGAACGAGGAGGACAATCTGGGCAGGTGCCTCGAGAGCGCAAGGGGTGTGGGCGAGCTGATCGTCGTCGACTCGATGAGCACGGACACGACTCTGCGGATTGCGGGAGAATACGGAGCCCGGGTCTTCACCCGCGAGTTCGTGTCAAACGCCGACCAGAAGAACTGGGCCATCGGCAAGGCCACTCTCGAATGGCTCCTGATCCTCGATGCCGACGAATACCTCTCTGGCCCGCTACGGGCGGAGATAGCGGAAAGGATCGTATCCGCGAGGGAGAACGGATTCTGGATATACCGCAGGAACGAGTTCCTCGGGAAGACTATACGTCACTGTGGATGGGACCGTGATAAGGTGGTGAGGCTTTTCCGCAGGGGCAGGGGAAGATATCCCGAGCGTGCCGTACACGAACGTCTCGAGCTTGATGGCGAGGCCGGGAGTCTTCGCGAAAGGCTCGACCACATTCCCTACAGGGACTTCGACGACTATATGGAAAGGATGAAGAACTACAGCCGCAGGGGGGCGCTCGAGCTTCGAAGGAAGGGGAAGCGCTGGTTGCCTGGGATCGTCCTCAGGCCTGCCTCTAGGTTCCTGAGGATGTATCTGATCCAGCTCGGGTTTCTCGACGGGAGCGCCGGACTGGTCCTGTGCTCTCTTGCCGCCGCCAGCGTTTTCTTCAAGTATGCCTGGCTCAGGGAACTTTCCCGCGGAGGCACGGAGGAAGGCCGATGAGCGGACCACCGGAAGGGATCCTGTTTTTTGGCGGTTACGATCCGGACTACCCGAGGAATGCGATCATACGCAAAGGTCTCGAGAGTCTCGGGGTCAGGGTCCTCCAGTGCCGCGCGGACGGTATGAAGAAGTCCGTGTTCCGCTATCCGGTCCTGCTTGCCAGGTTTCTGACCACCCGGAAGGGACGCTCGGCGCCCATTTTCGTGCCTGACTTCAGGCACAAGGATGTTCCGCTCGCGTGGCTGCTATCACGTTTTCCCCGCAGGAGGCTGATATTCGATCCTCTCGTCTCGCGATACGAGACCAGGGTGCTCGACCGGGGGGATGCAGAGGAAGGTTCGGCTCAGGCCAGGCACAACTGGAATATAGACAGAGTCACGATGAGGATGGCCGACATGGTTCTGGCCGACACGGAGTCTCACGCGGCGTTCTATGTCAGGGAGTTCGACGCCGCGGCGGAGAAAGTGAAGACTCTCTATCTCGGCTACGACGATTCGGTCTTCGGGAAGCTGCCGGAACGCGGTCGCGACGGTCTCTTCAACGTACTCTTCTACGGCTCCTTTCTTCCCCTGCACGGCACCGACGTGATAGTGGAAGCGGCCAGGCTTCTCGACGAGGGGTTCAGGTTCCGGATCGTCGGGACCGGGCAGACTATGGAGGAATTCCGGCGGAAAGCGGAGAAGATCGAGGGCGGCAGGCTCGAGCTGTCCGGCAATGTGCCGGAGCGAGACCTCCCCGGGCTAATCGCCGAAGCGGACGCCGTCCTTGGCGTTTTCGGCACCACTCCAAAGACGGCGATGGTGATCCCCAACAAGGTATACCAGGCGATGGCATGCGGACGCCCGGTCGTCACTGCCGATACACCTGCTGTCAGGGAGATCTTCGTCCCGGGAGAGCACCTACTGTGTGTGCCTCCCGGAGACGCGATACTTCTGGCGGGGGAACTGAAGCGGCTCAGGGACGATGGGAGTTTCGCCGCGACGTTGGCGGCAAAGGGAGGCAGGCTGGTCAGGGAGCAGTACAACCCGGCAAAAGTAGCCGGCAGGCTACTCGCGCTTCTCGGAGCGGAGGATCGCGCGTGAGAGTGCTTCTTGTCAACAGCTCTCCGACGATGCGCGGCGGAGAGAGTCAGACACTCGAACTCGGGCTGCGCCTGCGCGAACGCGGGATCGAGACGGCATTCGCGGTAAGGGCAGGTTCCGAGCTGGCGGACGCGCTGCCGGAGGACGCGGATTCGGTCAAAGCCAGGTTCGAGACCCCGCCCTTCATAACGCCTTTTCGTCTCAGAAGATTCATCATACTATGGAAACCCGATATCGTTCATGCACAGACATCGAAGGCTCACACGCATGCGATTTTCTCGTGCGCCGGCCTGGCCCCCCTCGTAGTGAGCAGAAGGACCGCCTTTGGCGCAGGAGCGGGCCCGGTCTCGAGACTCAAGTACGGAAGAGCAGTCGCGCATTACATCCCGATATCACATGCGGCAGCCCTGAGCCTGAGGTCGAGAGGAGTGCCCGAAGAGAAGATGACGATCGTCCACAGCGGCGTAGATATATCGAGGTTCAGGTCATCGGCCAGAGACCCGGAAATGATAAAGAGGCTCGGCGGGGGGCGGGGCAGCATACTGGCCGGCACGGTGGCCGCCTTCGAGAAGGAAAAGGGGCACGGGGTCCTGCTGGATGCCGCGGCGATACTCAAGGAGAGAGGCGCGAGGCTGCGTTATGTCCTGGCAGGGAGTGGGAGGATGGAGGACACGATAGTCGCCGGGGCCTCGAAAAGAGGGATCGACATCGGCATATTCCGCACAGGCAGCGATCTTCCACTGGAATCATTTCTCAAGGCGCTCGACATCTATGTCCTCCCTTCGATCGAAGAAGGCCTTTCAACAGGTCTGATCGCCGCTATGGCATCGGGCCTTCCATGTGTAGCCAGCCGGACCGGAGGGATCCCCGAGGTCACGGGCGGGGACGCGGCACTCCTCTTCGAACCAGGCGATCCGGAAGGACTGGCCGATGCGCTCGAGAAGCTTTCAGGAGATGTGACCCTCAGAGAGGGATATTCCGCCCGGGCATCGGAAAGGGCCGGCATGTTTGACGCGGGGAGGATGGCGGACGAGACGATCACGGTCTACGAAAAGGTGCTTGGCGGACGAAGAATGTGATTTCGAGCACAGCAATTGCAGTAATATCCGACTAGCCGTAGTCCCTGCGATCGGCCCGCGGGTCGCATGAAGCTATAAGACATGTGACGGCAACATATTAGGAGAATGATATGAGAAGATTGAAATATATGGGAAAGCTTCCGGCCATCCTCCTTCTGACACTTTGTGTCCTGGTTTCAGGTCGGTTTCAGCATCAGGCCGATGCACAGGAGCCCGCCCATGTCGTGACCAGGAGCGGCCCGGACCACGGGTACGAGATGATCGAGGGATTCGACCTGGTCCATCCCGCTGCCGACATGGTCCCCTTCGGTGAGGGCGAGTATCTCCTTTTCGCGATCCAGTACGGACTGATATACGCGGGGGACGCGACACTCGAGGTCCGCAGCGACGCCGAACTGAACGGCCGCCGGGCGTACCATCTTGTATCGGTCGCGAGGACGAACAAGACCTTCGATATGGTATACAAGGTCAGGGACAGGCATGAATCCTACATGGACATGGAATATCTCTATTCCCTGAGGTTCGAGAAGCACCTCAGGGAAGGCCGTTTCAGAAGAGACAAGGTGGTTGATTTCGACCAGACGAGCCATGTCGCCATATACCCCGACAACCAGGTCGGCATACCGCCTAACACGCAGGATTTCATCTCCGCGCTCTATTATGTCAGGACGATCCCTCTCGAGCCCGGACAGGCGGTATGGATGCCGAACCACTCCGACGGGAAGAACTATCCGATATTCGTGAAGGCCCTGCGCAGGGAGCGTGTCGAGGTGCAGGCCGGCACCTTCGACTGCATCGTCATCGAGCCGGTCCTTGAGACGAGCGCGATATTCGAGAATACGGGGAAGTTGACAATATGGCTCACCGATGATAACTTCCGCATGCCTGTGCTTATGCGCTCGAAGGTCGTCGTCGGCTCCTTTGAGGCGGTCCTGAAGGAGTTCACACTGGCTCCAGGCGCGCCGCGCTTACTCGAAACGGAAGGATCATCCCCCTGATGGGAAGCGGATACGAAGAGATCGATCTCGGCAGGGTCAGGACATCGCCTGTCTCGGACCGTGAGAGCAAGGTAACGGTCGACATGATCGGAAAGCCGGTCAAGGGAGGCAAGGCCTTCAGGAAATGGCTCGATTCGCTGCCCGACCAGCTTGCCGTCGCCAGGCTCCGCAGGCTGGTCCTCGCCATGCGCAGGGCAAGGTCGGCAAGGGGACGCGAACTGATCTGGATGTCCGGCGCCCACGTCATCAAATGCGGCCTGTCCCCCTACCTGGCAGATCTCATGAAGAAGGGGTATATCACCGCGCTCGCCCTCAACGGCGCTGGGATCATCCATGACCTAGAGCTGGCCTTCTTCGGAAAGACATCAGAGGACGTTCCCTCGCAGCTCGAGAAGGGCGATTTCGGGTTCGCGGAGGAGACCGCCGCGCTCCTCTTCGAAGCTGTCGATACCGGCGCCGCGGAGGGCCTCGGACTGGGAGAGGCCGTAGGAAGGTCGATCCTCTCAAGTGACGCCCCTCACCGGGATATCAGCATCACGGCGAGGGCGGTGCGGGAGAAGGTGCCGGTGACGGTCCACGTGGCTGTCGGAACTGATATCGTAGTGCAGCACCCCGGGTTCGACGGTTCGCTCTGGGGAGAGATGTCAGCGAGGGACTTCAGGATCTTCGCCGCCAGGGTGATGGCTCTTGGCGAGAACGGGGGCGTAATCGTAAATGCCGGGTCAGCGGTGATACTGCCCGAGGTCTTTCTGAAGGCGCTCAGCGTGGCGAGAAACCTCGGAGCCGGGTTCGAAGGGATAACCGCCTGCAATCTCGATATGACGGGACATTACCGTCCAGGCGAGAACGTCCTGTCGAGGCCGACCGCCTTCGGTGGGGAGGCGATCTCGCTTACGGGACACCACGAGATCATGATCCCGCTGATATATTCCGCCCTTCTCTCATGACCGAGCCCCGGGCCCGAAACATACCTGTTGACATCCTGTGATGTTTCGTGATAGTATATGAATCGTACAGGAGGTGTACTCAGAGAATTCTGCTACAGGTATTTGCTTCAGCTTTGGCAACACGATTGACGTGAAGTGAGTTTCTGCAGCAGCTTTTTTATGTGCCGGAACCCGGGCTGAAGCTTCAGACCCGGGTTTTTTTGGAGGAGCAATGACTGGGTACCCCGAACTGAAAGAGCTCATCATAGAGCCCGCGGGCTCCATGGTCGAAGATCACACCGACTTCCCGGCAACTGAGAGAAGATGGACTTTCGATGTCCTGAAGCGATTCACCGACATTGCGGTCGCATCGATGATACTGCTACTGTTCCTTCCGGTCATCCCCGTAATAGTGCTGCTTATCAAGCTCGACTCTCCCGGCCCCGTCCTTTTCAGGCAGAAAAGAGTAGGCAGGGACGGGCGGGAGTTTGATTTTTTCAAGTTCCGCTCGATGCACGTGGGGGCGGAGAACGTCATAGCGTCTCTTCGGCCTCTCAGTGGCGTTGACGGGCCCGTTTTCAAGCTGAAGGAGGACCCGAGGATCACGGGCACGGGCAGGTTCCTCAGGCGATCGAGCCTCGATGAACTCCCCCAGCTCCTCAATGTGCTCAAGGGCGACATGAGTATAGTAGGCCCGCGTCCCAATCTCCCATCTGAGGTCTCACAATACCTTCCCTGGCAGAGAAGGCGATTGGATGTAACTCCTGGCATCACATGCTATTGGCAGATCGCAGGCAGGAGCCACATCGGATTCCAGGAATGGATGAGACTTGATCTTGAATATATCCGCAGCCGAAGCCTCGTGACTGACATCAAGATCATGCTCAAGACCATCCCTGCCGTAATAGCCAGGAAAGGGGCCTATTGATCCTGGTCTGGCATCATTCTTGCCCTAAAACATGTTTGACATATTGCATCTAAGAGGTTAACTTCTCGCCGGTTAACCTGTTTTCAGGGCTCCGGCGGTGACCTGCACAAAGGTCGATACGATGAAGGGTCGTAAAAGTCTTGTTATCATAGCGTCAGCCGCGCTCGGCTTATCGGCGCATATCATGGCCGGTTGTGGCGGTAGCAGCCGGGTGTACGATCAGGTCGGCAAGGATGTCGCGTGGTCCGATCTCGACCCTGACAGCGTCCCCGCCGCTCCTGAACCTGACAGTTACTATATCGGGTACGGAGACGTCCTTGACGTGAACTTCCTCTACGACAGGGAATACTCGAGAGAGGGGATCAAAGTCCGTCCCGACGGGAGAATAACATACCCCCTGGCCGGAGAGATCTTCGTCGCGGGGATGTCGCCCTCTAAACTGGACAGCGTTCTGACCGACAAGTTCTCCGAGATCCTGCTCGACCCCGAGATCACGGTCATGGTAAAGGATTTCCAGCCCCAGGTGATATACGCGCTTGGGGAGGTGGGGACGGCCGGGGATTACGACTACGTCCGCGGCATGACGCTGACCCAGGCACTTGCCGTGGCGAACGGTTATACAAATAGTGCCCGGAAGAGCAATGTCCTGGTCATCAGGCGAGTCAGTGAGGACCACATAATCGGCGTGGAGGTGGATGTCGACGCGATACTCTCGAAGAACGATTTCTCACTCGATATCCCGCTCAAGCCATTCGATATCGTCTACGTCCCGAAATCGAGGATAGCGTCGACCGAGCAGTTCATCTCGAGCATGTACAAGATCATCGGCCAGCCTCTCGATATCTATCTCAAGGGCTGGCAGGTGGCGAACATAAAGCTCTATTACGATTATTACTCAAGGATCGTGAACCGCTAGGCGGAGATGTGATGGAACAGAAGCTGACCACGAGCAAGGAATCGACGGTAAAGGATTTCCTCGAGGTGATCTTCCGCAGGAAGTGGGTGATCATCGGCGTGGTGCTCGTCGCCACCACCGCAGTTTTCATCCTCAACATGAGGGAACCGGCAGTATTTGAGTCCTCAGGAAGACTCCTCGTTCAGAGAGGCGAGGCGACCGGGGCTTACAGTACCAACATAAGGACGCTTACATGGGAGGAAGAGATGTCCTCCCAGATAGAGATGATAAAATCGGATGTAGTGGCGGGCAAGGCGCAGGAGATAGTGAAACGGTATTTCCCCGAGGGGTACGACACCGATGAGCGGTTGAATTCAAGAAGGATAGATGCGGGCGTGGTAGGGACTTCCAACGTAGTTTGGATCGGGTATACCTCTAGCGATCCGGTCTTCTGCAGAGCGGCCGCCAACGCGGTGATCAACTCATACAGGGAATATTATCTCAACGTGAGGACGCCGCCCGAGATGGAGGATTTCTTCTCCGGGGAGATGAGCGCTCTCCAGGCCGAGATCTCGCATCTGAAGGAACGAAAGACCCTGCTGGAGTCGCAGACGGGCATCATCGATATGGAACAGCAGGAGAGAGCCGCGCTCGCGCGCCTGAGCCTGCTTCAGACCGAACTCGATGAGGTGCAGAGGGAGATCGTCGAAAGGGAGGAGGTCCTCGGTAAGCTCGAAGGATTCAGGGAATACTCCATAGACGAGCAGGCGGCCCTGTCCAATACCCTCGCGCAGCAGGGCGCGAAACAGACCGCGATCGAGAGGTATACCGAGAAGCTGATGGATCTGAGATTGCTCGAATCAGAGCTCTCGGTGAAATATACCGATGAGCACAGGGACCTCAGGCAGGTCCGCCAGCAGATAGCCGATCTGTACGTATATCTCGACAGGGAGATAGAGTCGTTCGACACGATCACCAGAACGAAGCTCGATCTTCTCAGGACAAAGGAGAGCTCACTTGAATCGCAGATCGCCAGGCTCGAGGATAAGAAGGGGACATTCTCGGAGACGGAGGTCGAGCTCAACAGCATAAACGTGGCCCTGCAAAGAGCTGAAGACCAGTACAACGAGCTGTCCAAGCAGCACATGAGCGCGAAGCTCACGAAGGCGGCCAATCCGGAATGGAACATAACGATCCTCTCCCCGGCGTCACCGGGGTACCAGAAGAAGACCAAGGACTACGTGAGGATGGCCCTGGGGCCTATGTTCAGCCTGGTGGTAGCACTTGGATTCGCCTTTTTCATCGATAATCTCGACCACTCGATCAAGAACGTGGCCGAAGCGGAGGAGACTCTCGGATGCCAGGTGCTGGCCAGCTTCCCTGACTCCGAGCAGTAAATGAGATGTACGAGGAATATTACGGTTTCAAGGAGCTTCCCTTCAACGTGACGCCTGACCCCAGGTTTCTTTACAGGAGCACGAGCCACCGGGACGCCCTCGCCTATATAACCTACGGTATATTCCAGAAGAAGGGATTCATCGCCGTTACCGGTGAGGTGGGAGTGGGGAAGACGACGGTTGTCAACGCGTTCATCGATCTCTTCCAGCCCTCGCTGGAGGTCGCGTTCGTATTCACCACGAAGTTTCCATTCGATCAGCTCCTCTATCTGGTATGCAATGATTTCGGCCTCGATGTGGATGGACAGAACAAAGCACAGATGCTGATGACGCTGAACAGATTCCTGATAGAGCAATACGAAAAGAACAGGAACACTGTCCTGATCATCGACGAGGCTCAGAATCTCAGCCCTGATGTACTCGAGGAACTCAGGATGCTCTCCAACCTCGAGACCCGCGACAGGAAGCTCATACAGATCATGCTTGTCGGACAGCCGGAACTCGAGACGATGCTGAACCTCAACGAGATGCGCCAGCTGAGGCAGAGGATCCCAGGGATATGCAGGATACCGATACTCAGCAGGGAGGACCTCGAGAGATACATAGAGTACAGGCTCGATATCGCCGGAAAGCATAATGGCGGACCGGTATTCACGCAGGATGCGATGGACGAGATCTTTCATTATTCAGGAGGCACTCCGAGGCTGATAAACGTGCTCTGCGACAGGGCGCTCCTGATCGGGTACGTTTCGAACACGCGCACTATAGATGGAAGGATCGTCCGGGAAGGTATCAGAGACCTCGAGAACAAGGAAGCGCCGGTGACGCAGAGGCGCAACAGGCCCATGTGATCCTGGAGGGAGACCACTGTGAGCAAGATCTTCGACGCGCTGAGAAAAGCCGAGATGAGAAAATCGGCGCCTTCCCGGACGAAGGGAAAGGTACACGACAGGCGTGGTCAGGGAGATGACTCTGAAGCCAGGTTCCTTCAGGGCATAGACGAGAATTTCAAGCGGGGTCTGATGACGCTGAGAAACTCGATAGATTCGGAGCTTAAAAACAGCGATTTCAGGGTGATAATGTTCTCGTCAGCGATAGCAGGTGAAGGAAAGACGACCATAGCCGCCTTTCTCGCCAGGTTACTGGCGCTGGGCGAGGCCGACCGCGTCCTTCTGGTCGACTGCGCGGTAGTCAATCCCGAGCTGCACACTCTGTTCGGGCTGCAGAACGACAAGGGCATACTCGACTTTCTCTCAGGTTCCGCTTCGATTGAGGAGATAATCAAGAGCGTCGACGAGGGAGTCCTCGATGTCGTCACTTCCGGGCCCCGCAGGGGAGCGGACATCACGCAGCCACTTTTCAATTCAGAGAAGATGACGACCTTCATCCGTGCGGTCAGGGAGATGTATGATTATGTCCTGATAGATACATCGGCAATCCTGGAGGCTCCCGAGACTGCTATCATCGGTTCATACGCGACAGGCACAGTCATGGTGGTGCAGTCCGGAAGGACGAAGCGGGAGGTCATCAAGCGCGCGATGATGACGATCGAGAAGCTGGGAGGAAGGTTTCTCGGGACAGTGCTCAATAGAAAGAAATACTATATCCCCGAGTTCATATACAGGCGGGTATAAGTGCAGGGCGAAAGCCGCGAAGACCTCTCCCCGCGTGACAGAGCGCGCGGGGTCTCTTCTCTCGAGCGCCGATGCGGAGACAGCGCTCTGGGTTCCTGGTACAGTGAAGTCTTCCCCCCGTTCATCACAGGGTGCCGCGATCTTATCGTCAAAGAAGCGGGAGCCGGAGCTGTCGATGGCCTGATCCTTGCCGGAAGCTTCGCTACACGCGAAGGGAGCGTCGTCAGGATAGGCGGCCGGCAGGTCTTTCTCTCGGACGTCGACCTTCTTCTGGTAGTTTCATCACCGGAGGCCCACGCGCGGATCTATCCTGGAAGGTCCGGTATAGGGAAGGCCTGCGAGGCCTCGCTGCCCGGCGCTGAGTTCGAGGGGCGCGTGGATATCGGCGTCATGACGAGGGGCGAACTTGTCTCGATGCCCCTTTCTCCAGGTGTGTTCGACATGAGAGAGATGGGGCTGATTCTATACGGCACGCCGGAGATTTTCAGTAGTCTCCCGTCTTTCACACGCGACGCGATAGGGAGCAGGGAGGCGTTGAGGCTCCTCGAGAACAGGATGGCTGCTTTCCTCGGTGAAAGGCCGGTACATGAAAGGCCTGAAGGCGTGGCTCTCTACAGATTCCTTTATGGGGTATCAAAGGTATATACGGATATCGTGACGGCCTCTCTCTGCGCAAGCAGGTGCTATCGGCCGGGATACATGGCCAGGGTGGAATTCCTCGCGTCACCTGAAGGATCCGGAGCGAGCAAAGGGCTCGGGCGCTCTCTTATCGATGATGCGGTAAGATGGACGCAGTTCAAGGTCGACCCTGACTCCTCGGCGGTATGGACATCTAGGGACCGGGCGCCACATATGTGGCTCGACGCTGCCGGCGACCTTCTTGCGGCATGGGACTCGATAAGACTCGGGGAAGAAAAAGACGGCGGCCGCGCCAGGACGCGGCTGATCGATCTTGCACGCTCGTGGAGAGGGATCGATCCCGGCAGGGCGTGGACAGGCAGGGCGATGATGGTCGCGGGGGCTCTGCTGGCCGGCCGGGAGCCCATGGAGCAGATAAGGGAAGAATCGGTCAGGCTTATCAGGCACGCGGCGGAGAGGGGAACAGGCGACGATGTCGGAGCCGCTCCGGGAGGCTGGCCTCATGGGAGGGGATCATGGGATGACGCGGCGTCAAGGACATCGGCTCAATGGCGAAGGCTGGTGACCGGCAGGGGAGATGACAGCGATGGGTAATAGGACAGTGGTCATCCTTATCGATGCCCTGGGGAGCGAGATGGCGGACCGACACGCTTTCGGGCCTGAGACCCTGCCTTACAGGACCAGGCTCAGGACGGTCCTCGGGTTCAGTCAGGCGGCCCTGACCTCCATCCTGACTGGAAGCCAGCCGCATGATCACGGGCTCTGGATGATGTATTCCTTCGCATCGGGGAGGTCACCGTTCGGTATACTCAGGGCGCTCAGTCCGTTCGGCGGGACGGGCAGGCTATGGGTAAGGGAACTCCTCAGATGGAAACTGGCGAGGATAAACAGGATATCAGCTTACTACAGCCTCTACGATATCCCCGGAGAAGTTCTGCGGCGGCTCGATCTGCCTGCCCGCAGATCCGTATTCGGGAGGCGTGGCGGAGGGAAAAGGCGGAGTATCATCGACCAGGCGTCCGATCAGGGCGGTGTGTTCGTGAGGGACTACAACACGCCTGAGGACCAGGCTTTTGATGAGCTCGAATGGGCTCTCCAGGAAGGCTCGGCGGCGTTTCATCTTGTTTACACCGCGGGGCTCGATTCGGATCTGCACCGCTTCGGCTCAGGGGATGATGCTATAGGATCGAGGCTCTTGCGGTACAGAAGGAGGATCGATTCGATCGTTTCGAGATTCCCCGAGGTGAGATTCGCGGTGCTGGGCGACCACGGCATGTGCGATGTCACAGCCATTATAGACCTGATGGCAAAGGTGGAATCTACCGGCCTGAAAGCCCCAGGCGATTTTGTCCCTTTCTATGACTCGACAATGGCCAGGTTCAGGGTCAACGGGGAGAAGGTCACAGCGGCCCTGTCTGAGGCGCTCGAGGGCTGCGCGGGCGGCAGGCTCCTGGACGCGGAGGAACTCAGGTCACTTGGCGTCTTTTTCCCAGGCGGTGAATACGGCGATCTGATCTTCCTGTGCGATCCGGGGACGATCATCCTGCCCAGCTTTATGAGCGGCGTCCCGGTCAAAGGCATGCACGGGTATCACCCTGACGCGTCCTGCATGGACAGCGTCATGTTCTCAAGCGAGGATCCAGGCATGGAAGAGGATTCGATCACGGGGATCGCGGATTTCCTGCTGCCTGGTTTCAGAAGGGGCGGGAACGGGCGATGATCGTAGAGAAGGCTGGGAAAGCCATGTCGTGGAATGTCGTGGCGAAGCTTGCCCGCTTTATCGGCATGCCCCTCTCATACATTGTCATAGTGCGCTCACTCGGAGATCATGACTGGGGAGTGCTGAACGTACTGAGGACGATCACATCGTTCGCCATTGTAATAGTGATGCTCGGAGGAGAGCAGGCCGTCCTGCGCTACATACCCGAAGTCAGAGTGAAGGGAGGTATGAGAGCCCTCCTGTCTGACCTGGGCAGGCTCGCAGCCCTTCAGGCTCTTGTCTGGGCCGTCCTTACGCTAGCCGGATACCTTTCTGGAGGATGGCTCGCCTCGTTCTTCGACCAGGACCCTTCTATCTTCAGGGGATATCTGGTCCTCGCCCTCGCTCTCATTCTGTTCGAGGCGGGGATGACGCTCACGATGAACGCGCTTCAGTCATGGTACGAGACCAGGCGCCTGGCCATTGTAATGACATTAGGCAACGTACTTTACATAATATTATTAATCCTGCTTATGAAGATGAGGGCTGGTATCGCCGGCGTGCTTGCCGCAGGGGGAGCTGTCAACCTGATCATGATCTTGGCTCTGGTCCCGGAGTTGATGGAGCTTGCCGGGAAAGATGCCGTGGACGAAGTTTCCGGGCCAGGGGCGGCACGGATGATCAGATACTCTCTTCCGTTCGTGGCGACCGGCCTGCTCAACCAGATCGTCTGGAGACATTCCGAGGTCCTCTTTCTGGGCCATTTCAGCGGGATGGAAGCAGCGGGGCATTTCGGGCTTGCCTACAGGATACCTCAGATGGCCCTCGAATTTGTTCCCCTGTCGGTATGGCCGATCGTGATGGCGGGCATATCTGAGGCGTATACGAGGGACGCGGGGAAGCTCTCTGAATCGATCGACATGTATTTCCGGCTCCTCTTCCTGCTTGTCGTGCCTGTCGCCGCCATGGGTTTCGCTTTCTCCGCGCCCCTGGTGCCTCTTCTTTTCGGTGCCGAGATGGCTCCGGCGGCCGGACTTACAAGGCTCTTTTTCGTTGTGTTCTCCTATTCCTTTCTCTACACTCCACTTAGCATGGCCCTTTATGTGATGGAGAAAAGCTGGGTCAACATGCTCGTATTCGCCGCACTCGCCATAGTGAACATAGGTCTGGATCTTGCATTTATACCCAGATTCGGGCTCTGGGGAGCGTTTTTTCCCGTAGCTGCCGTAATGCTGCTGGCCATCGCGGTCTTCAGGGTGGTAGCCGGAAGGTTCGATTCCGGACTGACGATTCCGGCAGGGTTCGTGGCAAGGTGTTATCTCGCCGCGTTGCCGACGTCTCTGCTCGGGCTTAGCGCTTCAAGATGGGATTCTCCCGTCGCCCTTGCCGTGCAGATGCTGATCGGTGTATTTTTTCTTTTTGCCGGGATGAGACTCCTGAGATTGTTCGGCGAGAGGGAGAAGGCTCTGATCATGAGGATGCCTATCCCGTTCAAGGAGAAGATCGTATCCATACTCTGAAGAAGGAATGACGATGTATCGTGACAAGAAGATATCCGTGGTCATACCGTGTTACAATGAGGAAGAAGGCATCGCCCTTGTGATCGATTCGCTTCCAGCATCGGTGGATGAAGTCGTCGTCGTCGACAATAATTCGACAGACAGGACGGCGGAGGTAGCGAAAGGGAAGGGAGCAAGGATAGTCTTCGAGAAGCGTAAGGGGTATGGAGCGGCCTACAAGGCTGGATTGCCCGCCGTAACGGGCGACATCACAGTTACGATGGATGGAGACGGGACTTATCCCGTCGAACAGATCGAGGAATGCGTCGATTACCTTCTCGACAACGGGCTTGATTTCGTGAACGCGTCGAGGTTTCCGCTAAAGGATCCGGGAGCGATGAATTTCTCTAACAAGATCGGAAACAATATCCTGACTCTCGGTACGCTGATCCTCTTCATGAGGGCGATAAAGGACTCGCAGTCCGGTATGTGGATCTACCGCAGCGAGATCTACCCGAAGCTGCGGCTGAAGAGCGACGGCATGCCGCTGAGCGAGGAGATCAAGATCAACGCGATAAGGCACCCAGATATCAGATTCGACGAGTATCACGTGAACTACCACCCTCGGGTGGGCGAAGTCAAGCTGAACAAGTGGAAAGACGGTTTCGAGAACCTGATGTACCTGGTCAAGCTCAGGTTCACGCCCCTGAAGAAATAGGAAGGGAAACATGCTGAAGAATCTGCTCCTTATAGTCATGACTGTATGCCTCAACACCGCTGGCCAGTTCATGATGAAAGCGGGGATCAACAGGATCGGAAAGATAGATCTGTCGAGGTTCTTCGACTTCATCCCACGTATCGTCACCTCGGGATATGTTTTAGGCGGGTTCTTCGCCTACATGGTCAGCGCCGCTCTATGGATCGTCATCCTTTCCCGCGCGGAATTGAGCTGGGCGTTTCCCATGGTGAGCCTGTCGTACGTGCTCACCGCCATATTCTCGCCGATATTGCTCGGTGAGTCGTTTTCAGTCCAGAGGTTCATCGGCATACTTGTGATCTGCGTCGGCGTATTCCTCGTTAGCCGGACATTCTCCGGTCAGTAGAGGGGGCGGAGGTCCTTGAGCAGGCGAACGGCTTTCCTCACACTGAATATCTCGATAGTGCTGCTGTCGCTTCTCACCGGCCTGAGGATAGTGCCTGGTCCCATCATCGCCGGGATGGCACTGGCGTTCTATTCGATCATAGTGCTGCCGGGCATTCTTCTTTCAGACCTGCTGTTCGGAGGGGCAAAAGCTGATTTCGAGGGCATCACCAGGATCTTTCTGTCAGGGTTGTCGTATGCCTGCCTGTTCGTCTGCATCGGTTTCATACCCGGTGTCACCTATACGTTCATAGCTGTAGCGTATACAGCGGCGCTGATCATCGCGCTGGCATACAGGGGTTTCTCCACGGGGAAGGTCGAGGGAGAAAAAGCCGCCGACATGGTCGGTGTATTCTCGCGAAGGGAGGACTATTCTGCCAGGGAAAAGAAGGCGATGCTGGCGGTCTTTGTCCTTCTTTTCGGGATATGCGCAGCCATGCTCGCCGGTAACGGAGAGATCGGCGTAAATACGGATGCTCCCGATCATATAAGCTTCATAAGGAGAAGTCTCGACGGAGGCGGACTGCTACCTGGAGACTCTTTCTACATAGGCGGAGACGGGGTCACATTCGATCCGCGCAAGGGCCTATGGCATCCGGTGGTTTCGCTATGGGTCTGGATGGCCGATGCCGCGCCTCACGCGCTGTGGGTCATGATGCCGGCCTTTATCTCCTTCTTCGCCATCGTCGTATTCTGGTTCTTCGCCGGGGAGCTCTCCGGCTCGATTCCGGTGAAGGCCCTTTCCGTTCTCTTCCTGATCCTTTTTTTCAGGGCGGACGGCCTCGCGTGGCTCACAAAGCTTTCATACAGCAGAAATATCGCGCAGGTAGTGTTCTGGGGTACGGCAGGGTTCATGATCAGATATCTGAGGACCCGGAGGAATAGAGACCTCGGAATGGCGGCCATGACTGCTGCGGCAGGGACCGCGATCCATCTCTCGTATTTTCCCATACTCGGCGTGTTCCTGCTCGGCCTGGCGATATATGTCTCGGTCCCGCGCTGGGGAGGGGAGTGGAAGGGCCGTTTCTGGAAGTCGGTTCCCCTTGTCCTGGCCGCTGTCGCGCTTCCCCTCGCCGTGAGACTGATAAATTTCCCCGAACACCCGAACATGATACATACGCACATCCAGGGCATGATGGAGATCACTCCCTGGCTGAGAGTGATAGATCCAGCCGAGCTCCTTGCCAGTATGGGATCGAACTTCTTCTTCGCCGTACTCATCATTCCGGCCTTTCCTCTCATAACTTCAGGATACAGGAGATCACGCCTGGTATGGGTGCTCTTCTCTGTCCCGGCACTCCTTGTCCTCGATCCGCTGACGGCGACACCTCTCGAAAAAGTGGCGGGATACATGCATTACCGGCTTCTTTATGCCGCGCCAGCAATGGTATATCTGGCTCTTGCGGTCTTCGGAGCGGGGAGAGGTGCGCTCACGGGCAGGTGGAAGATGGAGGGAGACGGCGGTGGTTGGAAGCGGAGGATTGCCGTGCGCTCGGCAGGCATCCTCTTGTTCGTCCTGTTCGCCGCTTTTTTCCTCAGGCCATCCGCGGAGGCGCTGCCGCAGAGGCTGTCCTCGATGCTGAAGCGCGCGGACAGTCGCCCGGGATGGTCAGAAGCCGGCCTCTCGGATTTTTTGTCGGTCATCCCCTCCGGTTCTGTAGTAGCGTCTGATCCGGTTTCGAGTTACATGATCTCGGCATTCACTGATAATTATGTCACTGTCATTCTCGACCAGCACTGCTCTCCCGCCGATACATCCGCACTGGAGAGAGTGATGAGATCGCGTGATATGTATTCTCCCGCTCTTTCGGATTCGATCGTGATGGACCGCTTACTTGCAAGCGGCGCCGGTTACCTTTTCATCGATTGCGGCCCGCCGGCTATGGAGGATTTTTTCGGCGTGAATTCACAGGTAGCCGGGACAGTATCAGCGCTCAGGTTCGGTTCGTTCAACTGCCTCAGGGAGATCGCGTCGAGGGGGACGATGAGGCTGTTTGCTGTAATGCCTGAGTCCGCTGGCCTCTCAGGCCGGTCGCCTGCCGAGGCCGATACATGTTCCGAAGATGAGGGTGCATTGATCGGAGATGAGATAGTGCTTGAAGGTCTTACTGTCGATGACACCGCCTGCGCGCCGGGTGACACCGTTGTCATCACCATGTGCTGGAGAGGCGGCGAAAAGATCGATTTCGGGCTGCCTTTCTACTGGACGGTGAGGTTTGACACTGATTTCAGGAAAGGACCCTTCTACAGGGAATGGTACGGCAAGCTGTACAGGCGCACGGTCGAGCGGAGGAGAGGCGAGCTTTACCGCTACACTGTGTCTGGGAGGATCTCGGCCGGAGGCAGACAGCCGGATATGTGGAAGCCGGGAAGGAAGGTCTCGCAGGAGGTGCGCATCAGTATCCCTTACGGCATGTCCGAAGGCGATTACGCGGTGAGGGTCTCTGTCGAAAGAAGGGCTATTCTGCCAGACAGGTGGCTCAAGGATTATTTTCTGAACGAGGATTCATACGCCGGATTCATCGCAGGGACGCTGACGATCAGGGATTAGGCTCGAGACATGAGATCTGATGTCCGCAGAAGGATAGCCTTTGTCTCGTGCGCCGCCTATACCGGCGGGGCCGAGAAGTATATCGGGCTTCTGGCGGGAGGGCTGGACAGGGAAAGGTTCGAGCCGATCCTTGTCACGACAGGTTCGCCCGGGCTCGAGCCTCTCCGGTCTGATGTCAGGAAGGCCGGAGTACCTGTCGAGGACACCGGAGGTATATCCACTCTTTTCCAATCGTTGAGGAGGATCCGACCGGACATCGTTCATATGAACATGCCCGGCCCCTTCGATTGTTCCTACGGTCTTCCAGCCTCTCTCGCGAGGCTGTCAGGCGTGCGCAGGATAGTCGTGACCGAGCACTTGCCGATGGTCCGGCCTTTCACCAAGGCGAGGATCCTCAGATCGATCCACATGCATCACGTTTCGAGGTTCATAACAGTCAGCGAGGACAACAGGAAGCATCTTCAGTACAAGCACGGAGTCCCGTCCGGCAAGATCAGGGTAGTGTTCAACGGGATCCCCGATCCGGGCCCCGGAGTCGACAGGGGAAAGGCCGCCGCCGGGCAGATCGACCTTCTCGTCGCCGGAGCTCTCGAGGAAAGAAAGGGACACAGGGTGATCTTCTCGGCGATGGACAGGTTACCCGGGAATATCCGTCTTTTCATCGCGGGTGAGGGCCCCATGCGAGGTGAGATCGAGTCTTTGATCGCTTCGGGAAAGAATGAAGGCAGGGTCACGCTGCTCGGCCGCGTCGAAGATGTCCATGATATGATGTCGAGATCACATATCGTCGTGGTTCCGTCGCTTATCGAAGCGACGCCTTATGTGATACTGGAGGCGATGGCCGCCGCTAGGCCGGTCGTTGCTTCGGACATCTTCGGCATACCCGAGCAGGTCGAGGACGGGGTGACGGGTATATTGACGCGACCGGGAGACGACATATCGCTTGCCGACGCGATATTGCACCTCGCGGCTGACCCTGGGATGATGCGCAGGACTGGTGAGGCTGGAAGGCGGCGTTACGAGGAACGGTTCACGCTGAGTCTCTCCGTCGACGCTACAGAGAAAGTCTACGAGGAGATCCTCTGAGCGTCAACGGGGGTTGATCAGGCTGACTGTGGGAAAGTCGTCTAGCTGGCCCGCCAGCGATGCTTTCAGGTAGGAGTTCACCCACCAGTATATATCGTTTCTGGCCACCGAGCTCTGAAGCTTTTCCATCCGCGCGCGGCGCTCATGCAGATCCATAGTCCAGGCACGGTATATCGCGTCCGAGACCTGCTCGATATTATAAGGGTTGACAAGGATCGCCCCCTTTTTCATCTGAGGCGAGGCTCCGGCGAATTCACTGAGGATAAGGACTCCTGACTTCTCGATATTGGACGCGCAGTATTCCTTGGCGACGAGGTTCATCCCGTCCTTGATCGGAGTGATCAGGGCGATCTCGGCCGTTCTGTAATAGCCAAGAAGCTCGGGCCGGCTCAGCGACCTGAAGATATAATGGATCGGCACCCAGCCTGAACGTGTGAACCTGCCGTTTATCTCTCCGACCATACGCTCGATCTCGGTCTTAAGATCCTCGTAGACTGGAATGTCCCTCCTGCTGGGCACGACGACCTGCACGAGGGTTATCTTCCTGTGCAGCTCGGGATGCTTTTCGAGAAAGTTCTCGAAGGCTCTCAGCCTGTAGGGTATTCCTTTTGTGTAGTCGAGCCGGTCGACACCGAGCACTATCTTGCCCTTGGGAATGTCTTCGTGGATGAACCAGGCCGCATCAGCTACTTCCCGCGATCCCGCCAGCTGAGAGAACTCCTCGTAATCGATGCTTATCGGGAAGTATCCTATCCTGATAGTCCTTTCACGTGCACGGGCCTCGATGACCTGGCCCTTTCCCTCTATCGTAATATCATCGATGAACGTTCGGAGGCACTGGACGAGATTACGCCTGTCTCTCGGCGTCTGCAGGCCGATCAGGTCGTAGTCTAGCATCGATCTGAGTATCTCCTTCCTCCAGGGCAGCTTGGCGAAGATATCGAGTGGAGGGAAGGGGATATGAAGGAAGAAACCCATATTGGTCAGAGCGCCCGCTTTCCTGATCTCGCTCGCAGTGGCGAGCAGGTGGTAGTCGTGGATCCAGATGAAATCACCTGCCAAGGCATGTTCGCCGATGACTCTCGCGAAGCGGGCGTTGATATCGAGATACGACTGCCAGTAAGACGGATCGAAGTTGCAGTATGACTGAAGGTCATGGAATAGGGGCCAGAGCACCTCGTTGGACAGGCCTTTATAGTAGCGCTGTACGTCCTCATCATCGAGATGGACCGGTTTCATGTCGAATCCGGCGTCGGCCGAAGCGCGCTCTATCTGTTCAGAGATGTCGACCGCTCCGGCGAGCCCGGGCCAACCTATCCAGATACCTCCCCTGTCCCTGAGCACCGGGGCGAGAGCCGTGACTAGGCCCCCTGAACCTGGCAGCAGTCTCCAGGAGCCGCCGTCTCTCTCGATGATGAACGGAAGCCTGTTGGATGCTATTATTAGTTTTCTGCCATCTTTATCCATCTTGACCGCCGCAGCTTTCAACCCATCTGTCGAGGAACCATATCAACTCTTCGGGAGGTACGAGCCATATGTCGGCCGCTGTTTTTCTAAGCGCGGGGCTGACGAGTATGCCGATCCCCCTGCCTGATATTGCCCTGAATGCGTCCTCGTCGGTCAGGTCGTCCCCGAGATAGGCGGCCGCTCCTCCGCTTTCGGAAAGAAGCCTCTCTACCACTACTCCCTTGTCCATACCTGCCGGCATCATCTCAAGGCCTCCGTTGAAAGGGCGCACCTCTAGGTCCGTCCCTTCCGCCAGACCGAGCCACCCGACACCGACGGTATCACGTATCCGCGCTGTTGTCTCCTCGTCGAGACCCCTCCAGTGGATCGCCACGCATGCCGCTTTTATCTCGAGCTTTTCACCGAATCCCTCCGAGGCTGCCAGCAAGGCGGCCTTCTCGAGCAGTTCCTGAACGCCGGCGCCCAGGTCGGGCCCAGTGTAGCTCCCGTCCGGCCCGAGTCTCTCCCAGCCGTGACAGCCCCAGATCTCTATTCCTCTATCGATGCTGAGCAGGGGGAGGAGGTCGGAGATGGAGCGGCCGCTGATTATGACCGTCCTGCAATCCGCGGAGGCAAGCGCATCGGCGAGGATCTCCCTGATCCCCGGGTACGGGACCGCCTCATTCCGCTCGATCTGATATGGAGAGAGGGTGCCGTCATAATCGAGCATCAGCAGCCTCCCCCTGGAGCAGCCAAGCTCCCCGAGGAAGGCCTCAATATCTGTCCCTGCTGTCAGTGTCTTCATCTGTCGGAAGCGCCTCTCCGGTGGTATGCGTCTATTCGAGTTTTATCCTGTCCCCGCGGCCGTGAAGCAGTGAGACCATCACAGTGAGGTATTCCCGCAGGTGGCGCGTGAGGAGGAAGTTCTCCAGGACGAAATTCCTCGCCTTCTCACCCATTTCATGGAGGAGTCCCCTGTGGAACAGAAGGTATCTCGCGCGAAGAGCTGCTCCTTCGGGTGTGTTGACCAGGAATCCTGTCCGGTGGTTGACGACCTGGATCCTTATCCCGCCGGTATCTCCGCCTATGACCGGCTTGCCTTTCCACATGGCCTCTGTCACGGTCAGCCCGAACCCCTCTTTCAGCGATTTCTGGAGAACGATGTCTGAAGCGCGCTGGATGGCGTTTATCGAACGGTGGGCATCTGCGGGAAGGAGCAGGACATGGATGTCGGGATCGTCATTGGCCGCAGTCCTCACCTCGTCGAGGACAGTGAGTGCCTCAGGGTCGTCAGTGGCTTCGCCTCCGGCAAGGACGAGCTGGAGGGTCGGGACGAACTTCTTGGTCAACCTGTAGGCGCGTATGACTCCGACCGGGTCCTTGAAGATGTCGAAACGGGAGACCTGGGTCATGACCGGGCGCTCCATGTCTATGCCGAGTCCGGAGACCACCGATATTACCTCGGAGCTGTCAAGTTCGATGTTCTTCTCGCTCAATGGGTCTATGCTCGGCGTTATCAGGTATTCGACATGAGGGAGCGGCTGCGCGAATGCCGCCAGAGAGAAGACGCTGGCGTCATATCCGGAGACGAAGTTCCTGAGATATTTCCATACAGGCCTGTAAGGCCTGCTCGCGTCGATATGGCAGCGCCATATCCATTTGCCCCTTCGGGACGGGCAGTATTCGAGAAGAGGCGCTGGCTGGGGATCATGGATGAACACTATGTCTGCGTCCTCGAGCCTGTCCCTAAGGCTCTCGGCGTTGTGCCGGTTGGTCTGCTCGTAATTGTTGAGCAGCGATTCCGGTATCTCGACCTTGTTTCCCTGGAGCGCGTTGTGAAAGCCCTTCGTGCACTTGAAAAAATCGGCGTCTCCCGTGATCACTTCCCACGAGACGTCGATACCGAGCTCCTTTTTCAGGGGAACGAGCTTGGCGAGGATCTCCGCGACGCCGCCTCCCTTGCGGGTCGAGTTCACGTGGACCACTTTCGCGCCCTTGAGGGGGGCGACCAGCTGCCTGAGCTGATCTATGACTTCGGGCCCGCAGATCCCGGCGTATTTGTCCAGTATCGAGCCCATCAGCGCCCACTCCCGAAGTATTCACTGAATATACCGCCGAGCTGATCCCGTAGTTCTGGCAGCGTCGAGAAGAACGGGTCGACGTTCGATAGGATGTCGCAGAGGTCACGGTATCTGTCTTCGAACCCGTAGAGCCATGCCCTGAAATCGTCAAGGTGACCGAAAGTCCTGCGCCTCGCGTCGATGAAGTGATAGAAGATGCTGCTCGATGTCATCTCCGGTATAACTGAAACGAGCTCCGCGGGTTCAACGATGGTCCTGCGCGCGCTGAATACCACTATCTGCGAAGTGATGAAATAGAACTGCTGGTCACCGCTGGCCCACGGGATATGCCCCAATTCGTCGAGGCGTTCCTCGATGATGTCCAGCAACTCCTGCTTCATCTCTTCGAACCTGTCGAACGAGGTAGGATCGATCATTCCTAGCCGCTCGGCGAGTATCTTGTCATGAAGCGCATGCCTTGACCATGAGGCAAAATCATTGTTGAACTCGGGATCGTCGAACCTGGGCCGAAGTTTTCCGGCCCAGAAATGATAGGCTATGCTGCCCGGGACGACCGTCTCCAGGTTGTCACGAAGCTCTCTGAGGTTCTGGGCCTTCTGGCCTGTAGCGACCGCCGCAAGGGCGCAATCCTTGATTTCAAAGGGGTGGCGGGTTATTTTCTTCTTCGTCATTCTGTTATATGTTCCGTTTCTTCCAGCGTACGATTACACTGCTCGATGTTACGGGATTCGAGCCGCGGTGTCAATCGCTTGTATCTGACGGCCCGCGAGGCTATAATGGGTCAGGCGCTAATAAAGAGATCAAGGAGCTGATCGAATGAAGGGAATAATACTGGCCGGTGGACTTGGCAGCAGGCTGCACCCTCTGACCAAGGTGACGAACAAACACCTTCTCCCCGTGTACGACAAACCTATGATCTATTATCCGATTCAGGCTCTGATAAACGCGGGGATAAGGGATATCCTCATAGTTACCGGCGGTAACAGCGCCGGAGATTTTCTGAAGCTTCTTGGCAATGGCTCCGACTTCGGTCTCGAACATATCAACTACACATATCAGGTAGGCGAGGGAGGGATCGCGGAAGCACTGGGCCTGGCGAAATATTTTGCCGGCGATGAGAGGATATGCGTGGTCCTGGGCGACAACATCATCGAGAAGAACTTCATCGCCCCCGCGGAAGCTTTCAGAAAACAGAAGAGCGGAGCTAGGATACTCCTGAAGGAGGTGCCCGATCCCGAGAGGTTCGGAGTGCCGGTCCTAGATGGAGAGAAGGTAGTGAAGATCGAAGAGAAACCCAGCGATCCGAAATCGAATTACGCAGTGACGGGGATATACATGTACGACAATTCCGTATTCGACATAATCGCGACCCTGAAGCCCTCCGACAGGGGCGAGCTGGAGATCACCGATGTCAACAATGCCTACATAGAGAGGGGTGACCTGGCCTGGGACGTGCTCGAAGGCTGGTGGACCGACGCCGGCACTTTCGATTCACTGCTGAGGGCGAACATGCTTGTCGCGGACACCGGGGCCAACAGGACCGACTGACCTTTCATATGAACGTGGCGGCGATATATTCGCGCAGGGCTTCCCGCCAGTCTCTCATAAGGTGAAGCCCCATGAGGTCCAGAGCGTAGTTGCCCATCGCCTCCATCCTGGGCCTCGGCGCGGGCAGGTCGAATCTGCCTGACGATACGGGAATCAGTTCGCAGTCCTTTATGCCTGCGATCGAGAATATCTCGCGGGCCAGCTCAAGACGGTTGACGCATCCCCTGCCGACGCAATGATACCGGCCGAAATTGGTCTCGAAGCCGCCTTCCTGAAGAAATTCAAATATGGCATTTGAGAGGTCCAAGGTGTATGTCGGCGATCCGAACGTATCGTTTACGACCTCAAGCCTTTTTCTTTCTCTTCCGAGCTCGATGATCTTCGCGACGAACTTCTTGTCCTGCGGACCGCCGCCGAATATCCAGCATGTGTTAAAGATGTACCAGTTCTTGAGGTGTTTCCTCATGAGCAGTTCGCCCTCGTACTTGGTCCGCCCGTAACAGTTGACCGGATCGGGAGCATCGTACTCTATGTACGGGCCGCGTTTCCTCCCGTTGTAGATCATTCCGGTGCTTATGTAGATCATGGCCGCACCGCATTTCAGGCAAGCCAGGGCCACGTTTTCAGTGCCGCAGGCGTTGACCTTCCTCGCGGCCTCCGGATCGGTCTCGCACATGTCTACGTCCGTCATCGAAGCGAGGTGGATGACGACATCAGGGGAGAAGGCGACGATATCCCGGTTTGTCGCATCGAAATCCGTAACGTCTAAAGAGGGGAGGTCGGTCCCCCTGACTTTATACGACTGACTGAAGACCGGCACAAGGGCCCTGCCGAGCATCCCATCGGCGCCTGTTACGTAGATCTTCTCCATCAGAGATCACCTGCCGCGGTCAGCCGTCGGAGCGCTGCCAGTCGTACGGGATGTCATTATCGTGTGGATCGATCCTGTGCTCGTCAGGATCGTCGTAGGCGTAAGGCTCAGTCACGGTATTGATGACGATCGCTTCATCGCCACCAATGCATTTGAATCCGTGACAGACGCCGGGAGGTATCGTTATCCTCACCGGGTTGTGAGTCCCCGCGAAGAACTCGTTTACTTCTCCCCTTGTAGGCGAGCCTTCCCGGTTGTCGTACAGGACGATCTTCATCATGCCGTCCACGACCGTCATGTAGTCAGTCTGGATCTCGTGCCAGTGCCATCCCTTGACCGCACCGAAGTAGCATGTAGTCATGTAGACCTGCCCGAACTTTTTGAAATCATCGTCGTCGGAGCGCACCATCTCCATCAGCCTTCCACGTTCGTCAGGGATCACCTTGAGTTTCCTGACTCTGACACCTTCTATCATCGATGACTCCTTCCGGGATTGTTTCGATCTTCCGCCGGGGCTTTGCCGGACCTGATGACTTTAATGGCACCCGGCATACATTGTCAAGGCGATGAGGGGAAGCATGGCCTACCGGGGTAGCGACGCGAGGCTCTCAATATGTGGAGTAAGATATCTGTCGAATATCCTTTCCCACGAAAGGTCCTCGACCTTCTGGCGTGTGGCTGTAACACCGCTCCTCAGACTGTCGATCTTGCCCGGTATCTCCGACACGCCCGAGTACCACTCGAGGCCGCCTCCCGCGTCGAGCACCTCGGGAAGGGCGCCCGAACGCACTGTGAGAACGGGAAGATTGCACGCGCAGGCCTCTATTACGGACAATGGAAACTCCAGCCCGCCCTCCCTGGCCGCGGCCGGGAAGAGATAAAGATCGGCCGCCTGGTAGATCTCATCGATCTCGTCAGTGTATTCTTCTATCACTATCACGCCGGCCTGCCTGAGATGATCGCGCCAGACCGGCTCGATAAAGGCGGCCTTGACGACTGGCTGGATGTCCGATCCCCAGTCACGGTAACGGAGGAAAGCCTGCATGTTGGCCCTCTCCCTGACGTGTCCCACATGAAGGACGACAAATCTGTCGAGCGGTATTCCATACCTTACCCTGACAGTCTTCTTCCTGCCGACATCGGACGGCTTGAACAGGCGCGGATCGTATCCCGGCATGATAAAGCCGGTATTGATCCTGAGGTCTTCAAGGGACTTCCTCATCTCCGTCGACGGTGAGAGTACCAGTTCTGGGGCTGACCAGAGAGATAACGCCCTGTGAAGCTTTCCTATCGGGTGTGTCTGCATCGCTACGACGATAACTGGCCTTTACGCCGCCATGCAGGACGAGGAGGTCATGACGGCCCGCAAGATATGAGCACATGTGCATAAGGAATACGAGCAGTCCCTCGGCCGGCCTGACCGCGATCTCTTCGGAAATGACAACGATTCGCATAACATGTTCCATTTAAAGCAAAAAGACAGTTCAGGCCAGATTATCGCCAATTATGAGCGCCAGCCGCAATGAAAAATGCCAGGCTGTGCCGGGAGGGACAAATGAGGGGATTTAGGGGGTGGAAAATAATCTGTGGACATGTTATAATCTATAGACTTGGGTTAGGGTGACATAGATTTTACCGTAAGAGGCTTGTTCAATGAGTAAGATCCCCTTCTTCAATCTTGGTATGCAGACGAGCGCCATCAGGCCGGAGATCGATCTGGCTATAGGCGGAGTGATAGACAATACCGCGTTTGTACTCGGTCCCGGCCTAGAAGAATTTGAAGAGGCCTTCGCTGCGTACTGCGGCACAAAGTACTGTGCGGGAACGAGTTCTGGCACTTCAGCCCTTCATGCGGCGCTGATAGCGTTCGGTGTCGGCGCCGGCGACGAAGTCATCACCGTGGCGAACACCTTTATAGCGACGGTCGAGGCGATAGCCATGACCGGGGCGAGGCCGGTCGTGGTGGACGTCCTCGAGGATACGGGTCTGATGGACCCGGCGAAACTCGAGGGCGCGATAACAGATAAGACAAAGGTTATAATACCGGTGCACCTTTTCGGACAGTGCTGCGACATGGACCCTATCAGCGAGATTGCGTCACGGCACGGCATAAAGGTTCTCGAGGACGCCTGTCAGGCCCACGGCGCGAAATACAAGGGCCGCCGGGCCGGTTCACTCGGAGACGCAGCCGCATTCTCGTTCTACCCGAGCAAGAACCTCGGATCATTCGGGGAAGGGGGAGCGGTCACCACATCGGATGAAAAGGTCATGGCTACGATAAAGGGCCTGAGACATCACGGGCAGATCGTCAAGAACGAGCATTCCGTGCTGGGCTACAATTACAGGCTTCACGCGATACAGGCCGCCATACTGAACGTCAAGCTGAAGTATCTCGATGGCTGGAACGACAGGCGCAGGAAGCTCGCCGCGCGTTATCACGCGAAGCTGGGCGGCGAGGGGTACTGGATGGCGACAGAGCATCCAGACTGCGAGCCTGTGTACCATCTTTTCCCGATCGGCTGCGCCGACAAGGAAGCGGTTGGAAAGGCTCTGAGTGAGGCGGGGATCGGCTGGGGGCAGCACTACCCGGTCCCGGTCCATCTTCAGCCGGCCTTTTTATATCTGGGATATTCGGAAGGAGATTTTCCCGTCGCGGAAAGACTCATGCGAACAAGCCTCACACTTCCGATGTTCCCGGAACTCAATGAGAAGCAGGTGGACGCCGTCTGTGAAGTGCTTGGGGGCGTCTCATCTGCATGAGGAGGTTATAAAGGAGGGGGTATTTATAGGGTAACGGTTAATGACATACGAGACTGGGGTCCTTAGGCGGGATAATGCTGCTATGAGAAAATTTACAGCGGCCCTGGACAATTATACCAACGCCGAGCAATTCAGAACGGCGGACCTGGCCACCAAGACGAGTCACGCGATCTTCAGCAGGACCTGGATAGACAGGTTTCTGAAGAGGACGACGGATATTGCGGCGTCTATGGTGGTGCTCGTACTCGGGTTCCCATTCTTTCTCGCCATCGCTCTGTTGATCAAGCTGACCTCCAGGGGACCCGTTTTCTTCAAACAGGAACGGGTCGGAGAGGATGGGGAGGTCTTTGCCCTTTTCAAGTTCCGCACGATGCGGACGGACTGCGACGACACCCTCCATAGAGAGTTCACCCGAAAGTTCATCCAGGGGCGCCTGCCCGAACCTTCGCTTGACGCGGGAAAGTGCGAGGGTTATAAGATGACAGACGATCCGCGGATCACCGCAGTCGGCGGGTTCCTGCGGAAGACGAGCCTGGATGAGCTGCCCCAGTTCATAAACATCCTTAAGGGCGAGATGACTATTGTGGGGCCAAGGCCGCCGTTGCCTTACGAGTATGAGTGCTACGACGAGTGGCACAAGTTGAGGCTGAAGGTAAGGCCGGGCCTTACGGGACTGTGGCAGGTCAGCGGGCGTAGCACGGTGCCTTTTCACGAGATGGTGATGATGGACATATACTATATCGAGAACTGGTCGATGCTGCTCGATCTCAAGATCATGCTCAGGACCGTGCCGGTGATGCTGGCCGGGACGGGTGGACACTAGCGCAAGCTGGAAGAATGGAGGCCCATTGCTTACAGTCGGAGTGATCGGTTGCGGATACTGGGGACCAAATCTGATCAGAAATTTCATCAACCTCAAGGATGCCGACGTCAAGATCTGCAGCGATATTGACGAGGGCCGCCTCGAGCACATGCGAAGGCTCTATCCGTCACTCGCCACCACGACGGAATACAGGGATATCATAAAGGACGAAAGCATTGACGCCATCGTGATCGCCACGCCGGTATCTACTCATTTCGAACTCGCTGCCGAGGCTCTCGCGGCTGGAAAGCATGTATTCTGCGAGAAGCCGCTCACGCAGTCTGTCGAAGAGGGTGTCAAGCTGGTCGACCTGGCCGATGAGAATGACAGGACTCTCATGGTCGGCCATACGTTCGTCTACACGGCAGCGGTGAACAAGGTCAGGGACCTGATCAATTGCGGCGAGCTTGGCGATATATATTACATGTCGACCGCTAGGGTGAACCTCGGGCTGTTCCAGGAGGATATCAACGTTGTCTGGGACCTCGCTCCCCATGACGTATCGATCATGAATTACGTACTAGGAGCCAGGCCGGTCGCGGTTTCCGCGGTCGGGCACTCGTATATCCAGCCCAATATCCAGGACGTGGCGTTCGTAACGATGCGCTATCCGGGTTCGATCCTTACGAACCTGCACGTCTCCTGGCTTAACCCGAACAAGATAAGGTCTACGACGGTCGTGGGCAGCAGGAAGATGCTCGTCTACGATGATATTTCCAGCCTCGAAAAGATCCGCATCTACGACAAGGGCGTCGATGTGATCCCGCACTATGACACCTTCGGTGAATTCCAGCTCTCTTACAGGTACGGGGACATCCACATACCGAAACTGGACGAGGCCGAACCGCTCAAGATGGAATGCCAGCATTTCATAGACTGCATCGCCGGAGCCGAGCCGCAGAGCAGTGGGCGGCACGGTCTCGAGGTACTCATCGTCCTCGACGCGATCGACAGGTCTATGAAAAAACACGGCGCGGAGATCGAGATCGAATATCCGAAGACCCTGGGATAGGGGGACAATGAAAAACAGAAAGGACGATGCCAGGCTGGGGAGGGTACGTCTCGGGCCGGGCTGTGAGATAGACCCAGAGGCTCTCGTCGGCTACCTTTCGCCGAGGCGCGGCGTGTCGGACGAGCTTGTCATCGGAAAAGGCGCCAGGATCAGGAGCGGAAGCGTCATATACGCCGGCTCGACGATAGGCGAGGGCCTGGAGACGGGCCATAACGTCGTAATCAGGGAGCAGAACGAGATCGGGGACGGGTTCAGTATCTGGAACAATTCGGTCATCGACTATGGATGCAATATCGGCAATGGAGTGAAGATCCACTGCAACATCTATATAGCTCAGTTCACCGTGATCGAGGACGGTGTCTTCATGGCGCCGGGCGTCACTATAGCCAATGATATACATCCCGGATGCCCCGAATCCGGCAGCTGCATGAAGGGACCGGTGCTGAAGAAGGGTTGCAGGCTGGGCGTCAATGTCACAGTCGTGCCGTACGTGACCATTGGAGAAGGCACGCTGGTCGGGAGCGGTTCCGTAGTTTCCCGGGATCTGCCGCCCAATGTCCTTGCATACGGTAATCCGGCGCGGGTCCATGCCGAGCTGAAAGACCTCAGGTGCAAGACCGGCAGGCGGGAGGCCCCATACCTGTAGGTGTCGCGATATGACCCTGCCAGAAGAGGGAACGAGAGTCTTCATCCTCGCTTCGACTCTCGTCACGGGGGGCGCGGAACGGGTCGTAGAGTCCCTGGCCCTCGGACTGCCGAGGCTCGGGTACCAGCCGGAGGTCCTGTGCCTGCACTCTCCGGGCAGGACCGGCGAACGGCTCATCACGGAAGGAGTGCCGGTAAGACACGGGCTCCTCGGCGCGAAATACGATCCCTTCTCGGCGGTCAGGATCTCCCGCATATTCTCTGAGCACAGCGGCGGCGTGCTGTTGTCTCTCGATCATCACGACGCCATAGCGATCGGTATCGGAGCCGCGAGGCTCGCGGGACTGCGGCGAAGGGTGCTTTCGGTCCACTCGACCGGTCTCTGGAAAAAGGGGAGCAGCTTCACGAGATTCGACAGGTTCTTTCTGGGCGGGTTCGGACGTATAGTCGCCCTGGCGGGGATGCACAGGGACCATCTTGTCAAGGTGGAGGGCATAGATCCCGGAAGGATCAGCGTGATCAACAACGGGGTGGATACGGACCGGTTCACTCCGGCCGCTGCCGCGGACAGGGACGCGCTGAGATCTGGACTGGGAATAGAAGCCGGCAGGTTCGCCGTCTCCATGGTAGCCGCGCTCAGGCCAGAGAAGAACCATGCGATGTTACTTGATGCCGCCGAGATCCTGAACAGGAGGCGCGGCGGGAGATTCGTATTCCTGTTGGTCGGGTCAGGCTCGGAAGAGGATACACTGAAGGAACGCTCGGCGCGTCTCGGTCTGGGGGACTCCGTCAGGTTCCTGGGCGAAAGGGATGACGTCGATCTGATCCTGAAGGCGTCAGACGCGTCGGTGCTCTGTTCATTCCCCGTGGTGGAGACATTTCCCCTGGCAGTACTGGAGGCCATGGCCACAGGCATCCCTGTCATATCGACGGATGTGGGCTCTGTGCCCGAGATCATTGAGAACGGAGTCAATGGCATGATTATTGAGAGTGAAGACACCGATGGGCTCGTCTCAGCGATAGAAAAGCTCGAGGATGACCAGAAGCAGGCAGCTGCGATGGGGGCAAGGGCGAGGGTGAAAGCGGAAGATAGATATTCAGTCAGGGGAATGGTAGATTCTTACTCACGGCTCTTCATGGAGATGAAGGGCTATGGATACACCGTGGAGAGACAATGATACCGGTCGATGCCGTAATAGCGATCACGTACAGATGCGATTCCAGATGCAACATGTGCAATATCTGGCAGCTCCCTCCGGGAAAGGAGATGGCGCCGGGTGATTACACGCGTATCCCTTCAACGCTGGATGACGTGAACCTGACCGGGGGAGAGCCATTCCTAAGGGAAGACATAGTCGAGATCGCGGGCACGATATATGAACGGTGCCGCGCCCCGAGGATAGTGATATCGACAAACGGGTTTCAGCATCGCAGGATCCTTCATGCCGCCCCGTCACTGATGAAGATCGGCAGGAAGGTCGGCATCGCTGTCTCTCTCGACGGCATAGGCGAGATGCACGACAGGATCAGGGGGATCGATGGAGGTTTCGACAAAGTCATAGAGACGCTCAAGCAGCTGGGGAAGCTTGGTTACAGGAATGTCCGCGTCGCGTTCACGGCCCAGAGGGAGAATGTCAGTCACCTCGGGGCGGTTTACGACCTCTCGAGGCAGTTCGGGTTCCAGTTCACGACTTCAGTAGCCCAGAATTCCGATTTCTATTTCTCGACCGGAGAGAACCAGAAGGTAGAGCCTGACAAGCTCAGGGACGAGCTGAGGTATGTGATGCGCAAGGAACTGATAAGCTTCAGCCCGAAGAGATGGCTGAGGTCGTACTTCTACTCCGGCGTACTCCAGTACAACGACATGGGAAGCCGGGTCCTGAGCTGCCGAGCGGGGCGTGATTCCTTCTTCCTCGACCCGGAAGGGAATATCTATCCGTGCCTGACACTCGAGCGGAAGATGGGAAATATACTGGAGCGTCCGTTCGATGAGATCTGGAAGGGTGGAACGGCTGACGGGGTTCGAAAGGCAGTCGATGTATGCGGCATGCCCTGCTGGATGATCTGCACAGCGCGGACCTCGATGAAGAGACGTCCGGACAGAGCTGCCGGCTGGATCATGAAAAACTGGGGAAGGCTGCTGACAGGCCGAGGTGTCTCTGTTTGAATCTCCGGTCCCATAATGAATGAGCGTCCGATTAAGATAGTGATGATAGGCTCTAAGGGGATCCCTGCCCTTTTCGGCGGTATCGAGAAGCATGTCGAGGAGATATCCCTGAGACTCGCGGCCAGAGGCCATTCGGTGACCGTTTACGGACGCGCGCCTTTCAGCAGAAATGGCGTTCAAGGCGGGGTAAGGGTAAAGGTCCTTCCGTCCATCCCGACCAAGAACCTGGAGACGGCATCGAACTCGATGATTTCGAGCATCGCGGCTTTCTTCGGAGATTTCGATATCATCCACTTTCACGGTATCGGGCCTTCCATATTCTGCTGGATACCCGTAAGGCCGGGATCGAGGACGGTCTGCACTGTCCACGCTCTCGATTACAGGCAGAGCAAATGGGGGGAGAAGGCGAAGAAACTGCTGATGCTCGGGGAAAAGAGAGCGGTAACGAATGCTGACGCGACCATCGCAGTATCAAAGCTTATGGCGAAAGAGCTCTCCATAAGGTACGGGAGGGATGTCCGGTATATCCCTAACGGAGCGACGGTGTCCGCGGGCCCGCCCTTCAGGGACGCGGCTGAACTCGGAATAGAGCCGGGCCGCTACATACTGAGTGTAGGCCGGTTCATCGTGGAGAGGGGATTCGATACGCTTATCGATGCTTTCGAGAGACTCGATGTCGACATGAGGCTTGTCATAGCGGGAGACGCGAGATTCGAGGAGGACTACGCGTCAAGGATAAAGGAGATGGCAGGTGAAAGGGTCATCCTGCCCGGGTATGTGACGGGAAGAAAGATCGATGAACTTTATGAGCACTGTGCCTTGTATGTGCTTCCATCGCTGGTCGAGGGCCTGCCCATATCGCTGATCGAGGCGATGGGTCATTCGCGCCCTGTGATAGTGAGTGACATCCCAGAGAATCTGGAGGTCGCCGGCGGCATCGCCGAGTCATTCAGGGCCGGCGACTCCGACGATCTGTTCAGGGCGATCAAGAGAGTGCTTTCGCTCAGCGCCGCCGAGCGTGCCGGCATGGGCAAGGCGGGTCGTGATAAGGTCGAATCTGAGTACGACTGGGACAGGATCACAGATTCGATCGAGGATCTTTATAGAGAACTGTTGCCCTGATACGGTGTTACCCGTCAGGCAGAAGCCTTTCGCTGACTGTGCGCAAGGCAATATCTATTGACACTCAGCACCTCTTCTGATAGAGAAAACCGGTATTCCGGGTCATTTGAACGGGTCGGGAGGTCAGACTTGAGAAGTAAAATCAGGCGTTTCTACCCACTGGCGGCCGTGGTGGCATTTATTATATTTATCTCCATACTACCAGGATGCGCCGGCACCGGCCGGTCCACGCAGTCTCCGGTCGAACAGCGGGAGGTGGCAAAACCTCCGGCGCGGAGCGAAGCGGACCGTAAAACGAAGCCGGAGAGACATGCGGCGGATGTGCCGTACGACCTCGAGAGTGAGAAGCCCGAGGATGATTCGGTAAAAAGCGGCGAATCCACGATAGAGAGGATCGAACCGGTAAAGGCGGATACGTTTTCAGTGGAGGAGACAGTGGAGCCTCCCGCTGCCGCCGCGGGGTACGAACTCGGTTACAGGGTCCAGCTCGCGGCGTTCGCAGAACCTGCGGGGGCGAGGGACCTGAAGAAAAAAATCATGGCGGCCACAGGCATGGCGGCTTATATAGACTACGAGGATGGCCTGTATAAAGTCAGGGCGGGAGATTTCGCCACGCGCGCCGAAGCTCTGGAAGCACGCGCGAAACTGGCCACTGATTATCCGGACTGCTGGATAGTGCGGACGACCGTTATGAAGGCGAGATAGCACAAGAAGGAGAGCGACGCCGGATGCCCGAACTTCGTAAAAGCCCGATCATCGAACGATGGGTGATCATCTCCACCGAGAGGGGCAAGAGACCGCTCGATTTCAAGAGGGAGAAGAAACCCGCTATCGGCGGGTTCTGTCCCTTCTGCACAGGGATGGAAGACAAGACGCCCCCGGAGGTGCTTGCCTACAGGGACCCGCTTTCCGCACCGAACACTCCCGGTTGGAAGGTGAGGGTCGTTCCGAACAAGTTTCCCGCGCTGCAGATCGAGGGCGACCTCGACAAGAGAGGCGACGGCATATACGACACGATGCGAGGTGTCGGCGCCCATGAAGTACTGATAGAATCACCCGACCATTCGAAGAACCTGCATCACCTTCCACTGGACCACGTGGAAAGCATCTTCTGGGCTCTCAGGGACCGCTGCATAGACCTCAAGAAGGATTCGCGCTTCAGGTACATCCTGATATTCAAGAACTGGGGAGAGGAAGCAGGAGCGTCTCTCGAGCATTCGCACATGCAGGTTATCGCTACGCCGATCATCCCGAAGAGGGCGATAGAGGAGCTGGAAGGCTCGAAGTTCCACTACAAGTTGAAGGAAAGGTGCATCTACTGCGACATACTCAAGCAGGAGCAGAAGGAAGGCTCTAGGATCATCTATCAGAACGAGTATTTCATCTCGATCGCGCCGTATGCCTCGCGATTTCCGTTCGAGGCATGGGTCCTTCCGCTTCAGCACATCTCCGCTTTCGAGAAGACCCCGACGGAATGGTTCCCGGCGCTCGCCGATATCATGAAAACGGTCCTGACCCGCCTGGACGTCACGCTAGATGAGCCGCCCTTCAACTTCATAATCCACTCGGCTCCATGCAAGACCCCGGACCTCGACTATTATCACTGGCATATAGAGATCATGCCGAAGCTCACTAAGGTCGCCGGGTTCGAATGGGGCAGCGGTTTCTACATCAATCCGACACCGCCGGAATTCGCGGCCGAAACGCTTCGGAACGTCGACCTCAGCGGCGCTAAGGGCAGTAACACCGATATGAAGAATGCAGAGGACTTGGAATGGCCTCAGAAAAAATCGAAGTAGCGCTCGTGACGACGGAGATCGTGCCATACTCGAAGGTCGGAGGGCTGGCCGACGTGATGGGCTCGCTTCCCGACGAGCTCGAAAAGCTCGGAGCAGACATCACCGTCTTTACACCGCTCTACGACTCGATAGACCGGGGCAGGTACATGATCGAGAAAGTCGGCGGCCTCGATGGCCTCTGTGTCACGGTAGCTGGGAAGGCGCACCAGTTCAGCATATATTCCGGGACGAAACCCGGCACTGACATAGATGTCTACTTCCTCGAGAACGAACACTTCTACGGGCGCGAAAATATCTACACTACCGCTGACGGGGAGGGATTCGAGGACGAGGATGAAAGGACGATCTTCTTCAACCTTGCGGTCATCGAGGCGCTCAAGACCCTGAAGATGTCTCCCGATGTCATACACTGCAATGATTTTCATTCTGGGCTCATACCAGTCTACATCGCAGGGGAGAAGCAGACCGACTCGCGCTTCAGGAACACCGGGACCGTTTTCAGCATACACAACCTTGCCTACCAGGGCCTCTTCGAGCCGGATTTCCTCGAGAAAGCCGGGTTCGATCCTGAGATCTTCCAGCCGATGAGCCCGTTCGAGTTCTGGGGCAGGGTCAACGTGATGAAGATGGCGCTGATGTTCACAGGCATGATCAGCACCGTCAGCAGGACATACGCTGAGGAGATAACAACCACCGATGAGTACGGTTATGGCCTCGAGGGAGTCCTCCGTTACAGGAGCAGAGACCTTGTGGGCATACTTAACGGGATCGATCCCGTTGCGTGGGATCCCGCCACGGATGAACTGATCCCTGCCAATTTCACAAGAAAAGACCTTTCGGGCAAGAAGGAGAACAAGGCCGCCCTGCTGGGGGAATTCGGTCTGCCGGCCGGAGATGAGCCGCTGATAGGCATCGTCTCGAGACTGGTAGACCAGAAGGGGTTCGACATCCTCTACGAGGCACTCGAGAAGCTCCTCGATATGGAGATGAAGATAGTCATCCTCGGAACGGGACAGCAGAAGTACCACGAGTCGTACACGGAGCTCGCCGGGAGATTCCCAGACAGGCTCGGCGTCAGGCTCGAGTTCAACAACAGGCTGGCCCATCTCATAGAGGCTGGGAGCGATTACTTCCTGATGCCGTCGAAGTATGAGCCCTGCGGGCTGAACCAGATGTACAGCTTCCGTTATGGCACGATGCCGGTAGTAAGGGCCACGGGCGGGTTAAAGGACACGGTTAAAGATCTCGATACCAGGGGAAGCCGTGGCAACGGGTTCACATTCGAGCCTTATACTGCGAAAGCGCTTATCGAGGCATTGAAAAAGGCCATCGAGTTCTTCGCTGACGGCAAAGCGGTCGAGAAGACCCGTAAAAGGATCATGGCCGAGGACCACTCCTGGAAGGCATCGGCGAATGAATATCTTGAGATGTACGGGAGGGCTAAAGGCCGTATCGGAATGAGGTTGACAACCCCTTGACCGGCTATTTATAATCTATAAAACACAGGGAAGAGCGGGAATAGCTCAGTTGGTAGAGCGCAACCTTGCCAAGGTTGAGGTCGCGGGTTCGAACCCCGTTTCCCGCTCCATTTTTTTTGAGGCGGCATAGCCAAGTGGCTAAGGCGACGGTCTGCAAAACCGTTATCACCGGTTC
>CAZREW010000009.1:0-88349 GCA_964599375.1 uncultured bacterium
CGGTCCGCCTGCTTCCAGGCAGTGGTGTCCCAGTAAGAGTGGTCGAAGATATATTTGTATGCCGAAGTGCGTGCATCTGCGCGGGTGCCGAGGGACATAGAGCTGGTTCTGCCTTTCAACTAATTTAAAATCAACAAGTTGATTGCTCCACTCCATCTTTCCGTACATCAGTGCCTGTACGAGAACGCATTGTTATGGCGCGTGGCACATCTCTTGTATTCCCCACGCCTTACAGGGCCGGATAGCGTCCGGGCCAGGGAAAGGCGTGGTGGAATGAGCGGAAAAGTGATAGAGATTCGCCGCCGCGGCGGCGATGACGCGGGCGAGTGCCTGTACGATAGAGCTTCGGAACTTGTAGCGCTCGGAATGCTTGACGAGGCGGAAGAGCTGATCGCCGAGGGCAGACTGCTCGAGCCGGTCGACGCCGACCTGGCCAATCTCGACGGGCTTGTGCATCTTAGCAGAGGCGACAGCGGCGCCGCGGCCGACAGGTTCGCCGAGGCGGTTCTCATGGACGAGGGCAGGGCCGACCTGCGCAACAATCTCGGCACTGCGCTTCTCGAGGCTGGGAGGATCAGGGAGGCGGCCGACGCGATAGCCGCCGGCCTCGCTATCGACAATGACAATGTCAACCTGCTCAGGAACGCCGCGACGGCGGCGATCATCCTCGGGGATCCGGACAGGGCGGTCGAACTGGCGTGCAGGGCCGTTCGTGAGGAGCCTCACGAGGCGGGCAGCCATGTCGTCCTCGCCGAGACGCTGCTCCGGTCAGGCGACGCGAGGGCGGCTGCCGATGCCCTCGGATGCCTGAGGTTCCTCGACGGTATCCCGATGAAGGTGCTCCTCAAGGCGGTCCATCTCTACATCAGGATGGACATGCTCGAAGAGGCCCAGGGAGTGGCGTACGCCGCCGTGGAAAGCGACCCGTCCAACAGCAGGCTGATGCTTCTGCTGGGAAAGGTCCTGGAGATGCGCGACGATCTCGACGGCGCCCGGCATGTATATCTCACGATACTCTCCAGCGATCCGGAAAACGTCGACGCGAGGAACGGTCTGGGCTGCGTGCTCGAGAGAAAGGGCGAGTACATCGAGGCCCTCGAGCACTTCATGGAGGCCCACCGGCTCTCTCCCTCGAACGAGCAGATCGAGGTCAACCTCGGGATAGTACTCGACAAGCTCGACATGGACGACGAGGCCGAGCGCCATCTCGCTATGGTCATGGAGAGGGCTCCAGGGTTCGGGGTCGCGTTCAACGCGATGGGATGTTTCCTGTCGAGAAGGGGAAAGTACATCGAGGCCGCCGGAATCTTCACTACGGCGATCGAGCTGGAGCCCGACAACGACCGGTACCGCCGCAACCTGGAGCTCGCTCAGAGCATGATCGCCGCGATGGGGCTGCAGGAGAGCGGGCTCTAAAAATCATTTAAATACATCGGGACCTGCTTTATAATCCGTCATGCGGGCACGGCCGTGCCCGTGAAAGGCGGCCTGCGGACATGAGCGCAAGGGAGAGGGCGCCTTCCGGCGTCATCGCGCTTCTGACGGATTTCAGCTGGCACAACTGGTATATCGGCGTCATGAAGGGGGTCATCCTCGGCATAAACCCCGGGGCCAGGATCGTAGACCTCTGCCATAACGTCTCGACCCTGGATGTGCGCGAAGGAAGCTTCATCCTTGGAAGCAGCTTCGAGTATTTCCCTGACGGGACAGTATTTCTCTGCGTCGTCGATCCCGGCGTCGGAGGCGACAGGCGAAACCTGATCGTCGAGACGGACAGGTATCTATTCGTCGGCCCGGACAACGGCATACTTAGCTGCGTATTCGAGAAAGGTATCGTCAGGAAGGTCTACGCGGTAAAGCCGGGCAGGCATACCCTTACCCTTCATGGCCGGACATTTCTAGGCAGGGACGTATTCGCCCCGGTAGCGGCGCATCTTACGCTTGGCGCCGAGCCACGGGAGATGGGAGAGGCCGCCGATTCAGTCCTTATCGTTCCCGCTCTCAAGCCGTTCATAAATAAAAAGGGTGAAGTGTCCGGAAGGGCGGTCTTCGTCGATACGTTCGGAAACATCATAACCAACGTCAGCGAGAGTTTCCTGATCGAGCAGTACGGCGAGGGGGTAGACTGGGACGAGGTGACCATCCGGATAGGTAAGAAGCATCTCAGGGGAGTCAAAAGATACTACGAACAGGGCAGTCTCGGGAAGCTGATGGCGCTCTTCGATTCCTGGGGATATCTCGAACTGGCTGTCAACATGGGGAGCGCGTTCGGCCTTCTGGGCCTGACGGAGAAGAAATCTCTCGAAGTATTCGTATCCGGCCCGGAAACCGCTGGAGGGAAGTGATGGCTCTGCGGCTTACACTCCTTGGATCGGGCACGATAGTGCCGTCGCAGGTAAGGCGGGCAACGACGGTCTTCATCGAGGGCGGCGGCGAGAAGCTGATGCTCGACTGCGGCCCCGGAGCGCTCCAGGCGCTCGAGGACTCGGGAGAATCGTATCGGGAGCTGCACAGGATACTGCTCACGCACTTCCATCCGGACCATACCCTCGACCTCGGGAGGCTCTTCTCGGCCGTCAGGAACGATACCGTCTCGGCGGGGCGGCACTGGCTCGTGCTGTACGGGCCCGAAGGGCTGGAGAGGTTCATATCGGGATGGGACTCCCTGTACGCCGGCATCGTGCCGGGGGATGAGACGCTCAACCTCGTGACAATGGACACTGGATACGAGATAGACATAGGTGATATGCTGATTACTGCCGGCCCGGCCGAGCATGGAAGCAGGCCAGCGCTCTCGTACAGGATAGAGATGGCCGGAAAGAGCATCGTATATACGGGGGACACGTCGCGGTCCGAAGGGCTCGACCGGTTCGCCTCGGGCGCCGACCTGCTCGTCTCCGAATGCTCCTTTCCTGACGATTCTCCGGCCGAGGGGCATATGACCCCGGCGATGGTGGGAGATATGGCCGCCGCGGCAGGGGCGGGCGAGGTCCTGCTCGTGCACATGTACCCGTTCTTCGGCGAGATCGACCCGGCAGCCGAGGTCAGGAGAAGGTTCGGGGGCAGGGTGGCAACTGGCAGGGATGGCCTTGTCATGGAAGTCTGATGTCGATGGATGCAAGAAAAACAGGGGCTGTGATAACCGTGGTTGTCGCAGTACTGACTGCCGGCAGCGGGATGGCGGACGCGTACAGGCTCATCGAGCACAGGGAATGGAGCCTCCCGGCTGAAAGCGGAGCCCGGTTCACTCTCAGCAATGCCGGGGGAGCCATCGAGGTGATAGGCTGGGACCGGGGCGAGATAGAGATATCGGCCACGATAAGGATCAGGGCCGTTAGCAAGGACAAGGCGGGCCGCATATACAGGGATATAGATTTCGAAACGGCTCGTGAGCCCGGGAGCGTCTCGGTCCGGGCAAGGATACCCGGGTTCAGGAAGGACAGCATCTCGGGGGAGGGCAATACCGCCGTCTGGGTCGATTACTCGATAAGAGTGCCATACTCCACCGATCTCGATATACGTTCGATCACCGGTGACATCGCGGTGATCCAGGTCGGAGGTGCCTTCCATATCGTGAGCGGGCAGGGATCGATCGACATGCTCTCGAGAGGGGGCGAGGGCGTCCTCAGGACCGGCAACGGCGACATTGGCTGCGAACTGGCCTTTTTCCCCTCAGGTGGAAAGCTGCGCCTCAAGACAGGCAATGGAGATATATCGCTCGGCATCCCTTTCGATACGAGTGCGATGCTGAGGGCGAAGACGGGCACCGGAGCTGTCAGGGTCAGGCTCGAGATGACCGGGGTGGAAAAGAGCAGTCGCAGGGTCAAGAGGGGGACGCTCGGCGGCGGCGACGGGGAGATCGTCCTGGAATCGGCGAACGGAGATGTGACTGTCGGAGGATTGTAACGCGGCGCCGCTTTCGCGCGCCGCAGGAGGGAGATCCATATCATGGAAGACGGAAAGAGACACACCACCTCGATACCGCCCGGCATAGCGGCGGCGGCGGCCTACTTCTTCCCCTTCATAGGCGGGCTCGTGATGCTCGCCCTGGAGAAGGAGGACCGTTTCGTGAGGTTCCATGCGGCCCAGTCGATAGTCTTCTGGGTCGCCGCGATCCCGATCGCCGTGCTGTCGGCGATCCCCTTGATCGGAAATATCCTGGGGCTTGCCTTTATCGTCGCCTGGATCTTCCTGATGTACCAGGCATGGACGAACAGGGAGTTCGAGATCCCGTACCTCGGGGCTATCGCGAGGAAGCAGGTCTTCGGGGACAAGGACGGGCCGGACAGGAAGGACAAGCCCTCCCCGGGGGCAGGACCGGCGCCGGGAGACGATACGCCGGCTGACACTTACGGAAGTGAAGGCCCCGAGTAATAACGAGTTACGCTTCGCGGCGGCGATTATTCCATTTACCGGCGGAAACAGACGGATTATATTATCTGCACCCTCTCGGGGGTGCGGTTTTATATGAATATATCCATAGCCGGAGTTGTATGACTCATGACGGTAACGGACGGGACGATGGAGATTTCGAAGGAGACGCTGCGGGCCTGGAAGGAAGGCAGCGTCGAGGCGTTTGAAGAGGTCGTCAGGACCGCGATGAAACGGGCCTACGCCGTGGCGGTCGGCATCCTCGGCAACGCGGAGGACGCGTACGACCTGTCGCAGGAGGCGTTCATGGCGGCGCACAGGGCCAAAGCCACATTCGATCTCGAGCGTCCCTTCTTCCCCTGGTTTTACCGTATCCTGAGGAACAGGTGCCTGAACTTCCTCAGGAAGAAAGCCGGCCGCAGGGAGGTCTCGATCGACGTGCTGATCGAGAAGCCCGGCCGGTCCGAGTCCCCCGAGAAGGGTGTGATGAGAAAGGAGCGGGCCGAGGCTCTCTGGAAGGCGATCCAGGATCTTACCCCCGAGCACAGGGAGATAGTGATCCTCAGGTCGTTCCAGGAACTTTCGTACAGGGAGATAGCCGAGACACTCGGCATATCGGAAGGGACAGTGATGTCCCGCCTGTATTACGCCCGCAGATCGCTGTACGGGAAGCTCAAGGATATCTGCGACGACCTGTACATTGAAGGGGATGATGCGCCGTGAGCTGCAACAGGATAGAGACAGACGGCATGAGATACATCGACGGCGAGATGACCGCCGCCGAGAAGAATGAGTTCGAAAAGCATCTCGCCTCGTGCGTGGAATGCAGGCGGGCGATCGACGAGCTGGGCAGGGTCGAAAGGCTGACCGGCATGATGAGGATACGCGACCCGCAGGACGATTTCTGGGAGGTGTACTGGAAGAAGCTCTTCAGGAGGACCGAGCGCAGGACCGGCTGGCTTCTGCTGATCTCAGGCGCCGCGCTTATCGTGCTTTACGCCCTGTGGAAGGGTGTGACCGACTTCGGCGAGATCACATTCGTCAAGGTCGTTACGGTGATACTCACCGCTGGATTCATCATACTCCTGATATCGGCGATAAGGGAGCGGGTCCACCAGTACAAGACAGACCGGTACAAGGATATAGAGAGATAAGCGGGATATTGAAAAGGGAGTGTACGAGATGCTGATCACTACTACGGATGATATACCTGGAAAGAGGATCGTGAAGGTCCTTGGCCTGGTCAGGGGGAACACGATACGGGCAAGGCACATCGGGCGGGATATCATGGCCGGGTTGCGTAACATCACCGGCGGAGAGATCGTCGAGTATACGAAGATGGTCGCCGAGTCGCGCGAGCAATCGCTCGACAGGATGATAGCCGAGGCCGAGGCGAAGGGCGGTAACGCGATCGTCTGCCTTAGGTTTACGACGAACTCGATGATGGAAGGCGCCGCCGAGCTTCTCGCCTACGGAACGGCGGTCGTCGTGGAGGATGAATGATCAGGGCGGGAGATTTCGATATACGGGCGGTCGATACGGGCAGATTCAGGCTCGACGGTGGCGCCATGTTCGGCGTCGTTCCCAAGACGCTCTGGGAGAAGACAGACCCCGCCGACGACAGAAACAGGATCGAGATGCATATGAGGGCTTTATACGCCGAGGGCGCGGGCCGGAGGATACTAGTCGACAGCGGGGCGGGGACGAAGCTCGACGACAAGATGGTAGACATCTACGAGATAGAGTGCGATCCGCTCAGGAAGTTGCTGGATGAGCACGGGATCGATCCCGACTCGATCACCGACGCCGTGGTCACGCACCTGCATTTCGATCATGGAGGCGGATACACATATCATAACGAGGCGGGAGGGCTCGCTCTCTCGCTTCCCAACGCGACTCACCACATCCAGCGCAGGCAGTGGGAGGCGGCGACCGGCCCGAACGAGAAGGACAGGGCCAGCTTTTATCCGGATGATTTCCTGCCGATCGAGAAGGCTGGAAAGCTCAGCCTGGTCGACGGAGAGGGCGAGTTGTTTCCCGGGGTCCGCGTCATTCCCACGGAAGGGCACACGCCCGGGCACCAGGTCGTGCTGTTCGGCGAGGGAGAGGGGACGGTCATGTACTGCGGCGACCTGATCCCGCTCGCCTCGCACGTAAACCTGCCCTGGATAATGGCCTACGACCATTTCCCGCTGAGCACGCTCGAGGAGAAGAAAAAGCTTCTCGGCGAGGCGGCTGACGGGGGATGGATCCTCTTCTTCGAGCACGATCCGGTGATCGCGGCATGCCGCGTCCGAAGGAACGAAAAGGGCAGGTTCGAGATCACCGGCACCGTCGAGACAGGATAGACCCCTTGGAAGACGACATACTGATCCAGCGGGCGAAGGAAGGCGATCAGGAAGCTTTCCGCAGGTTCGTCGAAAGGTACAGCGGCGAGATCTACAACTACTTCATCAGGTCCACCGGTTCGGTCGAAGATTCGGAGGACCTGACCCAGCAGTGCTTTGTCAATCTCTACAACAGCCTTGAAAATTACCGCCGGAGCGCTTCCGTCAGGACATTCCTGTACCGTATCGCCACGAATCTGGCCATCAGCTTCTCGAGAAAGCGCAAATCCCCGCTCTCGCTCGATCTGCTGGTGGAGAGAGGATTCGATCCCGCCTCGCAGTCCCCGGCAGACAGTCCTGAGGATCTCGCCCACGCCGTGGAGATCCGGAAGGCGTATGTCGAAGCGTTGGCGACGCTGCCGGCGGAATGGGGCTTGATCCTCGACCTGAGGGTCGGGAAAGAGATGTCATACAAGGAGATAGCCGATGCGGTCGGCCGGAGCGTATCTTCGGTCGAGTCGGTACTGTTCCGGGCGAGGGAGAGGCTCTCAGACAAGATGGCGCCGTACCTCGAAGGGTAAGCAGAAAATATAGAGTAAAATCATGGGATTTTACGAAAGATAAAGAATTTTGATGCGTTAATATATACAGGAAAGGGAGTTTTATGCGCAGCAGGGATTTCGATATTTTAACCAGGATCCATTCCGGGCTTCCGGAGCTGGAATCAGTCCCCGGTCTTGCCGACAGGATAATGGCCCGTATCGAAGCGGAGGAGAAGGGGAAGACGGGTCGGTTCTGGAGGGTGCTGGTCCCCGCCGCCGCCGCCGTATTCATACTGCTTGGGATCAGGATCGGGACTCAGATCATGGACACATGGATCAGGGAACCGGCCGTGAACCACTCCGAGGTCACCGGCCTGGAGTACCTGGAGGACTACCCGCCGGCTTCGTTCGGTGAGGCGATGGACATTGCCGCCAGGGGAGGCGATGATGAGTAAAAGGGCCCTCAAGGCGATACTTATAGTGTCGCTGGCGTTCAATCTTGCCGTAGTAGCGACCGTGGCGGTCGGTTACGCGATACGTGAGTCTGAGCAGCCCGATAAGACGGCGGGCGGGAAGATACCGATCGACGAACACGGAAAGCAGCTTTCGAAATGTATAGGCCTGTCGGGAAAACAGGCGAAGTGCTTCGAGGAAGTGATGGCCGGGACGAGCGCTGAAGCCGGCGCGATCAAGACCGAGCTTGAGAAGGAACGTGACGGCCTGTTCCACCTCCTTCTGGCGAAGGAGCCCGACGAGCAGACCATAATGGAAAAGGTCGACAGCATATCGGTCCTGCAGGGCGGGCTCGAGAAGCTTCTTGTCAAGAGGCTGCTTGATTCGAGAGAAGTGCTCAATCCCGAAGAAGATGAAAGGCTCCTCTACCTGATCCAGTGCAGCATGAGACCCGGCTGCGTGGGAAAAGAAAATTGTCCGTACCAGAAAGGAAAGGAAGTTTCCAGATGAAAAGGTTCGCAGCGTTGCTGGCAGTCCTGTTTCTTGCCCTGTCCTTCACCGTGATATCGGCGCAGGAGAAGGCTGTTCCCGAGAATCACTGCAAGTCCATGGCTCCTCTCGATCAGGAGACCAGGGTAAAGCTCGAGAAGCTGAAGCTTCAGTACAAGCTAACGATGGTCGATCTCGACGCCGAGAAGGAAACGATACACAAGAGCATGATGGAGGAGCTCCTGAAGGAGGAGACTTCCACGAAAGCGGTAGAGAAGCTGGGCAAGTCGATGAACGACATCCAGTACAAGATGCACCAGGCGAAGGTCGATTACCTTCTCAAGGTCAAGGCGGTCCTTCCAGCCGAGCACTGGAAAGGGTTCCTTATGAAGCAGCACGCGGAGGGAATGGGCTGCGCGATGGGCAAAGGCTCCGCGAAGGGCATGGGCTGTGAGAAGAGCGCCGGAAAGTGCGGCATGGAGGGGAAAGACGGCCATAAGTGCACCGAGGCCTGCAAGACCTCCGATGCTGACGACCACTGCAAGGTTCCCTGTAAGAAGATGAAGAAGTAGGGCGGAGATAAGAGACAGGATCTATCCGGGAGGAGGCTCGAAGTCTCCTCCTTTTTTTGTCCCTGTCCTATTATGTAATCAGGTAGCGAACGAGCAGGTAGGCGCTCGAGAGGACGATGGACAGAAGCATCAGGGGGAACCCGTACCGGAAATAGTTGCGGAAGTTGAGCGGGCTCTTCGTCTTCTCGCTGAATCCCGCGATAACGACGTTGGCCGAGGCTCCGACTAGTGTGCCGTTGCCTCCGAGGCAGGCTCCCAGGGCGAGGCTCCACCAGAGCGGCATAGCCTGCTTCATCTGCCAGAGCTGGTAAGCGGCCTCGTCCATCCCGGCCGCGTTCGGGAAGAGGGCCGCGCTTATCCTCGCCATAAGGGGGATCATCGCCGCCACGAAAGGGATGTTGTCTAGGAAGGAAGAGGCGATCGCCGATACCCAGAGGATACACAGGCACAGCAGGGTAAGGTTGCTGGTCAGGGCAAGGACCCTGCCGGCCAGGAATTCGAGGACTCCTGTCTTCTCGAGCCCGCCGACGAGCACGAACAGGCCCATGAAGAAGAAAAGGGTCGTCCACTCGATCTCGCCGAGCCTCTCCTCGATGTCAGTCCCGCTCCAGATCAGCAGAGCGCCACCTCCGGCGAGGGCGATCGTCGCCGGCTTGAGCCCGAGCCACCCGTGAACGAGGAATCCAGCCACGGTCAAAGAGAGAACGATCAGGCTGCGCTTCAGCAGGGCCGCATCCTTTATGACCTTTGTCTCGTCCATCCCCGAGATGGTCTCGCGCATCGCCGCGCTCCCGGCCGTGAGTTGCTTTCTGAAGAGTATCTTGAGGAGAAGGAGGGTGGCAGCTAGCACGATGACGGAGATAGGGCCGAGATGGATCAGGAAATCGAGGAAGGAGAGGCCGGCGGCGGAGCCTATCAGGATGTTGGGCGGATCTCCGATCAGCGTGGAGGTACCGCCTATGTTCGCTGCGAGTATCTCCGCGATAAGGAACGGAAACGGCGTGATATCGAGCATCTCGGCTATCAGTATCGTGATCGGCGCGATCAGGAGGACGGTAGTGACGTTATCGAGAAGGGCCGAGGCGATTGCGGTGAACACTGAGAACCAGAGGAGTATCTTCCATGCGTCGCCGCCGGATTTCTTTGCGATCGTGATGGCAACCCAGCTGAAGATGCCCGTTTCCTTCAGAACGCCTATCAGGAGCATCATGCCAGTCAGAAGGCCGATAGTGTTGAAATCGATGAACTCGAACGCTTCCGACTGCGTCAGGATATGGAAGACGATGAGGAGAACGCCTCCCATCAGGGCTATCTTCGTCCTGTGAATCTTCTCGGTGATGATGAAAAGGTAGGACAGTACGAATATGACGATCGCTGCTATTGTCCCGGGCGCCACTAGTTACCTTCCATATCGTAAATAGCCCGGCAGACATCACCGAGGCTGATCATTCCGACAAGCCTCGATCCGCTGACGACCGGCAGACGCTGCAGTCCAGACTTGTGAAGGGCCGCGGCGGCCTTCATGACGCTTTCCGACTCCTCGAGTGGAGTGATATTTTCGCGCATCAGGTCCTCGGCCACGAGCAGCCTCTCCTCGACCGAGTACGTTCTCCTCTCGAGAGCCCCGAAATCGTGCAGGAAATCGACGCTTTTTATCAGGTCGATATAATCGGGGAGAAATATCAGGATGAAATCGTCGATCGTTATGATGCCGGCGAGGGTGCCGTCCTCGTCCGCTACGGGCAGGACCGACTCCCCCGTCTCGAAGAAGAGCCTCGCGATCTCACGCATCGGCATGTGGGGAACGACGGTGCGGAAGTCCCTCATCATGTATTTTCTGATCTCCATGATCGGTCTCCCGGGCAGGAAGTCAGGTTACAGGTACTTCTTCTCGGCCGATGCCACGAAGGACAGGAACTCCTTCGCGTCACGGCAGGATATCATCCCGGTCCTTACCTCCTCGTGCATGACCAGTCGGGATATACCCGCCAGCGCCTGGATATGGGGGCCTGTCCGGTCCTTGGCCGAGACCATGATGAAGAACAGATGCGCTTTTTCCCCATCGACAGACTCGAAATCTATGCCTTCGCGCGAAAGCCCGAAGGCGACATGCAGCCTGCTGACGGCGGAAGTCTTCGCGTGCGGTACCGCCAGGCCCATCCCGATACCGGTACTGGCCTTGGCTTCCCGGTCACGGACCGCATCGAGGATCGTGTCCCGGTCCTTTAGGCGGTAAGCCGAGCAGAGAAGGTCGACGAGTTCCTCGATAGCATCGTCCTTCCCGGCCGATCTCATCTCCATCAGGATCGCTGATTTCTTCAGTTCTGACGATAGCTTCATGACGACTTTCTGATACAGGCCCATTCGGGCTGATTTCGAGTTGTAAATCTACCCCGTGGAACCGGTAAAGTCAACGCATTACCATATCGCGACGCCCGCGGTGAAGTAGAAATAAATGCCACTGTAGTCGAGGACCGCGGGGGCGCCCGTTCCGATGTATTCGGGCGTATCGCCGAACTTGTCCTCGAACCCGTCGATCTTCAGCCCCCTGTATCCGAGAGTGAACCCGACCTCGACCGGGTTGAGGAAATTCGTGTTGATCTCTCCGTAGATGTCCAATCCGTACCCGTTCGACTTGTACTCGGTGTATTTGCCGTCCTGGTCGGTGCCGAAGATTACCTTGCCGAAGGTCCCTTTGAGCCCGGCATTGATGTCGATGACCCTGGGGACCCTGAATACATGCACCGCGCCGCCCAGGGAGAGGATGTCCGCGGGCATCGTGTACGTCACGTAGGAAGTGGAGCTTACCGGCATGTTATGCTCGGCCCACAGGTGCTCGAATCCGACCGTCGCTGCGAACCGGCCGAACATCCAGACCCTGCCATCGATCATCACGTTGAAATCGCTTGAGATATTGTCGTAGACGAGGCTGTACTGCTCGCGTACCGCCTGGAGGTTGTCGTTGAACTCCGACATCGAGTAGTATCCTACGCCTACGCCTCCCTTGACCTCGAACCCCAGCGGAAATGCCGACGCCGCCGTGGGCGCCAGTATGGCGGCTGCAAGCACCGCGGTCATCAGTCTCTTCATGTCCGGCTCCTTTCCTCGAGATACTTCTCGAGCCTGTCCATGCCTTCCTTTATGTTCTCCAGCGAGTTCGCGTACGAGATACGCAGGTGTCCCTCGCCCCTTTCACCGAAATCTATGCCCGGAGTCAGCGCGACTCCTGCCTTTTCCAGGATATCGAAGGCGAGGCGGAACGAGTCCGGGTCGATGTGATCGGTCCTGACGAATATGTAGAAGGCTCCTTTCGGCTCGACGGCATACTCCAGACCGAGCCCTGGGAGCCTTTCGAGCAGGAAGCGCCTCCTGCGGTCGTACTTCTCCAGCATCACTGGGATCTCGGGGTGTTCGAAGTCGAGAGCGGTCACGGCGGCTTTCTGGACGAACGAGTTCGGTGATATAAAGAAATTCTGCTGCAGGATCTGCATCCGGCGGATTTTCTCCGGGGGCATTATCACGTATCCGAGCCTCCAGCCCGTCATGGCGAAAAGTTTCGAGAAGCCGTTCAGCACCCAGGCATCGTCCGTGTACTCGAGGGCGCTGTGTTCCTTCTCGCCGTATACGAGGCCGTGATATATCTCGTCGCTTATCACCGGCAGCCCCAGTCCGCATATCTCCTCGAGGTCTTTCGGCGGGATGAGCGTGCCCATCGGATTGGCGGGGGAATTGATCATGACGGCCCTTGTGCCCGGTCCGATCGCTGTTCTGACGTCATCAGGCCTGAGCTGGAATCCGTCTTCCTCTCTCGTGGCGATGAAACGGGGGGTGCCTCCGAGATACCTGATGAAATTCGGATAGCACGGGTAGCAGGGATCGCCGAGGATCACCTCGTCGCCCGGCCCGTCGATCATGCACGAGAGCACAAGCAGCAGGGCGGGTGAGACACCCATCGTGACGAGGACCTGCGAGGGATTCGCGCCGCAGCTGTAGCGGCGGTCGTACCATCGGGCCACGGCATCGCGAAGCTCGGGTATTCCCCTGCTGTCGGTATAATGCGTCTCTCCGCCAGCGAGGGATCTGCGTGCGGCTTCGACGACCGCGGCCGGAGTATCGAAATCGGGCTCGCCGATCTCCATATGGATGATCGACCTGCCTTCGCGCTCGAGCTCCAGTGCGCGCTCGAGTACCTCCATGACGATGAACGGTTTTATTTCTCCGCATGCTGCGCGGGCCATAGGCGTTGTCCTTTCGCGTTCAGACTACAGTGGAGAATATATGCCCGGACATGTTAAAGTCAAACATATCAAGGACGAGGAAGGAGCCCGAGATGGCTGTTTGTTCAGTGTCAGTGGTGCCGGTCGGAACGGGGTCGACGAGTGTCAGCCACTACGTCGCAAGATGCCATGAGATCCTTGCGGGGACCGAGGGGATAAAGTTCAGACTCACGCCGATGTCGACGGTGATAGAGGGCGAGCTGCGGACCGTTCTCGCTGTAGTGGCGAAAATGCATGAAGTGCCCTTCGAAAAGGGCGCGATGAGGGTGCTGACAACGGTGATCATCGACGACCGGCGCGACAGCGAACTGACGATGGATGGAAAGATCTCGTCGGTGATGGAAAAACTCGGCGGATAGTCGCCCCGGTCAGCGGCGGGCCATCATCGCGAGGGTCCAGCCGCGGCCCGTCCTGCCCCCGGCTCTCCTGTACGAGAAGAGTCTCCCGTCGCACGAGGTGCAGAGGCCCGAATCAAAGAAGTTAGCCGGCCTCACGCCTGCCCTCTCGGTCTCGGCCCGGATGAATCGGGGCAGGTCGATGTGCCAGGATCCTGCCTGGCGCTTTCTCGCGTACTCCGGGAACACGGCCGCGGCTTCCCGGCCGACTTCGTAACAACGCCGGCAGATCCCGGGGCCGCATACCGCCACCGTGCTGGCGGGATCGATGCGGCAGGTGTCGAACAGGATGCCGAAGGCTTTTTCTATGATCCCTCCGGCCGCCCCGGAGCGGCCTACATGCAGCGCGGCGACGACCATCTCGGAAGGAGAGTGGATGACCAGCGGAAAGCAGTCGGCCGAGTTTATCGCGAGCGCGAGCCCCCTTGACCTCGTGATGAATCCGTCAGTGTCCTCGTAGCTTCCACCTCTGGTGACCTCGAGGATCCCGGTGCCGTGCACCTGTCCGCCCCTTGCGACACGGGATGCTCCTATCCCGAGGGCTTCCTTGAGCCTCCGCCTGTTTTCTAGAACGTCGGCGCGATTGTCACCGGCATGGCTGCCGAGGTTGAGTGAGTCGAAAGGCGGGGCGCTTACGCCTCCCTGCCTCGAGGTGAACCATACCCGAAGGGCGGGAGCTAGAGCCTCGAGCGCCGGGAAGGTTCCGATACGGAGACCGTTCTTTTCAATCCAGGCTATCATGTATAATAAGTTCTGTTGACAGGCCGCCGCGGGTCAAGGAAAACTTGAGCCCGCATGTCCGGTTCCAGCGTAAAAGGCAATAGAAAGGATCACCGTGAGATACTTCGAGGGTTATAGGTGCGGCAACTGCGAAAGGACCGTTCCGGCCGGGTCCGCCGCAGGCGAATGCCCTTCGTGCTCGGGCCCCCTGCTGGCTGTATACGATCTGGGCATCCTGCGAAGGAATGTGACCAGAACGGAGTTCTACGGGCCGGGTAAAGGGATCTGGCGATTCAGGGAGCTGCTTCCCGTCTTCTCGCGGGAGATATCTCTAGGTGAGGGCAATACCCCGATGCTCGAAGCCCCGGTTCTCGCGGCCTCCGCCGGGTGCGGGAGGCTCTTCATAAAGAACGAGGCGCTCAATCCTACGGGGTCCTTCAAGGCGCGCGGGATGGCCGCCGCGGTCTCGAGGCTCGTGGACCTGGGCGCCCGGACCGGTGTCATCCCGTCGGCAGGGAATGCCGGACTCGCGCTGGCGGCATACGGCGCGGCGGCCGGTCTCGCGGCGAGGATCTATATTCCCTCGGTCACTCCGGAAGGAGTGGAAGAGGAGTGTCTCGCTTATGGCGCCGATGTCAGGACAATAGAGGGGATACTCCCCGACGCCGCCCGGGCGATGGCTGAAGACGGCCTCGCCGAAGGCGAGTTCGCGATCAGCACGTTCAGGGAACCGGGCAGAGTCGAGGGGAAGAAGACTATGGCCTTCGAGATCGAGGACGACTTGGATGGATGCAGCCCCCGATGGATTATCTTCCCCACAGGGGGAGGCACGGGAGTAGTGGCCATATGGAAGGCTTACCTCGAGCTTAGGGAGCTCGGCTGGCTCGAGGGAGAGATGCCCCGCATAGCGGCCGTCCAGTCCGAAGGATGCGCTCCCGTGGTGAGGGCGTTCGAGGAGGGCGAGGATACCGTCTCAAACTGGGCCGATCCCGTGACGATAGCCTCCGGGATCAGGGTGCCATCTTCAAGAGCTGACAGGCAGGTGCTCAGGGCGCTGCGTGAGACCGCAGGGACCGCTGTCGCCGTCTCCGACAAGGCGATCCTCGACTCGGTTTACCAGATGGCGCGCGGGGCGGGGATATTTCCTTCGCCGGAGGGCGCAGCGACGCTGGCGGGGCTGGTCAAGTTGACCCGCTCGGGGACGATTGGCGCCGGCGACACAGTAGTGATAGTCAACACAGCCGACTGGACGAGATACAGGTTCCTGCTGGACGGATAAAAAAGCCCCCGGACCGTCCGGCCCGGGGGCTGATCATTATCGTTCACAGACAGGAATCAGCGCTTGCGTCCGCTGCTTTTGCCGCTCGAGGAGCTTTTGCCCGAAGACCTGCTGCCTGAGGATCTGCTGCTGGAGGACCTGGTCGGGCTGCTTCCCGTCGTGCTCCTTCCGCTCGAACCGGATGAGCTTGAATTACTCCTGACTCCGCTGTCACGGGACTGGCTGCCGCTCGTGCGGCTCTTGTCGGCGCTTCCGCTTTTGCTCTTGCCGGAATCCTTTGACGAGCGGGCGGGTGTCCCTGTGCGCGCCGGACTTCTCTGTGGTTTGTAGGAACGGGCCTTCTCTGGAGAGACGGCCTTTGTCTTCCTTGCGGAGCTGCGGGCACGAACCCGTCTCTCCAGCGCGGAGCCGGCGTTCTGTCTGCCGGTGTCGCGCTGAACGGAAGCCTTTGACGACCCGCGTTCGTAGCTTTTCGTGCCACTGTCTGATCTGGGGGTCGAGTTCCCCGCGGCCGCGCGCTCCCTTGTCTTCCTGGATTCCTGGTTCACGGTCCTGGCGCTCCGGGTCGCCCCGTAATTGCCGTATACTCCCCGCTCGTAACGGCTCGCTCTGCCGGTCTGGTACCTGCTCGTCTCGAACGAGCGGAATCCGGTCGAGGCCCTTTCCCTCGTCACCTGCCTGGCCAGGCGCGAGCGCTGGTAGCTCCTGGCTGCTGCGGCCGCCGATCTTTTCTTTACAAGCTGACTCGAAGCGAGCGTCGTCTCCCGACTGGTCTTTACCCTGGTCGAGGCGTAGTCGAGAGAGCCGCGCCTCGTGAGATCACGGCCAGCCGCGTAAGGGGAAGTCTTCACCCTGGTCGAGGCATAGTCGAGAGAGCCTCTTTTAGTGAATCCGCGTCCCGCGTAGAGGGATCTCTTGTTCGACGGGTAGTAATTCCCCGCGTAGTGCCCGTCCCCGTACCAGTACCCGTTCCAGTATCCGTGGTGGTACCCGTTCCAGTAGGCGCTGTAGGAGTAGGGATACCATGAGTAGAACGGGTAGTGGTAGTAGTAGCATCCGCTGCTCCAGCCCCATCCGATCCCCCATGAGATGTCCCAGTACCAGTAAGGATTCGAATTGACATACCAGGACCAGTATCCCGGCCAGTAGCATGAATACGGGTAAAAACCGTAGGTGTTGTAGATCGAAAGGTAGACCTTCTGGTCGTCGTAATCGTAGTCGTCGTACCCGAGCGTGAGGTTGTCGGCGGAATACGCGTACGAGGAGTAATCATCCTCGGCCGAGCCGCTGCCCGCCTCCAGGACCGCGAAAAGCTGCGGGTAGGGATAGCTGGCATCCTCGTTGACGGTGATCATCTCGATGTCGACCTCTGGACACTCCATCGCGTAGGGGTCAGGGATCTTCGACGGCGAGTGACACTTGTAGCAGAGATATCCCGGGTAGTCGACCTTGCGGTTGACATAGAAATAAGTGTAGTCGGTAGCCGGGATCATCCGCTCGGCATCATCGATCAATTCCTCGTCGATCATGTTGAAGGCGAGAAAAGGATCCATGTCGATCCTGAGCCTTCTCTCCTCCGGCATGGTGCTGTTCTGCGCGAGATAGTAGAGTTCGTCGCGGTCGATCCTCGACGCGTCGCCGACAGCGATCGCGTGGATATATTCGATTCCCGTATCCCCGCCGACCTTCCACGTCACTCCCCCTCCCTGCTCGGGAAGAAAATACACTTTTTTGCCCACTACCATCTCCGGCCTTCCATCCGCCGGATAGAGAAGGTGGACGTATCCATCGCTGTCTATGTTGTAGATGATCACGTACGCGTCGGCATTGGCCTGAAATGTCATGTTGACATCCCGGCCCGGCATCAGGACCGCGCCACGGCCGCCGATCAGGCGGATCGATACATCAATATCACCCTGAACGGCCGGCTTGAGTGCCGGCGGGCTGTTTATCTCTACGGCCGCTGCCGGTGCCACAGAGAGCGTCATGACTGTCAGGGCCAGTAGTAATATCGTTAGCGGATGTCTCATGGCCTGGACTCCCTTCCAGGGGATATGACCGGCGCTTCTTCCCGCAAGGCTGACGCCACGCGCCAAGCGCCTGTCCACTACTATAACAGTATAGTAGTTTTACTGTGTTTATACAAGGCATAGACCGTTCCAGAAAGCGTACTGCTGGCCATCGCACCGATAAAACCTGCGACGCCGGCTAAACGGAGTTCGCTTCCTGTCCCGCTGTACACTATCTTATACAAACTATCGCAGGGGCCGTTCCGGCCTTCTGAAACAAACTTGACCGTCCAGATGTATAATGATAAGTTGCCCGGTGGAGCTGGAAAAGGAGGATGAATATGGGGTTTGCGGGGTTACCGGTCTTTCTCCAGGTGGCGGAGAGCTTTACTGACCTTATAGCCGGGTCGGGCACGCTGGCCAAGGCCATCCTTGTCCTGCTGCTCGTCCTGTCCGTCGTTTCCTGGACAATAATGGTTGAAAAAATAAGATATTTCAGGCGCTCGAAAAAGCAGAGCGAGAGCTTTGTCAAGGTGTTCGAAAAGGAGCCTTCCCTGTCCTCGCTTGCGGACAAGGCGGCCGAATATCCGGACAGTCCGGAAGCGTCGCTGGTCGTCATGGTCAAGGGCGAGATCGACAGCGGAGAACTGCGCGGCATGGAACATCTCGACGGCTTCATAGACTCGTCGATGGATACGGTAGTCTCCGAATGGGAATCCTACCTGATATTCCTTTCGACTACAGCGAGCGTATCCCCCTTTCTCGGCCTGCTCGGGACGGTCTGGGGGATAATGAGCTCGTTTCTCAGCATGGGGGTGCGCGGTTCGGCGAACCTGTATGTCGTCGGGCCCGGGATCGCCGACGCGCTTATAACCACGGTATTCGGCCTCGGCGCCGCGATACCGGCGGTGATCGGCTATAACTACATTGTACGCGTGATAAGGCGCCGAGAGGAGAAGTTCGGCCTGTTCGCGGTGCGGTTCAGGACGAGGCTTCTCGAGAAGAGATACTCATGAGGAAGCGTAACAGAGAGAGATACTCCTCGCTGGCCGAGATAAACATCACGAATCTCGTCGATGTCATCATGGTGCTCCTGATCGTGTTCATGCTGACCGCGCCCTTTCTCCAGGCGGGCGTAAAGCTTCAGCTGCCCAAGGCTGAAGCGAAGGTCATAGAGGAGCAGGAGGGGATAACGGTCTCGGTCGATGAGGACGGAGAGGTCTTCATAGACAGGCGGAAGGTCGAATGGAGGGATTTCTCCGCGGAGCTGCGCAAGGCTCTCGACGAGAATCCTCCCAGGGTATTCCTGCGGGCCGACAAGGAAGCCCGCTACGGTTCGGTCATGAGGGTGATCGCCCGGATCAAGATGATGGGCATCGAGGACCTCGGGCTGATAGCCGAGCAGGAAGACTGATGGCCGGATCCGCATCGGGGGCGGGAGGGATGAGGCTTTCCCTGCTTATATCGATCCTCGTTCACGTCATCATCCTCTGGGCGCTGCTGACCCTATTCAACGTGGTGCCTCAGATGAAGGTGCCGAAGACTGTCTACAACGTGAAGATATTAAGGCCCTTCGTCGCCCCGAAGGTCGAGGAGCCGAAAGAAGAGCCGAAGGCCGAAGTAGAGGTCAAGAAGCCGGAAGTCACAACTCCGAAACCGAAGCCGAAGGAAAAGAAAAAGGAACCCGAGAAGAAACCTCAGGAGAAGCCAGTCGAGACGAAGCAGGAGGACAAGCCGATGGATGTCTCGATGCAGGAGGGCAACCAGACGGAGGTCGCCGTCGACGCGCCTCAGTTCCCCTTTGCCTACTATCTCTCCGCCATAGAGCGCAAGGTATCCGAGAACTGGCTTTCGGTGCAGGGGGGAAGGGAGGGCGGCATCTCGTGCATGGTCTATTTCAGGCTCTCGCGCAATGGACGGGTCAGCGACCTGCGTGTGGAGACCCCTTCGGGCAACTCGTATTTCGACCGGTCCGCGCTCAAGGCGATCAAGAGCGCCGAACCGTACCCTCCCCTCCCGAGAGCGTTCGGCGAATCGTGGCTCGGCATACATTTCACATTTACGCAGAAGAAGTAGCGGGCGAGCCTGGCGAGCCTGCGTGAGAAAGGAAATACCTGCAGATGAGAAGATACGGGATCCTCGCGGCGCTGCTCCTGGCGGCAATGACTCCTCTCGGAGCGGCCGCCCAGATGGACGTACACCTTAGCACCGACAAGCCAGGCGGAGGACAGATACCGATCGTCGTGAAAGACATTGAGATAGAGAGGAACGACCTTCGCGCGGCGTCGGAATACCTGATGTCGGTCCTCAGGCAGGATCTCGAGTTCACGTCGGTATTCATCCCGCTGAAGTTCGCCGCCGGGGCCGATACCCTCGCGGACGGAGGAACCGCGTCGGCCATAGTGGAGGGAAAGCTCGCCTGGGACGGCGAGAGATACTCGCTCGATGCCAGCCTGATCGATTTTGTCAGCAGGGAGATGATATTCGGGAAGAGATACACCTTCAGGCATTCCGCCCTGAGGACGGTAGCCCACGAGCTGTCTGACGAGATACTCTTCTTCCTGATCGGCGAGACGGGGATCGCGAGGACCCGCCTGCTTTTCACCAGACGTGAAGGCGACGTGAAGAACCTTTACGTCGTGGACTATGACGGATACGGTGAAAAGGGACTGACCAGCGGCGAGCTTGTGGTCTCCCCGCTGTGGGTCGATGACCACCGGTTCGTATTCACCTCCTACCGCAGAGACAATCCCGATCTGTACATGATAGACCTCCTCAAGGGCTCGCGCGAGATGATCTCGCACAGAAAGGGCCTCAATATCGCAAGCGGCTACAACCCGGAGAGCGGCGAACTCGTAGTCACTCTGAGCATCAAGGGGAACAGCGAGATCTACCTGATGGGCCTCGATGGCTCACTGGGCAGACGACTGACGAATAACCGCGCGATCGATGTGTCTCCCGTATGGGCTCCGAACGGCAGGGAGATAGCCTTCGTATCGGACCGTTCCATGACCCCTCAGATCTATATCATGGACAGATATGGCGGGAACGTCAGGAGGCTGACCCGCGAGGGAGGTTACAATACTTCTCCCGACTGGTCGCCCAGGGGGGACCTTGTCGCCTATTCGTCCCGTGACGGCGGCCTATACAGGATGAAGCTGATTTCTCCGGATGGCCTCTGGCTCGAGACCGTCTTTGACGATTATTTCAGCTATGAGGACGCGTGCTGGGCCCCCGACGGCAGGCATCTGGCCGCGGTGGTGAGGTACGCAGGCGAGCCCTGGATCGTCGTGATAGATATAGATTCGGGTACAAGGAGGAGGCTCGCCAGGGGAGAGGCTCCATCCTGGTCTCCGCTGAGGTCGAGATGACAGTCCCCCGGCGGCAAAATAAGTTAAAATAATCGTTTTCAATTTCGAGGCCTGAGGGTATCATTTGCGCTATATGTGGATTCATGTTGGGATCGATTGACAATTTTCCTGCAGACAGGGAGGTTTGCGATATGAAGCGTTTCGGTTTGCTTTTTCTCGTTCTGACGCTCGCCATACTCATGGTGCTGCCAGCCTGCTCGAAGAAAGAGGCCCCTCCGGTCGAAGAGAACATAGCTCCAGTGGAGGAAGTACCTCCTCCTCCTCCCCCCCCTCCAGTTAAGGAAGAGATCGAACCTGTCGAGCAGGAGGAGCTTGAGACCCTCGTCCTCGAGGACGTATTCTTCGATTTCGACAAGTACAGCATCAAGGGAGAGTACAAGGGTGTGCTCGAGAACAATGCCGAACTCCTGATGTCGCGTCCCAAGGCGATCCTCGTGATCGAGGGACATTGCGACGAGCGCGGCACATCGGAGTACAACCTCGCTCTGGGCGAGAAGAGGGCAAAGGCAGCGATGGATTTCTACATCGCCTATGGGATCGGCGCCGGCCGGCTGTCCATAATCAGCTATGGCGAGGAGAAGCCGTTCGCGCTGGGGCACGACGAGAAGGCGTGGGCGTTGAACCGCCGCGCTCACATGGTAGTAAAGGAATAGGCGTCCAGCGGTGCGCAGACAGGTCATCCGGATAATGATCGCCGTCACGGTTTCGGCATCGTCCCTACTGCTTGGGGGATGCTGGGGCAGGGAGTACTGGAACGCCCCGGAAGCGACTCTTGCCACCGAGGCCAAGGTGGATTCCCTCCTCGGGGAAAACGCCATCCTCCAGAGAAGGCTCTACCATCTGGAGACGATGCTCGAGGGTCAACAGGAACAGCTCCGTGTCAGCGGAGCCAGGACGAGCATGGATCTCGAGGAGATAAAGGACCAGATCAACGCGCTCTCCGTGATGATCGAGGAAGAGCGGTACGTGTCCTCTCAGGGGAACGTGCGCCATCCGTCCGCGCAGGTCGCGGCCGTTCAGGAAAATGCCCCGTCGCCGGATTCTCTCTCCGGGGACGGCGGCGGGGCAGTCTCTCTTCCGGACTCGGCCGGCCCGGCCATCTCAGTTCCTGTCCCCGAGGAAATGTACAGGCAGATCTATCTCGACTTCAGCCGGATGGAGTACGATATCGCCCTCGATGAATCAGAGGTATTCCTCCGCGAGTACCCGGGAGATCCGATGACCGAGGATGTCAGGTTCATCAGGGGCGAATGCTACCTCGAACTGGACAAGGATCACGATGCCCTCAGGGAATTCTCTACTATCCTTCAGGACTATCCGCGAGGCAAAAAGACCCCGGCGGTCCTGCTCCGAATGGCGATCACCTACGAAAAGACGGGGGATTCGGAGCTTGCGCAGGGCGTGGTGGGAAGGCTCATGAGAGAATATCCAGCCAGCGAGGAAGCGGCAGAAGCAAAGGAGCGTTTCGGCGGATCGCCGGATGACAGGTGATGCAATCACCCCAAGGCACGGCTCCAGAAGTACAACTCCCATTGGTAATCGCGGTAATCGCGCTACTAGTCCTCTCGGCCTTCTTTTCAGGGTCGGAGACGGCTCTTTTCTCCCTCCAGAGATCGAAAGTCGCCGGCATGTCGTCCGGATCGAGAAGACAGAAGCAGGTGGCTTCTCTCCTCGCTGCGCCCAGAAAACTACTCGTCACGCTTCTGTTCGGCAATCTGCTCGTGAACATCGCCAACACGAGCGTTGTGACGGTTCTCGCGATAAAGCTGTTCGGGGAGCGGGGGGTCGGGTACGCGATGATCGTTATGACCGTGCTGATCCTGATGTTCGGCGAGATCCTTCCAAAGAGCGTGGCGATCAAGAAGGCGGTAAGCCTCTCAATGGCCATTGCCATTCCGGTAAGATCTCTCATGTACCTTTTCTATCCGGTCACCGTTTTCCTCGGAATGATAGCCGACTCGTCCGTAGAGATCTGCCGGAAGCTCTTCGGCGAGACGAAAGAGAGATATGCCTCGCGGGAACTTGCCACCGCCGTCGAGCTTGGATACAGGGACGGCGTATTTGACGAGTTCGAGAGGGAGATACTGACGAACCTCTTTCTTCTCGCTGAAACGGATGTGCGCGAGATACTTACGCCACGCGTAGAGGTCTTCACCCTCGATGTGGACACTCCCTTTCAGGAAGCGGTAGCCCAGGTAAGGGACAGGGGATTTACCAGGGTCCCTCTTTTCGAAGGCAATACCGAAAGGATCGCGGGGATACTCCACACCAAGGACCTGCTGAGGTATTCGAGGAACGAGAGGATAACCCTGCGTGAACTGGTGCGTCCGGTCAGCTTCGTCCCCGAGACAAAGCCGGTCAGAGACCTGCTTGGAGAGTTGACGGCTTCCAGGAACCACGTCGTCATCGTGGTCGACGAGCACGGCTCGTACGAGGGTATCGTCACGCTCGAGGACATCCTCGAGGAGATCATCGGGGAGATACGCGACAGGAGAGAGCCTCGCGTCAAGGAATACCATATAATAGATGAGGACCGGATAATCGTAGAGGGATCGATGCATCTAGAGGACCTAAACGAGGTCTTCGGCACCGACCTCGATTCAAAGGATGTAGAGACGATCAATGGTCTACTCTGCGATATGACGGGCAGGATCCCGGTCGACGGCGAATCATTCAGATCCGGCAGACTGCGTTTTCTCGTGCTGTCGTCAGGAAAGACGAAAGTGGAGAAGATCAAGATCGAACGGCTGGGGGAGGAGGAGCCGCGATGAGCACGGGCGCGTCGGTCTTTCTGATCCTTCTTATGATACTCCTGGCGGCCTTTTTCGCGGGCTCGGAGACCGCGATAGTCTCCTGCAGCAAGGTCAGGCTCCACAGCAGGGCCAGGCACGGTTCTTGGAGGGCAAGACTGCTCGAGAGACTCCTCCGGACGCCCGAGCATTTCTTCAGCGTGGTCCTGGTCGGTACGAACCTGGCGGTGATCAGCTGCACGGCCGTTGCCACATGGCTCGCCGTGAGACTGTTCGGGGATTCGGGCGGTCTCGTCGCTACCGCCGTCATGACCCCGCTCCTGCTTATATTCGGGGAGGTCATACCAAAGTCGGCATTTCTCTATCACGCCGACCAGGTGTCGATAAAGATAGCTCCCGCCCTGCATGTGATGTCGATCATTCTCTTCCCGCTCGTTTTTCCCGCCACGGTCCTCGCCAGGTTGATGTCAAGGCTCGCCGGCACCGGCGAGGGCAAGCTCGACATACTCAGTTCCCGCGAGGACCTGGTCTTCCTTTACAGGAGGGGCAAGGTCGAGGGGGATCTGGAGCAACGCGAAAAGCGTATGATCGACGGTGTCTTCGACTTCGGCACGAGGAAAGTCCGCGAACTGATGGTCCCGATCGAACAGGTCGTATCATTCCCTGTCAACGCCTCCGTGGATCAGGTGATCGAGGAGGCCAACAGGCACACGTACTCTCGTTTCCCTCTCATCTCGCCGAATGACGGGAGGATCGTGGGCATAATCTCACTGTTCGATCTGCTCGGACTCGACGGTGGCGAGAGACTTGCTACTGTCATGCATAAGCCTTTCGAGGTAGACGAGGATGAGTCAGCCGAGCGCCTTCTGGTGAGGCTGAAAGACGAGCCGCTTCATTTCGCCGTAATCACAAGTGGCGAAAAAGCAAAGGGTATCATAACCCTAGAGAACATCCTCGAAAGCATCGTAGGCGAGATATCCAACGAGTACGAGTAGAAGGGAGCAGTGCGGAATGCAACAGTGCGTGGACATGCTGCTGCAGGGGCTTGAGGAATTCGACGAGCCGGCAGCTTATTACAAGGGCAACAAAATAGTACAGGCCAACCAGAAGTTCGCCGACCTTTTTGAGCGGGACATAGCGGAATTCAACGATTTGCCGATCATCGATATCTGCCACAACGAGTCGATCGAGATGGTCAAGGATTTTATAAAGCGGCGCGTGCATCGCGATGTGGACGTGCCGAGACATTACGAGGCCGCCTTCAGGACGTCCAGCAGGCCGAAGGTCATGATGACGGTCGACGTCCTCAAGCTTCACAATTCAGAGGGCGCCATCCTGGCGATCCTCCACGAGAAGGGTTAGGCGGGACCGGCCGGGATCCTGATAAAATAAAACGGCGGGGGCCCACCAGGACCCCGCCGTTTTTCCGTCATAACCCCCGTACGCGGCGGGAGCCGCCGTTCATTCCGGTCTCAGGCTGCCTATCTCTTTCTCGACCTCATCGAGGATCTCGCATGACCTGACCAGCTCCTTCATAGCCGTATGGTCGGGGTACAGAGGACGGTCTATGTCGAGGAAATCGACGTGGCGCCTTATGACTTCCTTGGCCTTCGTGACGCCCTTTCCGAAGGAGTAATCCCTGAAATCGAGTGCCTGCGCCGCGGCCATAAGCTCGATGCCGAGGATCCCGCACGCGTTGTCGAATATCTGGAAGTTCTTGATGGCGGTGTTCATCCCCATCGAGACGAAATCCTCCTGATCGGCCGCGGCCGGTATCGACTGTATCGAGGCCGGCACCGAGAGGATCCTCTGCTCGACGATCTGCATGTCGGCTGTGTACTGGCTCAGCATCAGGCCGGAGAACATGCCGGCGCCCTTTGTGAGAAATGCCGGGAGGCCGACGTTAAGCGCGGGATGATTGAGCCTGTTCATCCTCCGCTCCGACATGACGCTGACCATTGTCACGGCAACGCCGACCATGTCCATCGGAAGGCTGACAGGCGAACCCTGGAAGTTGGCGCCCGAGAGGGCCAGGTCCTCGTCAGGGAAGAAGACCGGATTGTCACCGACGCCGTTCAGCTCGATCTCTACCTGGGAGCGGGCGTATTCGATAGCGTCGTGGGCGGCACCGATCACCTGCGGAGTCGAGCGCATCGAGTAGGCGTCCTGTACCTTGACTTTCTTGCGCCCCTCGGCGAGATCTCCTCCGGCGACGCATTTGCGGATCGCCGCGGCGGTGCGCTTGGCGCCTTTGAACCCTCGGATCTCGTGCAGTTGCGGGCTGTACGGCTTCATGTTGGCCATCAGGGCCTCGAGCGACATCGCGGCGGCGATTTCCGCCTGCCGGAGCCATCTCTCCGTATCGTAGAGCATGATCGCGCTCATAGCGGTCAGCAGATTCGATCCGTTTATCGTAGCGAGGCCGTCGCGCGCCTTCAGGCCAGGTACGGGGATGCCGGCTTTATCCAGGGCAGCTTTTCCGTCGAGCAGCTCACCCTTGTAGTAAGCCTTGCCCTCGCCAAGCATCAGAAGCGCTATCTGCGACATCGGCGCGAGGTCGCCGCACGCTCCGACCGAACCCTTCTGGCATACGAAGGGTGTGACACCCTTGTTGAGCATCGCCGCGAGCGTCAGGGGGATCTCGGGGCGGCACCCGGAGTTGCCGTGAGCGAGGACGTTGATCCTTCCGGCCATCGCTCCGCGCACGTACTCGATCGGAGCGGGATCGCCGATTCCCGCCGCGTGGTTGTATATAAGATATTTCTGGAAGTCCTGGATCTGGTCGTCGTCAAGCACCACCTCGGAGAACTCGCCGATCCCGGTGTTGACGCCGTACATGATCTCGTGGGCGTCGATCTTTTTCTCGAGCATCGCGCGGCACTTTTTGATCGCCGCGAGAGCATGCTCGGGAATCTCGACCTCTTCACCGTGCCTGGCTATCCGGACGAGTTTTTCGATCGTCAGGCCTGACCCATCAAGCGCTATCGCCACAATGACCTCCTGGTGGAATTGTTTTTAAAATGGTGATGTGTCTTATAACATCATGAGGGGCCCGGTTCAAGGGTCAATGCGCCCCATAGAGACAAAAATAGTAGGGGCAGCGCTCAAGTTCAAGCATTACCGCCCTGACATTCAGCTTAGATACGCGATGGCGATCGAGATGACCAGGACAACGAGTGCGGCGATATTGAGTATGTTCGCTATCCTGACGACCAGTGGAAGGCGCCGCTCGCCTCCCGCGATGGCCACCGTGATCTTCGGGAACTTGATGAAATTTGCCATCCCGATGGCGAAGAGGCAAACGGCCCAGACCGGGACCCCCGCGATGACGTACATGCCGCGGTTGAGCTCGACGAAGGCGAGGGCCGTGAATATTATCCCCCAGAAGAGGTTCAGCCCGGATCCGCCGGTGTAGTGCTCCTGTTCCATCTCGTCCCTGTTCTCCATCAGATCTTCGCCTCCCGGTGTGATAGTGAGATCCGGTCGACCCGCCGGGCGGCGATCAGCAACACGCCCGCGGAGAGGGGCGGCAGGCCGAGCGAAGCCATCACGAAAGCCCTTGTCGATACAGGCAAGTGGCCCGCTATTATCGGATACCCCGCAAGTACCGCCAGGCCGGCGAGCGGCAGGGCGATCCGTCCGATACGTACCCATCTCCATGCCGTAAGGGCCAGAAGGAGAAGGATGACCGTCCACGCGAGCGGGATGAGTATCCCGCCGAGCGATGCCCCGCCCCGCGAGTTGAAATCCGCGGCGGAAGTGGCGACCGCGAAGAATATCCAGAATCCAGCCCAGAAGCCGCTGATGATCCTGGCGAGGAAATCCATCCATCTCGCCGCCGGCTCCCTTTTGGCCGTGGCATGTCCGGTCACCTCATTGTCCGGTTTTTCGTTCATGGCAGCCTGCCCGGGTTCTCCTCGTCCTTGCATACGCGATAGAAGTTGCAGTACCTGCACAGACCGTTGTCGACCTTCGGAAAGAGCCCGGGGGGGCCGGCCTCATTGCGGGCGATGTCACGGCCTGAAAGCACCGAGGAAAGCTTGTCTATCCCTGCGCGGATGTGCCGGTAGAACTCTTCCAGATCATCTTCGGTTATAATGTACTCGACGGTCGATCCTCCGTCGAGAAGATTCACCTCAAGAAGCCTGATCCTGTCGAGCCGTTCTCCGAGTACCGATACGGCGTAGTACCCGTATACGCCGAGCTGTACTCTGGCCTTGCCGTCCGCGCCGTCCGTCTTGCCGTCTTTTCCCCCGCTGAAAGTCTTCCAGTCGACTATGTTGAACGATCCGTCTGTCCCGCGGAACATGAAATCGGTCTTGGCGAAGACCCTGGCTCCCTCGAAATCGAAGACCTGGGCGAACTCGGCCAGGTCGATGTTCTCGATCGCCCAGCCGTCAGGGTCGGTCCCGGCTATCGAGGCGAGGAGATCGCTCTCGAGCAGGCCCTTCATCGCCGCCAGGCACTCGTCCTTTGTCTTCTGAATCTTCCCGGGGGGTATCGGCCGGCCGTACTCGTGATCGAAGAGTGCGAGCCAGTCTATGTTGAGCCGGCCGCCCTTCTTCTTCGGCTCGGTGAGATATTTCTTCGATCTGGAGAACTCGAGCTGCGTATCGAACCGCTCGATGGTATAGCGGCTCACGTCCTCGAAGGATGGTATTTTCCCCTTGGCCCTGATGGAGGCGAGCACCTTGGTCGTGATGTAGTGGACGAGCTGACCGCGCCAGAGCGGGAGCGAGGTCAGGCGCTTGAGCCTGAAAGCCTCCTTCGCGATCATCGGGGCCCGGCTCTCCCAGCCTCCCCAGCTCAGGTAGTAATGGAAATAGTAGCGTCTCCGGCATGAGTCGAACATCGACTCCCTCGAGACGGACCATCCGAATTCGTTGACAATGGCCATCGCGGCAGACCAGGTTCCCGTCTGAGAAATGTTGGCGTCGGGCTATTTGTCGAACACACCCCTGTGGATGCGGTTCTGAAGCCGGAAGCTCTCGAACTCGTAGTCGAATTTCATGCTCTTCTTGCCTCTGAGCGCTACCGCCTTGTTCGTGTACATATAGAGATGATACTTGCCGCCGGCCTTCTGCTGCGAGAGTTTTTCGAATTCGGCGCGCGAAAAGATCCACACTCTCAGAGTGCTCAGGTCGACGCACGCCACGAAGTCAGCCTGGTTGTCGACCGCGACCCACCAGTCGAGGGCCATCTTTCCCTTCCCGCCGGCCTTTTTCGGGCGGAGATTGGTAGTGACGAGGATCGTCCAGTTTCTCTTTGGCCTGGTAAGATCGACTATGAGGTCGAACCCGTTCTTGCCGAGCTGGCAGGGGACGGCCTCGCGAAGGAGCAGCGAATTGACCAGCAGCTTGCCGCTGACCCCTATCATGCTCTTCGGTACTTCAGTCATCTCTGACCTCCTTCAAGTATGACGATAGCCTGCGCCATGTCGGCTTCGTGCGACAGGCTCAGATGTGAGATCGATGTTCCGTGGGATTCGGCGGCTTCGAGCGCCCGCCTCGAGAGAGACAGCCGCGGCCGTCCCGATTCCTCCCTTGTCACGCTGACCTCCTTCAGCGGGATGCCCCTCCCCCAGCCGGTTCCGAGCGCCTTGAAGAAGGCCTCCCTCGCGGCGAACCTCGCGGCGAAGAACTGGGCGCTGTCCCTGCGCCCGAGGCCTCCCTCGATCTCGTCTTCGGTGAAGACCTTCTCGAGAAACCTCCGGCCGTATCTTTCGATCAGGCCGGCAATGCGGCTTACAGATACCGAGTCGATACCAACTCCGATGATCATATTTCCCCCGGCCCGGGACCTTATTGAGGCTTGTAAGAATCCATGTTTGTAATTATAATGAACTGTAAAATATCATTTCCTGGATAGATAATAAAGAAATATTTGTAAAAAATCTTTGACAGTTATCATGTCGATCGAATACGACACCCCCGTGTACAGGCCGCCCAGCGAGGCGCGTTCGCTTATCCTGCAGGCCACCCTCGGCTGTTCGCACAACAGCTGCCGCTTCTGTTACATGTATAAAGATAAAAGGTTCCGTGTCAAGCGGGAGGAGAGGTTTTTCGAGGAGATCGACATGGCGGCGGCCGAATACCCGGCAGCGGGGCGGATATTCCTCGCCGATGGGGACGCGATGGTCCTGCCCGCGGAGAGGCTCGAGCGGATACTCGACAGGCTCGCGGCGTCCTTTCCGCGGCTGCAGAGGGTCACTGCCTACGCCAACCCGGCGAATCTTCTGGCGATCAGCGTGGAGCAGCTCAGGCGGCTCAGGGAGAAGGGGCTCTCGATCCTCTATTATGGCGTCGAGACCGGAGACCCGGAGCTTCTGGACAGGATCGACAAGGGAGCGACCCCCGATGAGATGGCCGAAGGGTGCTCGCGGGCGTCAGAGGCTGGTATCAAGCTCTCGGTCACGGTGATACTGGGGCTTGCCGGAAGGGAAGGGAGTCTCAGGCATGCCCGTATGACTGCCGAGCTGCTCAACCGTATCCAGCCGCGGTATCTTTCGGCGCTCACCCTGATGCTAGGCCCCTGGAAAGACCGATACGCCTCATCGATGGGGCCGGGATTCGAGTTCAATTCGGCACTCGACGACATCCGCGAGCTGCGCGAGCTGGTCGCCGGCCTCAAGACCGACAGATGCATATTCAGGAGCAATCACGCCTCGAACTACCTCGCGCTGGCCGGCACTCTGCTCAAGGACAGGGAGGCGTTGCTCGACGAGATAGACCGCGCCATCGACGATCCCGAAGGGCGCCTGCGGCCGGAATGGTCGAGGGGGCTGTGACAGGCAGGCTCAGCTTTACCCTGAGAGTCTTCCGAAGAACTTGCGGAACCATGAGTCCGATAGGTAGGAGTCGTACTCGAACTTCACGCCGCCCCAGCGCTCCTTGTAGTCGATGAGAGAATGGGCGTCCGGCGGCGAGGAGCCGAGATTGATCGTGCGGATACCGTTCTCGGCGGCCATCCGTATCGAATCGGAAAGCAGGACGTGGTTGGGCTTCAGGTGCCTGTATTCGTAGTTCCAGACGGTCTGCCAGTTGAACATCGAGTCGTTGTAGATAAAATTGATTCTCGAGCCTATCATCTCCCCGTCGGCGTTAAGACAGGTCCAGCTCATCATCTCGGAATCCCCCAGATGTTTCAGGACGCTGGCGAAGAAATGTTTCGTGTAGAGGTTTCGGATCGAGCCGTGCCTTTTCTCGGTCATCTCGTACAGACGGTAGAAATCGTTGAGCTGGTCCCTGCTCCTGACTCTGCATATCTCGGTGTCCGCCCGCTGTCCGGATCGGATGTGGCCGTTGATCTTCTTGTCCGGCGGAGTGTGCCCGTTGACCGTGTCGAGATGGATTATGTGAGTAAAGACGTCCTTGTGCCGGAGGAACGGCTCGACCAGCTCGGAGAGGTTACGGTCGAAATCGGTGATCGAGATCCTGGAGAATTTACCGTTTTTCAGGTACCTGATCAGGTGGACGTAGAACTCGTCCCGTGTATTTCCGTTCACGCCTTCGGCGAGGATGACCTCTCCGTACGTACCGTAAGGCATCGAATAGAACGACTTGAAGAAGAGCTGCTTCGTGATCACAGCCGGCATGCCGGCTACCAGCCTGCCGTCCTCGTATCCGCATAGAAACTCGGCGTGCGAGCCGGGGGAGAGCCCGTCCACGCAGGTGTCTACCCACTCATGCGTGTGAAAGAACGAGGCGTTCCCCGTCAGCGACTCCCATGCGGGAACGTCGAGCGATTTCCTGTCAATAACGCGGAATTCCATCAATACCCCGGCGAAATATGAACAGGGCCATGGGAAAGTCGCACCGAATCCGCTGCTTCCGTCATCGGCGGCCCGGTCCCGGCCGGAATGCTCCCCTGTTACGCCATCTGAATGTAATACATGGGTTTCGATTCGTCAACGTACCAGAGCGTATGAATACACGAAAATATTTCCGGCGGGCGCACGCCCGGCACCCTGAAATTAATCCCCTTAAAAGGTTGATTTCCACCGGCATCTGTATTACCTTAATCCCGTTTATTTTCGCAATTTGTGGAGAATGCAGGGATATCCCGGAAGAGATGGCAGGTGAACGATGCCGAAGCTCGTCATAATCATTATAAGCGCTGTCCTGGTCAACAACTTCGTCCTGATGAGGTTTCTCGGGATATGTCCGTTCCTCGGGGTCTCGAAGAGGGTCTCCACGGCGGCCGGCATGAGCGGCGCGGTCCTGTTCGTTATGACGATGGCGTCGATCGTGACATGGCTGATCTATCATTTCGTCCTGGTCCCGTTTGGCCTTACATACCTGCAGACGGTCAGTTTCATCCTCGTCATCGCGAGCCTCGTACAGCTCGTCGAGCTGGTGCTTCAGAAACTGAGCCCCGCTCTCTACAAGGCGCTGGGGATCTTCCTTCCTCTGATCACGACAAACTGCGCCGTGCTCGGTGTTTCAGTGCTGAATATCCAGAAGGAGTTCACGTTGGTCGAAACGACCATATTCGGAGCCGGAGCCGCGATCGGGTTCGGGGTCGCCATGATCCTCTTCTCCGGGCTCAGGGAGCGGATCGATCTCTGCGACACGCCGATACCGTTCAGGGGAACGGCCATAGGCCTTGTGACGGCTGGTCTGCTCTCGCTGGCGTTCATGGGATTTACCGGGCTGGTCAAGCTTTAGGCCGGCCGCGACAAGGATATATCAGGGCGATAAGGACCGATTCCGCGGAGGATGTTTAAAAGATGATAACGGCTGTAATCGCGCTCGCGGCCCTCGCTCTTCTCGCCGCTTTCGGGCTCGCCATTGCGGCGAGGGTCTTCGCCGTTCCGGTCGATCCACGAGCGGAGAAGATAGAGGAAGCCCTTCCCGGCGCCAACTGTGGAGCCTGCTCTCTTCCGGGGTGCTCAGAGCTTGCCAGGCGGATCGCCGAGGGCAAGGCAGATATCGACGCCTGCCCGGTAGGGGGCGAACCTGTGGCACGTGCCATTGCCGCTATAATGGACATGCAGTTCGAGGGTGGGGCTGACAGGAAAGTCGCCCTGGTGCTCTGCAACGGCAGCGACCAGGTGGCGGCGAAGCGCTTCTTCTATAACGGGGTATATGACTGCAACTCCGCTGCTCTCGTCTTCGGGGGAGACAAGGCCTGCACCTACGGGTGCCTCGGCCTCGGGACGTGCGCGGGCGTCTGCCCCTTCGGCGCGATCGATATGTTGCCCGGCGGGCTGGCGAAAGTCGATCCCGACAGATGCACCGGATGCACGAAGTGCGTGTCCGCCTGCCCGAAGGGGATCATCCGCATGGTGCCGGCGAGCAGACATCTCCACGTACTCTGCAGTTCGCACGATAAGGGCGCGGTCGCGCGGAAGAACTGCAAGGTAGCCTGCATAGGCTGCATGAAATGCGTCAAGGCCGCTCCCGAAGGAGCGATCAGGATGGATAATTTCCTCGCTGTCGTCGATTACGGATTCGAGATCCCGGCCTCGGTCGCCGGGGAATGCCCGATGAACACGATAATAGTGACAGGTGAGGCCGCGGCCGAGGGGCAGGAGCCCGCCGCCGCCGCGGGAGGTGATGCGTGATGGGAAACGGAAGGTTCTTCGGAGGCGTTCACCCGATCTATAATAAAGGGCTGGCCGACGCTCGCGCGATAGTGGAGATGCCCTTGCCTGAAAAATTCGTAGTGTTCTTCGGGCAGAACCTCGGCGCGCCCTCGCAGCCCGTCGTCAAGAAGGGCGACGTGATCAGGAAGGGGCAGGTGATCGCCGAGGCGGGAGGGTTCGTATCGACCCCCGTGCACGCGCCGACTTCCGGGACTGTGGATTCTATCGACGTGTACCCTTCGCCGGTGGGTGTCGACGCGCCCGCCGCGGTCATCATACCCGACGGGAAGGACGAATGGTTCGAGGAGTGCGACGTCGAGAGGTCGAGCGACGGCCTCAGCATCGACATTATTAAAGAGATCATACATGACAATGGGATAGTGGGCATGGGAGGGGCGACATTCCCGACCCACGTGAAGCTCTCTCCACCAGCCGACAAGAAGATGGACACGCTCGTGATCAATGGCGCGGAGTGTGAACCGTACCTCACCGCGGACCACAGGCTCATGGTCGAGCACGCCGAGGGCATCCTCGACGGGGCGGCTCTCTTCGCCGCGGTGATCGGCGTGAAAAAGGTCATAGTAGCTATAGAGAAGAACAAACCTGACGCCATAGAGATAATGCGAAAGGCCGCGGCAGGGCGAGAGGGCTTCAGCGTCGAGGCGCTGGACGTCATATACCCGCAGGGCGCGGAGAAGCAGCTGATATATGCGCTTACGAAGAGGAAGGTGCCCGCCGGCGGGCTTCCGATGGACGTCGGCGTCCTCGTTCAGAACGTCGGGACAGCCCTGGCCGCCTATGAGGCTGTACGATACAACAGGCCTCTGATCAGGCGGGTGGTCACTGTCACCGGCAGCGGGATCAGGGAGCCGAAGAACGTCCTCGCGCGGATCGGGACGAGGTTCGAGGACCTCATCGATTTCTGCGGCGGGCTCGAGAGCGACGCGGCCAAGTGTATCAACGGCGGCCCGATGATGGGCGTCGCGCAGTACTCTCTCGACGCGGCCGTGACAAAGGGGACGAGCGGCCTTGTGATCCTGCGTCAGGAAGAGATCGCCCAGTTCGTCAGCGACGCGTGCGTCAGGTGTGCGCGCTGCCTGGACGCCTGTCCGATGAGGCTCAACCCTTCCGCGCTCTCGATATTCGCCGAGAAGATGAGGTTCGAGGACACGAAAAAATACAATGTTATGGACTGCATCGAATGTGGCTGCTGCGCCTACGTGTGCCCGTCGAGGAGACCGATGGTGCATCACTTCAGGAGGGCGAAGGCCGAGGTAAGGAAACTGCAGAGAAAGGCCGGCTGATGGCCGGCTGGTGAGACCCGGAGGTCCCCTTGGAAGAGAATATCGAAGGAAAAAAGCCCGAACCGAAACCGAAGAAGGTGGATGTAGGTCCGAGGTTCGTCGTAAGCTCCTCACCGCACGTGCACGACGGACGGACCGTGGCGCAGATAATGAGGCTCGTGATCATCGCGCTTGCGCCGGCAGCTCTGTTCTCGATATATATCTTCGGACTCGACGCGCTGAGGGTGATCGCGATCTCCGTCGTCTCCGCGGCGGTCTTTGAGCTGGTCTCGCGAAAGGTCATGAAGAGGAACGTCACGCTTCGCGACGGCAGCGCTGCCCTTACCGGACTGCTGCTGGCTATGAACCTGCCTTCGACCTCTCCGTGGTGGCTTATAGTCGTGGGCAACCTGTTCGCCATCGTAATCGCGAAGCAGCTCTACGGAGGGCTCGGGTACAACCCGTTCAACCCGGCCCTGGTGGGCCGCGTCGTGCTGTTGATCTCGTTCCCCGTGAATATGACGGCGAGGTGGGTCACTGCTTCGAGATTCGGGGCCGACGCGGTGACTACCGCGACGCCGCTGACGCGCATGAAGGAGAGCCTCGCTACGCTCGGTCACATCGACATGGCCTTCGGGAAGAAGGAGATCCTGGATCTGCTCATCGGCAACAGGGCCGGCTGTCTCGGGGAGACATCCGTCATCCTGCTGGCCCTCGGCGGGCTCTTCCTCATCTGGAAGAGGGTCATCTCGTGGCGCATCCCGGTGATGTTCATAGGAGCGGTGTGGGCGATGACCGGCGTGTTCCACCTGATAGACCCGGCGCGTTACGCAAATCCGATATTTCATGTTATAACGGGCGGCCTTTTCATAGGTGCATTTTTCATGGCCACCGATTACGTGACCAGCCCGGTGACAAAGAATGGAATGCTGATATTCGGCGCCGGCTGCGGCGTCATAACGGTGCTGATAAGGCTCTGGGGCGCCTATCCCGAGGGAGTGAGCTTCGCCATACTGCTCATGAACGCTACGACCCCACTTATCGACCGGTATACGAGACCCAAGGTGTTCGGGGCGGCAGATTCCAGGAAGGCCGCGGCGTAGTGGAGGTTATCAAGGCATGAAAGAGATCATCCGGTTGTGTTTCGTCCTGACCATCATCGCTGCGATATCGGCAGGCGTTCTCGCGTACGTCAACCAGCAGACAGCAGCGCCGATCGCGAAGGCCCTTCTCGAGGAGAAGATGAGCGCGGTCCGCAGCGTCCTTCCGCCGTTCGACAACGAGCCGGACAAGGACATGGTCAGCATCGCGCTGGAGAGCGGCGATACTCTCGAGGTGTACAGGGGCAGGAAGGACGGGGTGGTAACCGGTGCGGCCTTCTCGATCACTGCTCCGGACGGATACTCCGGGGATATAGAGTTCATGATCGGGGTCGACAGGGAGGGCGTGGTACAGGGGCTCAAAGTCCTGAAGCATCTCGAGACCCCTGGCCTCGGTGCAAAGATAGAGGGCTCGGATTTCACGGATCAGTACAAAGGCAAGAGCCTCAGCAATCCCGAGTTGTGGGCGGTCACAAAGGATGGCGGCACTTTCGTGCCGATAACCGGCGCCACAATCTCATCGAGGGCGATAACGAAGGCTACCGCCAGGGGGCTCAGGCTCTTCGAAGAGCACAGGGCCGAGATCTTCGGGGATTTCCCCGCGGGCGCGGGTGACACAGGAACCGGAGCCGATTCGACGGCAGCCGGGGGAACGGACGCGGAAGGGGAGGTGCGGAAATGAAGGCCTGGAACGAGTTGATAAAGGGGCTTTGGAGCGAGAACCCGGTATTCAGGCTTGTGCTCGGCATGTGCCCGACGCTCGCGGTGACGACCTCGGCCGAGAACGGCCTGGGGATGGGGCTCGCCTCTACATTCGTGCTTGTCTGCTCGAACATGGTGATCTCGGCGATGAGGAAGTTCATCCCCAAAAAGGTGCGCATCCCCGCCTACATCGTGACGATCGCCACATTTGTCACGATCGTCGATCTCGTGATGAACGGGTACTTCCACGCCCTTCACAAGAGCCTGGGGCTCTTTATCCCGCTGATAGTCGTCAACTGCATCATCCTCGGCAGGGCGGAGGCGTTTGCGTCGAAGAACCCCGTATGGTTGTCGATCGTAGACGGGCTCGGCATGGGACTGGGATTCACAGCCTCGCTGATATTGCTCGGAGCGATAAGGGAGCTCATAGGGAACGGCGCGATCTTCAATATACCGGTCTTCGGAAAAGGCTACATGCCGCTGCTGCTCATGATCCTGCCTCCCGGCGCGTTCATAGTCCTCGGTGTCCTGCTCGGGCTCATGAACAAGGCCGAGATAGCGCTCGCGGAGAAGAGCGGGCGGCAGCCGATAATACGCAGGGAGCACGACTGCGCGACATGCGCGATCCATACGAAGTGGTTCGATTTTACCGCGGAGGATAAGCCGGCGGCGAAGTAGCGGCCAGGTGGTCGATGGGATGTGAAAAGGGCCGGGACCTCTCCCGGCCCTTTTATTCAGAACTTCACGAACATCCCGAGCAGGAAAAACGTCGTTATCGCGGCGACGTGTATCGCCCACCAGCCCGGCATGCCCCTTCTAAGCTGTCTCATCTCTCAGCCTCCTATGATCTTTCCCGCCGCGAAGACCAGCGAAACGTATACGAAGTGCCGCGTCCACCAGAAAGGCGTGAACATCCTTCCAGCCCCCTGGGGGCGGTAGTGATAGAAGATCTTCTGCCCGATGATCAGCTTTGGGAAAAGCAGCACTATCGAGGAGAGCATGCCATCGAGGATAACAGTCCCCGGGCCGGGCAGGCCGTGCCAGCTTGATATCATCAGGTATCCCATCAGGACCGTCCCGGCTACGACCGAGAGCCCGTTGATCAGATACCCCGTGAGCCACGTCCTCTCTCGCGACAGAAGGAACGGGACCGCGGTCATTCCGGCCAGCCCGAGGATAAAGGGGATGAGGTTGGCGCGGTCTGCGGAGGCTCCATGAATGCTTACTGGATGGTTCTGCAGGTGAAGCAAAAATCCGCCCGCTGAGAGGAGAATGATCGCCGCGAGCTCTCCCCTGATCGATCCTTCCCGCTCAGTTGCCATTGCTCTTCACGCTTTCCTTCGCCGGTTTCCCCGCGGTTCCGGCGAATCCCGATATCCACGCCGTCACGGCGCCGTGCTCGTCTTCGGTCAGCGGAGCCTTCATCAACGGCATCCTCTTCCCCTTCATGCCCTCGCCGCCCTTTATCTTTAACAGGATATAGCTCTTCGAAGGATCCTTCGTGTCGATGAGCATCAGGGCGGCGTTCTGCTTGCTGGGGACATCGATCAGGTCCGCGGGGATCGAATCCGCCTCGAGGTTCATGTGCATCTTCGGATTCTTTCCCCCGTGGCAGATGGAGGTAGCGCAGTTTTTCCCGAGGATCTCCTTTGCCTTCATATCGAGTTTGCGGGCTGAGGCGTCCCCCGCGGGGACGGCCTTTGCCGTATCGGGCCGTTCGGCCTGACCGGCGTACGCCGCGCCTATGAGAAACGTGACCGCAAGGACCATAAAGAGAGCGTATCCCTTCATGTCCAGGCCTCCTTTCGTTATGAGCCGTTTGAATGTCTGAAAAGACCTTGCCGCTTTTCGAACAGTTCCAGTTTCCCGCCGAGGTCCCCGACGAACTCGAAGACGTCGTCCGGAAGGGCGAAGACAGCCCCTACGCCTGCAAATGACTCTTCCATGCGGGCGCTTTCCTCCGGGCCCAGGACGAAAAGGCCCGTCGAGAGGGCGTCTGACTCGGTGGCCGAGGGGGCGACCACCGTCACTCCCAGCACGTGGTCCACGGTCCTGCCCGTCCGGGGGTCGACGATATGTCCGTATTTCTTTCCGTCTATAACGACGAAGTTTTCGTAGTTGCCGGAGGTCGCCACCGCCTCGTCTCGGATCAGCAGCTTCCCGATGACGCCGGACGGATCCTCAGGGTCGCGGATGCCGATCGACCAGGCATCCCGCCCCGGGGGCGCCCCGATAGCGAACATGTTTCCCCCGAGGTCGACCAGAGCGCTCTTGGCGCCGTGGTCCCTGAGTATCCGGGCGCAGCGGTCCACCGCGTACCCCTTGCCGATGCCGGCGAGGTCTATCCCTGAGCCGCCAGTGAGCGTCACGGAGGTGTCGGCCGTGTCGAGGACCATCTTGCGCCAGCCGACCCTGCTCAGGGAGTCGGCTATCTCAGCCTCTGTCGGCAGCTTCGCCTCGCCGCCCTGGAATCCCCACAGCCTTACGATCGGCCTAGCCGTGACGTCGAACGCCCCGCCGGTCAGCTCGCTGAACCGGTACGCCTTCTCGAGAAGCGTGAAGAGTTCCGCCGACACCCTGACGGGCCGGCCCCGCGAGTCCCTGTTGAGCCTTGAGATCTCGCTTTCCTCTCTCCACGTGCTCATCACCGACTCGATCCGGTGCATCTCGCGGATCGCCTCCGAGGCCGCCGCCTCGGCGTCCCCGGCGGGAAGGCCGTAGATCGTGACAGTACCTCTCGTGCCCATCACGAAGGTCTGCCTGACCAGCGGCCCACTGTCCCGGGCGCATGAGGGGATGGCGGGCAGGCTGAACAGAAAGAAGACGAGGGCGGCGGATATGGTGAAACGCCCGCTCATATCAGTATCCCGGCTTCCCGAGGAGCTTGAACATCCTCGTCTTGTATTCCTCGACTCCAGGCTGATCGAACGGGTTGACGCCGAGCAGCCGGCCCGATACGGCTATGGCAAGCTCGAAGAATATGAACAGCGCCCCTATGGAAGCCGGATCGATCCTTTCCATCCCGATAGTCATCACAGGGAGGCCGCCGGCGGCGTGCGCGGCCCTCGTTCCCTCGTAGGCCTTCCTGTTTACCTCCGAGAGAGTTTTTCCCGCTATATATCCGAGCCCGTCGAGATCGTCGGCGCGGCCGGGGACCTCGACGTCCCTGTCCGGGCGGGAGGAGATGAGAAATGTCTCCAGGATGTCGCGCGGGCCATCCTGGAGAAGCTGGCCCAGCGAGTGAAGGTCGGTCGTCATCACAGTGGAGGCCGGGAAGAGCCCCTTGCCTTCTTTGCCCTCTGACTCGCCCGCGAGCTGTTTCCACCACTCGCACACATGGGAGAGCTCAGGATGGAATGTCGAGAGTACCTCGATCCCGATCCCCCTGCCGTGCAGTAGCGATCTTGCCAGGGCGTACCGGAGGGCCTCGTTTCCCTCTTCCTCCCTTGTCCATAGGCCGAGCCCCTCGCAGGACCCGGAGACCAGCGCATCGATCGGGATGCCCGCCGCGGCGAAAGGCAGCAGGCCCACCGGGGAAAGCACGCTGAAACGTCCGCCTACGTCGGGTGAGATAGGGAATATCTTCCAGCCTTCCGCCCCGGCCATCTTCCTCAGGGCTCCCTTGACCGGATCGGTTATGGCGACTATCCTCTCGTTGCACCCTTTCCTGCCGCACGTTGCGGTCAGGCGGTCACGAAGGAGCCTGAACGCGATGGCGGGCTCGGTAGTCGTGCCGGATTTAGAGATGGCGCATATCGAGAAGCGCCTGTCTCCGAGATGGTCCAGCAGTTCGGCGTGGTACTCGGGCGAGAGGGAGTTGCCCGCGAAGAGGACCGGGAAGGGAGCGTATCTTCTGAGAGCCTCGATGCCGGCTCTGGCGCCGAGATACGAGCCGCCGATGCCGACCACGACGAGGCATTCACTCTGGTCCTGTATGCGCTTGCCGGCGTCCGTTATCTCCTTGATATCCCTTGCGGGCAGACAGGGGAGGGCCAGCCAGCCAAGCATGTCGGAGCCGGGGCCTTCGCCCTTTATGAGAGATCCCAGGGCGGTCACAGCCACGGGCATCTTTTTCTTCATCTCTTCTTCGGCAAGATGGGGCGCGAGAGTCCCCGTATCGAGAGTAAGCAATTCAATCTCCTTGATCCACTTTGCCCAGGGCCTTCTCTACCAGCCTGACGGTCTCCTCCGTATGAGCGACGACCTCGGCCCTGACCGCGGCCGCCTCCTTCGAGATAGCCGACTTGAACTCTTCGTCGCTTATCCCGGGCAGGTTTATGATGACGTTGAGGTAGGCCCCCTCCGCGGCGGTGCGCGCGGCCAGGGCGGCTACTCCCGCGTCGCTGATCGAGTTGGAGTTTCCCTTTTCCGCCACGATGCGGGCCAGATCCGCCGCCGCTCTCGTGCGCCTCAGCACGCCCATCGGTACGAGGGTCGCTTCCTTCGTAGTCTCCTCGATTGCGGCAGCCCTTGCCGCCTTCTGTTCGTCCGTCTTCTTCTTCATCCGCATCGCGTCCATCACCATGTTGAACGCGTCGGTATCGCGGTCGACGTCGGCGAGGAACTCAGCCTTGATCTTCTGCGCCTCGACCCCGGCCCGCTCCATCTCCTCGGACACGTCCTCGTAGCCCGCCTTGCCGTGCGTGAGGGCGCCGACCATCGCGGTCAGGGCCCCGCTGAGGGCGCCGCAGAGCGCGGCTACGCTGCCTCCGCCGGGCGCGGGGGCGTCGGTCGAGAGGACGTCCGCGAATCGGGCCGCCGTCAGCCCGACCAGGCTGTCCTGACGTCGCATGAAATACTCGATTATCTTCTTATCCGGCTCGAACTTGTAGAGGTCGCTGAGCCCGAGGGAGAGCACGGCCGTATGGACCAGTTCGGAGTCCGGGACGCCCGTCGTCTTACACATCTTTCTGAGGTAGTGCCGGCCCGATTCGAGAAAGGCCTCCAGAGGTATCAGCCCGACCAGTTCGCTTCCCGTGACGCGCGCGCCGTGCTCTGCGGCGATCCGCACGCATTCGTCGAAGACCAGATGGGGAGGTGTCACCTTGTAGTTTGTAAGGTTGATCGAGACCTGCGCCCTTCCGAAATCCTCCATGTACCACCCGACCGCCTTGCATTCCTGGAACAGGCCGGGCTCGCTGACGGCGGCCCCGTTCTCATCCCGGACGATCCTGTTGTTTTTGTCCCTCTTGACGCGCCCCTTCTCGCGGATGGTGAAGGCGATCTCCCTGGCGATCCTCGTGTCCCTGGTGTTGAGGTTGACGTTGTACGCTATGAGAAACTCCCTCGCTCCGATCACGGTCGCTCCGGCGCCGGGATCGAACCTGGCAGGCCCGAAATCGGGCTTCCAGGCGGGATCGGCCAGTTTCGCTTCGAGGCCCTCGTACTCCCCAGCGCGGATATTCGCGAGATTGCGCCTTTCGGGAGTGGATGCGGCGTACTCGTACAGGTAGACCGGGATGCCGAGCTCCTCGCCGACACGTTTTCCCAGCCTCCGGGCGAGCTCCACGCAGTCGTCCATCGTCGTCCCGCTCACGGGGATGAAGGGGCACACGTCGGTGGCGCCCATCCTCGCGTGCGCGCCGCTGTGCTTCGACATGTCGATCACTTCGGCGGCCTTCCGGATCGCCCTGAACGCGGCCTCTACGACCTCGTCTGGGGTCCCGAGGACCGTCACGACCGTCCTGTTGGTGTCCTTTCCCGGGTCGACATCGAGAAGCCTGACGCCCTCGACGCCCCTGATCTCGCCTGTTATCTCGTCGATCCTGGCCTGGTCGCGGCCTTCGCTGAAGTTGGGTACGCACTCTACGAGTCTCATCGGGACTGTCACTCTCCTTGTCCTGGGTGAGAATATATGGCAATATGTCCACAGGATAAGCGTGCGCCGCCGGCAGGTCAAGCACAGCGTTGCTCCGCCGGCGGGCCCTAGACTGGCGTAGGCCGGAGGCAGGATGAGGTTCTTCATCAGCGTTCCACTGAGCAGGTTCGACGATATGTTCGACGATGTCGTCGGGGCGGGCTTCCATCCCGAGATACGGATGACAAGGGCCGATTACCTCGCCAGAGCGGCCGTATCGAAGTTTACGAGGATGAAGGAGATGTTCGAGGAACGCTCACTACGGACCTTCACCCACGGCCCGTTCTTCGGGCTCGACATAGCCAGCCTCGACATCTGTCTTGCCGAATACTCGGCCGACTGCCTTAACACCGGGCTGGAGGCGACAGCCGCCCTCGGCGGCAGTGTAATGGTGATGCACACAGGCTACATGCCCCAGTTCTCCAGGGGCGGCAGGAGGCACTGGCTGAGGAACTGGGCAGAGAGGATGCCGCGGATCGTCGAGCACGCGGAGAGGCTCGGCATCACCCTCGCGCTCGAGAACACCTGGGACGACCGCCCCGAGATCATGCTTCACCTGGCCGGTCTGCTTCCCGGAGACGCAGTGCGGTTCTGTCTCGACACGGGTCATGTCAACGCCTTTTCGCACCTGCCTGTCGGCAGGTGGTGGGATATGATCGGTGACCGTGTCGTCGCCCTGCACATTCACGACAACGACGGCCTTTCCGACGATCACCTGGCCCCCGGGGAGGGCACTTTCGACTTCGAGGCGCTTGCCGGGATACTACGCGGCCTCGATACGATGCCTCTTCTCGATCTCGAGGTCGAGCTGCCGAGAGCCCTCCGGGGCAGGGAATACATCGAGGCACTGCTGGGCTGACGGGGCCGGGATATCAAATCGCGGATTGCGTTTTCCGGAGATCTGTGGTAATAATACGTCATATCATCCACAAGCGTAAAACAGCGTGGGAAGTACATAATTAATATTTTAAATAAGCGATGAGCAAGTCCGGATCCATAAACTGTGACTCCCGGCGCGAGCTATATGTCTATTTCGCTCTCCTTCTGGTGCTTTTTCTCGCGTATGTGACAGCCGGTCTGATACTGCCGGCCCTTGGCGGGAGCAGAGACCGGATCAGGGAGGCCCTTTTCGGGTTCTCTCAATTCGGCTGCTTCTCCGTCCCGTGTGCGCTTATAGCGATATCCGTACCGATAGCGGTCTTCATCGTCAGCCGGGTGATCGCGCCCGTGTCGAAGGAACGGCTGTACGCTCATATCGCCTCCACTTTTGACAGCTCATGGTTCCGTATCCTGTTCTCGCTGTCGCTGGTAATCGTCTTCTTCGCGCTCAGGAGCCATTTCATCAATTACGACGGGCGGATGTTCGCCGAGAAATTCGCGCGCGACGTGCCTCTTCACGGGGCGCATGTCACGCACGACGAGATGTGGGAGCTTTATCTCCATTCGAGGTTCTGGTTCTACACGAACCGGATCTTTGGCTGGAACGTCGAGCTCTCGTACCAGGTACTCTCATCTGTGGCCGGCGGCGCGTTTATCCTTCTCCTGTTGTACTACTGCTCGGTCATGTTTCCCGAAAGACCCGTCCTCGCATTCGCGGTATGCGTTTCCGGCGGCTACATGCAGATCTTCTTCGGAGACGTGGAGAACTACACCCTGACCGCGACCTGGATAATGGCCTACTTTCTCGCGTCGGCGTTCTATATAAAAGGGAGGATAAGCGTCATCATCCCTTCGGTGATCCTCGCGACGGCCCTGACCTTCCATCTTCTCGCGGGGTTTCTGATACCGTCCATGCTCGTACTCTACAGGATCGCCTGGAAGAGGGATGAAAGGCGGCCGGTCCTGGCCGCCGTGGGGATGTTCTGCGGGATAGTCGGGCTTACACTGCTCTTCTTCCATCTCAACGGCCTGCCGATCAGGGACCTTTGGTATCACAGTCACGCGTTCGGCCACGGCGGGCATATAAGGCCGAGGCTCGTTGATCCTTCCCCGGGGTACTACTTCGCGATATTCAACCTGTTATTCCTGCTCGCCCCCGCATGGATCCTGCTGATCCCGCAGCTCATCTTCGGCCGGGTCAGACTCGACGACCTGAATATCCACCTCATCGTCGCGGCCGTGTTCACTGGGATCTTCCTCGTTGCCTGGAAGGCCACGCTGGGCGTGTATTCGGACTGGAACTTGTTCGCCGTGGTGGCGCTGCCGGTCACATTCCTCGTGCTGCGCAACCTGCTTTCCACAGAATGCCTCAGCGGGAGGCGGTGGTTGATATACATCTTCGTGTGGCTGTTCATGCTGCATTCCTACTCTTGGATCATTTCCAACCACTTCTACCACGCCGTCGTCCAGTGAATGCGGTCAGCGCATGTAAATTGACACAATCCTGAAAATGCTCTAATGTGACTTGACGAGTTTCCAGTAAGTGGTAGGTGGTATGGACGACCGGTTCCAGGGAGTGTTCGATTGGACTATCTTTTTCTGATATTCATCCTCGTCATTTTCGCGGCGAACATCATCCTCACCATAGTATTCAACCGCAGGCGGGGCAGCCCGGACCAGGCTCAGGAAAAGCTTCTCAGGGACGAGATGAAGCAGAACCGCGAGGAGATGACCAATACCCTCGTAGGGCTGCTCGGTGAGATGAGGGAGTCTCAGGACGCCAGGCAGGAGAGCATCGGGAAGCGGATCGGCGAGCTGACCGAATCAAACGAGAAGGCCCTAGGAAGCCTCAGAGACAAGGTCGAGGAGCGCCTCAGGGAGATACAGGAAAGCAACGACAGGAAGCTCGAGAAGATGCGTGAGACGGTCGACGAAAAGCTCCAGAGCACGCTGGAGAAGCGCCTCGGCGAATCGTTCAAAATGGTCAGCGAGCACCTCGAGGCGGTTCACAAGGGTCTCGGAGAGATGAGGAACCTTGCCGATGGAGTCGGGGACTTGAAAAGAGTCCTGACAAATGTGAAGGCACGCGGAACCTGGGCGGAAATACAGCTTGGTGATATTCTGGAGCAGATCCTGACGGACGCACAGTTTTCGCGTAACGTCGAGACTCGTCCGGGGTCTAATGAGAGGGTCGAGTTTGCATTGCGGTTACCTGGACCAAGTGACGATCCTGATTCATTAGTTTGGCTTCCAATCGACGCAAAGTTCCCCCAAGAAGATTATTTGCGATTGGTAGACGCATCTGAAACGGGAGATGCAGAAGGTGTCAAACAGGCAACAGCGGCGCTTGGTAGAGCCGTTCTAAAATCAGCCAAAGATATACAGACTAAATATATCGATCCTCCCCAGACGACCGATTTTGCGTTGATGTTTCTGCCTACTGAGGGACTTTACGCCGAGATCCTGCGCCAGCCTGGGTTGGTCGAGCATCTACAGGTCGACCATCGTGTCGTCGTGGCGGGGCCGACGACTCTTGCGGCTATTCTGAGCGCATTACGGATGGGATTCCGGACTCTTGCGATTGAGAAGCGCTCGAGTGAAGTCTGGAAGATCCTCAGCGCGGTAAAGACAGAATTCGATAAATTTGGTGGAGTGCTTGAAAAACTGGGCAACCAGCTCGATACGGCTCGAAAAACAGTCAAGGAGACGGGAGCCAGGACCAGAGCAATGGCGAGAAAGCTCAAGTCTGTTGAGGAACTCCCGGAATCAGAATCGACCAGGTTGCTTGGTCTCCCCGATGGAGGGAAAGCGGATATTCCGGAGGATGAATCTGAAGATAAGGATGCATGAGGATCTGGACTGGCCTGGTTTTTAATGGAAACCTACACTGAACCGAAAGAACTTGTTGAAAATCCTATGTATCACGAGCAGAGGCGAGCGGTCCTTTCCGGCCTGAGCGACGACATGATAGACGCGCCGATCGTCGGGATCGTCAACGAGCTCAACCGGCTCCCTTTCTGCTACACGATGCAGTCCTGCTACGGACATTTTATGTATGAAGGGCAGACGGACCCAGCGAACATCGAGCCTCTGCCGGCCACAGGCATCATCGGCCCTGTCCATTACAGGATCGCCTATATCTGTTTCTGCATAGAAAACAGCTCCGCCGGCAGAGGGTTTCTCAAGATCCTGCAGGGATTGACGGATATAGACTCGGATAACGTCCAGCTGTGCTGCGCGGAGTGGTTCTGGGAAAGGCATATAAATACATACGCGCTTCAGGTCGAGCCCGACAGGTTCAAGCGTCAGGATACGGCCGAGCTCTATTACGAGGAAGCTCTGCGCATCGAAAAAATACGCAATGAGTTTTTCGGCAGGCTGAGATCATCAGTTTCGGGCGGCAATCCTGACAGAAGGGCCGATTGAAGTCATTACTGCGCGGGTACAGGGTCAAGTGATGAGATATATCTTCGCCCCGGGATGCGCGTTTTATATTTACAAACCCCATCTGATAGACAGGCTTCAGGGATTCCTCGATGCTAGTTACGGAGCGATGGGCCAGCTGGTCACCTGCTGCCGCCACACTCCCCGCATCCCATCCGGCACGACCCTGATCAACATATGTCCCGGATGCGACAGGAGATACCGCGAGAACTACAAGGACCCTTCGACTGTCTCGCTGTGGGAACTGCTTGCTGAAAGCGGATCGTTCCCGTTCCCCGATAATCAATCGCAGGAGATGACGATCATCGATGCGTGCCCTGCCAGGGACCAGGACCGGGTCCACGAGGCCGTGAGGGCACTGGCCGAACGGATGAAAATCTCGATCGTCGAGCCTCAGAAGACCAGGCGGAACAGCACATGTTGCGGAGACACGTTCTTCGGGAACCTTCCTGATCGATCTCCTTTTCGATGAAGATACCGCCGCGGGGGCTCACGATCTGGACGAGTGGCACGGAGAACTGGACCGGTTCATCGATGATCACAGGGACTATGAAGTGATATCCGAGTGGCCTGTTTTCTGTTGAGAATCGCTTGCCTGTCTGGTAGGGTGACAGGATGGCAGTACAGGAGACACAGCCGGGCGGGGAGCCCGCGCCCAAGCCGTTAAAGAATAAACCCCTTATAAAGTGGCAGAGACCCAATGTCCACGTGATGTACGCCCTTGCCCCGGCAGCCGTGGCGTCGATCTACTTCTTCGGGTGGCGCAGCCTGGTCATGCTGGCCGTGGTATCCATTGCCGGATTCCTGGCGGAATTCATCTTCCTGAAGGCGACCTACAGGGAGCCGGTATCATCGGCAGTTTTCGTATCCTGCCTGCTTTTTACGATGAGCCTTCCTCCGACACTCCCGTTGTGGATCGCGGTAGTGGGGATAGTGTTCGGCATCACGTTCGGCAAGATGGTCTTTGGAGGCTTCGGCCGGAACATCTTCAACCCGGCGCTGGTCGGGCGGGCATTCATATACGTGAGTTTCGGAGGGCCCATGACGGCCGCCTGGGTCGATCATGTCGGTGGAGGCGCGGGTGGGTTCGCCCGTTTCTCGGCCGATGCGGTCACGCAGGCCACCCCGCTTGTGCGGCTCAGCCAGGGGCTGCCCGTCTCCAAGCTGTCGATGCTCCTCGGGAATGAATCGGGGTGCATCGGCGAGACGAGCGCGATCCTTCTCCTGCTAGGCGGGATCTACATAGTCTACAGGAAGTTCGCGAGCTGGCGCATCGTGCTCTCGGTCTTCATAGGGATGCTCGGACTTCAGACCGTGCTGTGGGCGGCGGGCGTCGGCCGGGCCATCGACCCGCTCAGCGCGATGCTCGGCGGCGGGTTCATGCTGGGAGCGTGGTTCATGGCGACCGATCCCGTCTCCGCCTCGCAGACCAACGGAGGCAGATGGATATATGGCCTGCTCATAGGAATGTTGACGGTGCTGATCCGGACATTCTCGATCTGGCCGGAGGGCGTGATGTTCGCCATCCTGCTCGGCAATATGTTCGCTCCGATCGTCGATTACTATATCAAGGTGGCTGGGAAGAAGGTGGAGGAGGCATGAAGAAAGGATCCTTCGCGAAGAAGAGGATATACCCGGTGATCTTCATGCTGATCGTGACCGTTGCGTTCATCTCGGTCACCACGGTCGTCTATACATTCACGAAGGATACGATAAAGCTCAATGAAACGCTCAGGCTCAAGCAGGCGGTGCTTTCCGCCGCCGGCGTACGGCTTTCAAAGGACCCCGCGAAGATCGAAAAGACTTTCGACGAAAGGGTCGATGAAGTGACCGGCAGAGATGGAAAAGTCAGATACTACGCGATACGTGGCGAAGGGACGTCTGAGATTGAAAGTTATGTGGTCATCCGGACAGGCGCCGGATTGTGGGGAGAGATCACCGCGGGTGTAGGATTCGACAGCGCTCTCGAGACTTTCAGGGGACTCGAGATCATCGATCAGAACGAGACCCCGGGCCTCGGCGGCAGGATCGACGAGGCATGGTTCAAGGAACAGTTCGCTGGTAAACGGCCCCCGCTCTCCCATGTTCCTGAGGGAGATAAGGCCTCCGAACATCAGTTCCAGGCCATCACAGGCGCCACTTATTCCACCGAGGCGATCCAGAAGCTCGTCAACGACGCGCTCGAGTACGCGCGGGCCGAGATAAAGGTCGGGAATGAATAATTTCAAGGCCAAGAAGGTGCTGCTGGAGGATCTGGGGAAGAACAACCCCGTCTTCATACAGGTGCTAGGCATCTGTTCGACGCTCGCTGTGACGAACGTCCTGAGGAACACGGTCGTCATGAGCGCAGGGCTCATCTTCGTGACGGCGCTTTCGAATCTGACCGTGTCTCTTGTGAGGAATGTGATGCCATCTCGGATAAGGATGATGGTCGAGACGCTCATCATCGCCTGTTACGTGATAATCGTTGACATAGTCCTGAAAGCTTACATGCCCGAAGTCTCGCGCCAGCTGGGACCTTACGTCGGCCTGATCATCACGAACTGCATCATAATGGGCAGGGCCGAGGCTTTTGCCCTTTCCAATCCCCCCGGCCTGTCGTTTATTGACGGCGTCGCTTCCGGCATAGGCTATTCCTACGTGCTCCTGGTCATCGCGTTCATCAGGGAGCTGATGGGATCGGGATCAGTATGGGGCCATCATGTACTCGGGGACTGGTGGACGAACTGGTCGATAATGGTGATGGCGCCCGGCGCGTTCTTTACGCTCGCCGTATTCATCTGGATCGTCAAGGGGATGATGTTCAGGCGGCAGGAGGGAAGCTCATGAGCGAGGGACTTGCGTTCTACGCGATCTTTTTCGCGGCGATCTTCACGAACAACATCCTGCTGACGAATTACCTCGGCATGTGCTCCTTTCTCGCCGTATCGAGGGAAGTGGACACGTCTGTGGGGCTCGGCTGGGCAGTCGTGTTTGTCATGACCACGACGAGTGTGCTTAACTGGCTCGCCTACCACTTCATCCTGATCCCCCTGGACCTCACCTATCTGAGATTCGTTGTTTTCATCGTCATCATCGCGGCTTTCGTGCAGATCGTGGAGATGATCATCGAAAGGGTCTCTGACAAGCTGTACATCGCGCTGGGGATCTTCCTGCCGCTGATAACGGTCAACTGCGCTATACTGGGCGTAAGCCTCTTCATGGTCATCCGTGACTACACATTCGTCAATTCCATCTTCTTCGGGCTGGGTAGCGGTATCGGGTGGATGGTCGCGATCATCGCGATGGCCGGGATCAGGCAGAAGATGGCCCGGTCGCGTGTGCCAAGAGCGCTCGCGGGAGCGGGGATCGCTCTTATCATAGCGGGCATAATGGCTTTGGCGTTCATGGGCTTTTCAGGGATGCTCAAGATTACCTGACAGAAGGGGAGTCCGTATACCTTGTCTCCCGCGGTGCAGATATTGATTGGCGTAGGCGCGATCAGCGCGATAACGACGATACTCGCCGTCATCATGGTGATCGCCGACGCGACTATCGGCAACTACGGCGAAGTCAAGATAAGGATCAACGAAGAGAAGGATATAGCGGTCGAGGGCGGCAGGCCTCTACTCTCGTCACTGATGGAAGAGAAGATATTCATCCCTTCCGCATGCGGAGGCCGGGGATCATGCGGCCTTTGCAAGGTAAAGGTCACGTCTGATGTCGGTGAACACCTGCCCACGGAGCTGCCCTGGCTTTCCGAGGATGAGAGAAAGGATAACGTGCGGCTCTCCTGCCAGCTCAAGGTCAAGAAGGACATTTCGATACAGATTCCCGAGGAGCTTTTCAATGTCAGGGAATTCGAGTGCGAGGTCGCCTCGATCGTCGATCTGACGTACGACATCAAGGAGGTCATCCTTCGCCTGAAGGAACCGCCGCAGATGAAGTTCAAGGCGGGCCAGTTCATACAGTTCGAGGTCCCCGAGTACGAGCTCACCTCGGAACCGGTCTACCGGGCATATTCGATAGCCTCTCAGCCGTCCCGCAGCGGCGAGATAGAACTGGAGATCAGGCTCGTCCCGAACGGGATATGCACAACGTATGTATTCGAGCATCTCAAGGTGGGGGACCCGGTCACGATCAACGGGCCCTACGGGCAATTTTACCTGCGGGACACGGACGCGCGCGTGATCTTTGTCGCCGGAGGCTCGGGAAACGCGCCGATAAAGTCGATCCTGTACGATATGCTCGAGAAGGGTATCAGGCGCGAGGCGGTATATTTCTTCGGTGCCCGCAGCTTGAAAGACCTCTTTCTCGCGGACGAGATGAAGGAGCTCGAGGGCAGGCTCGCCGGGTTCAGTTACGTTCCCTGTCTCTCGCAGCCCATTCCCGAGGATAAGTGGGAGGGGGAGGCGGGTCGTGTGACGGATGTGCTGGACAGGATGGTAGGTTCGGGCGAGAACACCGAGGCCTACCTGTGCGGCAGCCCCGGCATGATAGAGGCGGTCGTAGAGGTCCTTAAAAAGAAGGGAATACCCGAGGAGAAGATCTATTACGACAAGTTCGCATGACCCTGGCGCGTTCCTAGCACGGGAGTATGGCTGATGAAACAGACTTTACAGATGAAGGAGATCCAGGAGAGGATGAAACCGGGAGTGATCACCCGGGACGGATTCCTCGGCACGGACGATCGCAATCTCATAGACATACTCGAGGACGACGACGCCGAGGTCAAGCGGCTCGATCTGACCCATGAAAAGATCGCCGCAAGGATGCTTGAACTGCGCGAGGCCGGCAAGGAGGGGCTCGGGGATCCAGTAAGTGTCGCTCCATATTTCGAGGTACGCGTCGATATAGCCCGCGGCAAGCTCCCCTGCCCGTTCGGGCACCGGGGACTGATCCGGAAGACCTTCATAATCGTGAAGAACCTTGAGACTTCCCGCCACATTACTTATACAGACATGAACGTCCACTTGATCGCGGAGCACGGCTTCTACCAGGGAAAGGGCTCTTTCTATCGCATGGAACCTGCTGATCTCAAGGATATTCTGGATATCATCCCGCCGGGATAGCTGAACATCCTTCCGTAAATATGCTATGCCGGGCGGCCGATCAGTGATACGCTCACTACAGGGGTATAGGGGCATTTACTGCACTGTCCGGCAGGAGATTGGAAGATGCCCGTCAGGACTATTGATCATATCGAGAAGGATCTGACTGAGCACATCGCCACAGGTGATGTGCTGGACGAAGAGATGTTCGAGGCCCAGAGACAGTTCTTTGAGAAAGGCCCCACGAGGCTTCAGCTCTGGGACTTGACGGAGTGCTCCATGGCAGGCATCACTATGGGCGGCATGCGGACTTTCATCGAGAAGGCCACCCGGTTCGGAAAGGCAAGGAAAAACGGGAGGACGGCGGTCGTTGTCAGCACCCAGCTGCAGTACGGGCTTGCCAGGATGGCCGAGACATTCACGGAATTGGCTTCTGTTCCATATGAGGTTCAAGTATTCAGAAGTAAAGAAGAAGCTCATGCCTGGCTCAACGAAGAACTGGAAGGAGACAAGAGATGAAAAAGACCCCACTCTACGTGTCGGCGAGTACGGTCAAGAGCATCTGGCAGGAGTATCGTATCTACGGTAACCGGGTCGAGATAGACACTCACTTCGGCTGCATGACGATTCCGTTCGAGCACATCGAAAGTGTCGAGGTGTCCGAGTCCGAGGTAAAGGGCCTGATGAGGGGGGATCTTCATCTGAAGGGCTTCCGGCCGGCCCTTAAGGTCGATTGGGCGAATTTCGTCGAACATGTCGTCATCGACAAGAGCGGCGGGTATATACACAGGATCCTTCTCACCCCTGACGATCCCGAAAAGTTCAAGGCAGCTCTTGACGAGGCACTTGCCCGCTACGGGGAGGGCGGTTGACGGGCCGGTCGGAGAGCGTCAAGTTGCCGGTAAAAAGGAATAATGGCGTACTGCTGCTTCCGTGCGTCGCCGTTCTCGCGGGGTTGCAGCTCTTCAGGTCCGCCTGGGCCGCTATACTTCTCTATCATGCCGTCATCATCATATATCTTGTCCTTACCAGCGGCGGCCGTCCCCGTCCGGGACTGATTCAGGGCTGGAATGCCCCGGCCGGCGTGGGAATGATCATTCTGTGCGCGTCCAGCGGGCCGCTTCTCGTATTTCTCTGGCCCGTGATATCGGATGTAAGGGACGACCTGCCCGCTGCTCTCGAGTCATTCGGGCTTCGCGGGGCCTGGATGTATCTTTTCGCGGCGTATTTTGTCACGGTCCATCCGGTCCTCGAGGAGTGTTTCTGGAGAGGCGCGATGGCGCCTGCGGACCGGAGGATCGGTACCGTCGATATGGCTTTCGCCGCGTATCATGTCCTGGTCCTTGTCCACTTTCTCAAGTTTCCATGGGTGATAGCCGCAGCACTTCTTCTGGTGCTCGTCTCGTGGCTGTGGAGGCGAGTAGCCGAATATAGTCGAGGACTTGCGATCCCGATATTCTCCCACATCGCGGCGGGGCTGGGAGTGATGACAGCCGCTTTTATCATCGCCTCTCGATAATCCTTCCCAGCCGACGCCATGATTCCGGCTTGCGCTTTCGCCTGCCGATAAGTGATAATCACTGGGGTGATCGATTGTATCCGGATTGCTGGTGAATGTATGAGAAGACCCTGCGGGATAACGATTTTGCCGGTCCTGATCGCGGCGCTTGTCCTGGTACCGTCCTGCTTCGACAATGATCTGTCAGTTGACAGTCCGCGTCCTGAGATGCCCCCGCCCAGGGTGGCCTTCGGCTCTCAGGTCAGGTACGGCGTCTGCTGCGGACCGACTTCGATGTGCTGCTCGGATTTCAATAGTGACGGTTACGGCGATATCGTGACGGGAAACAGCGCTTCGGATGACATATCGATATTTCTGGGCAGAGGGGATGGGACATTCGGAGATCCTGTGAAGTTCGGGGCAGGAGATTCGCCGAGCATGGTCTGCAGCTCCGATCTTGATTCGGACGGAAATGTCGATCTGGCAGTGGCGAATTTCGATTCAGGAGATATCTCCGTGCTTCTAGGATACGGCGACGGGACTTTCGCCCAGGCAGCCAGTTATGACGCCGGCCTGGAGCCGAGAGCGATATGCGCGGAAGATCTCAACGGAGACATGAATAACGATCTTGCTGTCGCTAATTCAGGGTCAGGCAGCGTCTCGATACTTATCGGAAACGGTGATGGGACATTCTGCGAGTCTGACAGCGTCATAGTCGATACATATCCGTCTTCCGTCGCCTCGTGTGACATGAACGGTGATGGAAATATTGATCTTGCGGTGGCGAACTGGAGGGGGAATTCCATCTCGATACTTTTCGGTCGGGGAGACGCGACATTCGAAAGCGGAATCAGGTATATGATGGCCGACGATCCGTACTATATTCACGCTGGTGATCTCGACGGTGACGGTAACATCGATCTGGTCGTGGTGAGTGTCAATTGCTACTCCATCCAGATCCTGATGGGGAGCGAAGACGGGACCATTGCCGTCGCCGGGCGATATTATGGTCCTGGCGGGCCCTCATGTGTAGATGCCGGAGATCTGGATGGGGATGGGGATCTCGACCTTGCTGTTTCAAACTGGAACACACTGGAAGTCTCCGTGCTTCTAGGGGACGGATCAGGGAAATTCGCTCCTTCCGCGAATTACAGGGCAGGGGATGGGGGTCTTGCGGTGCTGTGCCGGGACCTCGACGGCGATTCGGACATCGATCTCCTGCTTGCAAACCGTATCTCCAGCGACATCTCTGTACTTCTGAACGAGACGAACGATTGAATTGAGGATATGGACCTTTCATACCAGGTACCTGGACAGGCAGGGGATCCTCGCGCTCTGGCGCGAGTCGCTGCTAGCACAGAAGGTGCTGCGCGGGGAGACAAGGGGTTACAAGGCTCATTCCCAGCTGGAACGCTTCAGGGACCACCCGGACCCGGTCGGCGCGATAGGGTTCTATCTCGCCGCCGTCCATGACGAATCGGTCGCTCGAGCGTACGGATTCGACCGGTCAAAGATATTCTCTGAATCCACTGTCGCGAGGATCGAAGAGACCAGAGGCCAGCTGCTGTTCGAATGGGGGCACTTTCTGGCCAAGATCGCCGTAAGGGATCCGCGGCGATACAGATCGCTTAAGGACCTGGATGATCCGGAACCACATCCGTTATTCCGCGTAATCGAGGGAGAAGTGAGGGCCTGGGAGAGATCTGAAGGGAATCGTACCGCCGGTAAAAGGCGGACTTGACAAGGGGGGATCATGAAAAGGATCGTCATCGCGGGGCTCTTGGGCAGCCTGACGCTTATCGTATGGATGGTCGTCGTGAACGGGCTGCTTGGTTTCAGCGCCGGCCTGAATATGAAGCGGATCGATAACGAGCGCGAGGTATACGAGACTCTCAGGGATAATGTGCCGCAGCCGGGTAGATATGTAATCAATCCCGATACGACGGCGGAGGGACGATTCCTCGAGGGGGAGCCCGTATTCAGCGTACTTTATGGTGGTATGGGGCACGGCTCCGCGGGAGGGCATGCGATTGCCGGGCTTGTCGTGATGCTGATCGTCCCCGTGACAGGCGCCTGGCTGCTTTCTCAGTCATCGGACAGGGTGCTTTCGAGTTATCCCAGAAAGGTGCTGTATTTCTTCGCGCTGGGCCTTCTGATAGCTCTCTTCAGTGATTTCAACAAATTCGGCATCGGCGGTTATCCTCTCAGGGACACCCTTGTGCTTGGGCTGCATGACATAGTGCTGTGGACCATCGTCGGTCTTGTGATCGCTTGGAGGATCAGGCCGGCCGGCGGATATTCCTTGGCTTGACCAGCAAGCAAATTGACACATCAGTAAGCAGCCTCTATGCTTGCTCCGGTAAGGATAAAGGAGGGCTGGATGATCATGCCCGGAAATGAAAGCCTCCTCGTATGGTATCCCGGTCACGAACTTCTCCTGCGTGACATCGTCCGCGCCGAGAACTGCCATCTGTTCGATTCGGCCGGAGTGAGGTATATCGACCTCGAGTCTGGCGTCTGGTGCACGTCTATAGGCCACGGGAATCCGCGCATAAAGAAAGTCATAGAGGAGCAGTACGCAAGGTACGGTCACTCCGGATTCAACTATTCGGGCGGCGTGGTCGAGGAGGCGGCTGAAGCTATAATGACCCTGACAGGGTGCAGCGGTGGCCGCTGTGTCTTCCTCTGCTCGGGGAGCGAGGCCGTCGAGTATGGGGTCAGGCTCGCCGAGGCGGTAATCGACAGGCCCTTGATGATGACGATGGCCGATTCCTATTTCGGCGCGTACGGTTCGGCGGCCAGAAGAGAGGAGGGCGGCTGGTTCCTTTTCGACTGGTTTCCATGCGCCGACTGTCCATTCGAGGATGACTGCATGGAAGGGTGTGACCGCTGGGCGTCTATCCCTTTTGACCGGATCGGAGGTTTTCTTTTCGAGCCGGGGAGCTCCTCCGGCCTCGTCAGGTTCCCTCCGTTGAAACTCGTCCGGCGTATTGCCGAGACTGTCAAAGGAGAAGGCGGGCTTGTGCTGGTCAACGAAGTGACGACCGGTATCGGCCGCACGGGAAAATGGTTTGGCTACCAGCATTACGGGATATCACCTGACATCGTCGCCATAGGCAAGGGCGTGGGAAACGGTTACCCTGTAAGCGTGACGACCTTCGCTCCAGGTGTCGTCGACAGGCTGGGCGGCGAACCGATGAAATACGCTCAGTCACACCAGAACGATCCGGTCGGAGCAGTGGTGGCCAGAGAAGTCATACGTGTAATAGACGACGAGGATCTTATCGCGAGGGGCAGCAGTATCGCCGATCGCCTCATGAAAGGTTTGATAGAAATAAGCGGGCTTTCAGGGCGTATCATGGAGGTCCGCGGCAGGGGTCCCATGATCGGGATCGATCTGGATGACGGTCCCGGCGTTCCGTTCACTGTCGCTACTCATAGAGAGCTTGTCAGCAGGGGCTACATACCCGGCCGCAGGCCGGGCGTAAACGTCATCAGGCTGGATCCGGCGCTCACGATCGAGACAGAGGATATAGAAGGATTCCTGGCCGCTTTCAGGGAAGTACTTGGGATAGAACGGAATGGCTGACCGGACAGCTGTTTCCAAACGCGGAAGAGCTGTCCGAGAGATGTAAAGGAGTGATCATGACTGTCGAGATGCTGCGCGCGTTCTTCGGATGGTGTACGCTTTTAAACTGGGCCATCATGCTTATCAGTTTCATGTTCATGACTCTGGCCAGGCGCTGGACATTCAAAGTACACGCGACCATGTTCGGTGTTTCCGATGAGGATGTTTCGAAGATCCTGTACCTGGTCATGGCGGGTTACAAGGTGGCGATCTTCATGTTCTGCATGGTCCCCTACCTCGTTCTTCGCCTCTTCACGTAGGGACTGGATATGAGAGGGCCGGTCAACATCGAAAGGTGCTTCGAGCAGTTCGAGGATCTCTTTTCACCGAAGATCGTCGGCGAGCTCAACGGCCAGCACGTCAAGCTGGTCAGGGTGGAGGGGGACAAGGTTCCCTTTCACACGCACGATGAAGAGGACGAGCTCTTCCTCGTGCTCGACGGAGAACTTGATATTATAGACAGTGAGGAAAAAGTGACGTTGCGGCCCGGCGAGTTCTATATCGTGCAGCGGGGGAGAGAACACCGGGTTATCCCGAGGGGGCATGTAAAGCTGCTGCTGTTCGAGCCGTCCGGCATAGAGCATACGGGCAAGGTGCGGTCAGAGATCACGAAGGATGAGCTTGATCGTCTGGATATTTGACCGCCCGTGTCCTCGTGAAGCGTCCTGACAATGTATGCAGAGGAGGAGTGCGCATGAAGCTCAGGAGGTATCTTGTCCTTGCGGCCTTTATCATCATCTGTCTTTCTGCCGGGATGATTGGGGCACGGTACGCTCCCGGCGAATGGTATTCTGGCCTGAACAAGCCTTCCTTGAATCCTCCGGCGTTCATCTTCGCGCCGGTATGGACGGTCCTCTACATACTGATGGGCATCTCCGCCTGGCTGGTCTGGATCCGGGGGAAAAACAGGAAACGGCTGCTGCCGCTGTCAGTATTTGCGGCTCAGCTTGTACTTAACGCCCTCTGGTCGTATCTGTTCTTCGGGCTCAGGCGGCCCGACCTCGGGTTCATCGATATCGTGGCGATGTTGGCACTGATATGGGTGACTGTCATCCTATTCCTGAAGGTAAGGCGGGCCGCAGGGCTGCTTCTTGTCCCATACCTCGCCTGGGTCAGTTTTGCGACGGTGCTGAACTACCAGATCTGGCGGCTTAACTTGTGATCACGCAGTAGAGGGAGAGATGATGAAGGTAGCCGCTTTGACCGGCAGCCCCCGGAAGGACGGGAACACGTCCGTGCTCATCGACCTGTTCCTGGGGCAGAAGATGGCCAGGCTTCTTGAAAGGGTAGAGAAAGCGAATGAATAGGATAAAGCTCGGTATCAGTTCGTGCCTCTTGGGCAATAACGTCAGGTACAACGGTGGCCACCAGCTTGACAGGTTTCTCAGGGACACTCTCAGTAGGTATGTGGATTACGTTCCGGTCTGTCCAGAGGTGGAATGCGGGCTGAGCATCCCGAGGGAGGCGATGAGGCTGGTGGGCGATCCGGATGCGCCGAGGCTTCTTACGCGCCAGACAAAGATCGACCATACGGACAGGATGAAGAAGTGGGCCGCACGGCGGCTCCGCGAGCTAGAGAAGGAGGATCTGCGGGGATTCATCTTCAAGAGCCGGTCACCGAGTTCGGGGATGACCGGAGTGAAGGTCTATGACGAGACGGGGACACGCCTGAAAAAAGGCGTCGGCCTCTTCGCCGCCGCGTTCATGGAGAAGTTTCCCCTGCTGCCAGTCGAGGACGATGGTCGTCTTCACGACGACGGCCTGCGCGAAAACTTCATCGAGCGCATATTCACCTTTGATCGCTGGCGTATTGCTGAATCGACAGGCAGGACGGCCGGGAAACTCGTCGAGTTCCACTCACGGCACAAGCTGCTGATCCTTTCGCACAGCAGGAAGACGCTCAAAGAGCTGGGCGCGCTCACTGCGCGCGGCGGCCGGATGCCGATGGGGGAGCTCTACGGGCTTTACATCGTGACATTGATGGAAGGACTCAAGCTGCAGGCGACGGCAAAGAAGAACACCGACGTACTGATGCACATCATGGGGTATTTCAAGAAAGACCTGGGCGCCGACGAGAAGAAGGAACTGCTCGAGGTAATAGAGAGGTACCGCAACGGTCTTATCCCGCTGGTCGTCCCGGTCACCCTGCTCAATCACTATGTAAGGAAGTACCGGCCGGAGTACCTGATGGGCCAGCACTACCTCGACCCCCATCCGGCCGAGCTGATGCTGAGAAATCATGTCTGAACAGCGATCGCTGCTCACGGTTAGTCTCAAGGCAGCGCAGAACCCAGTGGGGAAATCTTTCAGGCGATAGTACTTCTGGATCAGACCTGTTCTTACAGAACTATTTGAACGATAACAAGTTAAAAGTTTGTAATTGACAATGCTAACTAACCGGTTAGTATCAGTATATGAGAAAAGTGAAATCCCCCCGGTACCTCAGGAAGCCGGCACGAAGGCATGCAGTGCCGCAACCATCCTCACGCGAGCGGATCATCCTCTCTGCTATGCACGAGTTCTCCGTAAACGGCTACGCTGGCGCCCGTATAGACCGGATCGCAGTCGGGGCCTCGATCAACAAAGCTATGATCTACTACCATTTCAGCTCAAAACAGGAGCTCTACCGCGAGACGATCGGCCAGGTCTACCGCGAGGCGACCGGGAAGCTCTCGACGATCTTCAAAGAAGATCAGACACTCGAGGAGATGCTGCTCGCCGTGGCCGAATTCCATCACGATCTGATGCGTAAATACCCCGAGTTCCGTTCGATGCTGATGCGCGAGCTGGCCCATCCCCGCGAGGAGATCCTCTCGTATATCTTCGAAATATTCGAATCCTCCGGGCTCCCCGGCAGCCTGCTCGCCCGTTTCAGCGAGGAGATGGATGCTGGCCTGATAAACAGGACCGATCCACGGCAGCTGCTCATATCGTTCCTGACGATGAATCTCGGATATGTTATGCTTGCACCTCTCTTCGACCGCATCATGGGGATCTCCGACCGGGAGCTGTTCTTCGAAGAGAGAAAACAGGAAGTCGTTAAACTCTTTCTCAACGGGATACTGTCCAGAAAAATAAGGTCCGGGAAGCCATGAAGAAAATACCGACGCTAGCACGCAGTCATTTGTTCAGGGTCTCGTCCGTTCTGATACTTGCCCTGGCCTTCTCTGTCACCGCAAGGGCGCGGGAGTTGACGCTGGAGGAGGTCCTCACCCTGGCGCGTCAGCACTCTTTCGAGCTGAAATCGGCCCGCTCGGATGCGAAGGCTGCCCGCAGCTCGGCAACGGCCGCACAGCGGGGACGCTACCCGACGCTTGCGGTCAGCGGAAGCGCCTCAGCTCTGAGCAATCTCACCTCTTTCTTCTTCCAGGTCGTTCCGGGGATCTCCATCGATAGACAGCTCGGCTCGAAGGAGGTCTACCAGTTCGACGCCGCGCTGAGTCTCCCGCTGTATACCGGTGGACGGATCTCCGGCACGATAGACCAGGCCGAGGCGGCAATACGCATGAAAGACGCGATGATTGCGGCGACCGACGATCAGGTCTTGCTGGCGGCAAGGGTCTATTACTTCACGCTGGCGCGGGCAGACGATATGATGCTCGCGGCACAGGCATCTCTCGAGAGGGCGCGGATCGTCTTACGCAATGTCCGATCCATGTTCGACGCCGGGGCGGCCGATTCGATAGACATGTTCGAGGCTGATCTGGCGGTCACCGACGCCTCGTTCGCAGGCACCCGGGCGCGGATAGAACGGCGAAGCGCCGAGATAAGCCTCGAGCTCCTGCTCGGGATCGACCCGGACGAAAGCCTCACGCTTTCCGGTACCGCCGCTCCTCCCGACGAACTGCCTCCGTCCTCTGATGATATCTCAGGCAAGCCGCAGTTGAACGCAGCATCGGCAGGGATAGACGCCGGGCTTGCCGAGGTCCGCATAAGCCGCTCCGAATACCTCCCGACAATCTCCCTTTTCGGCCGTTACTCCATTGGGAAACCGAACCGGGACATGTTCGACGCGAAATGGGACGACTATTTCGCGGGTGGAGCCGGACTGAGCTGGTCGTTCAACCTGGGCAACCAGACCGGGCATATGATGAAGTCGGCGGAATCCCGGGTTGAGGCGCTGCGCCTCGGACGCGAACAGATCGAACGGGATCTGACCGAGGCCGCGCGCCTGGCCGGCGAGCAGATGCGCCTTGCCTGGGAAGGATACCGGAGCGCCCTCGATCGTTTCGAGATCACTTCGAAGACCTACCGGATCGCCGAGAGACAGCATGCAGCAGGCGACCTTCCGACCAACCGGCTGCTCGAGATCGAGCAGTCACTCTCGAGCTCGGAAGCGGCCGTGGCCGCCGCGCAGGCTTCGTATCATATCGCCCGCAGCAGTTACCTCTATGCTGTCGGTTCCGATGAACTGAAGAAAGGAACTCAATGATGAGGAATATCGCGTGCTTCCTGACGCTCGCCTTTGCGATCGCCTTGTCAGCCGGATGCTCAAAAAAGGATGATGCCGCCGCCGGCTCCGGCCTTATTGAGACTGATGAAGTGATCGTATCGTCTGAGGTGGCCGGACGTGTCACTGAACGGTTTTTCGATTATGGCACAGAGCTTCACGAAGGGGATGTGCTTCTGATCGTTGACTCGACACGGATCGTCCTGCAGATAAGGGCGGCCGACGCCACTCTCGAGGCCGCGGCAGCGAACCTGGTGACCTCAAAAGCGCAACTCGCGCAAGCGACTGAAACCGAATCGTTCTCGAAGAGCGAGCTCGAGCGCGTCTCGCGTCTCCTTGCCGGAGGCTCCGCGAGCCAGCGACAGTACGACAAATCTAAGTTCGATTACGACTTGGCCGTGAAGGCCCGGCAGACCGCAGAAGCGGGAGTCGCCTCGGTCAGGGCCGAGATCGAGAAGATACGGGCAGAGAAAGCGCAACTTGAGCGAGAGCTCGAAGACACGCATCCTCGCGCGCCGATCTCCGGCACGGTCCTCGAGACCTATGTCGAGACCGGCGAGCTGCTCGCTCCGGGCAGGCCGATGCTGATGATGGCGAATATCGACACGGTGTATGTAAAGGCGTACCTCAACGCGATAGCATTCGCAGGAGTTGTTCTGGGAGACACGGCTGTCGTCGACACGGAATCGGGGAAACGAACGTTCACTGGCACTGTAGTCTGGACCTCCGACGAGGCAGAATTCACACCGAAGAACGTGCAGACGCGCGAGTCGCGCGCGGGACTGGTCTATGCGGTAAAGGTATCCATCCCAAACCCGGACAGGATCCTGAAGGTAGGGATGCCGGTCTACGTTACGATACGGTCGAAATGAGCATAATCTCCGCGAATGCAGTTTCGAAATCATACGGTGAGGTGAAAGCCCTCGATAGTTTCTCCCTCGATGTGGGAGAGGGTGAGATCGTAGCCCTGCTCGGCCCTGACGGCGCGGGCAAGACCAGCTTCATGAGGATCCTCTGCCGGCTGATCGAACCGGACTCCTCGGAAGAGACCCGGATCGTGATCGGTGGCAGCGACGTCTTCACCGGTTTCGAATCTATCAAGCCGCTGATCGGTTATATGCCGCAGACCTTTTCACTCTACGCCGACTTGAGCGTTGAGGAAAACATGACATTCTACGCGGGTATCTACGGATACACCGGGAAGAAGTACAAGGAGATGCGGGACCGTATGTACAGTTTCTCCAGCCTCGGTCCCTTCTCGGGGCGGCGGGCCGGGGCCCTCTCGGGAGGTATGAAGCAAAAGCTCGCCCTTTCATGTGCCCTCCTGCACGATCCGCGCATCCTCATACTCGACGAGCCGACCACAGGAGTCGATCCACTCTCGCGCCGGCAGTTCTGGAAGATGCTGCTCGAGCTGCGCGAGGGGGGGGTCACAATACTCGTCTCGACCCCTTACATGGACGAGGTGGCCCGGTCCGACCGGGCCGTTGCGATGTTCGGAGGAACGAAACTTATGGAGGCCCCTCCCCTCGACATGGCCCGCAGCTTCGAAGGAAATGCCTATCTTCTGCCGGGCGAGCCTTCGCTCGAGCTGCTTGACAGGCTTTCGAGTATAGAGGGGTTGACGGCGCGACGCTTCGGGGCGGGGATGCATATCTACACGACAGGCGAAGCCGGAATCGGACCGTTCACCGCGGAGCTTGGCGAGGCGGGAGTCGAAACGGAAAAGATAGAGAAGATCGAACCTTCGATCGAGGACAGGTTCATTCAGCTGATGGAGGCGTTACGATAATGCCCCACGCAGTCGAGATAGATCACCTGACGCGCAGGTTCGGAGACTTCACCGCAGTCGACGACATCTCCCTCAGCGTCGAGATGGGGGAGATATTCGGATTCCTCGGCGCGAACGGCGCGGGAAAGACGACGGCGATCCGAATGCTCACCGGTCTGCTTATGCCCACATCGGGGACCGGCAGGGTCGCAGGGTACGACATCCTTCGAGAATCGGGCAGGATCAGAAAGGCGATCGGGTACATGTCCCAGAAGTTCTCCCTGTACCCGGATCTGACCGGAAGGGAGAACATGCAATTCTATGGTGCCGCGTATGATATGGACCGCAAATCGGTACGGCAGCGGATGGAGGAGCTCACAGGACGGTTGTCTCTCGCCGGATTCATAGACAGGCGCTCAGGCTCGCTTCCCGTCGGCTGGCGGCAGCGCCTGGCTCTCGCTGTCTCACTCATGCATGAACCGGAGATACTCTTCCTGGACGAACCGACCGGCGGCGTCGACCCGGTCTTCCGCAGGAGGTTTTGGGACATCCTCTACCGGCTGGCTTCCGAGGGAGTGACGATATTCGTAACCACGCACTATATGGATGAGGCCGAGTACTGCGGGCGGATCTCGATCATGCATCGCGGAAAGATCGTTACGGTCGGCAGGCCGGGAGATCTTATGCGTGAGCAAGGCGCCGCCTCCCTGGAGGATCTCTTCATCGAGTTGATCAGCGACAAGGGAGAACAGACATGAACAGGGTCGGGTTCATAGCGAGAAAGGAGATCTATCATATCCTCCGAGATCCACGCTCTCTGGCCATCGTCTTCGCCATGCCGGTACTTATGACCTTCCTTTACGGCTTTGCGGTTGACCTCGACATCGAAAACGTGGTTATCGGCATCGTCGACCTCGATCACTCGGCTGAATCGCGGGATCTGACAGATGATTTCTATCGCTCAACGTACTTCTCGCCTCCCCGGGACGGTACGGACCTGATGGATATGGAGGGGACCCTTCTGCGCAGGGAAGCGGCAGGCGTGCTGCTGATAGAGCATGGATTTGGCGATGCCATAACTAACGGCAGAGAGTTTTCTCTCGGCCTGCTGGTAGATGGCTCGGACAATCTCCTCGCCGCGGCGGTTCAGGCCTACTCGCAGGGTGTCCTCGCCCAGTTCCTCACCGGCAGGATGCCTCCCGGTGCGGCGCCCCACGGGATTGTTCTGTCGCAGGATGTTCTTTTCAACCCCGACCTCGAGTCGTCGTACTTCTTCGTTCCGGGGATCGTGGCAGTGATCCTGATCATGATCTCGGCGCTGCTGACATCGGTGACCATCGCGCGTGAGAAGGAGAGTGGCACCATGGAACAACTCCTGGTAGCTCCGGTCAGGGTCAGCCAGATAGTCATCGGGAAGATCCTTCCATATATACTGATCGCCTTCCTCGACGGGATGCTCGTGCTGGTTTTCGCCCGTATCGTCTTCGGTGTTCCCTTCGAGGGCTCGGTCCTTTTACTGATGCTCTTTACCATACTCTATGTTTCGGTTTCCCTATCGATCGGTATCCTCATCTCATCGAGAGTCTCCACTCAGCAGGTCGCGATGATGTTCGCGCTGGTGATTACGATGCTTCCGTCCATCATGCTCTCCGGATTCATATTTTCGGTCAGGATAATGCCGCTGCCATTGCGGATCATCTCGCACGTGATTCCCGCACGTTACTTCATCACGGCGATCCGCGGAATCCTACTGAAAGGATCAGGGATCGTCGCCCTCGCCGCACCAGCAGCCGCGCTCGCCGCGCTCGCCGTCATCCTGATGGCCATTGCCACGAAGAAGTTCAAGCCGGGGGTGGGATGATCATGCGCGCGCTGCTAGGTCTTATTCGCAAGGAGTTCAGGCAGGTCTTTCGAGACAAGAACATGCTCAGGATCATATTCGCCATGCCGATCATCCAGTTGCTCGTACTCGGGTACGCCGTAGACCTCGACGTCAAGCACATCCCGACAGACGTCTACGATTTCGACCGTTCCATGGAGTCGCGCGATCTTGTAGAGGAGATGAAGGTAGGGAAGTACTTCACGGTGACCGGAGATATCGACCCTATGTCCTCCTTTCCCGTCTATGACCTTTCCGAACGGTTCCAGAAAGGCTCTTCGGAGATGGCAGTGATAATCCCGGAGGATTTCAGCGAACGGCTTCAACGGGGAGAGAATGCCTCCGTAGCACTCATCGCCGATGGCTCTAACGCCTCGCAGGCAAGGACGGGGCTAGGATACGCAAAGCAGATTATCGCCGACTACGCAGCCGACGTAACCGGGGCTGAGGCGCTTGTGGAAATAAGGCCAAGAGTCCTATACAACCCGGAGCAGGAATCTGTATTCTTCATGGTGCCAGGGATCGTCGCGACATTGCTTACGGTCATAACCGTGATGCTCACATCCATGGCTATTGTCCGCGAGAAGGAGACCGGGACCCTCGAACAGATCCTGGTGACGCCGATCAACGGCACTGTGCTGCTGATGGGCAAACTCACCGCCTTCGCCATACTTGGTTTCGTCGAGATGATCTTCGCCCTGTCCATCGGGATCCTGTGGTTCAAGATCCCGTTCGCGGGTTCACCTCTGCTCCTTTTAGGCCTTTCGGCGGTTTACCTTCTCTCTACCCTCGGTGTGGGCCTGTTGTTCTCTACGGTGACCAGCACGCAGCAGCAGGCGATGTTTTTCGCATGGTTCTTTATGATCTTCACGATTCTCACATCTGGGTTCATGACCCCGATCTCGAATATGCCGCGTGTGATCCAGTACATCACCTACCTTAACCCGATGCGCTACTATCTCGAGATCATGCGGGGAATAGTGATGCGCGCCGCGGGGGTACGCGAACTCGCCCACAATATCTATCCGATGTTCATATACGGCACGGTTATATTCACAATCGCGGCCCTGCGGTTCAGAAGAAGGGTCAAGTGAGGCTTCGGCGACCGTTACTTCAGCACGACTACCTTTCCTGTCAGATGATGCTTGCCTGAAATTAGCCTTGCAAAGTAGATTCCCGGCGACACCTCGACTCCCGCCGAGTTTATCCCGTCCCATACGATCGTGTGGCGTCCAGGGCCGAGGCTTCCCGAGACAAGCATACGGACGCGCCTTCCGGCGACGTCGTAGATTTCGAGGGAAACGGGGGAGGAGCGGGGCAGGAACAGATCGACCGTCGTCGAGCCGGAGAAGGGGTTAGGACGCGCCGGGCTCATCGATATCGAGGTAAGCCCGAGGTCCCCGCTGCCGGTCGTCGAGAGCGGGAACCAGGCGTATTCGTCGGCGCTGATGTCTCCGTCGGACGTGACTTCGGCGGGAGCCTGGGTGATCAGCGGGCCGAGGTCGTCCGTCCCGTAGGCGACGGCGCAGAGGTATAGACCGTCAGGAAGGGGGGAGCCGACAAGCGACTCAAGATGTATAGCACCCTCGAGCCACACTCCCGAGGCGCATTCGGCGTCGATGGCTATCAGAGCTTCGCTCTGGTCGAACCATCCACACCAGTTGTTCCCGTCCTCATTGCCGAGGAAGAGGGTCCGGCTGGCGACCGTTCCGCTCTTCGCCCAGGGCGCGCTCAAGCTGCCGCTCAGGTCTGTTCCCACAATGACGAAGTGGTCACCAAAAGAGGTCGAGCCGACTCCCTGCGTGGCAAGGTACAGGTACTCGCCATCCCAGTCCGCGTAGAGGTCCAGGCCGCCGGCGGAGGCGACAAGCACTGCGTCGCCGTCGAGAGAGCCGTCCATTACATGCGGCGGGTCGGCTGTCTCCGCGCCGACATAGACATGCTGTATCGGTGAGTGTTTGATGTTTCCCACCGAGTCCTGCGCTTCGACATAGTAGTCGATAAAGACCTCTGAAAGCCCTTCGACGAGGACCCAGAACTCGTCGGCTATGTAGTCAGGCAGGACCGTGAAGTCGATCTCAGGCGAGTCGAGGAAGTCATCTTTTGGAAAGGCGCGGCGTGTCATGGAGAGGGTCTGCCATGAGCCGACCTCCGGTCCCCCCGCGAACGTCTCGTTCTGGTCGTTCGCCATCGGGTTTGTGCCATCGGCGTCGATGCGGTATTTGAACTCGACACGCTCCAGTCCTGATACGTCGTAGGCGAATGTCCACACGTGGAAATCGCTCGGCATCGGCGCGCCGTCTCCGCCGGGGTACCCCCAGAGAGAGCCCCCGCCGTATCCGCCCGGGTTCCACGGGAGGCGCTGTGGGAGCCAGACCGTCGGGGCCGTCTCATCAGGCTGTCCCTCGATCAAGGGATCGGCATAGGAAACTGCGGCGTTGCACGCCAGTGTCGCTTTTATCTCCATGTCGAGCGATGCGCCGTAGTACATGTAACCGCTTTCGTACCCTGAGAGGAGGTGGTGCCATGCCTTCTCCACGGGCGTCGAACCGGAGGCGGGGGAGAAGACCGCCGCCGGATCGGGAGAGGTCCCGGAAACGGCTTCTGCCGTTTCGACCCGGTTCTGCGCGGCGGTCAGCACGGCCCAGTTCCGTTCATCCTCCGCCCATCCGCCCGGGATGTCGAAGTTGCCCGACGCGTCGACGAGCGGCCAGTTCCAGTTGATAAACTGCGGCGAGCCGAAGTCGCCGTCGGCGTTGACCCACCCGCCGTCCTCCACATGTATAACGTCCGCGGGGTCGACCGGGTGGTCGGCGAGGTACTCGTCGACCGTCGAAGGCTCATAGCCCCGTGAGACCGCCGCGTGAGAGAACGAGGTCACGTTCTCGTTGTAGTAGGAGTATCCACCAGACCATGCGTTGTCGCCGTCATGGGCGAAGAGGATCAGCATAGGGCGGGCCGGGTCGTTGTGTGAGGCCACCGCGTCGATCTCGTCCGTATCGTAGAGTCCGTACCCCTCGTTCCAGCTCATCGCGTTGGCCGCCGGCACGACGATGACAGAATCGGCCTCGCCGGTATCAGGATCGACGAAGCGTGCATAGTGCGGGCGGTAGCCATAGGGGACAGGGGTCTTGACTGTGACTCCCCTGCTTATTGTGATGCTCTGGTAATACCCCTGCGCGGGATTCACCTGGTCGGCCGCATTTGGAGGGTCGCAGTTGTCGAGGCCGGCCGAGTAAGGGTAGTCGGCGCAGGCGCGCGAGACGTGGATGTCGGCGATGACGATCCATTCTACGCCCGCCGCGGCGAGCACGGGGATCATCCTTTCCGAGAAGCACATCTCCGCCGGGAAGTATCCCTTCGAGTACGCGCCGCCCCACGCTGCTCCGTAGGCGGCCTTCGCAACCTCGATCTCACGTCTCAGGGCGTTCTCGTCCATCAGTGGCGCTATGGGATGGTGTGCCGCGACAAGGATCTGCTCGAGGCGCGGGCGGCCGCCGGAAGTAGTCCATGAGCGCGCTGTACGGTACGCCGAATACCAGTCCGGAGCGTAACGCCCGCCGTTCCATCCCGCGTCGCTCAGGCTGCTTATGTTCTCTATAAGCGACGCCGCAAAGCTGACCTGGGCGCCGGCATCGGGGATATCGAGGATAGATGCGACCGCGTCGCGCGGATAATGCTGGTAGTCGGAGACCCGGTCGTCCTTGTTGAAGATATCGAAGACATCGTTCTGTGAATGGCCGAGTGTGATCGTCTCGTAGGCGGTCTCGTAGCGGCACGGATTCCATGTGCCGGGAGCCGGCCAGTATATCGGCTGGTGCATGTGCCAGAGGTATGTCGTGTGCACCGGCGCCGCGTCAGAGGCGGGTGCCATCATGGCAACGGCGAGAAGGACCGCGGTCAGGAATATGATGCGCTGCAATAGTTGTTCCTCCATGGATCGGGCCGGCGAGACCCTCGATAAGGATAACATATCAGGATGCATGCGGCAAACCCGCGTAAGCGTTGCATGCCGTTTTTGATTACAAGTGCGCGGCTATTTGCGGTATAATCCTTCCACAACCGGCAATGAATGGGAGGAGGCCGCGTGAGTGTTTATATCATCGCCCAGATCAATATACACGATCGCGAGGCATACGAGATTTACGAGGAAGGGTTCGACCAGGTCTTCGAACAGTACAAAGGAATGGTCGTGACCGTCGACGAGGATCCAGTAGTCCTCGAGGGGGAATGGCCCTACGGTCGGACCGTGCTTCTGAGGTTTCCGAGCGAAGAGGAGGCGAGGCGCTGGTTCGAATCCGAGGAGTACAACCAGCTCAAGCAGCATCGCCTGAATGCTTCCGAGGGCAATATAGTACTGGTCAGGAGAAGATCCTGAGTGTAATGACGGTCTGCGACAGGAGGATCGTTTCATGAAGAGCTCCATAGGAAGACTGACCGCTGGTATCGGGTACGGCTTTCTATTCGGCGCCGGCGCGGGACTTACAGCCGGTGTAGTGACTGACAGGCTTTTCTTCTGGACGATCATCGGGGTCATCGCAGGTATCGTGATCGGCTGCGCAGTGGCGCTGATCGTGGCCGCGAGAAGCCGGAGGATGAAGAGCAGGTTCGGGCAGCCCGATCAGGCGCGGGATGACGGTCCTGCCTGAGATCCGCCTGGGCGACAGGTGATGATGCCGAACATACTGTTGTGACCATCGTGGCCGCGGTACGGTCCGTTCCCACCGTGAATCACTTTCCTTTACAGAGAAACAGATATAAAATATATTCTTTGCCAACAGGTTATGAACGAATACGGACGTGATAAGGACCTGGCAAGGGAAGCCCCTAAATTCGGCACCTTTCTCGGTGTATATACACCGAGCGTCCTTACGATCCTCGGACTGATCATGTACCTGAGGTTCGGTTGGGTCGTGGGCAACCTCGGGCTGCCACTCACGATGATCGTAGTCCTCGTCGCCAGCTCGATAACATTCATCACAGGGCTCAGCGCATCGGCGATCGCGACCAACATGAGGGTCGGCGTCGGAGGCGAATACTTCATGATCGCGCACAGCCTTGGCCTTGAGCTCGGCGGGGCGATCGGGATCCCTCTTTACCTGTGCCGTACCCTGAGCGTCACCTTCTACAGTTTCGGGCTTGCCGAGAGCCTCTTGCTCCTGTGGCCATCCTCCTGGGGCCCGGTCCCAGCGATAATAGTGCAGCTCCTCGCGGCCATCATCATCGTCCTTATCACGATTCTCTCCGGCAGGAGCGCGTCGCTTGCCCTGAAGCTCCAGATCCCGATAATGATAGCGGTAGGGCTCTCCCTGATCGCGCTGTTCGTGGGGGTCCTCACAAAGGGCCTGCACGCACCCGAGATAGCCGCCACCTACAGGACGGCGCCGCAGGGGTTCTGGTACGTCTTCGCAGTCTTCTTCCCGGCAGTGACCGGATTCACCGCGGGGATAGGCATGAGCGGCGACCTGAAGGACCCGAGCCACAGCATCCCGAGGGGGACACTGCTGGCCGTCTTGACGGGCGCGGCTGTCTACCTGACCGTGCCTTTCTTCCTGTCCATTTCGGGGGCGATATACAGTTACACGCTTGCCTCGATAGGCGCGCAGGTTTGGGTGATATTGTGTATCGGCGGGCCTTTATTTGTCTTTGCGGGGATGTGGGGCGCTATACTTTCCTCGGCCTTTGGAAGCGTGCTGTCGGGGCCGAGGGTGTTGCAGGCCCTTTCTCAGGACGGTCTCGCGCCGAAGTTCCTCTCGCGGCTTTCCAGGAGCGGACAGCCGACGGTCGCGACGTGGATCACAGGAGCGCTGGCGCTGTCGGCGGTCATGCTCGGGAATCTCAACAACGTCGCCCAGTACGTCACGGTCCTGTTCCTGACTCTCTACGTGATGATAAATGTAAGCGCTGCGGCAGAGAAGCTTGTCGGCGATCCATCCTACAGGCCGACGATAAACGTTCCGTGGTACGTATCTCTGACCGGGGCCACCGGCGCCCTTTTCGTCATGTTCCTTCTAAATCCATTAGCGTGCCTCGTGGCGGCCCTGATCGAGGTCGTTCTGTTCATGTATCTGAGGCGCAAGGCCCTGGGAAAAAGGTGGGGAGATGTCAGGGCAGGCGCCTACCTTTCGTTGGCGAGGTTCGCGCTGCTAAAGCTCAAGAAGCACAAGCTCGACTCCAGAAACTGGCGGCCACACATCATAGCCTTCACGGAAGATGTCGAAAAGGAGGCGGATCTCATCTACATAGCGAACTGCTTCAACCAGAACCACGGGATCGTGACGGTCTCGAAGATAGTCGAGGGGGATCTGCTGGAGCTGGGCATAGACGTCGAACACGAGGGCGCGGAGATGAACCGGGTCCTCAAGTCTAACAGCCTGGTAGGTTTTTGCGAGGTCAACGTGGCTCCGGATTTCGTGACCGGCGTCACTAACATAGCGCAGGCTAACGGGATAGCGGGGCTTCACTCCAACACGCTGATGTTCGGATGGCCGGCAAAGAAGGAGAAGCTCGTCGCAGAGCTGGAGATCATGCGCACGATCTCGAAGATAGAGAAGAATACCCTGATATGCAGGCTCAGATATATACGGAAGACGAGACGCAACAGGCGCATCGACCTCTGGTGGGGAGGGCTGGAAAACAACGGCGACCTGATGCTTCTTCTCGCTCACATGATGAGGATGAACACCGCATGGGAGGAGTCACGGATAAAGATCCATTCGATAGTCGAAAGTGAGGAGGAGAAGGAAAACCAGATAGAGAGCCTCCGCCATCTTATAGGATCAGTGCGCATCGATGCCGAGGCCGAGGTGATATTGAGACCCCCGGACACTTCGATCGAGGATATAATAACGGTAAGCAGTATCGGGGCCGATCTCGTCTTCATGGGATTAATGATCCCGGAAAAAGACGCCCTTGAAGGATACGCCGACTGGCTGATACAGTTTTCAGAGGGACTGGGTTCCGTCATATTCGTCAGAAACGCGAGCAGGTTCTCCGGCAGCCTCGTATGACGGCCGGCCGTGCCTGCTCCAGTGATCAGGAAAGGGAGGTCGACATGAGAAGTCTGCTCGTGCTGGCCGCTGTGCTCACGGTGGCGGCCGCCGTTTCGACGTCCGCTCGGGGCGGCGATCTAACAGTAGAGACGATGATCTTCTGCACCGGTATCGAGGGCAGGATGCCGGTGGGGGAGAGCACGCAGTTCTTTGAATCGGCGGAGAGGATATATTGTTTCACGAGGATCACGGGCGCCGCGGACACGCTCGAGGTGACTCACGTCTGGTTCCATGGCGACGAGGAGAAGGCGCGGGTTCCGCTGACGATCAAGTCGGCGTCGTGGAGAACCTGGTCCTCGAAGAAGATGTTACCCGGATGGTCGGGAGTCTGGCGTGTCGATGTCCTCGGGCCGGATGGGGCCGTTCTCCTTAGCAGGGAGTTCGTCTATAAGCCGGTACGGGAAGAGGAATAGCCTCAGCCGCCGTGGGCTAAGTGGAAGACGCCGACCTTCGTGCCGTCGGGCACCGTGCGGGTGTTGTAGTCATGCTCGGGAACGAGCTTTCCCTCGAGGGTCACCGTTATAAGGGCGTAGTCGAAACCCATCGCGTCAAGGACATCCTGGACGGTCATACCGTCTCGCCACTCGACCTTGTCGCGGTTATTCACCAGTATCATGTGCGCTCCCCGGTGAGCAGCCCGATAGCGACGTTCGCCTCCATGCTGGCCGCCATCATGACGCGCGCCGCGCAGAGCCCCATCGTCATCTCCGACCGCTCATCCCCGCAGACGTGGATGTTCCCGGACGAGTGAACATGCATGCTTTCCGTTTTGCCGCAGCCCGATACGCCGCTCGCGGCTACGATAGGCCTTTCGGGGAAAGCGACGCACCATGATTCGATGAGCCATCTCTTGCTGTCCGCGCTGTCGAATGCCTCGATCATCAGGTCGGCCTCTTCGTAGATGCCGGGCATATTTTCCGGAGTAAGCTCGATATCATGGAGAACCAGCTCGACATCGGGGTTGATCGCCCTGAGATAGGAGGCGAGGGCCTCGACCTTCTTTTTCCCCAGATCGTGCTGGAAGTAATGCTGGCGGTTGAGGTTCGATGCCTCGACGACGTCGTGGTCGGCAAGTATCAGGTGGCCGACGCCGGCGCGCACCAGCGCCACGGCGGCGTTTGAGCCCAGCCCTCCGCAGCCGGCGATCCCGACCGTGGCTTTCTGGAGCTTCTCCGTAGTGCCCGGTACGTTCTTCTCGAATATCGATCCTCTGTCCATGCGGTGAATATACACGAAGTCCCGCCCCTTGTGAAGCAAAGGACGGGACTTCCGTCAAAAATCAAGGCCTGTCTATTCCTGGTCGTCCCTGACTATCTCGACCAGCCTCGGCATGTCGATGCCTAGCTCCCTGAGCCTATCGATCTTCGGCACGCCGTTGCGGGTCCAGCCCCTCTTGTCGTAGGCGGCGTCGACGACCCTGTTGTACTGGTCCATCCGGTACTCGCGCAGCGCCCTTATCTTCTCCTCGGTCGTCTTTCCTTTCGGGTCGAACCCGGCGAGCTCCTTGAGCTGCCCGTCGTATCTCTCCGCGCGCGACTCGTACTCTTCGGCGGTCACAGGACCTACGGCCCTGTAGGGGGGCATATCATCCTTGCGCAGGCCGAACCCGAACATCCTCGACATAACGCGCTGGAGGTTGTGCACACGTGCCGACTGGGCAAGCATGCCTTCCTCGTCGAGAGGCTGGCCGGTCATGCCCTCGTAGAAGGCGAAGAAGTCCTCGACGTGCTCGGGGACCTTGGCGGCCACCTGGGGCTCGAAGGTCTTGTTGCTTGACGGGACGATGTCGTTCCAGATCAACTTGCAGAGGCCGTGAAGCCCGAACCACGTTCTCCAGAGGGGGTAGTAGTATAGCGCCTCTGCCTTGTCCTCGAATGTCGGGATCTGGTTATTGACCATGTCCATGAAGATAAGCCAGGCCTCGTCGTGTTGAGGTCCCTTGACCGCCATCGTGTACCCTGCCTGCTGTGCGAGCGATTCCTTGCAGACGTACTCGGAGTACTCGAGACCCTTGACCTCCATGCCGATATCCTTCAGAAAATCGGCATCAGCGCCAAGCTCACGGATCCATTTCTCCTTCAGATACCTGATCCCCTGGCCTACCTCGATGCCGAAGCCCTCGCCGGTGGCTATCTCGTGCATGCATTCCATCACCGCGTCGGTGGCTCCGAACCTCAGTTCCTTGCCCCCTGTGTGCTCCGTTGTTATGACGCCGGCCTCAAAGGCTTCCATAACGAAAGCCATACAGGTCCCGAATGATATCGTGTCGATTCCGTAAGTGTCGCAGTAGAAATTCCACTCGACGATAAAGTCGGCGTCGAAGCAGCCCATGTTGGCTCCGGCGGCGGCTGTCTCGTACTCGGGACCGTCGACCATGACCCGGGTGCCCGCGTACGGGCCGGTCTTAAGCTCGAAGCCGTCGACAGTCTTGGCGCAAGCCATCGAGCAGCCCTTCCAGCAGCCGTCTGGATGGTTCTGGGTGAAATATTTCGCCTTGAGGACCTTCGAGTTGATGTACTTCGTGTTCTCGTGTGAACCGAACTTGTAGTTATGGACCGGCAGCAGATCATATGCGTCCATGACATCTACGATATTCGCAGTGCCTACCTCGCGCATCCTGCACTGGTTTTTATCGAGAGTCGCCATCTCGGCGTTGATCCGCATGCCGAAATCGCGGATCATCTTCGGGTTTACGGGATGGTTCATGTCGTCGACGATCTCGATCGCACCGGTAGGGCAGACGTAGGCGCATGAGGTGCAACCTATGCAGTGAGGATCGACCTCGCCGAAGGGCATCGTCAGGTGACGCTTGATCCCGCGGCCCGCGAAGTCGAGGATCCTCTCCATGATGAATTCGTCACAGGCGCGTACGCAGTGGGTGCAGAGGATGCATGCTTTCGGATTCTCGTCGGTCAGTTCGCTGCGGAACTTCTCCTTGTCGGTGGCGCCACATATCGCCGCGATGTCCTGGATCAGAGGTACCTCTGGCCAGCGGCCGAGATACATCTCGGCCAGGACCTTGCGGTGTTTCTTTACCCGCTCCGACTCGGTGTCGACAGCTATCTCTTCGCGCACGGGAAAGTTGCACGAGGTGACGAGCTTCTTTTTCCCACGTTGCTCGACCTCGACCATGCAGAGCCTGCATGTCCCCGAAGGTGTGAGGTCCTTGTGGTGGCAGAGGGTAGGCACGGCGACGCCGTTGTCGCGCAGGGCCTGGAGGAGATAAGAGCCCTCCTGTACGGAGGCCTCGATGCCGTTGATCGTTATCTTTATCTTTCCGGTGGCCATTTATATCACCTCCACAGCATCGAACTTGCAGACTTCGTAACAGATGCCGCATTTTATGCACTTGTCCGGGGCTATCACGTGGACCTCTTTCTTCTCCCCCGTGATTGCATCAACAGGGCAGTTCTTGAAGCAGAGCGTGCATCCTGTGCAGTTGTCAGCGCTGATCCGATACTCTATCAGCGCCTTGCACACGCCTGCGCGGCACCTTTTCTCAGATATATGTTCCTCGTATTCCTCGCGGAAGTAGTTGATCGTGCTGAGGACCGGGTTGGGAGCGGAGCCGCCTAGCTGGCAGAGGCTCGTCTCGAGCACGGTCGCGCAGAGCTCCTCGAGCCGCTCGATGTCTCCGGCCCGTCCCTCGCCCCTGCAAAGGCCGTTAAGGATATTGCTCATGAGGTGGAGCCCCTCGCGGCACGCGGTGCACTTGCCGCACGACTCGTCCATCAGGAAGTCTATGAAATAGCGGGCGACGTCGACCATGCAGGTGTGGTCGTCCATCACTATCATGCCTCCGGAGCCCATCATCGAGCCGGCTTCGGTGAGGGAGTCGAAGTCGACCTGCATGTCGAGCTTCGAGGCTGGGAGGCAGCCGCCCGACGGGCCGCCGGTCTGGACCGCCTTGAACTCCCGTCCGTCCGGGATGCCGCCGCCGACATCCTCAATGATCTCGCGCAGCGTGATTCCCATCGGTACCTCGACCAGCCCGGTGTTGCGTACGTCGCCGACCAGCGAGAAGACCTTCGTCCCTGAGGAACCGCCCCACGGGCTTTCGCTGACGTCGCCGCTGCCGATCGAGGCGAACCACTTAGCGCCCTTAGATATTATCTCGGGGATGTTCGCCCAGGTCTCGACGTTGTTCAGGACTGTCGGCTTGTCGCGGAACCCGTACTCTACGCTGTGCACGTATTTGGCGCGCGGTTCGCCGGGTTTGCCGGCCATCGAGGCCATCAGGGCGCTCGATTCGCCGCAGACGAACGCGCCCGCGCCACGGTGCACGTGGATGTCGAACGAGAAACCGCCGCCGAGGATGCCGTCGCCGAGAAGGCCGTAGCCTCTCGCCTGCTCGATCGCCTTCGCGAGCCTTGCCTGGGCGAGCGGGTACTCTTTTCTTATGTATATGTAGCCCTCGCTGGCTCCGACCGCGAAAGCTCCGATAAGCATTCCCTCGATGACCGAATGAGGGTCGGTCTCGATGATCGAGCGGTCCATGAACGCTCCGGGGTCGCCCTCGTCCGCGTTGCATACGACGAAGATCTCTTCCTCGCGCTCCTGAGCGGCTTTCCACCCCGATCTCCATTTCACACCGGCGGGGAATCCGCCGCCCCCGCGCCCGCGTATACCAGAGGCGATCACTTCGTTTATCACATCTTCCTGCTTCATCCCGGCCAGCACCTTGCGCAGCGCCTCGTAACCTCCGCGCGCTATGTAATGGTCGATGTTCTCGGGATCGATGATACCCTTGTTGCGAAGGGCGATAAGCTGCTGCTTGCTGAAGAACGGGATGTCGATCATCTTGGTGTTTATCTCACCTGAGACCGGATTCTTGTAAAGCAGCCTGGCCACCGGTTCGCCGGTCTCGAGAGAATCCACGATATCCCCCAGGTCCTTCTGTTTGACTTTCTGGTAGAAGATCCCGTCGGGCTGCACGACCACGATAGGGCCGGAGGCGCAGAAGCCGTTACACCCGGTCGCGACGACGGCATAGTCGGACGATATGCCCTTCTCTTCGAGAGCGCTGACGAGCCCGTCGCGTATGTCGAATCCTTTCGCCGAGACACAGCCGGTGCCTGTGCAGACCATCAGCATCTTCCTGAACGACTCGTTCGTTTTTTTCTGTTCTTTTGCTATCTTGCCGAGATCGGCCGGGGAGATCTTCGAAGAGCCCTGCGAGGCGGCCTCTTTCGGGGCCTCTTTCTTTCTCTTTTCTCCGGCCTTCGCCTGCTTGATCAGTTTCTCGACGTCCTTCGATTGGACGTTCCCGAAGACCTCCTCGCCGATCTTCACGACGGGAGCTATCGAGCAGGCCCCGAGGCAGGCGACCGCCTCAAGGGTATACCTATTGTCTTCGGTCGTATGGCCTGTACCTACACCCAGCACCCGCTCGAACGAGTCGAGTATCTTTGCCGATCCCTTTACGTGACAGGCGGTCCCCATGCAGACCTGGATCACCGTCTCTCCCTTCGGCTCGAGAGAGAAGGCCTTGTAGAAGGTCGCTATGTGGTAGAGGTGGGATTTCGGCTTGCCGGTCTTTCTGTTGATCTCGTCGATCGCTGTCTTTGAGATGTGGCGGAAGCGCTCCTGGATGTCCTGCATCATCTCGATGACGTACTCTGGATCGTTGTTCCAGCGCTCTATTATCCCGGTTATCTCCGCGACCTCGCCCACGCACTGGACGGGGACCTTCTTCGGCGTGATCATCTTCGCGACCTTGCTCTCCTCGATCTTCCACGCGGGGGTGACCTGGTTGTTCTTCAGGACGATCGCCTTGATCTTCTTGTCGCGGAATACGGTCCCTATTCCACCGCGCCCGGCCTGCTTGATCCTGGGAGCAGCGCGTCTCCAGTCCCAGAACGAGAAGTTGAGTATACCCATGCGGGTGTGCTCGGCGCCGCGCCCGGCCGAAATGCACGCGATGTTGCGCAGGTCGAGCTCGTCGTCGGCGTACATCTCGGAGAGTTCCTCGGCTATCAGGTGGGAGTCTACGCTCTCGAGCGGCGCCTTCTCGATCGTGATCCTGCCGGCGACAGCGTCGATTACGACGATCACTTCCTCCATCGCCTTGCCGATGACCATCATCGCGTCGAAGCCTGCGAACTTGAGGAACGGCCCGAAGTATCCGCCGACGTTGCAGTCCATCATCGAATGTGTCAGCGGGGATATCGCCGTTGCCAGAGTCTTTCCCGACCCGGGGAATGAAGTGGTCCCGCCGAGTGGACCCGACGAGAAACATATGGGGTTCTCGGGGCTGTCCCACTTCGTCCCACCGTCGATCTCCTGGAAGGTCAGCCAGAGGTCGAAGCCTTTTCCCCCGGTCCAGAGCCTTTTCATCTCCTCGTCTACCGGGTGGATCGATATCTCGCCGGTCCCGACGTCGACGCGAAGCCAGCGGTTCGCGTAACCCCTGTCCAGAGGCAGTACCTTGAAGTCGAGATTTGCTACAGTCTCGCGCGCGTTCTTCATCTTATCGATATGGTCGGTGGAAGACATTCCGTGAGGCCTCCTTCGTGTATTGAATCGCAGGTCCAAGGGGTAGAAATATACACCAGATGGGTTCAGATATAAAGCATAAATTATTTTACCCGAGCATTTTACGGCAATCGATATGCGTGGCTGTACATATCCATTGACAACCCGTTGTCATTTGATATTTTGCAGTAGCAGCAGAAAGATCTCAGGAAATGGAGGATCAAGGTCATGAGAAAGCCCTTTCCAGGCTTACTGTCAGTGGCCGCGGTCATCACGGGGCTGATGATGATGCAGTCCTGCGGCGGTGGCAAGCGAGCGGAAGGGGGCAGCCGGGAGACCCTGATCGTCTTTCACGCGGGAAGCCTGTCGGTGCCGATGAAAAGGATCTCGGAGATCTTCATGGAGGAGAATCCCGGCATCACCGTGCAGCTCGAGGCGGCGGGAAGCAGGGCGTGCGCGCGAAAGATCTCCGACCTCGGCAGACGTTGCGACGTGATGGCCTCGGCAGACTATGTGGTGATCGACTCTCTTCTGATCCCGGATCACGCCACCTGGAACATAAAGTTCGCAAGCAACGAGATGGCTGTAGTCTTCTCGGGACGTTCGAAAAGACGGGACGAGATCGATTCCGGCAACTGGTACGATATCCTGCTCGATCCCTCGGTGGCGTTCGGCAGGTCCGATCCGGACGCCGATCCCTGCGGCTACAGGACCGTGATGACGATAAGGCTCGCCGAGAAGTATTACGGCGAAAGCGGCCTGGCGGAGCGTATGCTCGCCAAGGATAACCGTTTCATGAGGCCGAAGGAGACCGATCTTCTCGCGCTTCTCGAGACGGGGACGGTCGACTATATATTCCTCTACAGAAGCGTCGCGCAGCAGCACGGGCTCCCGTTCATGATCCTGCCAGACGAGATAAACCTCAAGGATCCCCGGTTCACGGAGACTTACGGCAGCGTGAGCGTGGAGATATCGGGAAAAGTGCCCGGAGAGAAGATCGTCAGGAGGGGCGCTCCGATGGTCTACGGGATCACGATACCCTCGAATTCTCCCAGCCCTCAGCTGGCGCTGAGATTCGTCGATTTCATCCTCGACTCCGGGAAGGGGATGAAGGTGATGGAGGAGGCCGGCCAGCCTTCGGTGGTCCCGTCGGAGTCTGATACCTGGGACGAGATACCCACCGCCTTGAAGAAGTACGCGAAGCCGCCCGCCTGACACGGAAGCTGAAAGATCATGAAAACATCCCGGATAGAACCGATGCATCTCGTATTCGCAGCGCTTGGAGGAACAGTGCTTCTCTTCATAGTCGCGCCGCTCGCGGGGATGTTTCTCCATGTCGGAAAGGCGGAACTGTCCGAAGCGGCCGCCGACCCGGAAGTCACTTCAAGCGTATGGCTGACACTTGGCGCTTCGATGCTAGCTACTCTGCTCGCATCATTTTCCGCGATCCCTTTCGCGTGGCTCCTGGCAAGGAAGGATTTTCCACTCAAGAGGCTGGTCAGCGGTATCATCGACCTTCCGATAGTGATACCGCATTCGGCCGCGGGGATAGCACTGCTCGGGATCCTGGCGCCGGGTACAGCGGTCGGCTCGCTCGGCGAGAGGCTAGGTCTGACCTTTGTCGGCGGCGTCGCCGGCATCATGGTAGCTATGGCCTTTGTCTCGATCCCTTTTCTCGTCAACGCCGCCAGGGACGGGTTCGAGGCTGTGCCGGCAAGACTCGAGCAGGCCGCCCTCAATCTCGGAGCGTCCCCGCTCAGAGTCTTCTTTTCCGTATCGATGCCGCTCGCGTGGAGGTCGATCGTCTCCGGACTCGTGATGATGTGGGCAAGGGGGATGAGCGAGTTCGGGGCTGTCCTGATAATCGCTTATCACCCGATGATAACTCCGGTGCTGATCTACGAACGTTTTGGCGCGTTCGGCCTGAGGTACGCGAGGCCGGTGACTGTCCTTTTCGTCGCCGTCTGTCTTCTGTTCTTCGTGGCGCTGAGGATGATCGCGGGAAGGCGCAGACATGCCTGATGTCAAGATGTCAGATACCCGGGCGATGCTCGATGTGAAAGGGCTATCGAGGAGGCTCGGGGAGTTTTTGATCTCCGAAGTCTCTTTCACGGTCGGCGAGGGGGAATATTTCGTCCTTCTGGGCGCCTCCGGGACCGGGAAGACGGTGCTTCTCGAGATCCTGACTGGCGTGATCACCCCCGACTCGGGCAGCGTGCTGCTGGCAGGCCGTGATATCACGCGGGAGAGGATACAGAGAAGGAAGATCGGGATGGTATTCCAGGACCAGGCACTTTTCCCGCATATGTCGGTCGGCGGGAACATCGCCTACGGGCCGGCGTCGTCCGGGATGGGAAGGGCTGATATCAGGGCGCTTGTCTCGAGGATAGCGTTCGAGACGGGGATCGCCCATCTCCTTGGCCGCAGCCCCGCGACACTCTCGGGGGGCGAAGCACAGCGTGCCGCCCTGGCGCGTGCCCTCGCAGCCGGCCCGGACTGCCTCCTGCTCGACGAACCCCTCTCGTCTCTCGACACCGGCGCGAGGATCGAGATACGCTCGCTTCTGAGGAAGCTCAACCGCGCCGGGATGACGATGGTACACGTCACACACGATTACGAGGAGGCGGCGGCTCTGGCCACGAAGATCGGGATAATGGAGAACGGGACGGTAGTACAGGTCGGCACGCCGCAGAGCGTACTTTCCAGTCCGGGCACGGAGTTCGTGGCCAGGTTCGTCGGGATCAGGAACGTCTACAGGGGGAAGCTGAAGAGGAAGACCGACGGGACCATGGTATTCGAGTCCGCCTCGAACCCTTCTTTCAGCCTCGAGACGCTCAGCGAGGCGGGGGAAGGCGAAGCGACCGCCATGGTGAGAAGCGAGGATGTGACTCTCTCCGCGTTCCGCCCGGACACGAGTGCGAGAAACACATTCTATGGAACGGTAAGCGAGATCGTCCCAGCGAAAAGGGGGGCCGAGATCACGGTCGAAGCGGGTGAGAGGATAGTCTCGATGGTAACGGAGCGATCCGCCGGATCGCTCGGCCTGGAGAGGGGAGCCAGGGTATTCGCGTCGATCAAGGCGAGCGCCGTGAGGATCATAGAAGGGTAGCATGATGAAGAAAGAGACCGGCCCGGTCAGGCCCGGGGTGAAGCTTTATATCTCCGGCGGGGGGAGCCAGGGGATGTTCGGGGATGGCAAATGGTGCCTTCTCAAGGCGATCGAGGAAGAGGGATCCATAAGCAAAGCTGCCGAGAAGCTCGGCAGGGGATACAGGAAGGCTTGGGGAGATCTGAAAAGGACCGAGGCTGCCATGGGCAGGAAGCTTGTCCGGAAAAAAAGGGGCGGCCGCGCAGGAGGCACGACGGAGCTTACCGAGTCCGGGCGACAGCTGGTCGAAGGATGGGAGAGATACAGGCAGGCCGTCCTGAAGGGGATGGACGGCGCATTCGAGACATATCTTTCAGGCATTCTCGAAAGGAGCGAAGATGAACGCTGAAGAGTACGGGAAGATCATAGAGGAGTCTTCGATCGAGCGTGACGGGATGAAAGTCATGCCGTGCGCCACGGCTTTCGAGATCTCCGGCAGGCACGGCATCGCGCTGAAGGACATCGGCACATGGTGCGACCACAACGGCATCAGGATAGTCGGATGTCAGCTCGGTTGCTTCGAATGATGCGCACAGGCATGAAGACGATCGTGATATCAGGCGCGAGATCAGATGTCGGGAAGACGACTCTGGCGGAGAAGGTCGGCAGGCTCCTTCCCGGAAGTGTTGTCGTAAAGCTGGGACATGGGAAAGAGAAGGAAGATATGGGCAACGTCTTTTACCACGCCGGGACCCCGTTTACGAAGGTCGCGGCTGATAATCCCGAAGCCGCTTTCCTTATTATAGAGAGCAACCGGGTCCTCGAGGAGATAGAGCCTGACATCGCGATCTATCTGCCGGCAGACGATCCCAAGCCCTCCGCCGCGAACGCCGAGGAAAGGGCAGATCTAGTAAGGGGACGTGAATTCACTGACGATATGGTGCAGTTGGTCGCCGGCAGGCTCGGGATCGGCGACGGGCCTGCCGCAGAGATAGCAAGGCTGGCTTGTGGCGCCGGAGGAACCTGGACAAGTGAGGAAGATGGATAACAGAAAGAAGGATTTCGGCCGAGGCAAGCTAATGCCGCTTGATGAAGTGATGGACGCGATACTCGGCTCCGCGCGCCCGTCCGGCAGCGAAGAGGTCGAATTGGTGGAGGCGGCCGGCAGGGTGCTCGCCGCCGACATCATGTCCGACACCGACATGCCGCCTTTCGATAAGTCCGCGATGGACGGATTCGCCTGCAGGAGCACCGATCTCGGCCGCCCGTTGAGGATTGTCGAGACGGTCGCGGCTGGCGGGATGCCTGAAAAGGAGATCGGCGAGGGCGAGTGTGCGAGGATAATGACGGGTGCGCCGGTGCCTCGGGGAGCCGATAAGGTCGTCATGGTAGAGGACACAGAGGAGGAGGGCGGCATAGTCAGGGTGACGCGAAGAAGCGCGGATGACAATATATGCCTGCTGGGCGAAGATATCCGAGCGGGGGAAAGGGTCCTGGAGAAGGGGACGCTGATCAGGCCGCCGGAAATCGCGGTGCTCGCGGCGGCCGGCAGAACGTCCGTGCCAGTGACCGAGGCACCCGTACTGGGTATCGCGGTGACAGGTGACGAGCTCACGGAGCCGGGACAGAGCGCGGTAGCCGGGATGATCCGCAACTCGAACGGCCCGCAGCTTATGGCCCAGGCGGCGGGAGCTGGCCTGCCCTCGGAGTACCTCGGCATCGTGCCGGATGAGCCCGGAGCCGTTTCCCGGCTGATCGAACGGGCCTCGGGCAGGATAGACGTCTTCATATTCTCCGGCGGAGTCTCGATGGGCGACTATGACTTCGTCCCCGGAGGTCTGGAGGAGTCGGGATTCGAGGTCCTCGTACACGGTGCCGCGATAAAGCCGGGCCGGCCGCTGCTCTTCGGCTTTCGGGAAGGCGACTGGGCCTTCGGGCTACCGGGAAACCCGGTCTCTGTCTTCGTACTCTTCGAAATCATCGTCAAGCCTTTCTGCTTCAGGCTGATGGGGCACGAATACAGGCCTCTCGAGGTCACCGCCCGGCTCGAGAACGATTTTGTGAGGAAGGCAGCGGCAAGGACCGCGCATATCCCGGTACGGCTGACGCCTGACGGGCGCGCCATGCTCCTCGATTATCACGGCTCGGCTCACATACATGCCTATACCAGGGCGGACGGAATACTCCGGATACCGGCGCGGATCGAGAAGCTGAAAAAGGGCGATGAGGTCAGGGTCATCGTTCCCGGCCCTCCGCGTCTCGCCAGTGGAAGTTGAAGATGCTCAGGGACAGATCTGGAAGAGAGATAGATTACCTCAGGATCTCGGTGACTGACAGGTGCAACCTGAGGTGCGAGTACTGCATGCCGCCTGAGGGCCTGCAGCTGAAGGGGCATGGCGACATGCTCACATACGAGGAGATCGCCTCGGTGGTAGGTGTCGCCGTCCGGCTGGGGATCGGCAAGGTCAGGTTGACCGGAGGAGAGCCGCTCGTCAGAAAGGGACTTGCGGGCCTTGTCCGGATGCTCAGGGCAATTCCCGGGCTCGAAGAGATATCGATGACTACTAACGGGATCCTGCTCACCCCTGAAACGGCCCTGGAACTGAAGGGCATGGGGCTCGACAGGCTCAACATATCGCTCGACACGCTGGCCCCGGCCGCTTACAGGAGGATTACAAGAGGGGGCGATATCGCCGACGTGCTGCGCGGGATAGCCGCCGCGAAGGCGGCGGGCTTTGCCGGGACGAAGGTGAACATGGTCGTGTCTTTGCCCGGCTCGAGGGACGATATCGACAGGATGCGCTCCTTCTGCGAGGAGGAGGGGCTGGTGCTCCAGACAATAAACAGGTTCTCGCTCTCGAAGCGTACTGACGAGAAGGGGTCTCCCCACGACTTCGACAGGCCGCTACCTTGTGAGAAGTGCAACAGGCTGAGGCTCACTTCTGACGGGTACCTCAAGCCGTGCCTCTTCTCGGACCTGGAGATCAAGGTCGATCTCGAGGACATCGAAGGAAGCATAAGGAAAGCGGTGGATGCCAAGCCTGAAAAGGGCACGTCCTGCGGCGTAAGGTCGATGAGGCAGATCGGGGGTTAGGACGGTCACCAGGTCTTCTCGAAATCCTCCCTGCCGGTCTCCTTCTCCACGTCGACGAAATAGCTGTCATGGTCTTTTGAGAGCATAAGGGGATCCTTCCTGAACAGCCGCGAGAGCATCGATATGGGGAACAGGACAAGGTAGAACACTATGCTGAGCACGACATTGGGGACGATGTATCCGAGCAGCTTCCCGAGTTTCATCCATGCCCATTCGATCTTTCTGCTGAGGAATGGCGATATTATCCCGATGATGCCGGATGCGAGTGACACGAAAACGGCCCAGCTCCAGTCCTTGATCAGGTACAGGATCAGGAAGCCCATCGATATCGTCAGCATCGTCGATTTTGAACGGTCTTCTCTCATCGAAGGCCCCTTCCCTAGAACAGAGTATATATAAACGGAGCGATCGCGCTTCCCGCCCCGAATACGATCAGCAGGCCTAGCAGCAGCAATATGATGATTATAGGCGCGAGCCAGAACTTCCTGCGCTCCTTTATGAACTGCCAGAGGTCCTTCAGTATCTCCATGGTATCTCCCGTAATTTCAGTATCCGGATCAGTCCATTTCGAACTTTTCCATCCACTTTCCCCTGTTTTCCCAGTCGGGTTGATCGGTCTTCCTGAGAAGGTAGTCATTCACTACGAGGTAGTCCATCTCGGTCCGCATGAAGCATCTATACGCGTCCTCGGGTGTACACACGATCGGTTCGCCCCTGACGTTGAAACTCGTATTGACGACGATCCCGTAACCCGTTTTCTTCCTGAATGTATCGATAAGCTGCCAGTATCTCGGGTTTGTCTCACGGTGAACGGTCTGCACACGCGCGGAGAAATCAAGGTGCGTGACCGCCTGAACATCGCTTCTTTCGAAATAGAGCCTGTCCCAGAGATCCATTTCCTGGTAATCGTCCGGTACCGGCTTCCTTCTTTCTTCATTGACGTAGCCGATAAGCAACATGTAGGGCGAAGCTGCCGGCAGGTCGAAAAACTCACCTGAACTCTCGATCAGAGCTGAAGGGGCGAAGGGCCTGAAACTTTCCCTGTACTTGATCTTCAGGTTGAGTTTCTTCTGCATGTCGGCGTTTCTCGCGTCACCGAGGATGCTCCGGTTCCCGAGGGCCCTGGGGCCGTACTCCATCCTGCCCTGGAACCATCCGACGACATGGCCCTTGTCGATCAAGCCGGCCACCTTATCGCATAGATCGTCGAAATCGTCGATCCTGCTGTACACTGCTTTATTTTTTTTGAAGGCAAGGACGGCTTCCTTGTCGGAGAAGTCAGGGCCGAGGAGCGCGCCCTTCATCGTATCGCCGCCGCCTGTGACTTTACGTTCCTGCCCATAGTACATGTAATGGACAGACTGGGCCGCCCCCAGTGCTCCACCCGCGTCGCCAGCGGCAGGCTGTATGAAAATATCATCGAACATCTTTTCCTTTACAAGCTTCCCGTTTGCCACGCAGTTGAGCGCGACGCCGCCCGCCAGGCAGAGATTTTTCGACCCCGTCGACCTTCCCGCCTCCGCGGCCATCCTGAACACGATTTCCTCGGTCACATTCTGGATGGCGTAAGCCATGTCACAGTGCTTCTGCTCGATGCTGCCGCCGGGCTTGAGGGCGGGGAATCCGAAGAGACTTTCCCATTTCTTGTCTTTGACCATCCTGAGCCCGGTAGCATAGTCGAAGTAATCCTGGTTCAGCCAGATCGATCCGTCGTCCTTGATCGAAACGAGATGTTCCTTTATCAGTCTGATGAACTCCATTGTCTGGCCCGAGCCCGGATTTCCATACGGGGCGAGTCCCATCAGCTTGTATTCGCCGGAATTGACCCGGAATCCGAGATAGTACGTAAATGCCGAGTAGAGAAGACCGACTGAATGCGGGAATCTCATCTCCTTGATCATGGTGATAGTGTTATCTGCTCCGTGGCTGATCGATGCCGTCGCCCATTCTCCTACGCCGTCGATGGTCAGTATTGCCGATTCCCGGAAGGGGGATGGGTAGAACGCACTGGCCGCGTGCGAGAGGTGATGCTCCGGAAAGAGGAGGTTCAGCTTCTTCTTCCTGTATTCCTGGGCCTGAGCCAGGCCCTCATAGATAAGTCTCTTCAGGAAAAGCTTCTCCCTGATCCAGACGGGCATCGCGGCCAGGAACTGCCGCAGTCCTTTTGGAGCAAACGCGTAGTAGGTCTCGAGCAAGCGCTCGAACTTCAGGAGCGGTTTGTCGTAGAAAGCTATCGCGTCCAGTTCGTCGATGCCGCACCCCGACTCCTCGAGGCAGAACCTCACCGCATTCACCGGGAAGCGGGGAGTATGTTTTTTCCTGGTGAATCTCTCTTCCTGCGCAGCGGCTATTATCTCACCGTCGACCAGGATCGCTGAAGCGGAGTCGTGATAAAAGGCGGATATGCCCAGTATCTTTTTCATCCAAGTTCCTTCAATATGCCGTAAATCATTGCCGGTTAAAGAATATCACGGCTGAAGAACAATCGCATATTCCAACTTATATAAATCTGATGATCCAATCAAGGCTATAGAACGGACCGGACAGGCTCTGCCTTCCTTGAAGTGACACTTGAAAAGGAGTATATTCCTTTCCTGCACAGGTGTTTTATAAGAGACAGACCGGAGGTCACCAGGTGAGCGATTTCTCTCATATCGACGACAGTGGAAAGGTCAGGATGGTCGACGTATCGGGCAAGCCCGTCTCGAAACGCACCGCCGTCGCCGCCGGCTCGGTGAGGATGGCGGCGGAGACGGCCGACAGGCTGCGCGAAGGAACGATGAAGAAGGGCGACGCTCTGGCAACCGCCAGGATCGCGGGCATCATGGCGGCCAAGAAGGCAAGCGGCCTGATCCCTCTCTGCCACCCTTTGCCGATCGATGACATCGCCATCAGGCTCGATTTGAGGGAAGAGGCTGTAGATATCGAAGCGACCGTTACAAGCACTGCGAGGACCGGCGTCGAGATGGAAGCCCTGACTGCCGTATCGGTGGCCGCCCTGACGCTTTACGACATGTGCAAGGCTGTGGACAAGAGTATGGTCATAGAGAATGTCAGGCTGAAGTCGAAGACAAAGGAAGAGGTATGAAGAAGAGCTTCGAGATAATATCTCTGAACATATCCAAGGAAAAGGGTACGCCCAAGAGCCCCGTTCCGAGGCTCGTCCTCGTAGCAGGCTTCGGCATCGAGGGGGACGCTCACGCGGGGTCCGGAAAGAGACAGGTCTCGCTGCTGGCCGACGAGGACATCGATACGATGCGCGCGAACCTCGGAACTCTTGCACCAGGTGATTTCGCCGAGAACATCACGACTAGGGGGATAGACCTCGCGTCACTGCCTGTAGGGACCAGGCTGACCATCAGGGACGCCGTGCTGGAGATCTCGCAGATAGGCAAGGAGTGCCACAGCGGGTGCGCGATACGCGAAAAGACGGGAGATTGCGTGATGCCGCGAAGAGGAGTCTTCGCGGTCGTCGTCGAAGGCGGTGAGATCACCGGTGAAGATACTGGTCGTTACGATATCTGACAGGGCATTCAAGGGCGAGTACGAGGATATCTCCGGCCCGGCCGTAAGGGAAATACTCGAGGCTTCGGTCCCGAGTGCGGATGTAGAGGTCATCATCGTCCCCGACGAAGAGGACGGGATCCTGCGGGCGCTCGAGTCGGGCCTCGGCGGAGATGCGGTCATCACTGCCGGTGGGACCGGCCTGGGGCCGAGAGACATCACTCCCGAGGTGACCGAGCGCTTCTGCGACCGCGCTGCTCCAGGTATAGCCGAGATGCTGAGGGCCGAGTCGCTCAAGGAGACACCCAACGCCGCCCTGTCGAGAGGATATGCCGGGATGAAAGGCAGGACGCTTATTGTAAACATCCCCGGCTCTGTAAAGGGAGCCTCTTTCTGCGCGAGGCTGCTCGCTCCCCTGCTTGTCCATGCGGCCGGGATGATGAGAGGAGAGGGGCATTGAATCTGTCCGGATCTT
>CAZREW010000009.1:88449-114224 GCA_964599375.1 uncultured bacterium
TGATCCCCGGATATCCGTTGACCTTCCGCTGCTTGTGGAAGTAAGATGGCCTTGAAGGCAATTCCCCGAAATAGAAAGGAGACATCGATGTCTGAAAGTGTCTACAAGGTCATCGAACTGATCGGTACCAGCCCGGATTCATGGGAAAAGGCGGCGGCGAACGCCGTCAACAGGGCAGCCAAATCACTCCGCGATCTCCGTATCGCTGAGATAGTCGATCTCGACATGCACCTCGAGGAAGGTAAGGTGAAGGCTTACAGGGCCAAGGTGAAGGTCTCGTTCAAATACGAAGGCTGAAGGTGCGGCTCTGCCGCTTGATCGTAACGGCTCGACGATCTGAAGTTCTTCGATGTCATTGATATTCATCGTTTTCGCCGAAGTATTGCTCTACTGAGACGACCGGGCCGATCCACGCAGGCAGTTCAAGCTAATCGCTCCTGAGTTCCATGGAGCCGTCTTTACAGCCGCCGGCGATCAGGCCTGCGAACAGGCTGGAGAGCTTCCCGCCGGCGCTCTGGCTGCAGAATCTGCTGGACAGCCGCCCATGCCCGCCTGAGAATACAGTAACGGGAGGTATTATCATGAGAACAAGGATCCTCGCGGCCGCTGTCCTGCTCGCCGCGCTTCTGACTTCTCAGGCTTCGGCACTCGACTGGCCGTTCCGGATCGAGGCGGGCGACACGCTTATCACCATCTACATGCCGCAGATAGAGACCTTCGAGGGAGACATGGTCACCGCGAGGGCGGCCATCTCGATATTCGTGCCCGGCATGGAGACGCCTGTGTTCGGCGCGATCTGGTTCAGGTCGTACGCGCTGACCGACCGCGAGACCCGTACCGTCGTGCTCTCAGATGTCGATGTCATGAGCGCGAGGTTCCCTTCTCTGGATGGAAAGGGCCTGGCCCGGTTCAGCGGGCTCGCCGAGACCGAGATCGAGGACTGGGAATTCCTCATGACACTGGACGACATGAAGGCAGCGATCGAAAATGTCGACAGGCGGAACATCGCTGCGGAGGGGATCAGAAACGACCCGCCAAAGATCTACTTCAGGAGCGCTCCAGAGGTCCTTGTCACTATCGACGGCGAACCGAAGGAGCAGGACCTCGAGGGCACCGATCTGAAATATATCGTCAATACGGCGTTCTTCATAGTCTATGATAAGAAGAGCAGGAACTATTACCTCAGGGGCGGCCCCTGGTGGTACTCGTCAAAAAAGGCCGATTCAGGTTTCGCTCCCGTGGGTCGGGTACCGGACGAGGTGGCGGAGCTGAAGGAAGAGACTGACAAGGCCGCCGCGGCCGCAGCCGCCAAGGCGGAGGCAGCCGGCGATGAGGTCCCGGCTGATCCCGATTCAGCCTTCGCGGGACAGTCACCCCCAGGGGTCATCGTCACGACCGTTCCGGCCGAACTGATAGTTTCGGATGGGGAACCCGATTTCACGCCCGTCGAGGGTACCGATCTTCTCTATATGACGAACACCGATAGCGATGTTTTCATCGATACGAAGGGGCAGCAGTATTTCACGCTGATATCTGGACGCTGGTACACGGCTCCCTCTATGGAGGGAGGCTGGAAGTATGTCGCCTCCGAAGACCTTCCCGTGGATTTCGCGAAGATACCGCCGGAGTCCGACAACGGGCATGTACTTGCCAGCGTCGCCGGGACCGAACAGGCCCGAGACGCCGTCCTCGACATGTATGTGCCGCAGACCGCCGAGGTGAGCAGGAAGGAAGCGGCGGTCACCGTGGAGTACGACGGTGAACCGAGGTTCGAGAGGATTGAGGATACGGACATGACCTACGCGGTCAACACGTCGAGCGCGGTGATATTGTTCGGGAGGAACTATTACTGCTGCGATGAGGCGGTATGGTTTACAGCCCCGGCTCCGACAGGGCCATGGGTGGTCTGCATCGATGTACCCGGCCTGATCTACACGATCCCACCGAGCTGTCCCCTCTACAACGTGGTCTATGTGCGGGTCTATGATCACACACCGGATGTGGTCTATGTCGGATACACGCCTGGATATACATGCTCATACGTATATGGCGGCACTGTGGTCTACGGGACGGGCTATTATTACAGGCCGTGGTACGGACGCTACTATTACCCTCGTCCGGTGACCTGGGGATATGGCGTCCACTGGAACCCTTATACCGGATGGGGCTTTTCCTTTGGCGAGATGTACGGCGGGCCCTACGGATGGTTTCGCATGGGCTGGGGCTCTCCTTACCAGTACTGGGGACCGAGAGGGTACTGGGGAGGATATAATCGCGGCTACAGGCACGGCTATTATCATGGCGCGTTGCGCGGCTATGCTACCGGCCACAGGGCGGGCCAGCATTACGCCCCCTCGCCGAACCTCTACAAGAACAGGTCGACCGGTGTGAAAAGGACAGGCGAGGTCCGCACCGCCAAGAAGAAACCGGCGGGAAGCCCCTCGACCATGGAAAGGCGGAGGCCGGCCGGGACTGCGATGACGAAGGAGAGAGCGCCCGCTGCCGGGCAGGCCAGGGACAATATCTACGTGGACAAGAAAGGGAACGTCTACCGGGACAACCAGGGGAGATGGGAGAAGCAGACAGGCACGAGGGACAAGTCGGCCGGTCAGCCCGGTAGAACATCGAAAAAGGAACTGAACGCTTATAAGAACGCGAGGGACAGGGCCGCGCGGATCAATGAGCAGTACCAGCGCCAGCAATCATCTTCTCAGCGTGACAAGAAGCAGCAACCGATCCAGAGGGATGCAGGCAAGAAGAGCACTGGCCGGGGGGACACGAGCCAGAGCACGCCGAAGCCTGCGACAAGCGGCCAGCGCAATACGAGATCGAGCGGCAAACGGCGCACTTCGGGTTCGGGAAAAGAGAAAAAGAAATAAGCCGGGATCCCGGGAGGAAGTCCGGTCTGTATGGATAATCTCACGCATGGAGATATGCTGGGCCTGGTAAGGGGGAGTGATCCATGGCGGACGGCCATTCTACTTCGAGGATACTGATCACGTTCGCTGCTTTCGTCGTAATAGTCGCCGGTATGAAGGCAGCTTCGACGATAGTGGTCCCTGTCCTGCTTGCCCTTTTCCTGGCCATCATCTGTTCCTCTCCCGTCTCGTGGATGACCGGGAAGGGAGTGTCGGCCTGGCTCGCGATCCTCGTGGTGATATTCGTGATAATCGCGATAAGCTCGTTCGTGACGGGATTTCTCGGGGCTTCGATAGGCGATTTCGTCAAGTCGTACCCGAGATATGCCGATGCCCTCGATCAGCGCTTTTCCGGGGTTGCCCGGTGGCTCGAGGGGCGGGGAATCGATATGGGCAGGATCGATCTGCTGGGAGATATCGATTCACGCACCGTCATGGGATATACGGCATCGGCGCTCAGCAGCCTCAAGGACGTCCTTGCTAACGGGTTCCTGATAATCGTAACGGTCATCTTCATGCTGCTCGAGGCCTCGAGCTTCCCGAGAAAACTCGGGGAGATCCTCGATGATCCGGACAGGTCCATTCCCCAGTTCGAGCAGTTCGGCAGTGAGATCAGGCGCTATCTCGCGCTCAAGACGATCATATGCCTCTCGACCGGGATCGTGGCGACCGTGCTCTGTCTTGCGGTCGGCGTGGACTATCCGTTCCTGTGGGGATCGCTCGCATTCCTCCTGAACTACATCCCTACGATCGGCTCCTTCATAGCGGCGATCCCGCCGGTCCTGCTGGCCTTCGTCCAGTTCGGATTCACGCGCGCAATCGTCGTAGGTGTCGGGTATATCGTGCTCAACCTGGTGATCGGGAACTTCGTAGAGCCGAGGGTCATGGGCAGGGGGCTGGGATTGTCGACGCTTATCGTCTTTCTCTCCCTGATATTCTGGGGGTGGGTGTTCGGGCCCGTAGGGATGATACTCTCGGTGCCGCTTACGATGATGATGAAGATCGCTCTCGAGTCGAGAGAGGACACGAATTGGATAGCGGTCCTTCTCGGATCGCCGAAATAGATCGTACTGTCATCGCTGATACCACAGAAAAGGGGCCGCGGCGTCTGCCGCGGCCCCTTGTCATTCGGTCATACAAGCGAGTGACTGCTAGAAGGCCCTGCTGTACATGACCTGCCAGTTGTACTGCTTGTGCTTAGACTCGACGGGCGGAATAGTCGAGCCGTTCCCCGGATTGGTCGCGCTGTTTTCGAGCGCGGTCTGGAACGAGGCGTTGATCCCGTTGACCTCCGCCCAGTCAAAGCCCGCGCCGAGCGTTATGTGATGCTCGACGATGGCGGGGAAGAGGGCGTTGACGTACTTGTCGGGAACAGGGTTCTTGCCGTAGTTGTATCCCGCCCTGAGCGTCAGCGCGTCGGTTGCCCTGTAGGCTCCGCCGAGGGCCATGACGAGCTGGTTCTCCCATTTCTGGTAGAGCGTGGCGTCCATCTCGAGGCCAGCGAAGGCCCCGTTCCCGGCTGAGTCGTCGGCCTTGAAGCTCATCTTGAAGTCCTTCATCGCGCTTTCCCAGCCGATGTACTTCAGGTCGAGTGCGAGCATGAGCTTCTCGCTTGCGTCCCAAGAGACGCCTCCGCCGATCACCCACGGCCACTCAAAGTCCCTGATCGTGATCGTGCCGGCGACGGCGAGGTCCATGTCCTGGTAGACGCCCGTCGGGGCGCCCTCGAATACACCGGGATCTATGTTGACGCCCATGCTGAGCGTCGCGTTATCGGTCTCGAGGTCCTGGAGCCAGGTCTGAGTGTGATATGTCGCGCCGATCCTGACAGCGGGGCTGACCTCATAGGTCAGGCCGAGCTTGCCGGCCGCTCCGTATCCCATGGCTTCCCCGAAGAACCGGCTGTCGTTCGAGAAATCGAAGTAGGCGTGATAGAGCCGGCTTATGCCGGTGCCGCCAGCGGGCTCATAGAGCATTCCGAAGGCATCGACCATCGAGCCGCTGGCCATGCCGATAGTCTGCGCCATAGGGTTCGTCATGTCGCCGAACTGCGCCTCGCTCATCGCCATCTGGAGGTCCATCCCGGCCCATACGAAGTCGAAGGTCGCTCCGATCGTAAGCTTTTCGTCGACGTCATATGTGACGGGAACGATCACTCGTCCGACGCTGACCTCGGAGCGGTTGACGAGTCCGTGCTCGAGGGCCGTGTTCTGGCCCATGCTCGGGTCGGACATCCAGGAACTGGAGCTGTACTCGGTGCCCATGCCGCCCTGGCCGAATACACCGAGCCCGTAGCCCCACTGGTCCTTCTTGACCATGAAGCCTAGCGCCGGCATCCAGAACGACTTGCTCTCCGACTCGGCCGACATTTTACCCATCGGGGTCGTCACCGTGGCGGTGATCCTGGGGCCGAGGTAACCGAGGGCCAGGTCGAGGTGGTAACCATCGGTGAAAAGGCCCAGTGTGGCAGGGTTGTTCATCATCGCGGCGGTCCCGTTGTAGAACCCGAACGACGTGCCGCCCATGCCCGCCGATATCGGGCCGTACCCCTCGAGGTTCATTCCGTTAGTCGCCGTCGCCGCCGCGGGGAGCACGGCCGAAAGCGCGAGCGCCAACAAGATAGTCAGCAGTCTTCTCATTTCAAGCCTCCCAGCTAATTGAGAAAAATTACGGATTAAGAAGGCAATGCACGCAATATATGGATGCCCGATTACTGAGTCAAGATGTTAGTTATTTCCCGGCGAGCACCAGAGCCCCGAAAAGGATGAAGAGGCCACCTGATACGTATCTGACTGATTTCTCGCCTATCACGGAGGGGAGGAAATTGCCCACGAGCACCCCGAGGCCTGTCGCCAGCACCATAGCCAGCGCAGCGCCGGCGAAGACGACCCAGGGAGACCTGTATCTGCCCGCGAGGCTCAGTATCGTCATCTGCGTCTTGTCGCCCAGCTCGGCGAGGAACATTATCCCGAACGAGGCGAAGAAGATCTTCCACACGTCAGTCTTTCCTTTCTATGACCTTTTCCTTTATCCGGGCGACAAGGCTGCTTGTGACGGGGAAGCGTCCCGACTCGGTCAGGCCCTCCTCGAGCAGCCCCAGCCCAGGCCTAATGAATCCGAGGAACTCTTTTTTGTCCTTCTTCAGGCCGAGAAAGGAGAAGGCCGCCAGCGCCTGCATGTTCCTTTGTATCCCGGCGAGCACGAACCTGCCGCAGAACGTCTCGAACCCACCCTCCGGTTCGGGGCCGTCGCCGACCGTCCTGTAGTAGAGTTCCATCAGGAGTGTCTTTCGCGTACCGGAGTCGACGGGATGATAGGGGTCCTTCAGGAGGGAGGCTATGTCGTACATGCCGGGGCCCCTGTGCGCGGTCTGGAAGTCCACGACCTTGAGCATCCCGTCCCTTACCATGATATTACGGCTCTGAAAATCCCTGTGCATGAATACGAGGGGCTGCGAGGCGAGTTCCACGGCGAGCGCCCTACGCTCCATGTCCCATCCCGGTGGCATCTCAATGCCGGCGTATCCGGCCGCGAACTCTCTGGCAAAATACTCCGTCTCGCCCAGAAGCACCGCTTCGCTGAAGACCGTATCGCCAAGGATGCCGGCATCTCTCTCCGCTATGGTGACCGATGTCTGCAGACGGAAGAGTATATCGACGCAGTCGCGGTAAAATGCCAGCTCGGCCTGCGGGTCCGCTCCCTCGAGCGCATCTACAAGGTGGATATCGCCGAGGTCCTCCATGACCACCACCCCGCCTTTGTCGACGTGGTAGAAGCTCGGGACCGCGACGCCGTTTTCCCTGAGGAAATCGCCTATACGCACGTATCGGTCGAACTCGGTACCACCGCCCGGCTGCACGAGCAGTACGGCGGTGAGCCCGTCCTCCTCTACCCTCAGGAAATGCCTGTCCGATCCGCCGCGGGTCATCTCGCTGACGATCGCCTGTCCGGAGAACCCGCCCCCGGGCATCCTGTCCCATCGGGCTTCGAGCGCCCGTAGAGCCAGCCTGAGGACTTCAGGATCCGTCAATTCTCTACCTCCATCACGCCACCCTCGTATATGATCGCACGGCTCAGCCGCGTGCCGCTTCCGACGGTCGCGCCTGCAAGCACTACGCAATCCTCGAGAAACGTATTTCCTTCGATCCGGGCGCCGTCTCCCACATCCAGGAACCCCTTCCAGGAAGCGCCGGGATCGATCGACGACAGGGCTCCGGCCCTGAGAGGCAGCGGCGGCGGGACCGTACCCTCGAACCGTACCTTTTCTACCATGATACGCCTGTGAATGTCGAGATATGACTGCGGGGAGCCGATCTCTCCCCATGCGGGTCCGTCTCCTGATGATGTGCCGGCGGATGACGCGTGCGTCTCCGAAGAGTGTTCCGGTCGACTGCCCGATGGCCGCGCGAGCGAGATATCGAAGGCGGCGACTGAGCCGGGCATGCGCGCGATCATCTCGAGAAGCACCGGGACCAGGCCTTTTTTTCCCCGGGGGAAATACTCGAGCGCGTCCCCCGAGATGACAGCCGTCCCTGTATAGCCCATCAAGACCGGGCCCCGGGGCGGGGAGACGGCCCTGGAGGAGGGGCCGATCCCGAGGACGTCGTTTCCAGCGCCGACTCTGACTGAGGCGGGAGGTGTGCGGCCGCTTCCGTCCGGCCGCATCAGTATCATCGTGACCAGGGCCCCGCGGTCCCTGTGGAACTCGAGGGCATCGCCGAACCCGAACGAAGAGAGGATATCACCGTTATGGAGCAGTATGTGGTCGGCATCCCTGAGATCTGAGGCCATGTTACCTATGCCTCCCCCGGTGTCGAGGAGCTCCTCCTCCTCGTGGAATGTCACGGGCCAGTCCCTGCCGGCGGCAAAGTCCCTTATCCTGCCGCCGAGATGGAAAAGATTGATATGGAGCCTCGAGGCGCCGCAACGGAGCAGCTTCTCAGCCGTGATCTCGAGCAGAGGTATGCCGGTGACGGGCAGGAGCGGCTTCGGCAGGACGCCGGTAAGCGGCAGCATCCGGGTCCCTTTCCCGGCTGCGAGAATGATCCCTTCGATCCTTCCGCCTTTCATCTCCCCGGTCCTTTGGCCTGTCAGGGGCCCATTCTACTCAGCCGTAGAGCAACCAGCCCGCTCTCGATTCGAGGAATCTCCCGGCCTGTTCGTCCCATCCCGCCGCTATCTGGCCGGCGCTCATCCCCGCGGCGAGGGATTCCCTCAGCCCGGATCCGCCGGAAATCATGTCTATCGGCGGTCTTTCAGTCTCATATTCATAGGGAGGGTCGAGCCAGGCGAAATCCTCCGGGTACAGATCGGATACGGCCCGCAGGACCGCGACGGCGCAGAGGACCGGCCTGAAGGCCGCCGTGTCAGTCACGTGGATCTGCAGCCCCCCGCAGTCCTCGCCGGCGTACTTGTCGAAGGTGGGCCTGAATACGGCAGGCCGGAAGGCCGCTCCCGGAACGCCGGCCGATTCGAGTGTGAAGGTCAGCTCCATCGGGTCGATCCACGGCGCTCCAGTCAGTTCGAAAGGCCTCGTCGTGCCCCTGCCTTCCGAGATGTTCGTCCCCTCCAGCAGGACCGTACCCGGGTACACGAGCGCCGTGTCGGGGGTAGGGATATTGGGAGACGGCATGACCCACGGGAGCCCTGTGTCGCGAAAAAGCATCCCCCTTGACCATCCCTTCATCCTCACGACCTCGAGAGCGCAGGGATCAGTCTCGGTCTCATTGATCGCCATAAGGATCTCGCCGATAGTCAACCCATGCCGCATCGGCAGGGGCCAGAGCCCGACGAACGACTCGAATCCCTTCTCGAGGAAGGGGCCCTCGACTCCGGTCCCCCCGAGCGGGTTCGGCCTGTCGAGCAGGATCATCTCGACGCCGGACCCTGCGCAGGCCCTCATCATGAGCAGGGCAGTCCAGATGTAGGTGTACGGCCTGGCTCCGACGTCCTGAAGGTCCGTGATGACGATATCCAGCCCCTCGAGCATCTCGGGCAGGGGCGCTCTTGTCGCGCCGTACAGGGAATAGACGGGGATGCCGAGGTAGGGATCGGTATATCCCTCCCACTCGACCATGTTGGCCTGGGTCAATCCGGCCGGTCCATGCTGTGGCCCGAAAAGGCACGAGAGGACCACGTCGCTCCCGGCTATGATGCCGGCTGTGTGGTCGAACGAGGCGGATACGGAAGCCTGGTTGGCCAGGAGCCCGATCCTTGCTCCTTTTGGCAGCCTGTACCGGCCGCTGCTCAGTATGTCGCATCCTGTCCGTACCATTCTGTCCTCAGTGCAGATCCCAGCCCGTGACTATAATCGTGTCGGGTACCGAAGGTGCCGTCAGGTCCTCGTCGATGAGCATCACGGGACCGACTCCCTCTGCCAGGAAATAGGTCTGGAGGAACTCGTCGCCGCCTTCAGGGGTCCCGTTGTCGTACATCGTGACCTCGGCATAGAGCGTCCATACGATGCAGTCCCGGAATATCGCCTCCGCGATCGGCACGGACACGTCGACTGTTCCGGCTGAGATCGTGATGGTGCCGCTGATAGTCATCGAATAGCCTTCTCCGAGGTCGGCAGTTGTCTCTATGAACCACGAATCGCCGAGGTTGCTCTGGGGGGGGAGCTTGAGGAATGTCAGTGGCGAGTCCCACATCATGGTCTGATCGAGCACTCCATCCCGGTACTCCTCGCGGCCGAGGTGTAGAAGCGTCGTTCCCGTGTCGCGCATGAATGTTTTCTCGTCGATGACCCACACCCCTTCGTCCCATGTATACCAGACCTCTTCAAATTCGCCGTTCGATACGTTGTAGTTTTCGATGACCCTCTTGACAGATCCCATATCCAGCCCAGGCGACTTCGCCAGAGGCGAATCGTAACCGAAGAAGTACCAGAGATCGTTTCCTGCGATCGGGTAGTAGGTCGTAGTCCCCGACGTCTTGAACCAGTAGTAGGTCGGATTGGGATCGATATAGTTTCCGGCCATGTCGGTCACGTTCCGGAAATAGACCCAGTAAGTACAGCCGGGCAGTAGGCCGTCCGGGAAAGTGAGCGAGATGCGGGAGAAATCGGTGTTCCATTCCGGCTCCTCCTCCATCGCCAGCACGATCCTCGCGTCGACGTCCTCGGCCGGCATGTCGAATTCGGGGAACATCGGCTCGCTGAAGGTAAGGGTGATGCCGGAAGTTCCTGTAGGCACGTTGGACGATCCGTTGGCTGGCGTGGCGCTGGCGAGATATGGCCTGGTCGTGTCGTTGAGCGTCCTGAACGAGAATGTATAGGAGGCCTCGAGATTATTTCCCGAAATATCCATCAGGTCGGTCGTTACAGTGACCTCGATCTCGCTGTCGACGGGGAAGGGGGAGTGCCATATAAGAAGGTCGTCGCCCTCCCTTTCGAAATAGCCGTCTCCGGGGTAAGGGACGATACCGATGGCGGTCTGGGAACCCCAGTCCCCGGGGTATGCCACGGGTTCGGAGAAGGTTATCCTGATCGCGGCGCCTGGATTGACACCCGTAGCATTGTCAGCCGGATAAGTCGATACGACCGTTGGCGGATCCATGTCCTGCTCGGGCGTTGTTGTGAAGTCGATCGATACCAGAGTGCCCATCTCGTTACCCGCGGTATCCTCGCACTCCTGGCCGACGTTGAACTCATAAACTGTATTTCCGGTCAGGACGTACTGGGGCGTCAGCCAGAATGTGTCCGCGGAGGCGTTCGCGTGGATGTCGTAACCGAAATAGGGAGAAGTACTGATGTTGTTCCGGACCGATTCGGCGTTCATCGCCTCATCGAACGCGAACCAGTAGGGGCCCGATCGGGAGACGCCCGTCGCGCCGTCGAGAGGGTAGCTGCCGATAAGGACCGGCGGGGTCGTATCGCCCGGCCCCGGTTCTTCAGGGGCATCCCCGTCCGACGTGCAGCCGATGAATGAAACGAGAGCCACCGCGACCAGCAGAAACAGGGACCTGGAGTATTCCATCACTTACCTCCTTAAGGGACCGAACTATTATGTTTCCAGACATCCTAAAGGCTGATATATTTCCCGTACAGTAGAAAATGAAGCCCGGAAGGAAGGTGGTGGGAAGCATGTCAGGAAAGACACGTCATTATTTACATACAATTATTGCTGCTGTCGTCTTGATGTCCTCCTGCGGCGGCGACAGGAATCCGTCGCTTCGAGGCGGAACGCTCGTCGTAGGGGAGATAAGCGCGTACGAATCGCTCAACCCGATGAGCACGACCGATGCGCATGCCAGGGATATTTATAATCTGCTCTTTTTGTCGCTTCTCGACGAGAACGACGATTTTCTCACTTTCAAGCCCAGGCTCGCCAACTCCTGGGAGTTCTCGCCGGACCGCAGGGAGCTGACCTTCCATCTTCGCGATGATGTAGTATGGAGCGACGGAGTCCCGTTCACCGCGAACGATGTGCTGGCGACCTTTACGGCGCAGAAGGACACCGCGATGGCATGGAGCGGCAGGCATCTGAAGGAACATATAGACGAAGTGCGTGTCCTCGACGATTCCACGGTAGTATTCCATTTCAGCCATGTATATCCCTATCAGGTGATGGACGCGAACGACGGCCCTATCCTGCCCAAGCATGTCCTCGAGAGCTTGACACCTCAGGAGATAAGGGGGATGAAGGTCGAAGAGTTTCCGACCGACGGCCCGTTCCGGGTGGGGGAGTGGAACAGGGGGCAGTCGCTCACACTCGTGCCTTATGAGGATTATTACGAGGAGGGGAAGCCTTACCTCGACCGTGTCGTCTTCAAGATAATCCCTGATCAGGTCAACCTGATAACGCAGCTCAAGAGCGGCGAGGTCGATTGCATGGAGAGCCTCCCCCCGATGGAGGTCGACAAGCTGCGCAAGGGGGATTATGGTATCCAGATCTTCAATTTTCCCGCGAGGGCCTATATATATATCGGGTGGAACGGGGCGAATCCGCTGTTCCGCAGCGCGAAGGTCCGAAGGGCCATGACGATGGCGATAGACCGTCAGATGATCATAGACAACCTTTATTACGGACTGGCCGAGATCTGTACGAGCCCGTTTATCCCGCAGCTGTGGGCCTATAATGACAAGATCAAGCCGATTCCGTACGATCCGGAAGGCGCGAAACGCATCCTTGCGGAGGAGGGATTCACCGACTCCGACGGTGACGGCTGGCTCGATCGCGACGGGCAAAGGTTCGAGTTCGAGATCATGACCAACCAGGGGAACCAGATCCGCAACGACATCCAGGTCATGGTCCAGGAGCAGCTGAGCCTGATCGGCGTGAAGGCCGATCCGCTGATCCTCGAATGGACTGTGATGCTCGAGCGGCACAAGGCCTCTGATTTCGAGGCGGTGATAAGCGCGTGGAGGGTGGGCACCAAGGTCGATCTCGCGCCGATCTGGGGCTGCGAATCGAGGAAGCCGGGAGGGTACAACAGGGTCGACTACTGCAACGCAGAGGTAGACAGGTTGAACGCGACTGCCTGCGGCATCCTAGATTTCGACGAGGCGAAACCTCTCTTTTTCAAGGCTCAAGAGATAATATACGATGAGCAGCCGTACACCTTCCTGTACAACCCGCACGCTCTGCTGGCCCTTCAGGATAGGTTCGAGGGCGCCAGGCCGGACGCTATAAGCATGTATCACAATCTGCATGAGTGGAGGGTGAGCCCCGGGAAGGAGAAAGAAGGCGGCAATGGTCCATGAGGTAGGAGTAGGAGCCCTGGTCAGCGCGGTAGCGGCCCAGGCGCTGAAGCCTTTCATGGATCTTATACAGGGCAAGGGCTTCAATATATTCCGCATACTCGACACGGGGGGCATGCCGAGCTCCCACACATCAGTTGTGACTACTCTGACCGCCGGAGTGGCGGCCTATGAGGGCATATCCTCGCCTCTTTTCGGGCTTTCACTGGTCTTCAGCCTGTACTTCATCTTCGAGGCCACGGGGCTGAGGCAGGAGGTGGGCAACCAGGCCAGAGTCCTCAACGACATCGTCGACAAGGTCCGCGAAACGCATCATTTCAATGCCGATGAACTGCACGAGCTTATAGGACATACGTGGGGTGAGGTATCGGGTGGGTTCGTGCTGGGCCTGCTCGTGGCCTGGATCATGTTCTGACCTTCCCGGATCCCTAAAAACCCTTGACACCCGATTCCCGGAGGCGGAGAATAGCCTCTGCAGATCGGATTATTCCATGCCGGTACGATATCGGCCGGCAAGCGATGGAAAGGATGATGAGATCGGAACGGGATTGACAGCAGAGATGGCATCGGATTCCGATCCGGGCATGCGGTACTTTGATTCAGGATGATCGGTGAAGTCGAATCGCGGGGGGTGATTCGGCTTTTTTTTATGCATGGAGACGCCTGAGCCCGGACTAGAAATCAGGAGGTACAGATCGGCATGCGAACCATAGCGGTGATCAACCAGAAGGGTGGCTGTGGCAAGACTACGGTCGCCGTCAATCTCGCCGCAGCGCTCGGGGAGCTCGAGAAGAAGGTGCTGCTGGTCGACATGGATCCACAGTCCCACGCATCGCTGAGCCTCGATATAACCAGCCGGGAAGTCGATCACACGACTTACGATCTCATCAGGGATCCACGCGTGATGGTCGAAGACGCGAGATGCCGTTTCGATGACCACCTCGATGTGATTCCCTCGTCGCCCGTGCTCGGAGCGGTCGAGCAGGAACTCGCGGGCCGCGACGCAAGGGAGACCAGGCTCTCATCCAAGCTTGCGCGCGTAGATGGGCTCTACGACTATGCGATCATCGACTCTCCCCCCAATGTCGGCCTTCTGACTTTCAACGCCCTTATGGCCGCGGGAGAGGCCGTCATCCCCGTAGATCCGAGTTATCATTCCCTCCAGGGCGTGGGCCGGCTTCTCGAGACAGTCGAGCTTCTCGAGAACGAGACGAAACACCGTGTCGCTGTTTCGATAGTCGCCAACAACATCGAGAAGAGGACCAATTTCTCGAGAGATATCGTGCTCGAGCTCGAAAGGCATCACGGCGTGAAACTGATGGACGTGACCATAAGCCATTCGGTCAAATACAAGGAAGCGGCGCTCAAGGGCGTTTCGATCTTCGGGATCCCCCGCTCCGACAGGCTGAGATGGGAATTCCTGACTCTGGCGAGGGAACTCGAAGACAGGAGCTCGCTGATCGACACCGCCGATATGGAAGATTGGATGGAAAAGCTTCATGGGCCGCGTATCGCCTCCGGCAAAGTCATCTTCTCGCTGGATGCGCCTGCTGCCGGCAGCGTCTGTCTCACAGGAGAGTTCACCAATTGGTCGCGCGACGGGATCAGGATGGACAGAGACGGAGATGACGGCCTGTGGAAGGTTTCGCTCGATCTCGACCCCGGAGAGTACGAGTACAGATATATCGTGGACGGTGTCTGGATAAAGGATCCGAGGAACGTCGATTCTGTCCTCAATGAATTCGGGCAGGAAAACTCACTGCTGATCGTCTGAACCTCTTGCCGGACTTCGATGCCATGCAGCAGGGACAGAGGCCCAGAAATCTTCGCGACATCAGTCATCTCTATCTCTCGACATCCCGGGGAGAGGGCGTAGAAGAAACTGGCCCCTCGGCTATGGTCGCTCTCGCTTCCATCGAGGGCGGTCCGCTGCGGGCCTGGCTTTCGGCCGGGCTGGCTGCGGCGTTCGTGTCTCAGGGCGCCTCCGTCAAGCTTCTTGATGCCGGCCGGAGCCTGCCCAACGCGGGGTATTATTTCGCCCTCAGCCCCGAGCTTTATCTGCGTCCCGTGATGGATGAGAAAGCTGTCGTCGAAGCGGATGACGGTGGCGGAATCCGGGTGATGTCTGCAAGGGACCCGTCTCTTCTAAGGTACGGGGACGACGGGACCGGGACAGGGCTGAACGTCATCATGATCGCATTCGAATGGGATGGTGTCGATTTTCCCGACGGATCGCGCCGTCTCTTCGATTCGCTGCCGCCTGGACTCCCCGTTTTCCTTCTCACCGTCTCCGATTGTTATCCTGTGGCGGCGGAAGGGATATCACGGACTTTCAGGGAGATATTTCCTGGCGCGCCGGTGATGGCGCTGTTTCCGTCCGGAAAGGAGGAGCGACGCGGAGGTCTGGAAGCATGCCCGTTTCCGGCCGGGATTCTCACCGGGTTGAGCAGAAGGATGCCTCCCGTTTCATCATTCCTGACGGGGCTTTCGGGAGAGATCCTGCAGAGACTCGCTTCATGCAAGAGAGGTGCTGCCCGTGACAGGATCTGATGAGCGGCGGGAAGTGGCCGGGCGAAATGCCTCGAGGCTGATTGAAGGGGATGTCAGGCGCCTCTACTCCATCCTCTGTGACGAGATCATCGGATTCTCCCCTTCGGTCACTGTCGAAGCCGCCCCTTTTGAGACTAGATTCGCCACTTCTTCGGGGATGTACATCAAGATAGCTCCCTATCGCGAGCTCTTCCTCGTATCGTCAGGATGCGATTCTCCGGTGGAGATCAGGGTTTCGGACGAGGCCGCGCTTCTACGGGCCCTGGATATCGCCCTCGAGTGCTTTCTTGTTTCCGCTTTTTCGGACCGGTCCTGATTCGGTCCGGCCTGGTATCTGGATGAATGACGATGGACGTCGTTCTGCCGCGACTTCATTTACCCATATGACATAATAGGCTTTCGTAAACCTCTCCCGCTTATTATCTTTCTACCAAGATATCGGCCCCACCGATAGAGAGGTGGTCAAGATGCGTAAAGCCAGTGGGTTGATACTGTTGGGTCTCGCATGGGGAATGGCGTTTCAGTCCTGCATCTTCCAGACCGATCCTGTCAGGCCGAATTCCCCACCATATATCAAGGACTCCTGGCCGGAGGACCTGCTTCTGGTCATAGAAGCTCCCGTCGACTCGATAATCTTCAGTTTCTCAGCTGTCGATCCCGATCGCGACGAGCTGACTTACAGGTATGTCCTCGTCGACAATGACGGGAAAGTCCTCGAGGTGCTCCATCAGGGGGCGGATTACGTATTCGAGCCTGAGCAGGGCGGTTTCTATCATCTCCAGGGCAGGGCGCAGGACCATTCCGATTATGTCGCTCGGGACTGGTACGTTACGGCGATCGAGCTGACCAATGATCCGCCTGTGGTAGTCTGGCAGTCCCCTGACCAGGACAGCATAACCACCCTGATCGGTTCTACCCTTGAGTTCAGGATGGGAGTCGAAGACGACCATCCCCAGGATCTGAGGTATTCGTATTATGCGGGCGGATCGCCGATAAAGATAATGGACCTGACCTCTTCGGTGCAGTACAGGTTCATGGAGAACGGATTTGTCGACGTGGAGGGCATGGTCTGGGACGGCGAGTTCGGCGATACTCTATCATGGGTCGTCAGGGTCGTGGGGGAGCCTGATACGATACCTCCCGCGAGGATCACCGACCTGATAGGCTGGACAGGGACCATTCCCGGTACGATAAGGCTGAAGTGGACGGCTCCCGGTGATGATGACATGGCAGGACGTGTCAGCCACTACCGTATAAGGACGCATACGATCCCGATACTGAACGAGGATGACTGGGATGAGGCGTCCCAGAAGAACGGGGTGCCGGTGCCGGGTATGTCCGGAACTGTCGAGGAGATGATAGCCGAGAACCTCAACCCTGGGACATGGCTCTATGTGACGGCGAGAGCCGTGGATGATTTCGGTAACATGTCGCCCCTCGGAAACTGTATCAGGCTGCTCGTACGTGGGATCGACGCCGATGGCCGCATCACTGACGCGACTACAGGGGCTCCGCTCGATGGGATCGTCGTCTCATCGGAAGGGATCGCTGATACTACATCGGTGGACGGGTATTACAAGCTTGTCGACCTTCCGCTCTATACTGATCTGATCAGGCTCAGGGACGAGCACATCGCTGGAGACCCGGGTGAATATTACGACATGTCGATACCGGTATCGGGCATCACCTGGCATTTCACCAAAGACCTCACGATGATGCCGTACTTCGACCTGGTGAGCACACTGGCCGGTACCTATGAGAACAGTTTCTACATCTTCTTCAGGAGCATGACCTATACGAGGGGGTTGCTAGGCAGGCCCACTATCTTCAGGAACTGGAACCACTACCCGGTGACGGTCTACAACCCGCCGTACACGTGGGAGGGAGTCGACATACGGGAGCTGGCGAGGATAGCCATGGGCTCATGGAACGACCTGACCGGACTGGGGCTCTTCGTCGAGACCCCGGATCCGGATGCTGCTGACGTCAGGATCATCTACGATACTCAGTATGACTCGAAACATCATGTCGAGACGATCAGCACGAATCCGGACGGGACTCCGGCGAAGATGCTGATCTGGATCTACCCGAATCATCAGCTCGCTCCGATCCAGATCAGGGGCAGGAGGATATTCGCTCATGAGTTCGGACATATCCTTCAGCTTGGGCACAGCGATGATCTCGGCCACCTGATGGTCGGCGGGACTTCCCCGATAACGGATAATCCATCGACAGATGAGATCAACCTGGTCAGGACTCTGTACGGTCTGCCTACGATATTCGACGCGAACTGGTACGTGGAGGAGTGACATCTGCCAATATGGCGGTAATTCCGCTGGTTTGTATGACAAAACGTCCGTGCGGGATATTTCTTCCGGAAGTTCTTTTCTTGTCATCGAGATCTGTCCTGTTGTAACCTTTATTCATTCAATCAAATAAAAGATGCTCCGATAGGATGCGCCATGTGGCACGCCGGATGCGGATATATAGAGGGATATATTCAGAGCGATATTGCGGTCGGATCATAAGATGATAAAATCAATACGAGGTGATGTTGATGCTTAACGCGGACAGATTTACGGTGAAAGCACAGGAGGCGCTCTCGGCCGCCAATGAGATCGCCTTCAGGGGCAGCAATACGGAGGTGCTTCCAGTACACCTCCTGGCTGCGCTTGTGCAGCAGGATGATGGGATAGCGGTCCCGCTTCTCAGGAAACTCGGCGTCGACATGTCGAGGATAGAAAAAGATATCGAGGACGGCCTGGCTCGATGTCCGAGGATCGAGAAAGGCCTGCCCGACACGAGGACGTCGCTCGCGCTGCAGGAGGTGATCAAGAAGGCGATGGAGGAGGCCGACTCTCTCCACGACGATTATGTGAGCACCGAGCACCTTTTCCTCGCGCTGACCGATGACAGGGGGGAGACGGGAAAGATGCTCTCGTCGGCCGGAGTCACAAGGGATGCGCTCCTTCAGGTCCTGGCCGGTATGCGGGGCTCGCAGAGGGTCACCGACCAGAACGCCGAGAGCAAGTACAGGGCGCTGGAGAGATTTACAACGGATTTCGTGAAGCTCGCCAGAACCGGAAAACTCGACCCTGTGATCGGGCGTGACGAGGAGATCAGGCGCGTCAGCCAGGTGCTTTCACGAAGGACGAAGAACAATCCAGTGCTGATCGGCGAGCCCGGAGTAGGAAAGACAGCGATAGTCGAGGGACTCGCTCAGCGTATCGCGGCGGGCGACGTCCCCGAGAGCATCCGCGACAAGAAACTGCTGGGCCTGGATATGGGCGCTCTTATCGCGGGAGCGAAATATCGCGGAGAGTTCGAGGAGCGTTTCAAGGCTGTCCTGAAAGAAGTCATAGCGTCAAACGGCGGCATCATCCTCTTCATAGACGAGCTGCATACGCTGGTAGGGGCCGGAGCCGCCGAAGGCGCCGTCGACGCTTCGAACATGATCAAGCCGGCACTCGCCCGCGGCGAGCTCCGCTGCGTCGGAGCCACTACGCTCGATGAGTACAGGAAGTATATCGAGAAGGACGCCGCGCTGGAGCGGCGTTTCCAGACGGTCCTTGTGACTGAGCCTGATATCGGCGAGACGATCTCGATCCTCAGAGGACTGAAGGAGAAGTACGAGGTCCATCACGGCGTGAGGATAGAGGATTCCGCGCTGATAGCCGCGGCCAGGCTCTCCAACCGGTACATAACGAGCAGGTTTCTCCCCGATAAGGCGATAGACCTCGTCGACGAGGCCGCTTCAGGTCTGCGGATGGAGATGGACTCGGTTCCGATAGAGCTCGCCGAGATACAGGACAGGATCACACAGCTGGAGATCGAGAAGAAAGCTCTCGAAAAGGAGAAAAAGAAGGAGCCGGTCAAGAAACGACTCGGTGAGGTAAAGGAGAAGCTGGCTGAGCTCGAGGAGCAGGCTTCGGCGATAAGGGTCAGATGGGAAGGGGAGAAGGAGGTCGTCAATGCCATCAGAAAACTCCAGGAGGAGCTCGACGCCGCCCGCACGGAGGAACAGCTCGCGCAGCGCGACGGGAAGCTCGAACGCGTGGCCGAGCTGAGGTACGGCGTCATCGTGGAGCTTGACAGGAAGCTCGACGAAGCCCGCGCCCGGCTCCGGGAGATGCGGGAATCCGGCGACAGCCTGATGCGCGAGGAGGTCACCGAGAACGATATCGCGGCGATAGTCAGCAAGTGGACCGGTATCCCCGTATCAAGGATGGTCGAAGAGGAGAAGCAGAAGATCCTCCACCTCGACGAGAGGCTCGCCGAAAGAGTAGTCGGCCAGGAAGAGGCGATCAAAGCGGTCAGCAATGCTGTCCGCAGGTCACGCGCCGGCCTTCACGACCCGCGGCAGCCGCTCGGATCGTTCATATTTCTCGGTCCCACCGGTGTCGGAAAGACGGAACTGGCGAAGGCACTGGCTGAGCAGCTTTTCGACGACGAGAACGCGATGGTCAGGATCGACATGTCCGAGTTCATGGAGAAGCACGCCGTCTCGCGCCTGCTCGGCGCTCCTCCGGGCTATGTCGGCTATGATGAAGGCGGCTACCTGACTGAGGCGGTCCGACGCAATCCCTACTCCGTCATCCTCTTCGACGAGATCGAAAAGGCTCATCCCGACGTGTTCAATGTGCTCCTGCAGCTTCTCGACGATGGAAGGCTCACGGATTCCCAGGGGCATACTGTCGATTTCAGGAACACGATCGTGATAATGACTTCCAATCTCGGCAGCAGGTACCTGGCTGAGCGCGGCACGCTCGGTGAGGAGGAGATAGCGGCGAAGATGCGGGATTCGCTGAGGGAGTTCTTCCGTCCTGAATTCCTCAACAGGGTCGACGAGACGGTCGTATTCAGGTTCCTCACGAGAGAGGACATCGCCAGGATAGTCATCCTCCAGATAGCCAAGGTCAACGAACGGCTCATGGAGAACGAGCTCGAACTGGAGGTCTCCGATAAGCTGGTCGGAGTCCTCGCCGACAGGGGCTATGATCCTGAGTTCGGCGCGAGGCCGCTGAAAAGGCTGATCCGGAAGATGCTGCTCGATCCCCTTGCGACAAGGCTTCTCGAGGGGGACGTCCAGGCCGGAAGCGCTATCGAGGCTGACTGGAAGGACGAGCAGGTCGTATTCAGGACGGAATGATCATGTGCGCCGAAAGGGGCTGCCGCGATGCAGCAGCCCCTTTTTACAGACAGGGTTATACCACACTCCCGGTACGTTAGATATATCTCATAAATCTCATACTTGACAAAGACTTACGAATGATGTACAATATCCTTACAATTTATAAGGACTGCTCATCTTTCTCCCCTGATTGTTGTTCCGGAGGATGACATCTTCAAGGAGTCGCAGCGTACAGACTTACCGCTACCGTCGTTAAGACCAAGTAAAAGACCGGATTGATCATTATGCCTCCAGGAGGTCAATTGATGGGTCGGATAATATCCGCGATTATTGTCCTTGCCGCGCTGATTTCGCTGCTTCCGGGCGGGATTTCGGCAGCTGAAGTCTCTGTCAGGATCGGCATTGACGCTACCGCCGTAAGAGTCACAGGTGACGGCAGAGGTGGATCGGTAGTTTCTGCAGACGGCATGAACAGTACGAACTATTTCGAATTCCCTTCTCTGCCTTACAGGTCGCTGAGCATTCTCATCCCGCAGGGAGAGAAAGTGATCTCATACCGCCTGGAGGGAGGCAGCCAGGTCGAATTGTCCGGAAAAGTCGAGCTCGCCAGGTTCGAGGGTATGATGCTCGATGACGGGACAATAAAAGGCGTAAGCCTCTCGGCGGACGAGGCGACTGCTGAAGGCTCGGTCTTCCCAGCCTGGCGTGTCAGGCATACCGGTACTTCCCAGTGGAAGGGCTACAGGATAGCGACATTCGACGTATTCCCGATCAGGTATGACCTTGATTCCGGCCGTCTTACGGTGGACGAGGAACTGACTCTCGTAGTCGAAACCGCGCCGGTCGAAGGCGGGGATATCATAGCGACACGGCTCCGCCACGTCGACGGGTTCAGGAACGATGCCGAGATCGAGGTCAGGGAGATCGTAGAGAACCCGTTCGCCTCCGGCGCCTACGTATTCGACGATATCGTGGTAGACGAAGGCGACAGAGGATTCGCGCCTGCATACCAGCCCGGCTTAGAGGGAAGCGCCGTCAAGTATCTCATAATAACGAACAACGCGATGGAATCCGAGTTTCAGCGGCTGGCCGACTGGAAGACGATAAAGGGCATGCCCGCAGTCGTCAGGACGATCGAGTGGATCGAGCAGAACTACTGGAGCGGAGCCGACCAGGGTGAGTCAGTCAGGAACTTCATCCGGGAGGCTTACGAGAAATGGGGCGTCGAATACGTCCTTCTCGGAGGCGATACCGACATAATCCCGGGACGCATGGCATACACTACGTTCTACACGGGAGATTTCATTCCGACTGATATGTACTATTCTTGTCTGGACGGCAGCTGGAACGCGGATGGAGATTCGCTCTGGGGCGAGGCGTTCCATTCATTTAGCGACCCCGGCGATGATGCGGACCTGTGGGCCGAAGTCTACGTCGGGAGGTTTCCCGCCTCGACCGTCCAGGATGCCACGATCCTGATAGACAAGACCATGGCTTATGAAGCTCCATCGGACACCCTCTACAAGGAGGACTTCCTTCTCCTGGGAGAGGTCATCTTCCCTTCGGACTTTGATCCGGGCGACCAGATAATCCTCGATGGGGCGGAGATCCTTCAGACGATATACGACGGATATTTCTCTGGAAACCCAGCTATAAATACGACGCGCCTTTTTGAGAATTATCCTGCCTATCCGGGATCTTCCGACCTGACGATACAGCAGACGCTCGAGAAGATGAACGAGGGCACGAACCATGTGATGCATGCCGGCCACGGATACAAGTACAACATGTCGGTCGGCAACGGCAGTATAATAAACTATGATGCCAGTAAACTCACAAACGGTGGCGAGACATTCTCGATGTACCTGATGAACTGCACGAACGTGGCTTTCGATACGGACTGCCTCGCCGAGTATTTCATGCTCAGTCCATACGGCGGAGCGTTCGCGGTAACCGGCTCGAGCCGTTCAGCTTTCCCGAGCGCCTCAAGGCCGTATATGGACGAGTACTACTCCCTGCTGTTCGATCATGGGATCGTCCAGCTGGGCAAGCTGCAGACGAAATCGCGTGAACCTTTCACAAACAGCGCCTATGGAGAGACGGCAGACAGGTGGACGCATTTCATCTATAATTATCTCGGCGATCCTGAATGCAACATGTTCAGGGGGCAGGCCGGCACCTATGCCGTCACAACCCCTTCCAGCCTGCATTACGGGCATAACGAAGTCACTATAGGGGTCACAAGCGGAGGATCTCCCGCGGATTCCGCTTATGTGTGTCTTTTAAAGTCCAATGACGATTACGTATACGGGTATACCGATATGTCAGGCCAGATCACGTTCCCCGATTTTCTCGTCAGGGACTCGGGCAATGTGACCGTTACGATAACTGGCGCCGATCATTGCAGGGCGACTACCAGTATTCCTGTCGCTCTGGAGACCGGCACATATCTGCGTGTAAACAACAAGTCGATCGACGACGCAGCCGGCGGAAATGGGGACGGTATCCTAGACTCGGGAGAGAGCGTCTCTCTCGATATCCAGCTTTTCAGCACGGGCCATACGGGTAGCCATAAAATATGGGCCGAGGTCACGGCGCTGCATCCGGATGTAATAATGAACACGGGCGTATCTCTCTATCCCGACATTCCCGTCGGCGCCGTGGCATATAATATCAGCGACTTCGAGTTCACGGTCGATCCGTCAGTACCGGACGAGACATCTCTTGAATTCCTAGTCGAGATACACGACTCGACCGGCGGATACTGGTCGGAGAGCTTCGCCATGGAGGCGCACGCGCCTGAACTGGAGTTGTACGTCAACACTGTGACAGACAGTGTCCCTCTCGGGGACGGAAACGGCGTCATCGGCAACGGCGAGAATTTCCTTCTCAGGGTAGGGCTCAAGAACTACGGGTCCGGGGCGGCGGTCGGTCTTGAAGCAAAGATAAGGCCCGAGGACGCGGGCATGACTGTGACTGACAGCGTGTCGGACTACGGTGATATGGGCCTCCTGGATACCGGTTACGGTGATGGATTCATAGTTTCCGAGGCTGATGCCGGAATAGACAACTATTTTACATTCGAGATAGTCGATCTGTACGGCCGGACGTTCACGAGGAGGATGGAGCTGAGAACTCCCGGTCCGCCTCATACAGTGACGCTCGATGCGAGTATCGCCGACGACCAGATACATGTGACATGGCAGCGCGCCGATTCGCTCGAGGCATACAAGTATATGGTCTATCATTCGATGGTTCAGGGAGGGCCATACGAGCGCGCGAGTATCGATCCTGTCCTCCACACGCTGTATCGCGATCGCAACCTGCTTCCGAGCACGCGTTATTACTATGTTGTCACAATGATAGACTCCTGCGGCAACGAAGGGGATCCCAGCGCCGAGGAGACTGTCACGACCAATCCACCTCAGCTTACAGGCTGGCCGAACCTGCTCGGAAAGGAATCGGCATCGAGTCCCAACGTGGCCGATGTCGACGGCGATACGCACGCTGATGTCGTCGTGGGAGCCGAGTATGTTTACGCCTGGGACGGAAATGGTATAGAACTGCGTGACGGCGACGACCAGCCTCTTACATGGGGCATCTTCAATACTGAAGGCGACAACTATACCGCTTCCGTGGCCCTGGGGGATCTCGACGGGGTTCTCGGCGCGGAGATAGTCGGCGCGTCCTGGAACACTCGAGAGATCTACGTCTTCACCCATGACGGAAGCGTCCTGCCGGGATGGCCCCAGGACACTTACCGTCTCTGCTGGGCAAGTCCCGTTATCGGGGATTTCGACGGTGATGGCGAAAATGAGGTCATCGCTTACGACGTAGACGGAATAGTGTATGTCTGGCACAACGACGGCACAGAACTGATGGACGGGGACAGTAATCCGGCGACAAACGGGCGATTCTTCTCCGCCGGCTCTCCTTCGGCTGGATGGCATGTGTCGACTCCGGCGCTCGCAGACATGGACGATGACGGAATCGTCGAACTTATCGTCGCCGCGCCATCCGATTACATCTACGTCCTTAACTCCGACGGCTCCTCTGTCCCCGGCTGGCCGGTCTATATCGGCGATGCAGGCGCCAATGTCGGGGCAAGTCCTGTTGTAGGTGATATCGACGCGGACGGTCACCCCGAAGTCATAATGCAGAACTCGTTTGCCAGGGTGCTCGGGCTGAACCACGACGGGACCCCGATGACAGGATGGCCGCAGTGGGTGAACGGCAGCAGCTTCTTCGCGGGTTCCGCGGCGCTCGCCGATCTCACCGGCGACGGAAAGCTCGAGGTAGTGATCCCCGGGATGAACAGCCGGCTGTATATTTTCAGGTATAACGGTGCCTATCTGCCTGGATGGCCGAAGTTCTATGCGTCGAGCGGAGTGACCGAATCATCGCCGATCATAGCCGATATCAACGGCGATGGCAGTCTCGATATCATCATCGGAAGCGAGGCGGGTCTGCTCAACGCTTGGGACGTCAGCGGGAACGATATCCCGGGCTTCCCGATCAAGCTCAACTCATTCATACGCGCGACGCCGATCGTAAAGGATCTCGATATGGATGGTGATGTCGAGTTGATCGCCTCATGCTGGGATAAGCACGTATATGTCTGGGATCTCGATGCTCCCGACTATTCCGGCTGTGCCCAGTGGAACGGATTCCACGGAAACCAGTTCAACAGCGGCTGGAAGGAACTGAGCGTTGCTACGGACGCCGCCGTATCGGCCTGGATGTACGAGTTGGGTGCTGGATTCCTCAACCTGACCTGGGCCGTTTCAGAAGATATAGAGGACTGGGACCTCTACAGGCAGACGGGTGATGGCGAGTACGAGCTGATCGCCGCTGCCCTGAGGACGGAACCGACAGGTACGGTCACGTACATGGACAGAACGGTCGAAGAGGGTCTGACCTACAGGTACAGGCTCGAAATAGCAGGCGGAGGGATCTCGGTGGAGACTGACGCGATAGAGGTACCGGTGGCCAGCGCGCAGCTGTACCAGAACCATCCCAACCCGTTTAACCCGAGCACTACGATCGCGTTTACGGTGCCCGGGAATTCAGGATCGAAGCAGAATGTGGCCCTCAACGTTTACGATATTCGAGGGGCGCTTGTAAAATCACTCGTGAACGGTCCCGTTCAGGGCGGCAGACACGAGGTCAACTGGAACGGTACGAACAATCGCGGTGAGCAGGTTGCGAGCGGAGTCTACTTCACGAGATTCGCTTCCGGCGGATACAAGTCGGTGAAGAAGATGATACTGCTTCGGTAGTACGTCCCTCTTTTTAAGAAGAAGTAGTTAAAAGGTGACCCGGCCATGAAGAGATCCGAGGCTTCATGGCCGGGTTTTTCAATAATGGTGACTATACCCTGATCGCCACCATAAACGGCCCCTGACTCCCCTCCCTGGTGCCGTACCGCCCGGCGCTCTCCCTGACCTTCTCTGCGCGGTCCCTGCCGACGTACCGC
>CAZREW010000010.1:0-109499 GCA_964599375.1 uncultured bacterium
TTCCGAAGGCGGAGGGATATACACCGAGAACCCAGATATCGATATCTCCTGCAACGATGTCTACGACAACGAAGGGGGGGATTATATCGGCATCCCCGACCAGACAGGGATAAACGGGAATTTTTCGAGGGACCCGATCTTCTGCGACGCTGATAACGGCATATATACGATCCACCTCTTCTCTCCATGCATGCCGCAGAACCATCCATACGGGAGCGACTGCGGGCTAATAGGCGCGCTCGGGTCTGACTGCTCATATATCGCGACCCTGATCAGCAGGTTCGACGCCGCATTCGAAAATGGAGCTGTAAGGGTCAGCTGGGAGATCTCGGAAGACAGGCCGGCGGAGGATTTCAGGATCTATCGTACGGAAGGCGACAGCTGGGAGTACCAGGCGATGCCGGGAGTGGAGTTCTCGGGGGGCATGACCACCTTTGAATTCAGAGACAGGGAAGTCCTGCCCGGAAAGACATATCTGTACCGTGTTGAGATCGCTTCAGGGGCCGGGACAGATGTCCTCTTCGAGACCTCTGCGGTAGCCGTGCCGCTTCTGCCCCTTGCTCTGAAGCAGAACTACCCCAATCCGTTCAATCCTTCCACAGTGATAGATTACTATGTGCCAGCAAACGGCCAGGTGAGGCTTGAGATCTTCGATGTGTCAGGCAGGTCCGTCGTCCGGCTGATGGACAGGAACATCGTCGCTGGAAGCCACACGATAGAATGGGACGGACGGGACGGACGGGGTATAGAGGCGCGATCAGGAGCCTACTTCTGCAGACTGACCGCCGGCAATGAGACGGTGTCACGGAAGATGGTGCTCCTGAGATAAGGACCGACCATCACATCCGGACGCTAAAGTATCTGCTCCTCGTCCTTTTCCCTGAAGAAGACCATCGCCGCTGTAACGCACCAGACCGGCATCAGGATGAGGGCGAAAGGGGAAAGGGCCACTGTCACCTGGGCGAATCCCATTATCAGAGTCACGTATGTAAAGACCTTTATAAGCTCGTTCTTCCTCTCCTTCATCTTGAAAAGCCTCAGGCCCAAGAAGATCATTATTACGCCGCTGGAAGTCATGGAGACGACGAAAAATATGATGAAAGCCGTGAGCGAAGCCATGTCGGGGGCCGGCCAGCTCGTATCGGCGAACAGAATCATGCCGAAAGACGTGATCGTGAAGAAGATGTACCATATGATCAGGGCAAGGAACGGCTTGTCCGCTCCCGTGAAGCCGTAGCGCTCTTTCAGAAGCCTTCTGAGCATCATGAGGACAAAAATGATAACGGCCGCGATAAGGACCGTATAGAGGTCATTGAAGTCCAGGCTGGGGTCGTCTATCCCCATGATGTTAGTACCCACGAACGATTCTGCAAACCCCAGGGCGAAAAGAAGGGGGAGGAATACGGCGAGGGCGATCGAAAGCCAGCCGGCGACTGTATAGCGCTTCTCGGTCATCATCGGACCTCCTGAAAAGCTGACACCACGGATGCTCACTGTGGAGAGAGCCTCAATCGGGTATATACTCGAGTATGTCTCCCGGCTGACAGTCGAGTTCCCGGCAGATCGAGTTCAGAGAGCCGAAACGCAGGCCCTTCATCTTTCCCGTCTTGAAAAGGGAAAGGGCTGTAAGCGACAATCCGACCCTTCCTGAAAGCTCGGTCAGCGACATCTTTCTCCTTGCAAGCATCACATCCAGATTTATTCGAATAGCCATGTACTTATTATAGCCAGGAAATTTAAATAGTCAAGCAAATATTTTAAGTTAGACTTTAAATTATTTAAGTAATTAAGGGCATTAACATTCCCCTCGAAATATCCGGTTCATCCTTATACAATCCTGGTTTGAAACAGAGACTGTCTATGGAGGAAAGAATGAACACCAGATACAGATGCTTACGGCTTCTGCCGGTTCTGGCTGTGCTTTTTATCACTGCATGCAGTGAGGATAACGTCGCCCCGGACGATAGAGTGAAAGCGGAGACCCTCAGAAATTACCTTGTCGCGAGCAACCTGGACCTTCCCGATCTGCTTGCCGACTGGATAATAGGGGCCGACCAGATTCACGGGAACGAATCCGCATATTACATCCTGGATATCCGCGACAAGATCGTCTACGACGCGGGGCATATACCTTCCGCGGTGCACTCATCGCTTTCGGGGGTACTTGCGGATGCGGCCGGCGGTGACGGCAAACCGATCGTCGTCGTTTGTTACACGGGGCAGATAGCGGGTCACGCCGTCATGGCTCTTCGCCTGAGCGGGTATCCTGATTCCAGGGTGCTTGAATTCGGTATGAGCTCTTGGAACAGCGACTTCGACAACTGGACCGCGAACTGCGGCGATATCGCTAGTGGCAATGAAAACTGGATTGCGCCTCCCGGAGATATCGCCGCGGAAGGCGAATACGGTTATCCGCCGGTTTCTGCGAATTCATCGGACGGCTCGGGCATCCTCGCCGAAAGAGTGGCGGCGATGCTCAAAAGGGGATTCAGGGGTGTCGACGGATTGGATGTCCTCACCGCGCCGGGCGGATATTTCATCAACGACTACTGGCTCGCGGCTGACGTCACCGAATACGGCAATATCAAAGGCGCCAGGAGGATCTGTCCGATGGCTCTGGAAAGCGGAGAGATCGATTGCCTCGATCCGGGCGCCCCGATAGTCACTTACTGCTGGACCGGCCAGATATCCTCGATGATCACGGCGTACCTGACAGTCCTCGGATATGATGCCCTGAGCCTCAAGTTCGGCGCGAACGGCATGATCTACTCCGGCCTGGATTCTGACAAGTGGAGCGCGCCATTCGAATACAGTTATGAGACAACACCTCCGCTGGAACAGACCGGCCTGTTCCAGTATAGCGACAGCGCTGAATCAGTCACCGCGCCTTAGGACGCCGGATCTTATATTCCGGACAGGGCGTATTGACTGTTGAGATTAGACTCCCATATGTTGTATAATCATTCTTGAAATCATCGTACAACCATTCACATCCCCGGCAGGTGCATCATGCGTGCTTCAAGAGTCCTCGCCCTCTTTTCACTCCTGTTTCTCACGATCACATCAATTCCGAAAGATTCTTCGGCGCAGTGGATGAATACTTGGAAATACAGGCGCCCCGTATACTTCCACGGCTGTACCGATTCTCTCGAGGACTACCAGGTGCTTATCTCTCTCGACGGGTCCTTCGATTTCAGCCGGACAAAGGAAGACGGAAGCGATATAGAGTTTTCGACATGGAGCGGAGGCATGCCGATACCGTTCTGGGTGGAGACATGGGAGCCATCCTCGCTTAAGGCGCACATCTGGGTGGAGGTCCCTCTGGCTACCATTTCCGATACTTCCCTTTACATGTATTATGGAGATTCCGCGGAGGTATCCGTATCAAACGCGCTCGAGACCTTCGTAAGGTATGAAGGTTTCGATAAATATCATGTCGGCGCAACACCCAGGACCGTCAACCCGGGAGAATGGACGCGATATACAAGCAACCCGATACTCTCCGAGGGCCCTCCGGGAGCCTGGGACGATCACGGAGCCACCTTCGCGAGCGTCATATACGACAGCCTCGCGGCCGAGTTCAGGATGTACTATCATGGTTTCTCCGGATCCACCCATCAGATCGGCCTTGCTGTCAGTCCCAACGGCATCAACTGGACGAAGTACGCCGGTAATCCAGTCCTCACGCCCGGCCCGGACGCATGGGATGCCAACCAGGTCAGGGTGCCAATGGTATGGAAGGAAGGCCTGACTGATTACAGGATGATCTACACGGGCGCGGGCAGCGGCGGCATGCGGGTCGGCTACGCCACTTCGACTGACGGTATCACATGGACAAAGCATCCGTCGAACCCCGTATTCAACGATCCGACCTGGGCCTCTGGAGAGACGGAGAACTGGGGTGTCATGAAGGTCGGAAGCGAGTACCTGATGTGGTACAGCGATTTCGGGCTGCGCCAGTCGGGCATCGCCGTCTCGACGGACCTTGTCAACTGGACACCTTACCAGTCCGCGCCGATATTCTCATCGAGCGGCGACCCGTCAGATTACAGGTACTCCCAGTACTGCCCGTTCAGCTTCAGGCATGGCGGATACTACTATGTCCTGATGCCATCATATACGGCTGAAGCGAATTACAGCAGGAACTATATGTACAGGTCTGCTAGCCCTTATTTCCCGGAATCGGACAGGGAGCTTATACGCATAGTCAGAACAGTCGGCGAGGAGGGGCAATGGGACGATCATGACGGAGACACTCCGTTCGTCTTCACCCTGGATATCGAGCGGACGCAGTTCTATAACAACGAACTGTGGTGCTACTACTCTTCCGAGGGAGGAAGCGATCTTTGGAAGGAAGGCCTGTTCATCGAGAGCGACATAGACGCCGCCCTCGCTCCGGCGCCACTTCCCGCCGATTATCTCGACTGGGTTTCGGCCGGAGATATAACAGTCGTCGACGATCCCGTCCGTTACGGATCGAGGAGTTTATGCCAGCATGATGGCTCGGGATCACTCGCAACTCAGTTGAAGGGCTTTTTCAGTGGACAGGAAAGCGGAAGAGTGTCCGCATGGATGAGAAGGGCCTCCACATCAGCCGGAGACTACGATATATATCTCTACGGCGGGACCGCCCTCGGTTGCGTCGCCGGGATGGGAAGAGACGGAGACTTCCATTACTGGGACGGGGCCTTCCATCCGACGGGAATCCCATGGAGCATCGATACATGGTATCTGATCACTATCTACTTTGACGCGGCATCCGGCCTTTTCGATTTCACCGTGCTCGACGGATCGATGAGCGAACTGGTCAGGGTGGATGACATCCCCTTTGGAAATCCTTCACCTGATATTGATCAGGCGATGTTCTACACTTCTTCCGGATATACCGGGTACGCATATATGGACGGGTTCCGCCTCTCAAAATGGTGCGGGGAGGAATTCCTTGTAACCCTCGGGGAGGAGGAGGCCTACTCTACGGGAATCGGAGACATGCCCCCATTGATAGCCATGGAGCTCCATCAGAATTACCCCAATCCCTTCAACCCGGTCACGACCATCCGCTACCATGTAGGCATCCGTTCACATGTGGTCATCGCGGTGTACGACGTCAACGGGCGGTTCGTATCAAGGATATTCGAAGGTCTGGCGGGACCGGAGATAAGTACGGTCACCTGGGACGGTACGAACGACAATGGAGCCCCGGCAGCCTCCGGGATATATTTCTGCAGGCTACGGGCGGGCAAGCAGTCGCTTTCAAGAAAAATGATCCTCCTGCGGTAGGGCCGCAGGAGGATCTTCACCGATCAGTTACCTCAGAAGGATCATCTTCCGCGCAAGCACTTTCTTGTCCGAGGATATCCTGTAGAAATAGACCCCCGAACTGACTGACCTGCCTTCTGAATCGCGCCCGTCCCACGAGATGGAATGGTTTCCCTTTTCCTGGAACGAATCAATGAGCCTTACGATACTTCTGCCCGACGTGTCATAGACATCAAGTAAGACACGTCCGTCGCCGGGAAGATAGTAGTCGATCACCGTGGCGGGATTGAATGGATTGGGGTGATTCTGCTTCAGAAGAAGAGGGAGCGGGGGAGTGGGAACCGCTTCCGTCTCGAACAATATGAACTTGCCGCAGCCGGTGTCTATCAGTACGCGGTACCGGTATGTCTCGCCCGCCTCGATACTTTCATCGCGCGCCGTGAACCCGAACCCTTCCCGCAGGATCCGGATATCCTCCAGAGGCCCGAACCGGTCATACGGCATCTTTGCCCTGAGCACGGTGAAGCGTGCCTCGTCATCTATCGAGTCAAGTATCCAGCGCAGCTCTATGAAATCTCTCTCGAAAGAGACGCTGGACATCTGCAGCACGGTGCCTACCGTCGGATCCTGCTCTTCTCCCAGAGTTACCGCGGGCTCGTCTCCGCACCATTTCAGGAGTCTCGCATCGTCGACGAAGAAATGACCGGTGAATCCCGAGGAGGTGTAGAACATGGCGCGGTCAAGGGCCGACGAGGCGTTACCGAAAGCGATCCCCTCGACCCGGACGATCTCATCGAGCACATCGTCATATACCACGAAATCATATGTGTCGGTAGCGGCATCGAACCCCATGGTGACGAGGTACCACGTGTCGACCGACCAGTTGACTCCGGTAGGCTGGAATGCTCCGTTCCAGTAGTGGAAGTCACCGTTCCTGCCAAGCCCGGCCACGCAGCAGAGCGTCGCACCTCCGTACATGTATATATCGCAGTCACCCACGGAGGACGAATTCCGCCTCATCCACGCGCCGATCCTTCCGCTTGCCCTTGAAGAGAATCCCAGCGCAAGCTGCACTGCCGCGGAAGCGGATGTGTCGTTGAGACGCGCGCTTCGCACGCCATGTCGTACGGGAGTATCGACTACTGAGACATCGCCGGATACGGTCCAGGTATACTCCTCACCGGGGAGAGCGGCGTCGGAAAGCGCTGCGGCTATGTCCGTCTCGACCATCAGGCCGACCTTCCACAGGTCACTTCCGCCCTCTGCCGCGTAATAACACCACAGCTCATCGTTGTAGAACTGTGTACGCTCTATGTCGAGCATGAACATGCAGGGCGTATCGCTGTCGTGGCTGTCCCATGCGCCGGAAGAGCCCACGGTATGGGCGATCCTCACCAGTTCCCTGTCAGATTCCGGGAAGAAAGGGCTTGGCGAGCGGTACATGTAAAAGCTGCTGTAATTGGCGACGCTGCTGTATGAAGGCACGAGGACGTAGTAATCGTCACCGTATTTGAAGCTGAAGGGACAGAACTGAGAATACCTGTCGTCGGACGGTACGCCGCTCGAGGTGAAAACCGGGCCGGGCTGATGGGGGGTCCAGTTGACCAGGTCCGTCGAGACAGCGATGCCCGCCTGGCGCATCCCGAAATTGCTGTACCACATCAGGTACTCGCTTCCGACCTTCATGACGCCCCAGTTCTCCGTTGCGCCTGTCGCCCAGGTGGGATCGTTGAACACCGGGTTGGACGGATGCTTTGTCCATGTGATCCCGTCGGTCGAAGTGGCGTAACCGACCTGCATCCCGCCGCTGCCGTTTCCAGTGTAGATCATCCTGTAGTCGGTATCCCCTTCCTTCCAGACCATCGGGACGCGGACAGAATTATTGTCCCAGGCTCCGGGGCCGGGAGTCATGATGGGATTGCCGGCGTATTTGGTCCAGTTCTGTCCATCCGGGCTTGTGGCAAGCCCTATCTGGTGGGTCCCGCCCGAGAACCCGTGGTAGTACATCCTGAACTCGGCCGCGATGCTGTCGTATATCACGCTCGCGAATGTGGCGCCGTGATCGTCCCATGCTCCGCCTGGTCCCTCGACCAGGACCGGATTGCCCCCAAAGCGGGCCCATTCTCCCGGGTTGACCGCGCCGCCGCCGGGGGCACTGCCCGGCGAATAAGCCTCGAAACCGTCGTACAGATCGAAAGTCTCGAAAGGATCGGCCGTCGTCACTTCCGCGGGATTGCCATAGTACATGTAGACCAGCGTATCGTCACCGGTGAGGACCGGCATCCTGAACCAGAGACATCCGGTCTCGTCCGCTACGTTCCAGTCCTCGATCCAGAAGGGCAGTAGGGTAGTCCCGTCAGGGAGGGCGAAGCGGATATCCCCTCCGTCCCCGCGGGCCCTGCTGAAGTCAAAAGAACCGTCGATCTTCAACATGGCCGGATAGCCGGCCTGGGGTCCAGCGCATTGGTTGAGGATCGAGACGGGGCGCCTGTAGTCCCATTCTCCCAGCCAGTCCGACGCCGTGGCTACTGCTATGCCGATGGCGCATACCGCGGCTGCAAGGATGACTACCGCAATCCGGTGCATTTTCATGATCCGTTCCTCCTGTCAGTATTTTGGAGATTCCCTCGTTTAAGCGCACAGAACCGCAAACTTATGAATATACGATGATATAAGTCCCAAAGAAACAATGAGTAATTCTAACATACTTAAAGTCGATTATCAAGGGGATCTGTGCAAGGCGCAGGTAGACTGACCGTAGCGGAACGTGGTATTCGCACGACGCATTGTAAGGTTCATTATTGCTTGATATTTCCATTCTCAGGTGCCACAATCTGTGACGGAGGTAACATCAATGCAGATTAAGGGGCTTATACTTCACGCCCGGGTAGAGTTTGTAAAAGAGCACTTCGGTGAGGACGCCTGGAACATGGTCCTCGGATCCATGAGCGCGGAAGACCGCCAGATCCTCGGGGACACGATCGTCACCGCAAAGTGGTACCCGTTCGAGGTCGGTGAGAGGCTCGACAGGGCGATCGTCGATGTCCTCGGGAAGGGGGATGAGGGGATATTCGAGGAGATAGGAGTCAAATCGGCCCGGCGGAGCCTTCTGAAGGTGCACAAGTCCTTTCTTACTCCGGGCGATCCCCAGGCCTTCATGAACAAGGCCGATATGATCTACAGGTTCTATTACGATACCGGGCACAGGGAGTACAAGGAGACAGGCCCCAACTCCGGCGTGATCTCTACCTACGAAGCGGAGACTTTCTCTGCCGCTGACTGCCTTACGGTAGTGGGATGGTACAAGGAAGCGCTGAGGATGTGCGGCGCCAGGAATGTGAAGGTAGTCGAGGAGGAGTGCAGGGCAAAGGGAGGAACATGCTGCAGGTACAGATTTTCCTGGGAGATATGAGCCGCTTCGCGGGGCTCGAGGTTCCATAGAATGCTTTTGTCGCGAACCAGACATCTTCTGCTTACGATCGTTTCATCGATATTACTGCTGATCGTACTCGAACTGATCGCGATGACGGCGTTCCGTGTCTTCAGGGACAGGTTCACATTCTATTCCGCCGATAGATATACGTTGAGCGGGGAGGAGGCCGAGCTGTACTCTCCGTTTTTCGACGCGAAGCTCGGCTGGTCCGACCATTTCGACACCCCCTTCTCTGAGAGAAAGAGGCTGAAGGAATTCGGACGGCCCCTGATCTCCTCGTACGGTGATTCATACATTTATTGCACGGATGTGGAGGATGACGAGACCTGGCAGTACTACCTTTCAGCCATCCTTGAAGCGGACGTGTACAACTTCGGAACGGGCGGGTATGGAACGGACCAGGCTTACCTCAAGTATCTCGAGACAGTGCCCAGGCTCAAGACCGGAATAATCGTAATAGGGCTCACGCCGGAGAACATAAACCGCATAGTGAACGTCTACAGGCCGTTCTATTTCCAGAAAACGGGCATCAAGCTGCCCAAACCCCGCTTCCTACTCGAGGATGGGAGGCTGAAGCTGCTGGAAAATCCGCTGGGTGACAGGACGGAGATAGTCCAGCTTACCGACCGGGATTTCGTTATGAGCCTTGGCAGGAACGACTGGTGGTTTAACAGGGACAGGCATCCCGTGCTGGGATTCCCGTACCTCAGGATACTCTTCAACAGGCGGATCTGGCTCGAGGCATTTCATGGGAGGACAAAAGGGGGGCTGGTAGACGATACGATTCCAAGGCCGTGGGAGAACCTGTGGGAGAATGAAGAGGTCAGAGGCCTGATGAATGCTATTCTTAAGGACTGGATAGGCGATATTAGATCCAGGGGCTCGATCCCTGTCGTCATGATCTCGGCGCTTCAGCCTGACGTCTTTCACAAGTTCATGACGGGTACCGATCCGGCTCCTGTCTGGAGGATAAAGGAGTTCTGCTCGTCTGAAGATTGCCTCTGCTTCGACGCGGTCGATGCTCTTGCGGGGAGCGTAACGAAGATGGAAGAGATACCGCGGTTGTACAACATCCATGTCTCGGCCGCAGGCAACATGATAATCGCTGAAAGATTCGCCCTGTTTCTCGAAGAGAAGGGCCTGGCGAGCCCGGCCCGGAGGGATTGATATGAGGAGCTCGATTCTAAGACGCATGATCCTTTCCGCAGTAGTGCTCCTTGTCTCTTCTTCCGCGCAAACAGCGGGATACACGGTGAGTTCACCCTCAGGAAAGATCACTGCCGCCGTCTGGGTAAGGGAAGGCCATCCAGTCTACGCAATCCGGTTCGAAGGCGAGGATGTTATTCGCGAAAGCCGTATGGGCCTCCTGATGGCCGGAGGCACCGATCTGTCGTCGGGTCTGAAAGTAGTAAAGACATCATCGAGCAGCTGCGACAATACCTGGATTCAGCCATGGGGGGAGACTCGGGAAGTCACCGACCGTTACAACGAGTTGAGGCTGGATTTCGCCGCCGACCGCGCGGCTGATACCGTGCTTGTGATAGTGTTCAGGGTGTTCGACGACGGGGTGGGATTCAGGTATGAGCTTCCGGCGGCCGGAGCTCCTGAAGACTTTACTATAGTAGATGAAAAGACCGAGTTCGCCCTTTCTTCGGATTACAGGTCCTGGTGGATACCGGCGTACGAGAACAACCGGTACGAGTACTTGTACACGGAATCAGCGGCAAGCGGATTCAGGGTCGTCCATACACCGCTTACGATGGAGACGTCCGAGGGTGTGTTCCTTTCGATACACGAAGCCGCCCTGACGGACTGGGCCAGTATGACGCTGGCGAACACCGGCAACGGGGTTCTCAAGTGCGACCTGGTTCCATGGTCAGACGGCGCAAGAGTGAAGGGGAGGACTCCTGCGCTTTCTCCCTGGCGGACGATAACGATAGCGGATGATGCCGTGGGCCTGTTGACCTCTACTATCATCCTGAACCTTAACGAGCCCTCGAGGATAAGGGACACGTCCTGGATCAGACCCGGTAAATACGTCGGCATATGGTGGGGGATGCATATCGGCAAGTATTCCTGGGGCTCTGGCCCCAAGCACGGAGCGACGACGGAGAACACAAAGAGATACATCGATTTCGCCTCGAAGAACGGATTCGACGGCGTGCTTGTAGAGGGGTGGAACATAGGTTGGGACGGTAACTGGTACGCGGACGGTAGTTCATTCCGGTTCACGATACCTCATCCCGATTTCAACATGGATGAGATAAGTCGCTACTGCGCCGAGAAAGGCGTATACCTGATCGGTCATCACGAGACTGGGGCGGACATAGACAACTACGAGCGGCAGCTCGACGCTGCGTTCGATTACTACGAGAAGATGGGAGTCAGGGCGGTGAAGACGGGGTATGTGGGCAGCAGGACGAACGAGTTCGAGTGGCACCACGGGCAGTATATGGTCCGTCACTACAGGAAGGTCGTCGAAAAGGCCGCCGAGCACCATATCATGGTCATCGTGCACGAGCCGATCAAGGACACGGGAATAAGGCGGACGTGGCCTAACATGATATCCCGGGAAGGGGCGAGAGGGCAGGAGTACAACGCATGGTCCGGCGACGGCGGCAACCCTCCCGATCATACGACGATTTTGCCGTTCACGAGGATGCTTGGCGGGCCGATGGATTTCACGCCGGGAATATTCGATTTGTTCTTCAGCGAAGCCGGAAGGCCGAACAACAGGGTCAATACGACGCTGGCCAAGCAGCTCGCGCTGTACGTCGTTATCTACAGTCCTATGCAGATGGCAGCGGACCTTCCGGAAAACTATGAGGGACATCCCGCCTTCGCGTTCATCAGGGACGTTCCGACGGACTGGGAGAAATCGGTCCCCCTGCATGCTTCTATAGGAGACTACGTCACGATCGCGAGAAAAGATCGCGGCGGAGAGGACTGGTTCATCGGGAGCATAACCGATGAGAATGGCAGGACCCTCGAGGCCCCGCTTTCCTTTCTCGACGGGAACAGGGAGTACGAGGCTACGATATACGCTGACGCTCCAGGAGCCGACTGGAAAGAGCGTCCCTATTTGATCGAGATAACGAAGAAAAGGGTGGACTCATCCTCAGTCCTCGAGCTCAGGCTGGCGCCCGGCGGGGGGCAGGCAGTCAGGATAAACCCGGTGCTCAATTCCTCTCCAGAATGAACATCTTCCCCGAAAGAAGATCGATGACCCGCAGATCCCCGTCAGCTCCCGTGGCAGCTTTTGTAATGTCGAATACGGCGTCGCCGTATTGACCCCTGATATAGAATGAGACGTTGTCGGTGTCATACGAAGTGTCTCCGTAGGGGTACTTGAATTTGAGGATCGTGCTGAATCTGCCCCGTTCCGGATCGTACGAGATGAGGCGGAACTCATCGGGAGAATGGGCCGAGATGACCGGTTGCCCGTCCCAGTCGAAGATGTTGTCTGGCCTGCCTTCGAACGGGATCTTCTTTCGTCCGGCATTCGGGCCGAGCTGCTGAAGCGTCCCGTCCATATGGCAGATCAGGAAGACCCTGCCTCCGGAAACGCACATCCTGAGCGGGCCGTCGCCTGTCTCTACCGATCCAGCCGAGAGGTCATCCTTCCTGATGACAGAGATTGATCTTGAATCGAAGTTCGATACATAGATCGAGGCCGCGTCGAAGACGAGATCCGTGGCCGTAAGGCCGAGGGTGGACCGGCCCGTCACCTTTTTCGCTACTGGATCTATTATCTGAAGAACACTCGGATCGTCGTCTTTCTCGCCGAGCCTGGCGAGGTAGAGCCTGCCTGTATCTCTGTCGTATTCGAGGATGCGCTGTGTCGTCTCACGCTCGACCTCGTCCCCGAGGCGGAGACGCTGCCCGGGCTCGAAGAGCCGGACCTGATCGATCAGCGTGCCTATGAACTGCTCCTCGCTTCCCCAGTTGCTCTGGGTGAAATAGAGCGCGCCGTCAGCGCCGAGCGCCATAGCCAGAGCCTGTCTGGGGATCCGTCTGTCGTAAAAGGAATAGTCATTCGGATCGACGAGCAGTATGCCGTTTTTCGCGTCCCATATATATACTGTAGGCCAGTAGGACTGATGTGGGCCGTATGAGAGGTATATCCCTCCTTCAGGCGAGGGGCAGGCGCGGACAGGGTAATCGAAGGGCAGGTCGAAGATCTCGAATGAACCGTCCGCGGAGACGACCGCCATCTGATCCTCGTTATTGAACACCACGAAATCACCTGAGGCGGCATTTTCCACCAGGTCGATCGGGGCCCATCCCGTACGGATCTTTGCCATATCTCCAGTAAAGGGATCGAAGACGTTTATAGCGGCGCCGAAGGTCCCGTTAACAGCCGATGCACCCTTCGGGAAATAGAGGAGGCTCTGCTCCTGGTCATATGCCATGGTGAACATGTGCGGGATGATGCCGAGATCCGTATGACGCTCTGCCAACTTTCTGGATTTCAGGTCGATGACGTCTATCTCACCATGCGCCCAGCTGCCGATAAAGAGCAGGTCCCTTTCAGTGTCGAAAGCGCTGGCGTCATTGCCATAGGCGGGGATCGGTATCTCATGCAGCTCTCCGCCGCGGCCGAAATCCACGACATGGACGGAGGCAGCATTGTCGTATGGGATGTACACCTCACGCCTGGCAGGATTGTAGATTATACCGACGCCTTCCCGGTAGCCTGGCAGGGTGACGACAAGGTCATCGGAACCGGCCACGTCTATCATCGCGGCCTCTTTGACCTCTCGCTCTGATGTCTCCGTGACGATGTAGAGACGGTGATCAGTAAGGTCATAACCGCCCAGGTGCCATCGCCCTCCGCTGGCGACCGGAATGGGCCTGGATCCAGCGGATTTACCTGTCGCTGCGTCGAAGAGCCAGAGGGTCGACGTATATCCGTCCACCGCGATGATTTTTCCGAGCCCGGTGTCGTTTACGACCTTGCGAAGAGGCGGAGGTGGAGTCGCGTTGAGATTTATAAGGGGCTCGCTGGTCATAAGCCAGCCGAGCCTGGTGAGCTTTTCCCTCCTGGCGTCATAGAAGTAGAGGTCGGGGCTCTCGCGACCGGTCAGGAAGATATTACCGGTCTCTTCATCGACCGCGATCGACTCGAGCTGCGCGTCAGTCCCGACAGTGAGCGAGGATCCGGTACCGGGATCTATGACATAGAAACAGCCAATGCCGATAAGATATACTTGACCGGTCGCCCTGCGGACAGTCATCGATTCTGATTTCAGATGCTGGTACGCACGCCCTCCAACGGGGATGTTGCTGACCGTGCCATCGGCGCAGTCGATGATGGTAAGTGAAGATGTCAGAGTGTTGGCTGCTATCAACCTGCCGCGGTCGGCGTCTATCATCACGAGGAGTGGTCCAGCCGCGTTGACGGAGAACCCCGTTTCCTCGAGGAAATCAATGGTTCTGAATCCGGTGCCGTGAAGCGTGGACGGCAGCAGGATGATAAACATCAAGATCTGCATCTTGCGGATCATGGCGGCGCGTCTCCTTCCAGAAAATAGAAGATTATTTATATGACGGCCATCATTATACACTTGCTTTCCCGTCTGATACATCTTGAAAATGGCAATATAAATGGCGTATTCTACCGATTCGATCGTTATTTGCATTGCAACGGGAACTTAAGGGGAAGGCAGCGTTCGGATGAAGAAAGCAGAGGATGGCAGACAGCGGGGTTTCGAGGAATTTCTCGCTGAGTGTCCGGGGTACGAACAGACCAGCAGGATAGACAAGATCCGGGCGGCTGAGTACTCGAGGCTCGACAGCCAGGGACATGTGTACCTCGATTACACCGGGGGAGGGCTCTACAGCGACTATCAGATCCGCAAGCATATGGACCTGCTGCTCGGCAATGTTCTCGGCAATCCTCACTCTTTCAATCCTACATCAAGTTTTACGACCGATATGGTCGAGAGGTGCAGACGCAGAGTCCTCGACTTCTTCAACGCGTCGGCGGAAGAGTATGTTGTGATATTCACTGCGAACGCTACGCACGCGCTCAAGCTGGTAGGCGAGTCGTATCCATTCAGCAAAGGCGACATGTTTCTGCTCAGCTTCGATAACCACAACTCGGTCAACGGCATCAGGGAATTCGACAGGGCCCGCGGCGCGGTGACGAAATATATCCCGGTCGTCCCTCCAGACATGCGACTTTACAACCAGGTACTCGAGAGGAACCTGGAGGATGTGGGAGATTCGAGAAACAGGCTTTTCGCCTATCCCTCGCAGTCGAACTTTTCCGGAGTCCATCATCCGCTCGAATGGATAGACAAGGCTCACGAGCATGGTTGGGACGTGCTTCTCGACGCGGCTGCTTTCGTGCCCACCAACAGGCTCGACCTTTCGAGATGGAAGGCCGACTTTGTCGCTGTATCGTTCTACAAGATATTCGGGTATCCTACCGGAGTTGGAGCGCTTGTAGCCAGGCGTGAAGCTCTCGAGAAATTGCACAGGCCCTGGTTTGCGGGAGGGACCATCACGGTCGCCTCTGTTCAGGCTGATAAGTATTTCCTCGCCGAGGGGGCGGAAGGGTTTGAGGACGGGACCCTGAACTACGCATGCCTGCCCGCCGTTGAAACAGGGATCGATTTCATCGAATCCATAGGTATGGATACGATCCACGACCGCGTGATGTGCCTCACCGATTATATGCTCGAGCGGCTCGTCGGATTGAAACACGGGAACGGCAGGCCTATAGTCCGGATTTACGGTCCTACAGATACGAAGGGGAGGGGTGGGACGATCGCCCTTAACATCTATACTGCCAGCAGCATCGTGATAGACCACCGTGTCGTCGAGGAGAGGGCGGCGAAGAGGAACATATCGCTGAGGACCGGGTGTTTCTGCAATCCGGGAGCCGGAGAGCTTGCCTTGGGCCTGTCTAAGGACGAGATGATCCGCTGCCTCCATAGCCCCGGATCGCGTATGAGCCTGGATGAATTCTGGCAGTGCATCGACGGAAAAAGCAATGGAGCCGTAAGGCTGTCGCTTGGCATAGTCTCTAACTATAACGATGTACGCCGGGCCCTGGATTTCATAAGCGAGTTCAGGGAAGACTGAACCGAGTACCCCAAGAGAAAAACTTACAAAATCAGGCATAAAATCACTTGACGCGGCAGAGGAGGTTATAATAATATAAGCATATTCTTATGTTCTTATTTACCTAAGGAAGGAAAGTCATGGACGATAACGAACTGAAGGGACTAAAGGTCGACAAGACGGTCGACGCGAGAGGCATGGCCTGCCCGGGCCCGCTGCTGGAGGCGAAGAAGGCGATCACCGAGGTCGCTGATAACGGTGTGCTGGAGGTTCTTTCCTCGGACGAGGGCACGAACAACGATATCCCTATGTGGTCTAAGAAGATGAAATACGAGGTGCTCGGAATCCTCGAGGAAGCGGGCTTCTGGCGCCTTTTCGTCAAGAAAACCGTCTGAGCCGGGTGACGAATATGAGCAATGGCCTTCCCGATCTCGAAAACTGTACTAAGGTAGCCACGGTGCTCAAATCTATGGCTCATCCGCACAGGCTTTTCATTCTATGCAGGCTGCACCAGAAGGAGTGCACTGTCAGCGAGCTCGAAGGGCTTACGGATGCGTCACAGCCTCAGATCTCACAGCATCTGCAGAGGATGCGACATGAAGGGCTCGTGGACTCCAGGCGTGATGGGAACTACGTCTACTACAGGGTCAACGACGAGCATGTAAAGGTCCTTTTAACCGCCCTGGAAAAACTGTACGGGCTGAGCAACGAGTAAATGTCAGATAAGAATCCAAAGATACTCGTCTTCTCGACGGAGAACGTGTCTGATCCTGGCATCGATCTGGCCGGCAGGAACAAGATGCATTACTCGCCATCGGTATACGTGATAACGCTGCCGTGCTCGAGCGGGATCAGGCCGGCGTGGATCGTCCACGCCCTGGAGAATGGGTTCGACGGAGTCTTCATTGCGGCGGACGGAAGCGATTGCGCCTACATAGCGGATTGCACGGCGAGGACCGGGAAGATCGTCGCAAAAGCACAGGATCTGCTCAGGGAACGCTCCATTGATCCCTCGAGGCTCAAGATGGCCGCCCTCTGTTCTGTATGCGCCGAGCCTTTCGAGAAGTACATGCACAGTTTCAGCAAACAGCTCGGAAAACTGGCCCCCGCTTCATAAGATACGGAGTGATACGATTTGGATTACGATGCGCTGGTGATCGGAGGCGGCATAGCCGGCATGGAGTCGGGAATACTTCTCGGCGATATGGGTTATGACGTCCTGATGGTCGAGAAGGAACCGAGCATCGGCGGGAAGATGATCCTGCTGAGCAAGGTCTTTCCGACTCTCGACTGCGCCAGCTGCATATCGACGCCCAAGATGGCCGGGACGGCCAACCATCCGAATATAGATCTCAACATACATACTGAGGTCGATAAAATAGAAAGACTCGAGACCGGTAGATTCCGAGTGACGATAAGGAAAAAGCCCACCTATGTCGATCTCGAGAAGTGCACCGGATGCCAGGACTGTGAGAGGGCCTGCACGGTCACTGTACCTGACGAGTACAACTTCGAACTGGTCTCAAGGAAGGCCGCCCACATAGTCTATCCACAGGCCGTTCCCAAGAAAGCGGTAATCGACAGGAAGGGGACTTCGCCCTGCACTTTTTACTGTCCGGCAGGCATCAAGGCGAACGGGTATATATCGCTCGCGAAACAGGGAGAATATGACAAGGCTTTCGACCTTGTCCTCGAAGATGCGCCTCTGGTAGGTACTTTGGGAAGGGCGTGCTACGCACCATGCGAGAGTGAATGCACCCGTAAGGAGATAGGTAACCCTCCGCATATAAGGCTCATAAAGAGGTATATAGCCGATCGCTATTATGATTCTCACCCAGAGCCGGTCTACGACCCGGTCGATGAACGGACGGGATACAGAGTCGCGATCATCGGTTCAGGCCCTGCAGGACTGTCAGCGGCTTATTTCCTCGCTCGAAAGGGGCACGATGTCATTATCTTCGAGGCCTCCGATCAGCCGGGGGGAATGCTTCGATCGGGGCTCCCGGACTACAGGCTTCCAAAGAGTGTAGTGGAACGGGATATAAAGAATGTGACGGCGCTCGGCGTCGAGATAAAGACAGGCGTGCGCATTGGATCCATCGACAGACTCCGCGAAGAAGGATTTGACGCGATATTTATATCGGTCGGCGCCACAAAAGGGAAAAGACTCGGCATAGAAGGAGAAGATCTTGATGGTGTTGTAAACGCCCTCGATCTCCTGCGGACGGTCAACTCGGGGAATAGGGTCGACCTTTCAGGCAGAAAGATCGTGGTAGTGGGCGGTGGAAACGCCGCGATGGATGCTTCCCGGACAGCGCTGCGTCTCGGAGCTAAAAAGGTCTATTTGTTGTATCGCCGCTCCAGGGACGAACTCCCCGCAAGCAGTGAGGAAATAAAGCAAGCAGAAGATGAGGGAGTAAAGTTTCTGTTTCTCCAGAACCCTGCGAGGATCATCGGCGATAAGGATGGGAAGGTCGTCGGTGTCGAGTGCGTCAAAATGAAGTTGGGCCAGCCCGATGATTCTGGAAGAAGGCGCCCCATTCCTGTTCAAGGAAGAAGGAAGATACTTGACATCGACATTTGTGTCACTGCGATCGGACAGATATCCGACACCGCGGCCTTTGTGGACTGCGGGATAGAAGTCAACAGGGATAATACTATAAAAGCTGAAGCAGGCAGCCTGATGACTTGCCTTGAGGGAGTATTTGCAGGAGGTGACGCGGTAAGCGGACCTTCGATGATCGTCGATGCCGTTGCATATGGCAAGAGAGCCGCCTGGTATATAGACCTCTATGTAAGAGGAGAGGCATACAGTGATGTCGAGTATCCCGGCGGTCTTCCCGCCGTGGACATCAATGAAGTATTAGCCAGGCAGATGGAATATCCCGGCGATAGAGTGGAACCAGCCGAACTTTCTGTGGAAGACAGAGTTGCTGGATTCGAGGAGGTGCAGCTGCCTCTCGGGGAGGAAGAAGCTTTTGCCTCGGCGGCAAACTGCCTCAATTGCGGTATATGCAGCGAGTGTCACGAATGCGTAAACGTCTGCCCGGCCGACGCTGTCGATCTGTATATGAAAGAGGAGATCAGGGAATACGAAGTAGGTTCTATCGTAGTCTCTACCGGATTCAGGCTTGTTCCCGGTGAAGTAAATGAAAGTTACGGGTACGGCAGGTCGGCGAATGTCATAACCGCGATGCAGATGGACAGGCTGGTCGCTCCAACGAGGCCTTATGATCACTTGCTGAGGCCATCGGACGGCAAGGTACCGGAAAATATCGCGTATATCCTGTGTGCCGGTTCGAGGGACAAGGCACTCGGCAATCCGATTTGCTCGAGAGTCTGCTGCATGTACTCGATAAAGCAGGCTCAACTGATCCTCGGGGCTCTTCCGATCGCCGATGTCACGATCTACTTCATAGATATTAGAGCCTTCGGCAAAGGTTACGACGAGTTTTATGAGCAGACGAGAGCGATGGGTGTGAGGTTTGTTAAGGGCAAAGTAGCGCAGGTGGACGAGAAGGATAACGGCGATCTCAGATTGAGATATGAGGACATAGATGAGGGCGGGACGATAAAAGAAGCAGAGCACGATCTGGTAGTCCTTTCGACGGGGATCATCCCCAATCCGGATTATCTGAGCTTGTTCAAGGGGCCTGGACTCGAGTCTGACGAGATGATGTTCGTGAGTGAACCGGAAGAATACAGAAATCCTGGAAAGACCTCGATAGATGGTGTCTTCGTAGCGGGTTCAGCTTCAGGCCCGATGGATATCCCGGATTCGATCCTGCACTCCGGTGCCGCGGCGGCGCAGGCTGCTTCCTATATCGAGAAGATGAGAGGCCTGAGATGAGCGAGCGCAAGGTCGGTGTATATATCTGTCAATGCGGGGGGAATATCTCCGACTATGTCGATGTGGAAAAGGTCAAGGCTGCCGTCGAGGATGAACTGGGAGTGACTGTCTCGAGGACGACGATGTTTTCCTGCTCTGACGCTTCGCAGACGGAGATGATCAAGGATATAAAGGAGCAGGGCCTGGACGGCATGGTCGTCGCCTCGTGCTCGCCAAAGCTGCACCTTACGACGTTCAGGAGTGTGGCCGAGAGGGCGGGCCTCAACAAGTTTCAGTACGTGCAGGTCAATATCCGCGAGCAATGCTCGTGGGCCCATTCTGACGACCGGGAGGGCGCGACAGAAAAGGCGATCGGTCTGGTGAAGGGGGGCCTCGAGAAAGCCAAACTGACAGAACCACTCGAGCCGATAAGGGTCAACTCCATCAAGAGCGTGCTCGTGCTCGGCGCCGGAGTAGCCGGGCTGCGCGCGGCTCTCGAGATGGCCGATCTCGGAGTAGAGGTGTTCCTTCTGGAGAGGGACCATTTCATCGGTGGAGAGGTTGCCAGGCTGGGCAAGATGTACCCGTCAGGACGAAACGGCGGTGAAATCGCTGCACAGCTGTACGAAGATATCGGGGAGAGGAAGAACATACACCTTTTCACTGGCGCCGAGATGACATCGAAAGAGGGATATATAGGAAACTTCAGCGTCCGCGTGCGTATCAGGCCGAGGTTCGTCACAGGTACGGATGGAGACTTCGAGAAGGCCGAGAAAGAATGCCCCGTCGAGGTGCCGAGCGAGATACACCGGGGACTCAGGACGCGTAAGGCAATCTACCGTCCGGGAAGATGGTCCAGGCCTGAGAAATGGGCGATCGATCAGGAGGCGTGCACGAAGTGCGGACGATGCGCCGAGATATGTCCGGGCGCTATAGACCTGGAACAGCAGGAAGAATTCATGATGCTCGATGCCGGTGCGATCATCACGGCAACGGGGTTTGAAAGTTACTCGCCTTCGGAAGGCGAGTCAGGGTACGGCACCGGCGGCGTGGTTACCCTTCCTCAGTTCGAGAGTATGGTAGATAATACTGGTAGCAGGCTCGAATTCGGGAGACGGGAGATCCGCGACGTGGTTTTCATTTACTGCGTCGGCAGCAGACAGAGCAGAGATATATACAACGCCAACCGATACTGCAGCCGCTTTTGCTGCAACGCCGCCGTCGGGGCCGCCCTAAATGCTTCGAAGAAGATAAAGGGTCTGAGAACCTGGCACCTCTACCGGGACGTCAGGACATACGGCAAGTTCGAGCTGCTCTACGAACAGGTTTCGTCAGGCGGAGCGGTGTTCTGCCGCTTCGATCCCAAGTATCCCCCGATCGTCGAGGAAGAGGGAGACAGGCTTCTCGTAACGGTGAACGATCTGCTGACTGGTGGAGACGAGATAGGTATCGGAGCTGATCTCGTTGTTCTCGTTACTGGGATGGTGCCATCGCGAAACGATCAGCTCACGTCTATCCTGAGGTTGCCGGTCGGTGAGGATGGATTCTATAACGAGATCCATACAAAGCTCCGTCCTGTCGAGACCGTTATTGATGGAGTATATATCGGGGGCTGCAGCCAGGGGCCCAAGAATTCTACGGAGAGCATTGCTTCATCGCTATCATGTGTGTCGAAAGCGGCAGCACTGCTGGTAAAGGGTTACGTCGACCTTCAGCCTTTCATAGCCTATGTCATAGACGATCTTTGCAAGTGGTGCGGAGAGTGCGAAAAGGCCTGTCCTTACTCCGCGATAGAGGAGACCGTCATCGATGGCAGGGAGATAGCTGTTGTGAGGGATGTCCTATGCAAGGGATGCGGAGCGTGCCTGCCGGTATGTCCTTACGACGCTACGCAGCTCAAGGGTTTCACTGATGACCAGATAAAATCGATGATCGAGGCCTTCGCAGCGGAGGCAGAGTGTGTCTGACACTATCGATGAAAGATTCCGTGAATCGAGTCTCTTAGCGGGAAGACGGCGCGAGACGGCGAGACGCGAGCCCGGCCTGAGGCGCAGGATCCTGAAAACGCTCGAGTCGGGGCCGATGACTGTGCCTGAAATCGCGGAGGCCACGGGCCTGCCGTCAAGAGACATCCTTTGGTGGGTAATGGGATACTTGAGATACAACTTCGTGAAAGCAACGGGCGAGACGACCCCAGAAGGGTATCATAAATACTCTCTGACCGAGAGGGACGAGTAATGGAAAGAGTCAATCCTCATATTGCGGAGGAGATGCGGAAGCTGGGCGCATCCGATTTCGGCGCTTGCTACAGTTGTGGACAATGCAGCGCGATGTGTCCTCTTACCGAGAACTACATATCGTTTCCCAGGAGGATGATAAGATACTCGATGCTGGGTCTGGAGGACCGTATCCTTGCATCTCCCGAGCCGTGGATGTGCTACTACTGCGGTGAGTGCAGCGAGACGTGCCCGCGCCAGGCTGATCCCGGAAGCCTGATGATGGCGACGAGGCGATTCGTCACGCGGCGTTTCGCCCTCGGACGAGTCGCGGACCTGTTCTACTCGGCTTTCTCGTCATTCATAACATGGATCTTCCTCAGCGCGCTGGCGACTTTCTGGATCTTCCTCTCATATGACACCGGGATGGACAGGCAGAATGTCGATTTTCTCTCTTTCATCCATTTAGAGCATATTCACAATGCCGGTATCGCCCTTACGGCCGTTGTCGCTCTCGCGATGCTTCTGAACCTCGTCGTTATGCTGCGAGCTGTAAGGCGAGGGTTCAAGGCAGAGAAGACAGGTTTCGGCGATATGGCGAGAGCGGCCCGCTTCGCTCTGACTGAATCGGCCACTCAGCAGAGGTTCGATCTCTGCTCCAGGGAAAGGACCAGGCGATGGGCGCATCTCGCAATCTCCTGGGGATTCATTGGGATGTTCATAGCGACGGTGCTCGTTATGGGTATCGATTACAAGATCATAGACATCAGCCGTAGTATCCCGTTTGCTTTCGGAGCTGTCTTCGGAGCGTCGACGGTGGCCGGCACCGCATGGTTCCTCCTCCAGAGGATCAGGAAGAGCAACGAATCCATGAAATACTCTCACGTGAGCGACTGGATGTTCCTCGTGCTAATTCTGGCGTCGGTCATGACCGGTTACATCATGGTCCTGTTCAAGTACCTCGACATGCCGCTTGCTGCATACATCGCTTTCGCCGTCCATCTCGTGGTGGTCTTTGACTTGCTTGTATCCTTTCCTTTCACCAAGTTCGCGCACATGGTCTACAGGCCCCTGGCGCTATGGATGTCGGGGATCAAATAGGTTCTCTCAGCCAAGGAGGCAGGAAGTGTCCGAAGCCAGCAACCCGGAAAAGGTAAGCCTGATCGTCATGAGTGGCGAGATGGACAAAGTCATGGGAGCTTTCATAATAGCCAACGGTGCCGCCGCTTTTGACATGGAAGTCACGATGTTCTTCACGTTCTGGGGGCTGAAGGCTATCCAGAAGGGCAATCTTACCGGAAAAAGCTTTTTCGGCAGGATGCTCGGCATGATGAACCGCGGTGGAATCGACAGGATCGGCCCTTCGAAGTTCAACTTCGGTGGTATCGGCCGCTGGATGTTCAAGAAGATGATGGGTGGCCATAACGTCACGCCTCTCCCGAAACTCCTCGAGCAGGCGCGGCAGCAGGGCGTCAAGCTGGTCGCGTGCGAGATGAGCATGAATGTGATGGAGATCGGCAAGGAAGACCTCATCGACGGCGTGGGCATAGGGGGAGTAGGCACATTCATAGCCGAGGCTTCGGAGTCAAAGATACAGCTCTTTATCTGACGGGGGACAAAGGTTGGCCGGGAGTAATGAGGCAAGGCTCGAGTTTCATCCACTGACAGTCGAAAGATGGGCCGACTTCGTGAAGCTCTTCGGGAAGAGGGGAGCCTGCGGAGGGTGCTGGTGCATGTGGTGGAGGCAGACCTCAAGGGAGTTCGAGGCCTCAAAGGGGGAAAAGAACCGCAGGAAGATGAACAGGCTCGTTTCCTCGGGAGCGGAACCCGGGATAATCGCGTATCATGACGGCCAGCCCGTCGGGTGGTGCGCGGTCGCCCCGCGCTCGGAATATCCTCGACTCTCGACTTCCAGGATCCTCAAACCCCTTGATGACAGGCCCGTCTGGTCGATAGTATGCTTGTTTGTGGAGAGGGGTCACCGAGGCAGGGGCGTATCGAGCGCCCTGATCGTGGCCGCGGTGGATTTTGTCCGCGAACGCGGAGGAAAGACGGTAGAGGCTTATCCTGTCGAACCGAAAAAGAGGATGCCCGACGCCTTCGCGTTTCATGGACTGGCCGTGTCGTTCTCGAGGGCCGGGTTCAGGGAAGCCGCGAGGCGTTCCGCGACGAGACCGGTAATGCGATATGAGATCAAGACCTGACCTGGTGGTATCGACAGAGATCACCGGGTTCGTGGAGCTTGAAACACCGATACCCGTGGCATCACGTCCACTATTCTGCTTGAAGAATATTCCGGAATGCCCTAGAGAAAATAAACGTCAACAATCATTGACAAATCCTTTCCACGACCATAAAATCGCTTTCGAGCGGTCCATTCAAAGGGAGCAAGACCAAAGACTGGTAATAAGTGTCATCGGCCCATGAGCAGAGGGTAAAATTGTCGGGAAGCGATTCTAATAACAGGACCGATATCAGTGAACTGCAGGTCGAGGAGCTCCGCAGCAGGATAGCCCTCCTGGAGGGAGAGCTTGCCATCAGGGACGGCCTCGAGGTCCTGGCAGGGGGAATAGCTCATGATTTCAACAATCTGCTTACCGTGATACTGAACAATATATCTCTGATGAAGCTGGAAGCTTCAGAGCTGAGCGGGAACCTGGTCGGTCTCGAAGAGATGGAGAAGGCCACCCTCATGGCTCGCGACCTTGCCTGGAAGCTGCTGAACATAGCTGCCAGCGGCTCTACTCTTCAAACTGATGAGAACGCCTCCGTCTCCAGCGAGGGTCACCTCGAGGAGCTGATGGGATCGGGGAGGATACTTCTCGTCGATGACGAGGAGGATGTGCGCAACAGCACGGGGGCCGCGCTTAACAGGCTGGGGTACACTGTAGTGCTCGCGGCGGGCGGTTCGGAAGCGATCGAGATCTTCTGCCAGTCCGCTGACGAGGGCAGGCCGTTCGATGTCATCATACTCGATCTGACCGTTCACGGGGGTGCGGGGGGAAAGGAGACGGTCTCCAATCTCAAGCGTATCGCCCCGGACGTCAAGGCCGTTGTATCGAGCGGATACGCCAATGACGCCGTAATGACCGATTTCGCCGAATTCGGATTTTCCGGAAGACTGGCGAAGCCTTACACCATGGAAGACCTCGGAAGCGTCATCAAGTCCGTCCTGGCAGATTCCCACAACAAATCCTGATCAGGCATCCGAGGCGTTTATGAGATGGACACCGGAGGGTGCATTTGATAACATAACGCGCTGTTAGCCCTTTGACCCATTGGAATATCAAGGTACGGAGGTACGGTCATCGATTTCGGACTGAATGAAGAGCAAAGAGTACTGCGTTACAGTATAAGGGAATTCGCGGAGAAAGAGATCGGTCCCAGAGCCAGGGAACTCGATGAGAAGGAAGAGTTCTCTATAGAGCTTACCAGGAAGATGGCCGACCTCGGACTGTTCGGGATCTTCGTGCCGGAGGAGTATGGAGGATCCGGGATGGGTTACCTCTTATACATAATCGCGATAGAGGAGCTCGCGAGAGTGGATGGTTCCCATGCCGCCACAGTCGCCGCGGGAAATTCGCTCGGCATCGGGCCGATTACCTACTACGGCAACGAGAAACAGAAGCAGGAATGGCTTCCCAGGCTCTGCAGTGGGGAGATCCTCGCTTCATTCGGACTGACGGAGCCAGACGCAGGTTCCGACGCAGGCGCGAGCAAGACGACGGGCGAACTGAAGAACGGCGAATGGGTGATCAACGGCAGTAAGATATTCATAACTAATTCTACGAGCGAGCTAGCCGCGGTATGCACGGTCCAGTGCGTCACGGGAAAAAGGCCCGACGGCCGCAAGGAGATCTCCTGCATCCTCGTCCCCAACGGGACTCCCGGATTCGAGGCCAGGAAGATGACAGGCAAAATGATGTGGAGGGCGTCAGATACGGGAGAGCTCTACTTCGACAACTGCAAGGTGCCCGCTGAGAACCTGCTCGGACATAGGGGCGAGGGCTTCCATCAGATGCTCGAGACGCTCGATAATGGCAGGCTGGCGATAGCGGCCATGGGACTCGGCGGGGCTCAGGGCGCCTTCGAACTGGCGCTGAGATACTCTCAGGAGAGAGAGCAGTTCGGGGCGAAGATCTGCTCGTTCCAGGTAAACGCCTTCAAGCTCGCCGACATGGCTACTTCGATAGAGGCGGCGCGCAACCTTCTTTACAAGGCATGCCGCCTCAAGGACGAAGGGCTTCCCTTCTCGAAGGAGGCCGCCATGTCGAAGCTTTTCTGCTCGGAGACGATGGGGCGCGTGGTCGATGAGGCGGTCCAGATATTCGGAGGGTACGGGTTGATGCGGGAATACGATGTCGAGAGGTTCTACAGGGATTACAAGCTGCTCACCATAGGAGAGGGGACCTCTGAAGTCCAGCGCATCGTAATATCAAGACAAATAGGCTGTTGCGACGATTAGTCAAAGCATATTCAAGGTAGTGTGCCGTCCCTGTAAGGGCGAGGGCCGCCGGTCGCGCCGGCGGCCCCGCCTTTTTCAATCCTCCTCGAGTTCCGGTATGTTCTCATAGAGCCTCAGGGACTCGGGGTTCTTCAAGGCGTCCTGGTTTCTGACCTCGAGGCCGTGGATGATCTTCTTTACGGCCAGTTCGACCTTTTTCATGTTGATCGTATAAGGGATGTCCGCGACGGGTATGATCTTCTTCGGGACATGACGGGGAGAGGCATTCTGTCTTATCGTCCTGCGGATCTTTTCCTGCAGTTCCTCTGTCAACTCGATCCCATCAGCCATCTTCACGAACAGGACAATCCTGACGTCGTCCTTCCATTCCTGACCGATAACAAGGCTGTCGGCGACTTCATCGATGGCCGCCATCTGTCTGTATATCTCCGCCGTTCCGATACGGACACCGCCCGGGTTCAGTGTGGCGTCGGAGCGACCATACACGATCACGCCGTTGTGAGGAGTGATCTCGATGAAATCTCCGTGCCGCCATACGCCTGGAAAGACGTCAAAGTATGCCTTGTGGTACTTCTCGCCGTCCGGATCGTTCCAGAAGTATACAGGCATGGACGGGAAGGGAGATGTGCAGACGAGTTCTCCCTGCTGCCCGATGACCGGGTTCCCGTGGATGTCGAAGGCGTGGACGTTCATCCCGAGACATCTGCACTGCAGCTCGCCGGCCCATACTGCCCCCATCGGGTTGCCGGCGGCGAAGCATCCGTTAAGATCGGTCCCTCCCGAGATCGACGAGAGGCAGATGTCCTCTTTGATCTCCCTGTACACATACTCGAACTCCCCGGCGTGGAGTGGGGAGCCTGTCGAGAGCATGGCTTTCAGCGGTGAAAGATCGAATTTTCCCCGCGGTTTCAGCCCGACCTGTTCGAGGGCCGTGATGTACCTCGCGCTCGTTCCGAATATCGTCATACCGACATCTTCGGCCAGCTTGAAGAGCGCACCTGGCTTGGGGAAGAAAGGCGATCCGTCGAACAGCACCACAGTCGCACCTAGGGCAAGCGAACTGGTGAGCCAGTTCCACATCATCCATCCGCACGTCGTGAAGTAGAAGATCCTGTCCTCCCGCTTGACGTCAGTATGCAGAGCCAGCTCCTTCATGTGGTGAATGAGTATGCCGCCAGCGCTCTGCACCATGCACTTGGGCAGTCCGGTAGTGCCGGAAGAATACATGATGTAAAGGGGATGCTCGAAGGGAAGCTGCTCGAACTCGATCTCGAGCCCACCTTCACCAGATACAAAATCGCCATAAAGGACCGCGCCGGCCATATTTGAGATATCCGGGTCCTCTTCCACATACGGCACTACAACGATTTTCTCGGCCGCCGGAAGGTCCCGGAGTATCTCCGATATCCTTTCGAGAGAGTTGAAAGCCTTACCGTTGTACCAGTACCCGTCGGCCGTGAAGATTAACTTCGGTTCGATCTGCCCGAACCTGTCGAGGACTCCCTTGATACCGAAATCAGGCGAGCAGGACGACCACAGCGCTCCTATGCTCGCCGAGGCGAGCATGGCGATTATCGTCTCGGGCATGTTGGGCATGAATCCGGCGACGCGGTCTCCCTTTTTGATGCCCATCTCTCTCATCGAACGTGCGAGCCTTGCTACCATGTCATACAGCTCGGAGTATGTGATCGTGACGGTCCTGTTCTTCTCGCTCCTGAAAATGATAGCAGGATGATCGTCTCTGTACCTGAGAAGGTTCTCGGCGAAATTCAGTTCGGCCCCCGGGAACCATCTCGCGGCCGGCATTCTGTCGCCGTCCTCCAGTACTGAGTCGTAGCGGCGTGAATGGATGATATCAAAGAAGTCCCACAGGGTCTTCCACAGCTCGGGTATATTGTCTACCGACCACTGCCAGAGCCCGTCATAATCGACGAAATCCGTTCCATAAAGGGTATTGACCTGCTTCATGAAACGGTACATGTTCGTGCTTCTTATCCTGGCATCTGAAGGCTTCCAAAGGGGTCCGCTCATCCTCCTGTCCTTTCGGTTCCGGTAATAGTCGACAACTTTAGATTATGGCCATTATGGGCATTTACCGTCAATTTATTTCAGTCTGACAGATTTGAGATGAACGTACAGGTATTCTATGCTAGATTGCGCGGGACAGAAAGACCCACCCTCAGACAGGCCGCACGTCGTGCTCCCGATCGGCCGGAAAGGAAGTTAACGTTGAGACTGCTGACTTCTTCCGCACTTCTGCTGACAGCGATACTGTGCGCTTCCATATTGACAGCCGCTGTCCCGTCAATCGGGATCGTATCTCCAGAAAAACATTTCGGATTCAGGCCGGGGGCCGACGGCAAGCTCATCGATTATTCTCAGCTTATAGGATATCTCAAGATACTCGATGAATCGTCGCCGCGCGTCACACTGAGGGAGGCAGGCCTTACTCCTCTTGGGCGAAAGATGTACATCCTGTTTATATCGTCGAATGGCAACATCGCCGGGCTGGATGGGCTGCGCGACATCAACGAGAGGCTCGCCCTTGACCCCGGTATCCCGGATAGCGATAGAGACACGCTCATCGATAAAGGCAGGGTATTTTTCCTGGCGACCCTGTCGATGCATTCGGGAGAAGTCGGACCATCGCAGGCTCTTCCCATAATAGCCTTTGATCTGGCGACAAGCACCGACCCGGAGGTGCTGAGGTGGCTCGACGATGTCGTCTACATGACGACTCCATGCCATAATCCTGACGGAATGGACATGACGGTCGAGCATTACCGGAAGTACCACGGCACCAAGTACGACGGGGCCTCGATGCCAGGCCTCTATCACAAATATGTCGGCCACGACAACAACCGCGATTTCGTGACGCTCAGCCAGAGCGACACGAAGGTTATCTCGGCTGTATTCAGCACGATATGGTACCCCCAGGTGATGGTCGAGAAGCACCAGATGGGATCCACCGGAGTGAGGTATTTTGTCCCTCCCACTAATGACCCCATAGCCGAGAATATCGACGCGGGGATATGGAACTGGGCGGGCATCTTCGGGATGAACATGATAAAGGACATGACTGAGGCCGGGCAGGCGGGAGTGGCGCAGCATTACCTCTTCGACGACTACTGGCCAGGCTCTACCGAGACCTGCAACTGGAAGAACGTGATCAGCTTCCTAACTGAGGGAGCCAGCGTGAATTACGCCACCCCGATATATGTCGAGCCGAATGAGCTCGCGGTGCACGGCAAGGGCCTGTCGGAATACAAGAAGAGCGTCAATATGCCGCTGCCATGGCCGGGAGGCTGGTGGAGGCTCTCGGATATAGTCGATTACGAGATTTCTTCAACAAGAAGCATAATCAAGACTTCATCGGAGCATCGCAAGGAGATCCTGACATTCCGGAACGACCTCTGCAGGCGGGAGGTGGAGCGCGGCAGGACGGAAGCGCCGTTTTACTTCGTGATGCCTCGCAATCAGCGCGACCGCTCCGAACTGGCTGAGCTCGTGGACCTCCTTCTGGAACACGGCGTGAAGGTATCAAGGCTTTCATCGAGCGTTAAAGTGGGAGGCAGGGATCTCTCAGAGGGCGACATCGTCGTCTCGATGGCTCAGCCATACCGACCGTTCGCGAAGGAAGTGCTGGAGCGCCAGCAGTTCCCGCTGAGGCACTACACTCCTGACGGTGAAGTGATAAGGCCTTACGATATCACGAGCTGGTCGTTGCCCCTTCACATGGGGGTGGACGCGTTCGAGATCGATGAGCGGTCTTCGGACCTGGAAAACGCCCTGTCACCGGTGACTGGGGGCACACTCTACCGGGCGGACCTGCCCGGAGACTGCGGCGGGGCCGTTTTCGCCGCGGGTGATAACGAGAGCTTCAGGGCGGCCTTCAAGGCACTGGGCGAAAAACTCGATGTCTTCCGGCTGACCGTGCCGGCGAAGATAGAGGGCCGCAGGTTCGAGGCCGGGGCATTCATCTTGCCCGGCAGCCTCAAGAGTGATAAAGCGCTCGACGGACTGGTATCCTCTCTTTCGGTGACTCCTTTCTTCACGAAAGGGGATCCGCGCGGGGGTATCCCGGCTGAATCCCTGAAAAGGATGGAGATGCCCAGAATCGCTCTCGTCGAGACCTGGTTCCACGACATGGACGCGGGATGGACGAGGTACATCTTCGATACGTACGGTATACCGTTCGAGGTCCTCAGGCCCGGCGATTTCGAGAAGACGGACCTGTCAAAGAAGTACGACGCGATACTGTTCCCTAATAATGACAAGGATATGCTCATGAGCGGGAAATGGAAGCGCGGGGATTCGTACTACGTGAGCAGCTATCCTCCGGAGTATGTGAAGGGACTGGGAAAGAAGGGGATGGAGAGGCTGACCGCTTATCTGGACGAGGGCGGAATGATAGTGGCCTGGGGAAGGTCTGTGGAGCTTTTCGCCGGGACGCTCGAGATCAGGAAGGGCAAGGAGGAGGATGACAAGGAGGAGTTCAGCCTGCCTTTCGATGATATTTCGGACCGGATGGAGAAAGAAGGGTTCTACTGTCCCGGAGCGATGCTCAGGATAGATCTTATCCCAGGCAATCCCCTGACATGGGGCATGCCCCTGGAAGCGGGCGCGCTTTTCAGCCGGGGAACGGCGTTCAGGACGTCTTTGCCCCGGTTTGACATGGACCGGCGTATCATAGCGAAGTACCCTGAGAAGGATATACTGCTGAGCGGGTACATCGAGAAGGAAAAGGCAATATGCGACCGCAGTGCGATGATCTGGATGCGGAAAGGAAAGGGGCAGATCGTCCTGTTCGGTTTCAACCCACAGTTCCGAGCGTCCACGGCTGGCACGTACAAACTTCTTTTCAACGCGCTGCTGCTCGGCGATGCCGATTCGATGCCTTCGCCGTAAGCTTCGCCGCTAGCGCGAACCGGTTATGTCATACAGGAAGGAGCAGGGATCCGGATTCGGGCACCCTGGATCCTTCCTGTTGTTGATCCCGTAGGTACCGCTGAAACTGTCAGCGGTGACATAGGTGATCTCGTAGACAACCGTGTAATAGGCGTAACATTCCGGGGGCATGACCGGAACGGTATATTCAGGCGTATCGCCGGTCCCCGTCAGCGTGGACTCGTCCCATGATCCTGGAAATCCGCCGAACCATATCGAATCGCCTTCAACAACGACCGTCATTGTGGTCGGGGGAGGAGAGGGGACGGCGCAGTCGTTGCTCACCAGTGAACTCTCCATCAGAAAGATCCCGCTGTAAGGTGATGTCTGACCGCCGTCTCCATCGTCGTTATTGACCGGATCCTCGCTGCAGCAGATAAGCGTCGAAAGGCCGAAAAGCAGCGCCAGCACTGGGAATAAACGCTTCATGAACACTCCTTTGCTCATTCCAGGTCCTTGAAATCTCTCCTGAATTCGATCAACGGGGCATAATCCTCGTCCGCTCTGGAGAGCACATCGACAGCCCTGTCATAGTACTTCTTCGCTGAAGCCCTGTCACCTTTTTGCATATGAGCGCTGCACAGGATCATCAGCAGCCGAGGTTCGTTACCGTTGAAACCGGCAAGCTGACGACATCTATCGATCGCATCGTCTGTCATGCCGGCCTGAAGAAGGACACGGGCGTATTCTCTGCCGAAGAAAAAGAAATCCCGTGGAGATCTCGCCGCCGCTTCTTCGAGCGCTTCGAGCGCGCCGGCAGTCCTTCCCTCGGAAAGCAGGATCAGGCCGTTAAGGTGTTCGCGGCGGGAAGGCTCCGCGAATACGAAAGGTTTTTCCATGAGCGCATCCATGTGTTTCAGCTCCTGCCTTGCTTTCCCGGGATCGTTATCCAGCGTGATGAAACGGATTCCTTTCAGCCAGCAGGCCCATGCGGACTGAGGATCTATCAGATCGACCCTGGCCATCTCCCGGTCGAAAGAATCACCATCCTTCCGCGTCAGATAGTTGGCGGCGATCTGGATGTGGCCGTTGACCTTCTGTCCCTTGAAAGTCACGGAGCCAAGGTAATGGTTATAATATTCATCAGACTCTCGTAACCGGCCCGTCTCGGAACATGTCTTCCCTAGCCCTTCAAAAACGGTGTAAGTCGGGTTGTCGAGCTGAAGCAGCGAAGTGTAGAGCCTTTCAGCCTCATTGTAATCACCTGAGAACAGATAAGCCCCCGCAAGGCTCGATACTGGATCAGGAGAACCGGGAAGGAGGTCCCGGTATTTCCTGAAAGATCCTATAGCCCTGTCGAACTGGCCCATGCAGAGCAGGGCGGTTCCCCTGTAGTTGTAGGCCTGTGCGTGTCTTCCTGACCTGTTATCAGGATCGATCTCGAAGAAGCGAGCATACTGCTCAAGGGCGCCCTCGAAGTCCCCGATATATCTCGAAAGTATATAACCTATCTCGATAGGCGTGGTCACCGCATCTGGGTGAGTGGCGAAGTACTCCCTGAATAGTTTGAGGGCCAAATCCCACTGATGGAGAACTTTTGCCTGGATTATCGAGCATACGGCTAACTCTTCGGTGTTCCCCCTGTCCATGGCCAGGTTCTTGGCCCGCTCGATATATCTGGCGGCTGTTTCGAAATCCCCGCCCCAGTCATATAAGACAGCCAGTGTCTTGAGCGCATTGAAATTATCCGGATCGATCTCGAGCGAATGTTCAATAAGCGAGATTCCCCTTGGCTGGTCACCGGAATGGTATAGATCCATCCCGCGCGTATATATGACATCCGCATCACTTGACTCTCGCGGTCCTGGACCGCCTCCATCGACAGCTACCGTCCCGGATCTTTCCGCAGGATGATCCTCTCCGGAGGAGATTATATAGCGTATTATGAAAAAGATCAGAATGGCTGATACAGAGAAAGCGAGCACCGAAGCCAGTTTCCATCCGAAGATGTACTTCCCTGACCCGAGGAAGCCCTTACCTGTTTCATTATCCGCCGACTCACCGAAAAGATGATTTCTGGCCCTTATCAGATCGGATCGCATCTCTTCCATCGATTGGTACCTGTCATCGAGAGATTTCCGCATGGCGTGCTCGATTATCGTGCCGATATCGGGTGCGATATCCGGATCGATCTGCTGGGCTGGGACATGCGCTTCGTTGACTATGCTGTACAGGACAGAGGCGTCATAGTCTCCCTCGAATGGCATGATACCTGTGACCATCTGGTACATCAGTACGCCGAGCGACCAGATGTCAGATCGCGGATCGACATGGTCCCCTCGTACCTGTTCGGGGGACATGTACCCCAGAGTCCCGGCTCCGGCCATCGTCATGCTCCTGGTCTCCACGCCGGACTGCTTTGCCAGCCCGAAGTCCATTATCTTGACCCTGCCCTTGTCGGAGACAATGATGTTAGCCGGTTTGATATCGCGGTGGATGATCCCATTCTCATGGGCTGCTCCCAGTCCGTCGGCTATTTGTATAAGGATATCAAGTGATCTCGCGAGCCCGGGTCTGCACTCCCTGAGGATGGTCCCCAGCGTTTTGCCTTCGCAATATGCCATCACGATGAAGAGCCTGTCATCGTATTCTTCGACCTCGTGGATGGCGCAGATGTTCTGATGGTCGAGCGAGGCCGCGGCCCTTGCCTCCCTCATGATCCGTTCGCGGGTAGATCCTCCTGAAATAGAGGAGGGGGAAAGGAACTTCAACGCTACCGTCCTGCGGAGGTTGATGTCCTCCGCGCGGTAGACTACGCCCATTCCGCCTTCGCCGATCTTGTCGAGGATCCTGTAATGATAGACGGTCTCGCCGATCATATTCTCTCGGATCATGGCCGAAGTCCTGATTTCAATGGTCGGGGCCGATGTCAGCCGCTGGAGCCAGCATAGAGGAAAAGCCGGTATTATTCTACGCTCCGATCCTCCTGATGGCGACCATCGTCATGTCGTCTCTCTGAGGAGCCTTTCCCGCGTGACTGACGACTTTCGAGATGATCGTGTCGATCAGGCTCATGGCGGAAGCGTCCATGTTGGCAAGCACGAGGCCGGGAAGAGGGTCCTCTCCGAATTCCTCTTCGTCGGGATTGATAGCTTCGCTTATCCCGTCGGAGAAGACAAGCAGCGTGTCTCCCGGATCCAGGCTTGCCGAGTCCTCCGTATAAATAACCTTATCAATAGCGCCCAGTACGATGTTGCCAGTCTCCAGCCTCTCGGTCGCGCCGGACCTCCTGATGATGAAAGGAAGGTTGTGCCCCGCGTTGCTGTAGGTCAGCACGGCGCTGCCTGGATCCAGGATTCCCAGAAAGAGAGTAGAAAACCTTTCAGGGTCGGTGTTTCTGAACATATGCTCGTTTGAATGATTCAGAATAGATCCGGGTGTCGTGATGTCCAGATTCTGTCCGCGAAGCGTGGCCAGCATGTTCGACATGAGCAATGCGGCCGGCATACCCTTACCGGAGATGTCCCCGAGGCAGAAAAAGAGCCTGCCGTCCCCGAGACGTATAAGGTCAAAGTAGTCTCCACCGACGGATTTTGCCGGTATGCTCTTGCCGGCCACGTCGAATCCATCGATCATCGGAGCGCCCTTTGGAAGCAGTCCCATCTGGATGTTGTAGGCGATCTTCATCTCTTCCTGTATACGCATCAGAGACTGTTCTTCCTCGTACAGCCTCGCGTTCTCGATTACCTGTGCCGACTGTGTCGAGATGATACAGAGGAGCCGCTTGTCGGTCTCTGAGAACTTCTGCCCGCCTCGTTTGTTGAAGACGTTCAGTGATCCGAGGATCCTCCCCTTGAGGATCAAAGGGACACTGAGGAGTGTCCTAATCGGATTCTCTTCGGATTCGAGAGTCCTGAAACGATCGTCGCCGTCGAGATCATCGATTATAAGCGGCTTCTTGTTCTTCAGCATCCAGCCCGTTATCTGCGTGTCGAGGTGAAACGGCATATATCCACTGCTCTGGTCTGCCTGGCGCATTATGGTCCTGAACTGGTTGTCCATTCCCCCGTTCTCGAGGAGAGTGACGGTGCCCTGTTCTACCTTAAGATGCTTTATGCATTTCTGGACTATCAGCTCGATGATCTTCTCCAGGGAAAGGGTAGAGTTGATCGCCGTAGAGATGTCGTTGATTATTGACAGTTCTTCGACGGCATTCTTCAGGCGATCATTTTCCGCTTCCAGCCTGGTAATCCTGTTATTTTCTTCGACCATCAGCGCCCTCCGGCTGAGAAGATTACCGGATGTAAATGTCTCATGACATCTTCTGATTTCAAAATTATTGGAGCAGAGCCGTTACTTGCTTAATTTTTATATTGATTAGACACATCCGGTCAATCAAAATCTGACAAATCTCGACACCGAACGAATTGAGACCGAAAAGCCGGGAGGCGGATTTGCCGTACATCCCCCTGCACGTCCACAGCACGAACAGCCCGGGGATCGGGATGATGACCGCGACCGAGATCGTCGAGCGCGCAGCGTTTCTCCGGATGCCTGCTGTCGGGCTCACAGATCAGTGGAACACTTACGGCCACTACGAGTTATGTAAGGCCGCCGGGGTAAGCGGCATAAGTCCGGTTCTAGGTGCAGAAGTGCGTCATCTATCTTTGACAGGGCACGACGGCGCCTTTCATCTCACGCTTCTGGCTGAAAACAATACCGGTTACGCCAACCTGACGAGGCTGGTGAGCCTTCACTACGATAAACAGGGCCCGCCGCATGTCACGGTCGATGAGCTCTCGGAAATGAGCGGGGGCATCATCGCCCTGTCCGGATGTATCCATAGCGAAGCCAGCCGGGCCGTCCTTCATGGAAACCTCGCGATGCAGAGGGACGCGGTAGAGAGGCTGCTCGAGATATATGGTAAAGATCGTCTTTACCTGGAGGTCATGTCGCATAATCACGAGCGTGAGCAGCTCGTGCTGGACAAGACTGTACTCCTGTCGAGGAAGCTCGGTATACCGATGGTCGTCACCAACAACGACAGGTTCATCTCGAGGGATGACTCGGCCTATTACGAGGTACTTCGCGGGCTGGCGGGCGATTTGAAGAAGGAAGAGACACCTGATACTCTTCCCGAGTACTACCTGAAGAGCAGAAAGGATCTCGAGCCGGTCTTCTATTTTCTGGAGGATGCTCTCGAAGCATCTGGAGAGATCGCTGGAAGGTGTAGCGTCGACCTCATCGATGGCTCCGCCATATCGTTCAGCGATGATCCTGGTGAGGACGTCACTTTGTCCGAGAAATGTAACAGGCGTTTCATACTCGAGTATCATACCACTGAAAGCGGACCTTCCTTCGACCTGAAAAACAGGATGATGGGTGAGCTCGAAAGGGCTTCTATAGAGGAGATGTCGGGGTTCCTTCTGTTTCTCGAGAAGTTCTTCCGCAGGTGCAGGCGTGGCGGGGAATGGATAGAGCTCGTGGGAAGCGACCTTTGCGAGAGTGTCGTCGCCTATCTGCTCGGCATAGTACCTCTGAACCCGGCCGAACACGGTCTGGTATTCGAGTCGTTCGGAGCGCCAGCCCCGGGAGTCCCGCCGGTCGTGGAACTACTCCGTTCGAGCGGTGAGCGGGAGAGGTTCATGCGGATTCTCGAGGAACTGCTTCCCGGCTGCCGGTTCAGGTTACAGATGCAGAGAGAGGACTCGTCCTTCACTACGCTGGTAAAGGAACTCTGCGAGAACCAGAAGATCGGGGAACCTCTTACCGGCGAGATCCTGAACTCTATTGCTTCGGCCAGAAAACGCGGCGGGCTGTCGGAGATACTCGAAAGCTCGGAGAGTCTCTCACATATCTACAACTCTGACAGGAATATCCGGAAGATCCTGCACTCAGCTGCCGCCCTTCATGGACGCGTATCACATTTCATACGCAATACGTCCAGGATCGTAGTCATGCCTCCCGGAGCTGAAAAGAGAGTAGCGACAGTCAAGGGCGAAGGTGGAGATGAGTTCATCATGCTCGGGAGCGAGGCGATCGCGGCCCAGGGGGGATGGATGCTGGTCGTGCAGCAGTCGCATTTCCTTTCCGCGCTCGCGGGTGCGGTCGGAAGAATAAGGGCTCCGGAAAATCAGAGGGATAACGAGAGACAGGAAGAGTGGAAACCCGCGGACTTAAACGATATCAGCACATTCAAGATGATCGGCGAGGGCGACACTACAGGTGTCTACCTGCTCGAGAGCAGGGGGATCCGCGACCTGCTTACCACGGTAAGGCCGCGCGGGTTCGACGATCTGGTAAATGTGATCTCTCTTTACAGGCCGGCGCCTCTAGAGGGAAGGCTGTGGCAGAAATACGTAGAGAACGCCGACAAGAAGGGGAAGGTATATCTTCCTCACCACTCGCTGGCCGGGCCCCTGGAGATGACGCGCGGACTGCTTCTCTACAGGGAGCAGGTCAGGGAGATACTCCTCGAGTCGGCCGGGCTGACCGGGCAGGACGCTGTGTTCGTGGAAAGGGCGCTCGGGAAAAAAGATGCCTCGGACCTGCAGGCGGCCAGGCTGACCTTTATCCGAGGAGCTATGGACCGGGACATCGACGAGGAGGACTCACAGAAGATATTCGACTATCTTCTGCATAACATCGGATTCACGTTCGACAAGGCGTTCAGCTGCACGCAGGCGTACATCAGTTACAGATCTGCATTTCTCAAGGCGCACCACCCGGCGGAGTATTTTGCCGCGCTGCTCGATTCATCCACTGATGTCCGTGACAGGAAGACTCGCTACCTCGATTATCTTGACTCGAAGGGCCCGAAGGTCTTTCCTCCAGATGTCAATTACAGCGGACGCGGGTTTGTCACCGAGAAGGCGGCTATACGGGCGCCGATGTCTGAGGCCTGCGACATCACATTCGAAGAGGTCGAGACCGTGCTGGGTGAGAGAGAATCGGGTGCCTTTACCTCGCTTGAGGATTTCCTCGAGCGGCTTAGCGGCAAGCTGTCGATGGAAACGGCCATGCATATGGCCGCATGCGGCATCTTCGACTCCTTTGGCGAGGGGAGAAAGGCCATGAGAGAGGAGGTGTTGGCTTTCTACGACGAACATGCAAGAGCCGGGGAGTTCTTCCGGTCACCGGCGGAATCGACAAAACCAAAGAAATGCAGCGACGGCCAATTGTCGCTGTTCGATGACTGAACCCCCGTTTTTCGTTTGACTTGGGCCGCTGCCATTGCTAGATTCCCACAGTCATTGAACATCCGCACGCTTTGAGGCGTCCCCATCGTCTAGCCAGGACTAGGACACCGCCCTTTCACGGCGGCAACACGGGTTCGAATCCCGTTGGGGACGCCATGCTTTTATGCTGTAACTGATTATAGGGCAATGCCCGACCGCCTGCCGACCTCTCTGCCGCGAATGCTTTAATCACATGGGCGATAGGACGCTGGATCCTGGTGGTAGAACTCGCTTAGCAAAACGTAGAGTTCAGGATGTTTCTCGCGCAGTTTGACCGGCTTCTCGAAGAATGTCTCGGTCGCTACCGCGAAGAACTCGGCCGGATTGGTGGCGCCGTACGCGTCCATCACCGAACGGTGATGCCTGGCTACGTCTATCTGCAGATGCTTGTATTCTTCCCCTAGAACGCGTGCCCAGGCGACATACATGCTCCGGCGCGGGAGCAACGGGGCTCCGTCCGCCACATTGTCCTCCATATCGAGCTGGTGGGCGAATTCATGGAGCACTACGTTGTGGCCGTCATGGCAATCAGCGGCTCCGTAGAGGACATCATCCCAGGAGAGCACGACCGCGCCGGTATTCCAGGACTCGCCGAGCCGGACCTGCCGCTTCTCTGTCACGATACCTCCCGGCTCGCGGGAGACCGCGTCCGCCTCATAGGCTGTGGGATAGACGAGGATAGAACTGAGGCGGGGATAATCCAAGTCTCCCAGGTGGAGAAGAAGAAGACATGCCTGCGCAGCTATAGTGACCCGGACCTCGTCGGTGATCTCTAGTCCGCCCAGGCCTTCGAAATGCTTTTCGGCAAGGAAGACCTGGATTTTAGTCCGCAGCTCCTTTCGGTCGTCATCGGGCAGCTTCGAGTCCGCTGGAAAGTTCCTGGACAGGATGTCGTTCCACTCATCCGGAAAAGGAATGGAGGTAGCGCGCCTGCGTCGCCGCGTCTGGAAGGGGTGAAACCAACTCATAGCGAAAGGTGGACAAGGATTTCAGCATACTTTATCATCATGGCTGATCATACACAAAAGTGGCGCGAAAAGTAAATGGCGATCTTATTGGCCGCTTCGAAATAGCGACGTTCTTACTACCTTCTGTAAGCCGGTCTGAAATGAGGAGGAGTTTCGATGAATAATGTAGAAAGTCATATCCTGAGCGTCAATCCTTCAACGATGTCTGGAGCTCTACTGTGGGCCGGCATCTTTGCGATAGTGGGGATCGTGGGGACTCTTGTCATACGCGGTGTAGCGCGCGCTTCACTGAGACGGGACAGGACCGACCCCACGGCTATACTCTTCCTGCGCCCGTTGGCGCAATTTCTGCTCTGGGTCGTTCTGCTCGTCATCTACGCTCATCTTATACCACAGCTTCGCTCTATCGGCACCGCCCTGCTGGCCGGAGCGAGTGTGATTTCGATCGTACTCGGCGTGGCGGCCCAAAACACGCTCGGCAACCTTATTGCAGGGGTCTCTCTATTGGTATACCGTCCTTTCCGTCTGGGCGATCGGCTACAGGTAATGGCGCCGACCGGTGTAGAAACAGGAATAGTCGAGAGCGTGACCCTGGGCTTCACAGTCATCCAGACGATCGACAACCGTCGCGTGGTGCTTCCCAACAACCTGGCGAGCAGCCAGACTACGATCAATCTATCGAGTGTAGACGCTCGGATCATGGGGGCGATACCTGTCGGGATTGCATACGGTGCTGACATTAACCGTGCAAGGGAGATACTCCTCGAGATCGCTCGTTCGCATTCCGATGTGTTAGAGACAATCAGTTGCCCGGTGATCCAGCTGGGGGATTCTAGTGTCACGCTGAGTCTTCGAACATGGTGCAAGGATGCGCTCGCTGCTCAACGCTTCGGGTGGGATGTCTTTGAGCTTGCAAAGGCGAGATTCGCCTCTGAAGGCATCGAGATCCCCTATCCTTATCAGAACGTCATTGTTAAGAGCGGCAAGTAGATAGGCGGAGTGTCAGAGCAGCACAACATCCTGCAGGAAGATTGTCGATACGGGAGATGCGATGACTGCTACATATCGGCAGGTTGGCGCTTTGGCGAGTATGATCGTCTGTGCCATCACACTCTCTTTTCCTGGTCGGATCATCGCCCAGGAGTCACGGAGCGATTCGGTGACTGCCGCTCAGGACGCCGGTGGCTTCAACTCACTGACAGACGGGCAGCCTATTTCCCCGGGGGCCCCCCAGTTCGGCCTCACCCTGGCGACACTCAGAGACAAGGAATACGCCATCGAATGGAGCATGGCGTTTACGCTTGACAGGGTAATCTTACACAACTCTCTATTCGGCCTGATCGGGCCCACGCTTGATGCTGGAGAAGGGGCTACGGATTTTGAACGATCTGTCAGCGTGATCTGGCTTCAGCGCTGGATCTACGAGCAGGGTTTGCGCCCGACATTCGCGACTCAGCTTTCGATCCAGGTACCGTACGACGAACCTGACGCTGGTATCGACGCTGTACTGACAGTCGTCACCGCACATGGTCTGGGGCCGGGAACCGTCTACCTCAATGCTTATGGTGAGACACAGAACAAGATCGAGCTTGCCGAAATGGAGTGGGGAGGTCTTGTCGGATACAAGTCATCCTTTACTTCTTCGTTCTTTATGGTGGGGGATGTTCTTCTGCAGACTGAGAGTCGGCTGACTCTGGAGATATCCCCCGTATATGAACTGTCCTGTGGCTTGAGCCTGGGGCCGGGCATTGGCGTGGAATGGGATCTGCGTGATGGTGGTGTGGCCATCAACGTCGGACTTGAGCTGGAGTATTCGAAGGACTGAAGGTGACCGGGACTGTCATCATACGTGGATAAATCAGGATGGAGCTTAGCGGGGGGAGGGGGTAATAATCGGTTTTGCGGTGCAGATTCCAGATGCAGTAGCAAGGCATCATCTTGTAAACGAGGATATCTTCGACCACCACTCGTTGATGTCCATAGACCGGGCGAGTTTCCATAAACGCTTCGCGCTTTCGGTTCTCAGGTGCTCGGGAGCCTTCTCCATGAAAAGAGCGGCGCTCCTGTGCCCGTGCTCGTAGTACTCCTTCGCCTGGATGAGGCATTCGAGTATGTCGCTGTCACGCGCGACGATGCTTTCGGCCGATTCCTGTGCCCTGTATTCCTCGCGCATATCCGATAGTTCGCCGCGGATTTCATCCGGCAGAGGACCGATCTGTTCCTCGAAGGCTCCATCCTCCGCTGGGGCAGCGTCGATGTATCTCTGGGCCATCTTGTGGAGGTCGGTTATGCGCGCCTCGTGGATGTCGTTCAAAAGCGTCATCAGCAGCGTGCGGTAGACCGACACGTTTTCCATGTGCGCCAGAAGATAGCCGATCAACGCGCATCTGAAGCTGTGATCCGCGACGCTCTCGTGGTCCGCTATGCCGAGGACCGACCAGCCGGAGCGAGGGACCCGCTTGAGCAGCCCGGCCTCGAAAATGAATTCGACTATGCTTTTTTCAGTCATCGGGACTCCCGTCATGTTTGCGTTTTGTTATCTCGTGACAGAAGATCCCGCACGCCATGCTGACATTGAAAGAAAGCGGCGCTCCCCTCATCGGTATCAGGGCACGGATATCAAGCCTCTTCTGGAGGCCCTTTCTTATCCCGCTTCCCTCGGAGCCGAGCACGAGGCCGAGCGGAAAGGGCAGGGACACTCGGGTGATGTCCTCGGCCGCCTCATCGACAAGCGCACCCGCGATCCAGAATCCGAGCTTTTTGGCGTCGTCTATCACTGGCGCGAGATTGTTCACGCTCGCGATAGGGACGTAGTTCTCACCGCCCGAGGCGACGTGAAGGACCGTCTCGTTCACCTGGCATGCTTCACGGCTAGGGATGACGATCGAGAACCCTCCGAAGCAGGCCGAAAGCCTTATGATCACTCCGAGATTGTGAGGATCGTTCACCCTGTCCAGGAAGAGAAGCGTGCGCCCGCGCTCCAGGGCATCGCTGATAAGTCTGTCTGAAGGCGTGTACTCGTACAGGTCCACTTTCGCGACCACTCCCTGGAGGTCCTTCTGCGGTCTCATGCGGTCGAGAGAGGAGGCGGAGATCCGCTCGTATGGGATCTTTTTCTGCGAGATCATCTTCTCTAGTGAGGGCAGGGATAGCCCCTCACGCAGATAGACTGTCCTCACAGAGCCGGGATCCGTCTTTATCCGTTCGTACGTCGAGTTCCTGCCGTAAAGATACATGTGTTTCTTCGCCATGACCGACCTTTCGTGTGGATTGTAGCACATAGAGTGCGTTGCTGTTAAACATTTTAGAGCCACCACCGGCCCGGTTGGACTTGACCGGGAAGGCCCATAAGTGGCAGAATAATATGGTACACGGTGGCTTTTGAATGGTAAGGGATCTTATGGAGACGATAAAAGTCCTTCTTATAGAGGATAACCGGCTGCTGCGGGAAGGGATAGCAGCCGCGCTGGAAGATCATGGCGGATTCGAGGTGATCGCTGTCGCTGAAGACGGCGACGCCATAGAGAAACTCAAGGAAACGGGTAAGTCTTCGGACGTCGTCCTTCTCGACCTCGGGCTCGAGAAGACGAGCAGCCTTCAGCTGATGGAACTCCTCAGGCTGGAGCTGCCCGAGACCGGTATCATAGCCATGGACATCCTCCCCGAGCAGGCCGACCTGATCGAGTTTGTCGAGGCGGGCGGCTCGGGTTTTATCCTAAAGAGCGCCTCGCTTGATGACTACGTATCCACGATCCAGTCAGTGGCGGAGGGCAAGAAGGTGCTGCCGACCGTTCTTACGGCTTCGCTCTTCACGCACATAGTCGAATCGGCGCTAAACAGCGGAAACGGGATCCCGGAGAGCGCGGTAAAGCTTACAGTCCGCGAGAAGGAGATCGTGGCCCTGATATCCGAGGGTCTTAGCAATAAGGAGATAGCGACCCGGCTTCATATCGCAACACATACGGTAAAAAGCCACGTACACAATATCCTCGAGAAACTCACGCTCAATTCCCGCCTTCAGATCGCGGCTTTCGCCCTCCGCAGGGATCCCGAGTGAACCGCGCGCTTCATCTAATTCTTTAGGACTACATCCTTTTTCACTCCTGCGGACTATTGTATCGATGCCCGTCCTTCCTCATAATAATAATAAGAGGAAGGTGGCCCGGATTGTCACTGAGTACCCATTATTATGTCCTCGCTCTAGGGTCGAGAACGAACACCCTTTTTGAGGCGTTCAGAGACTCGCTGATCGATATCGAGAATCATGGTTTTCCCGTATCTGTTCCGGATGTGGCATCCAGCCGTGCAAGCGAAGAGCGTCTGAAGGAAACGGCACGTACCGTAGACAGGCACTTCGGGCACTACTTCAGGCTTGAACCGCTGAGGCTCGTGCTGACCGGTGATTCCGCGATGATGTCAGCTTTCAATTCTGTAACGAGGCACAGCGGCTCTGTCATAGGCCGGATATATGGAGATCACACAGCTACACCGGCGCGCGATCTGGGACAGATAGTATGGCCGGTCGTCAAGGAAGCGATGTCCGGTGTCATCGACAAGGCTATGGCCGATCTTGAGACTTCCGAGGGGATGGGGCGGACAGCCTCGGGACTTGAAGCGGTCGTCCGTGTGGCCAAGAAGGCCATAAAAGCTACTCTGATGGTGGAGGATGACTACCACATGAGGGGAAGCATCGGCCTGGATGACAGAGCCCCGGCCATATCGCCGGATATAGATGTCAGGGAAGCAATAGATGACGCGATCGATGCGGTAATCGAGAAAGTGCTGGGGACCGGGGGCAACGTGATCTTCACGCCGGGTGGCTCGCTGAGCGAAAGAAACAGGATCGTCCTGCTGCTGCGCGACGCAGCTGATGTGTGAGGATCCTCAGATATAGAGGCAGGGAGACAGAATGTTACTTCTATTGATAAATCCACGTAATCCGGTAGTAAATGTCAATAACAGGAAGAATTACTGGAACAAGTACCGAGTCTGGAAACCGCTGGGACTTCTGGTGCTGGCAGGGATGACTCCGCCTGAATGGGAGATCACGGTCATCGATGAGAACGTGCACGTCCCTGACTATTCTGATATGCCCCGCCCGGACCTGGTCGGGGTGACAGCGTTCACGTCGCAGGCGCCGCGCGCTTACGAACTGGCCGCCACATTCCGCGGGATGGGAGTGCCTGTCGTTATGGGTGGAATCCACGCGACCATGAGACAGAAGGAAGCATCCTCCCGAGTAGACGCCGTGGTGACCGGCGAGGCCGAGAGCGTCTGGCCCCGGGTGCTCGATGACTCGAAGAACGGAAGACTGTTACCGCTGTATGAAGGCGGCCATGCGGATATGGACAGCACGCCGTTGGCACGTCACGACCTTCTTCCAACCGGCTACCAGTTCGGCATAATCCAGACGACGCGGGGATGCCCCCTCAACTGCAGTTTCTGCAGCGTCGGCCCTTTCAACGGAAACAGATACCGCCGTCGCGGCAACGACGAGATCATCGCGGAATTCAGGACGATCAGGGAGAAACACGTGCTGGTCGTGGACGATAACCTCATAGGTACGCGTCCCGAACATATATCGCGGGCAAAGGATCTTTTCCGGGCGATTATAGACGCAGATCTCGGAAAGAAATGGATCTGCCAGGCGACGATCAATATAGCTGACGACGAGGAACTTCTCCGGCTGGCTCATGAAGCCGGCTGCATCGGCGCTTTCATCGGCTTTGAATCGACAAGCCGCGAAGGGCTCGCGGAAGTGCAGAAAAAGTACAACATACAGGACGATCGCGATTTTATTGCATCGGTGCGCCGTATACAGAAGCAGAAGATCAGCGTCGCAGGCTCATTTATCATGGGATTAGACGTCGATCGGCCGGGCATAGGCCGGCAGATCGCGGATACCGCCGACATGTACGGCGTGGATTTCATGAATGTGCTGATTCTCACTCCGCTGCCTGGGACCAGGCTCTGGACGAAAATGGAGGAGGAAGGCCGTATACGTTCGGACCGCTTCCCGGATGACTGGCAATATTATACCCTCACTCTTCCCGTTGGGCACTACAAGAATTTCGACTGTGATGAGATCATCGGCGAGTTGTACTCCTGCGTCCGGAGGTTTTATTCGCTGAGGGGAATCTCTCGCCGTGTGTGGCGAAACATACTGAAAAGACAGCATCCCTTTCTTACGATGGTCGGCAATCTCTCCTACCGCAATAATGGCCGCCTGGGGCGAAGGATCTACGACGAGTTCAGACAGATATGTGACAGGCTGCCGGCCGCCATTCATCTGCCTCCGACAGGTGACAACCTTCACGCTCTCGCGTCCGGTTCAAGGTTCCATGAATCATCCATGAAATGATGAGATGAAGCGACCGGCCGCGGGAGTCATTCCGGATTCGCATACGTCGGCCCGTTCTGTTATATTCAATCAGCAGGTCTGAGAAAGAAATATCTGCGGGCCCCACCTGCGGCAGCCGGCATAATCGGGAGAGCTTCATGATAGTATTCATGCGTCGAGCATCTGAATTGCGACTGTTACAACTGATCCCGGCCATTTTTGTATTCCTTATTCAATCCGTTACTGTAGTAGCCGCCGGTCCGGATAACAACGTCGAATGGAACGGCGTGTCCCACGTCGATTTTCAGGACAGGCGACCGCTCTGCCCTACGGACAACGAGTCATTTCTCGTCCGTTTCCAGGCGTACGCCGGCGACCTGACCTCGGCCCGCGTATTCCTCGACGATGGAGGATCGACTTCCTGGATAACGGCTTTTGTCGATGGCCAGCGCGGACTGTACTACATATGGGAGGCTCAGATCCCGGCGACTTCCTCGAGCGTGATCGGATACTATATCGAATTGAACGATGGCACCGATACTGACTATCTCAGCATCTCCGGTCTGTCTGAGTCCGTGCCCGTCGACGGTGGCTGGGGGCTCGATTTCACGACACTGGAGCACGCTCCTCTCGGAGCCACGCTGGTGACAGGCGGGGCAGTTTTCAGGGTGTGGGCGCCGGGCGCGACGGGCTGCCACGTAAGGGGCGATTTCAACGGGTGGGGGATGGGTGGCCCGATGACCCGCGTCGGGGAAGACTTCATAGCTTTTGTAAGCGGGGTGTCGGCGGGCGACGAGTACAAGTACTTCTTCACGCCCGGAGACATATGGAAACCCGACGCCCGCTCGCGCGCATTCGACTCGGGCAGCAACGGGAACAGTATCGTTGAGGACCCGTTCGGGTACCAATGGCAGGTCAGCGATTTCCAGACGCCGCCGCTAGACGAGCTGGTCGTCTATCAGATTCACCTGGGCACTTTCTCCGGCCGGAACGATCCTGCAGGAACAGTGGCCCACCCGTCCGGTTATCTCGATGCGGCTGCCAGGGTGAGTCACCTGGTCGACCTGGGCGTCAACGCCGTCATGCTTAATCCAGTGAACGAATTTCCTGGTGACGAATCAGCCGGTTACAATCCGATCACGGCCTGGGCCCCGGAATGGGCCTACGGTTCTGCCGATGATCTCAAGTACCTCATCGACGTTCTGCACCAGAACGGCATAGCCGTGTTGCTTGACATCGTGTGGAACCACTTCAGCTACAACGATAACTACCTGTGGTACTACGACGGGACTCAGTTCTACTTCGACGATCCGGCCGCTGATACGCCGTGGGGAGCACAGGCCGACTTCGACAGGGAAGGTGTCCGGGACTACTACCTGGACAGCGCGCTTCACTGGCTCGAGGAGTATCGCATCGACGGCTACCGCATGGACGCCACCGACTATATGAACAATATGCAGGGAAGCGGGTGGAGCCTGATGCAGGGGCTCAACGATCTCGTCGACGGGCGGTACGAAGGGAAGGCTACCGTCGCCGAACAGCTCCCCGACGATTCCTGGGTCACCAGGCCGACAAGCCTCGGCGGAGCAGGGTTCGGTTGCCAGTACTACGACTACTTCACCGATTCGATACGTGAGGAGATCTTCGACGCTGCTTTCGGGGATCCTGAGATGTGGAAGATAAGGAACATCATCAACGGAAGCGGCACTTACCTGGAGGGCTCGAGCGTCTTCAACTATTTCGAGCTCCATGATGAGGCCTGGCCGTCGAGCGGGGGAGAGCGCGCCGTGAAGGTCATCGATCCGACGTTCCCCCATGATGACGAATGGGCCCAGGGAAGGACAAAACTGGCCCACGGGATCGTTATGCTCTCGCCAGGAGTTCCAGCATTCCTGATGGGATGCGAGTGGCTCGAGGATACCGATTTCGGCACAGGTACCGGGAACCGGATAGACTGGGCGAAGAAGGTGAATTACAGCGAGTACTTCACGTATTTCCAGGACCTTATAGAGGTGAAGGGCAATCCTGCGTTCCGCTCCGGAGCATCGCGTTACGTTCATCACATCGACGAGGGTGGGAACGTGATCGGGTTCAGAAGATGGGACGCGGAGAATGACTTCATAGTGGTCGCGAATTTCAGCAACAACGACTATTCGGATTATCGTGTAGGGCTTCCTCAGGATGGCTATTGGAGGGAGGCGCTGAACAGCATGGATTTCATCTATGGGGGCTCCGGACCGGTGAACGGAGGGACCCTGGACACAGAGCCGGTCGCCTACGATGGATACGCGCAGTCGATGACGATCGACCTGCCGAAGATGGCTCTGGTCGTTCTTCAGAAGGGAGAGGTCCAGACCGGAGTGGAGGATGGGACTGCGCCACGGATAAACAGGCTCGGACCGAACTATCCTAATCCCTTCAATCCTTCGACGACTATCGTTTTCTCCCTGGCGGAAGCCGGCCAGACGTCACTGAGGATATACGATGTATCCGGAAGGCTTGTCAGGACGCTCGTGGACTATGAGCTCCCTGCCGGTTTTCAGGAGATCGGATGGGACGGCAGGGATGAATCCGGGAATAGCGTTGCCTCAGGCGTCTACTTCTGCCGTCTTGCGACCGGCAGATATACCGGCACGCGTAAGATGGTCATGCTCAGGTGACCTGTAGGTGCTAAAATGGCAGGGTCACGCCGACATTGGCTCCGATCCCGCTCATATCGACGGTTCCGCCCTTTTCATTGTCCAGATCAGGTTCCAGATAGAGATAGCGAAGCTCGCCGAACGCGCCGAGACCGAGGATATTGAAATCTATGCCCATGGCCGCAAAGCCTCCCAAAGAATCCTTCGGGCTATTATCACCGCTCAAGATGTAATAGCCGACACCGACGCCTCCGTAGAGCATACCGGATTTTACGCACGCGAACGCCTCCAGCGGGAACATGTCGAGGTCTCCCTCGTCGCCGCTGCCGCTATACATGAGCCACGAGGCGCGCGCTTCCACGGAGATGATCGGAATGATGCTGAAGTCATGCTTGACGCCGAAGCCGTATCCTGAGTCCGCATCCTTAGAGTCCTGCCACTGGGCGAAGACACCTATCGAATAAGACGGAACGGCGCATGCGGCGGACAGCATCATGGCGAGGATCGGTATCGTAGCGGCCTTCATGATTCTCATCTTTACTATCCTCGTGTAATTGACCAAAGGACTCGCGATAGATAGAAATTTACAAGGCGAGTCTATGACAGAATTCGGTCATTTGACAGGAAATAATCGTCGAGAGCCAGAACTCAGGTGATAATAATAGACAATGGCGGACCTGATATGATTACAGTTCATAAGGGTCAGCAAGCGTTTCCCCTTAATACCGGAGGAAGATATGACAGGAACATCCAGGGCCGCCGAAGAACCCGCGGAAAGTCGGCAGGTTGGCTCATGTGCGGTATAGCGGGCATCGTAAGCCTTTCGAGAGACGGTGCGGCCGATTACGCCTTGCTGGACAGGATGGTCGAAGCGATGCGCCTCCGCGGTCCGGATGACAGCGGTGTCTCGGTGACGGAACGCGCAGCCCTGGGCATGCGCCGCCTTTCTATCATCGACATCGAGCATGGCCATCAGCCGATGGAGTCAGAGGACGGCTCGATATGCGTGATAATGAACGGCGAACTCTATTCGTTCCCGCAGGTACGCAGGGAGCTGGAGAGCGCGGGACATACTTTCCGTACGGGATCCGACACCGAGGTCCTCGTCCACGGTTACGAGGAGTGGGGGATCGAGGGCCTGCTGAAGCGCCTCAACGGGATGTTCGCGTTCGTGGTCCACGACAGGAAGGATGACCTGGTATTCATCGCGAGGGACCGGATGGGGATAAAGCCTCTTCTGTACTCTGTCCGGGGTGGACATCTCTATTTCGCTTCCTCCATAAAGGCGCTCCTCGTAACGGGCAGAGTCCCGGTCGAGCCTGACCCGGAAGGGATCAGGCTGTATCTCCACGACCAGTATATCCCAGCTCCGCGTACCGCCCTTGCGGGAGTGAATAAACTCACGCCGGCTAGTTACTTGAGGATCGACCGCGGAAGACCCGGGGAGCCAGTAAGGTACTGGAGGGCCCCCGGCACGGAGGACGGCGGCGGGGACCGGGACTGGCAGAGCGAACTTCGCGAACTGTTCGAGGACGCGGTGCGGTGCCACATGCTGAGCGATGTCGAGGTCGGTGTCTTCCTCTCAGGCGGACTCGATTCGTCGCTCGCCCTCTCGTATATGAGGGAGCTGTCACCGAACAAGGTCAAGGCCTTCTCTGTGTCAGTCAGGCACGACCGCGTCTACGACGAATCTCCTTTCGCCTCGGAGGCCGCGGAGAGATTCGGCGCCGAGCTGATATCGATACCGTTTACCTCGAAAGACGCCGCTGAAACCTCCGCGCGATATATAGAGCATCTCGACGAGCCGATAGCCGACCCGGCGCAGCTCCCGACCTTCGTGCTGTCCGAGCTTGCGCACCGGCACGTCAAGGTGGTCCTCTCGGGCGAGGGAGCGGACGAGCTGTTCGCCGGTTATAACTACTACGACAGGTTCGTGACGCTTTCGGGCAGGCTGAAGAGACCGATAGAGGGACTGAGGCGCCGGCTCGAGAGATACTCAGTCGGAGGGGATATCACTGAAAGGATCCCTGGACGGGTCAACAGGTCACCCATCAGCGGATATCCGCACGTGCTGCCGGGCCCGGTATGCGACATGCTTCTGCGCGCCTTGCCTTCGGGGTCCAGCACCGGGGAGCTTCAGGCGGGTCTTGAGCGTGGATGGGTCGAAGGGAGCCGGGCGGTGGGCCTTAATAGAGCCCTTCTTGTCGACAGCAGTGGCTGGCTTCCTGACAATCTCCTGATGAAAGTCGACAGGATGTCGATGGCTCACAGCCTGGAGGTACGGGTCCCGTTTCTCGACTACCGTCTTGTCGAGCTGGCGGCGCGGATGCCGGCTGGCCTCAAGAGAAAAGGGGGGACGGGGAAGTCGATTCTGAGGGAGACGTTCTCCGGCCGCCTTGGCCCGGCTCTGGCCGGCAGGAGAAAGCACGGCTTCGATCTTCCCGTCGGTGAATGGCTCCGTGGGATGATGCGACCCCTGGTCGAGGAGACAGTCAGAGAGGGGCTTGAAGTCATGCCGTGGATAGACCGCAAGGCAGTGAATCAGATCCTGGGTGCCCACATGAGCGGTCGGGCCGACCTCTGGCGGCAGGTCTGGTTGCTGTTCACGCTGACCGGGTGGTTCACCTCGGCGCGGAAATCGGTGCCCCGGTGATTTCAATTATCACTTTACAGTACAGCCTTATATCACTATTCTCCACGTGATGTCCGATCGCGTATCATGATGTGTAAATGGACACTGTGGCCCTTCTACCAGGAGTAAGCGTTCCGACCGGAAGACGCTGACAGCGCTGACGATGCCAAGACGCCCGCTTTTCCATCTGATCGTACTGATTTCGGCCGTGAGCTCGGTCCATTGCACCAGTGCGGATGACGGCAGGATCGATGAACGCGACGTAGAATCCGCAGCAGGACTGATCGATCTCCAGCTCACCGGGTCGGAGATCGATTCGATGCTTCCAGACCTCCGCGACCAGATAGAACAGTACAAGTCGCTCAGAGAGGTCGCTATTGAGAATTCCGTCTATCCGGCGCTTCTATTCGATCCCGTGCCCCGCGGGTGGAAAAAAGTGGCCGGAAAAGACATGCTGGCCGTCTCTCCGGCACATGACAGGAAACTCCCCGCCGACTTGGAGGATCTGGCATTCTGGAGCGTGAGAGACCTCGCGGAGCTTATCAGGACGAGACAGATCACATCCATCCAGCTTACAAAGATGTATCTCGAGCGGCTGAAGAGACACGGCCCCACGCTGGAATGCGTCATCACGCTGACGGAGGAGCGAGCTCTCGAACAGGCGGCACGGGCTGACGAGGAGATCGCGGCAGGGAAATACCGGGGGCTCCTGCACGGTATCCCTTACGGGGCAAAGGACCTCCTGGCCGTAAAGGGATACAGGACAACATGGGGAGCGGAGCCTTACAGGGAACAGACGATAGACGAGACCGCGACCGTGATAAGAAAGCTGGACGAGGCCGGGGCGGTCCTCGTTGCCAAGCTCACGCTTGGCGCTCTTGCCTGGGGCGATGTGTGGTACGGTGGCATGACAAGGAATCCCTGGAACCTCGAACAGGGCTCGAGCGGATCATCGGCCGGGTCGGCTTCGGCGACCTCGGCGGGCCTTGTCGCTTTCGCTATCGGCACCGAGACCTGGGGATCGATAGTGTCCCCGTGCACGAGGTGCGGAGTGACTGGGCTAAGACCGACCTTCGGGAGAGTGAGCCGGACCGGCGCGATGGCGCTGAGCTGGTCGATGGACAAGATCGGCCCGATCTGCAGGAGCGCCGAGGACTGCGCTATCGTGTTCAACGCTATCCGTGGGCCTGACGGTTCAGATCCGACTGTCATCGAGGCTCCATTCAGCTACAGCTTCGACGAGGATATAGACGCGCTCAGGATTGGGTTTCTCCCCGATGATTTCGAGGAGGACGGTTACTTCCACAAGTCAGATTCGATCGCTATCGAAGTGATCAGGGGAATGGGTATCGACCTTGTCCCCTTGAAGCTTCCCGATTATCCAATATACCCGCTTAGCATAATACTCAGCGCGGAGGCCGCCGCTGCTTTCGACGAATTGACCAGGTCGGGGCGCGACGACCTGCTGGTCAGGCAGATAAGGAACGCCTGGCCCAACGCCTTCAGGACGGCGAGGTTCATCCCGGCCGTCGAGTACATCCAGGCCAACAGGATAAGGTCTTTGATAATGCGGGAGATGGAAGACCTCGAAGTCGATATATACCTGGCTCCCTCGTTCGGACAGAACCTTCTCCTGACGAACCTTACCGGGCATCCATGCGTCGTGCTGCCGGACGGGTTCGACGATGAGGGCGTCCCAGTCAGCATCACGTTCATCGGGCGGCCGTTCGAGGAGGGGAAGCTGCTGGCTTTCGCGAGGGCATACCAGGAAAGAACGGGATTTCAACTTAAGCATCCTCCTATGTTCGAGAAGTAGGACCGGGCCGGCAGTCCCGGCACGTTTGACCCTGAGAAAGGAAGGCTGGGAAAGATGAAGGGATTAACATCGTTCAGCGGACCGCTCGCCGTCTCTCTGCTGGTACTCGCGGCGGCCATGATTTCGGGTTCGGCCTCTGCGAGGCCTGGCTGGATGAAGGGCTCGATGGCCAGGCTCGAGAAGGAGCTTGGGGAGAAATACGGCACTGAGCAGAGCGCAAGGCTCATAAAGGGGATGGACCAGGTCGCGGGCTTCTGGCGCGATGAGGACGGTGGAGCCGATGTCTTCGAGGAGTTCGTCAGGGACAACTTCGCCGGGGACGAGAAGACGTTCGATGACCTCTTCTACCGATGGGAATTCCTTCTGGAGGGTATCTACGGACACATGGGAGAGATCGGGATGGCCATGAGCAGGTACGCAGACCTCGATATCGGCCCGATGTACGATATCGACAGGGTCACCGCTTCCTACTCCCCATCGGCTCATATCGCTGACGACTTCTTTCGCAACAAGCTTGCTTTCACAATACTTCTAAATTTCCCGCTGACTACGCTGGATGAGAGGCTGACAGAGGGGGAGAAGTGGACGAGAAGGCAGTGGGCTGACGCGAGGCTCGCGCAGTGGTTCGCCATGCGCATCCCGTCAGAAGTCAACCTAGAGGTGGCGAAGGCAGCGGCCGCCTCCGACCAGTACATAGCCGACTACAATATATGGATGCACCATCTGGTCAACGATGACGGCGAGCGTATCTTCCCGCCGAAGATGAGGCTTCTCTCGCACTGGAACCTCAGGGACGAGATCAAGGCCGACTACGGTGACAGCGAGATGGGGCTCGAAAAGCAGAGGATGATCCAGAAGGTGATGGAAAGAATAGTCGACCAGACTATCCCGGAGATAGTCGTGAACGACCCGTACGTGGACTGGAACCCCTATACGAACGAGGTCTGGCCGGCGAAGGTAAACGATTCCGGGGCCGAACCCCCCGCTGAGATGATCATTTCGGATAACCGTGAGCCGGATACGCGATACAGGATCTGGTTAGACACATTCAAGGCCTCGAGGCTGGTCGATGAGTATTCGCCGATGGCGCCGACGCTCATCGACAGAAGGTTCGACGAGGACAGGGAGATCCCGGAGGAACAGGTCGAGGCGATGCTTGTCCAGGTCTGCTCTTCGCCGCTTGTCGGCAGGATCGCCGCGATAGCAAGTAAGAACCTGGGCCGTGATCTCGAGCCGTTCGACATATGGTACAACGGATTCAGGTCCACGGGCAGGTACACCGAGCCTGAGCTCGACAGTATCACGAGGGAAAGGTACGCGACGGCGGATGATTTCAAGAAGGATATGGAGAGGATGCTCGTCGCTCTTGATTTCCCCCCAGACAGGGCCGCTTATATCGCGGGCAAGATCCTCGTAGAGCCGGCGCGAGGCTCTGGTCACGCCGCGGGCTCCAGCATGTGCTCGGCCCCGGCGCGTCTTCGCACGAGGATAGGCCCCGATGGAATGGACTACAAGGGCTTCAACATAGCCGTTCACGAGATGGGCCACAACGTCGAGCAGGTGCTCTCCCTGTGCGATGTCGACTACTATGTCCTACACGGAGTCCCAAACACCGCCTTCACGGAAGCTTTCGCCTTTGTCTTCCAGGGTAACGACATAATGCTGCTCGGTCTCGAGCAGGAAAGCGGAGGCAGGTCAGAGGCGATGTCGGTGATCAACGATTTCTGGATGACTGCAGAGATAGGCGCGGTATCGCTGATCGACATGAAAGCCTGGCGATGGATGTACGGCCATCCCGACGCAACGCCGGCAGAGTTCAGGGACGCGGTACTCGAGATCTCGAAGGAGGTCTGGAACGCCTATTTTGCAGAGATATTCGGCAAAAGGGACGTGACGATACTCGCCGTCTACTCGCACCTGGTGCATTCATTCCTCTACCTGCCCGATTACGCGATCGGCCACATGATCGCATTCCAGGTCAAGGAACAGATGCGCAACGCGGGAAATATCGGTATCGAGTTCGAAAGGATGGCAGTCGCCGGGAGGATCGCTCCCGATCTCTGGATGAAGAACGCCACCGGCAAGAGGGTCAGCCCGGATGCCCTTATTGAAGCGACTGAGAGGGCGCTCAAGGAACTTGATTAGCATCGGACCATATGATACCTTACCATTCGTTTCAGATTCGAACGGGCGTTTGAGAAGCGGGGTGCAATGGGAAAGGATTACAGAAAAAGGGTACTTCTGACCGGTTCTCTCGGGCAGATAGGCTCAGAGCTGGCATTCGCCCTCGCGGACAGGTACGGGGCGGAGAATATCGTCACAAGCGATGTCCGGGAGGACAGCCATGGTATACTCGAGGGCGCCGGGAGGTTTTGCGAGCTCGATGTGCTCTCCAGGTCGGATTTCGATTCGATAGTCAGGGACAACAGGATCGACACGATCTATCACCTTGCCGCACTCCTGTCGGCTGTCGCCGAGGAGAAACCGGAGATGGCCTGGGAGATCAACATGGAAGGGCTGGTCAACGCCCTGGAGATCTCGAAGGAGAACGGATGCAGCCTCTTCGTCCCGAGCTCGATCGGGGCGTTCGGACCCGATACTCCTCTGGACAACACGCCGCAGGATACGATCATGCGCCCCCATTCGATGTACGGGGTGACCAAGGTCGCAGGAGAGCTCCTCTGCGATTACTATCACATGAGATTCGGGGTCGACACGCGCGGTGTAAGGTTCCCGGGGATCATATCGAGCAAGACACTCCCCGGAGGCGGCACGACGGACTACGCGGTCGAGATCTACTATCACGCCATACTGTACGGAAACTACACATGCTGCCTGAAGGCCGGTACATCTCTCGATATGATGTACATGCCAGACGCGATCAAGGCGGCGATCGACCTGATGGAGGCAGATCCTGCCAGTCTCAGGCACCGTAACGCCTTCAACGTGACCGCGATGCATTTCGATCCAGAGAGGATCACGGCGGAGATAAGGAAGCACATCCCCGCCTTCACGATAGATTTCGAGATCGACCCGGTGAGGCAGGCGATAGCGGATTCGTGGCCGAATTACATGGACGACGGGGCAGCCAGGGAGGAATGGGGTTGGCGTCCGGAATATGACCTTGCGAGGATGACGGAGGACATGCTGAAAAAGCTGGGGGAGAGATACGGCAGGGGGGAGCTCGAGATATAGCGAACCGAAGTGAACGCGAGGAGAGGCAGATGTACAAGATAAAGGAGGAGCTCCGCGAGACCCTCGAAGAGATCAGGGCAGCGGGGCTGTACAAGGAAGAAAGGATAATAGTGACCGCGCAGAGCGCTGACATCAAGGTCAGCACCGGGGAAGAGGTCCTGAATTTCTGCGCGAACAACTATCTCGGGCTCGCGAACAACGCGGACCTTATCGCCGCAGCGAAATCCTCGATGGACACTCACGGGTTCGGCATGTCATCGGTCCGATTCATCTGCGGGACCCAGGACATCCATAAGACGCTCGAGAGCAGGATAGCCGAGTTCTTTCAGACCGACGACGCGATCCTCTACACGTCGTGCTTCGACGCCAACGGAGGCCTTTTCGAGGTCCTTCTTTCGGCTGAAGACGCCATTATAAGTGACGAGCTTAACCACGCATCGATAATCGACGGCGTGAGACTGTGCAAGGCCAGGCGCTACAGGTACAGGAACAACGATATGGACGATCTGCGCAAGCAGCTCGAGACCGCGAAGGCCGAGGGCGACGGCAGGATAATGATAGCGACCGACGGAGTATTCTCGATGGACGGGATAATAGCTCGGATCGACAGCATATGTGATCTCGCCGACGAGTTCGGAGCCCTGGTGATGGTGGACGATTCTCACGCTACAGGTTTCTTCGGCCCCACGGGAAGGGGAAGCGTGGAATACCGCGGCGCGCTCGGCAGGGTCGACATCATAACCTCGACGCTCGGGAAGGCGATGGGCGGCGCTTCCGGCGGATTCACTACGGGAAGGCAGGAGATAGTCGACCTGCTAAGGCAGAGGTCGCGTCCCTATCTCTTCTCCAACACGCTTGCCCCGGCGCTTGTGGCGGCGGCGATCAGGACGTTCGACATGCTCTCCAGGCCCAGTCCGATGCTCAAGACTCTCGTCGAAAACACGAAATATTTCAGGGAGAAGATGACCGCTGCCGGTTTTGATATCGTCCCGGGGAGCCATCCGATCGTTCCAGTCATGCTGGGCGACGCGAAGCTCTCTCAGAACATGGCGGACATGCTGCTCGAGGAGGGGATATATGTGATCGGTTTCTTCTATCCGGTCGTCCCGAAGGGTAAGGCGAGGATAAGGGTACAGATATCCGCAGCGCACTCACGCGAGCATCTGGACAAGGCAATAAACGCGTTTATTGAAGTTGGAAAAGCACTTGGAGTGATTACTTAACGCACATTATCAGGAGGTTCCGATGTCTTTGGGCCTGGAGCAGGTGACAGGGTTTATACCGTGGGTCGGAGTCGCGGGTCTGATCTTCTCAATCGGCGCGTACTTCCATATGAAGCGAAATCCCGCCGGTAACGAGCTTATGCAGAAGATAGCCGGAAAGATCCACGCCGGCGCGTTCGTGTTCCTCAGGAGGGAATACCAGATAATCCTGGTGTTCATGGCAGTCGTTTTCGCCGCCCTGACATTCACCCCGGGACTGGGCGTAAAGACGGCGGGCGCATTCCTGACTGGCGCGCTCTGTTCGATGAGCGCAGGTGTCCTGGGGATGGAAGCGGCCACGAGAGCGGCCGTAAGGGCGACGCAGGGGGCAAAGGACGGGGGGATCGGAAAGGCGCTGATGATAGCGTTCGGAGGCGGCTCTGTGATGGGAGTGGCCGTGGCCGCGCTTGGCGTAATCGGCCTCGGGTTCTATTTTCTCTTCACGAGGGATCCGAGGATCATCAACGGTTTCGCAATGGGAGCGAGCTCGATCGCCCTGTTCGCCAGGGTAGGCGGAGGCGTCTACACAAAGAGCGCCGACGTCGGCGCCGACCTGGTCGGAAAGATAGAGGCCCACATCCCTGAGGACGATCCGAGGAACCCGGGAGTCATCGCCGACAATGTCGGCGACAACGTGGGCGACACAGCCGGCATGGGCGCAGACCTCTTCGAGAGCTATGTGGGCAGTGTGGTCGCCACCATGGCGATAGGCGCCACGTTCGCAGCCGGAGAGATCGCCGGAAGGATGGCACTTCCGCTCGTTCTGATAACTATCGGTCTCGTAGCCTCGATCGTCGGGATCCTGTCGATCTCTGGCCTCAAGAAGGTCGGTCCCCAGTCGGCATTGCGCTACAGCTTCTATATTTCGGTGTTCCTGTTCATAATCGGCGCATGGTTCGCCGCCAGGCAGGTCATCGGTACGATAGAGCCTTTCTGGGCGGTCCTCGCCGGGATCCTTGCGGGAGTCCTGATAGGCGCCGAAAGCGAGTACTTCACCTCCGGGCCCCCGGTCAGGAAGGTCGCCCGTGCGAGCGAGACAGGGCCCGCGACGAATATCATCACGGGTCTGGCAACCGGGTACGAGAGCGTCATTCTTCCGGTGATCACCCTTGCCGGGGCGATGTACGTCGCCTACACATTCGGGGGAGGGCTCTACGGGATAGCCATCTCTGCGGTGGGCATGCTGTCAACGATCGGTATTGTCATGTCCACGGATTCTTACGGCCCTATAGCGGACAACGCGGGCGGGATCGCCGAGATGTCGGGCGCGGGGCCTGAGATCAGGAAGATCACCGACAAGCTAGATTCGATCGGAAACACTACCGCTGCCGTTGGAAAAGGTTTTGCGATAGGGTCCGCAGCGCTCACGGCACTGGCGCTCTTCAGCGCCTACCAGAGGACAGTAGGTATCAATATAATCAACCTCGTGGATGTAAAGACGGTGATCGGGCTGCTGCTCGGGGCGATGATGCCGTTCATAATCGCCTCTATGACGATGAATGGAGTCGGCAGAGCGGCGAACAAGATGGTGATCGAGATAAGGCGGCAGTTCCGCGAGATCAAGGGGCTGATGGAAGGGCAGGCCGAGCCGGAAACGGAAAAGTGCATAGATATCGTTACCAGGTCGGCGCTGCGGGAGATGATCGTCCCAGGCTGCCTCGCCGTGGTAGCGCCGCTCGTGATCGGTCTGGTGCTGGGGGCCGAAGCCCTCGGAGGATTCCTCGCCGGAGCGACGGCGACCGGTGTGCTGACAGGCATATTCATGTCTAACGCCGGAGGGACCTGGGACAACGCGAAGAAATACATCGAGGAGGGGAACCTCGGCGGAAAGGGAACGCCCACTCATGAGGCGGCCATCGTCGGCGACACGGTAGGCGACCCGCTGAAGGACACCTCCGGGCCGAGCATGAACATCCTGATAAAGCTGATGTCGGTCGTAGCGCTCGTGTTCGCGCCTATCTTCATGTAAACGCCGCTCAGTCCATAGATCGATGAACGGGTCTCCCGAAAGGCGGGAGACCCGTTTTTTTTCGCTGTTTACACCCGGGAAACCGTGGCATAGACTGATACCAGCTTCGCATTACTTGTTGTGCCTCGCGGAGGTGATCTTGGCTTTTACGATAGGCATTCTCGGCCTGCCGAACGTCGGGAAATCGACCCTGCTTAACGCGCTGTCCAGAGCCGGCGCCGAGGCGTCCAACTATCCTTTCTGCACGATCGAATGCAACAGGGGCGTCGTCGCGGTACCGGACGAGAGACTCGCCAGGCTGGCAGGCCTTCTCGGTCCCGGGGAAGTGATCCCGTCGACGATCACTTACGTCGACATCGCCGGCCTGGTCGAAGGTGCCAGCAGGGGAGAGGGCCTTGGAAACAAGTTTCTCCATCACGTGAGGGAGGCGACGATACTCGCGCACGTGCTTAGATGCTTCGAGGACGCAGATGTCAGCCATGTCCTGGGAGAAGTAGATCCGGTCAGGGACGTCAGCATCGTAGAGACGGAGCTCTTCCTGGCCGACCTCGAGAGGATCGATGCATGGATATCGAAGGAGAAGGTCAGGGCTAAGGCGATGAAGAAGGGAGAGCGCAGCGACCTCGATTTCCTCGAGCATGTCAGGGGGAAGATCGCCTCTGGAGAAAAGGTCCTCAGGGACGACGTATCCACAAAAGAAAAGGATATCTTTGACAGGCTTCAACTTCTGACCTCCAAGCCGGTCATCTATGTGCTGAACTCCGGCGAGGAAGGCGAGGCAGGAAGATGCATGGAAATGGTGGAAAAACTCGGGCCGAACCGGGCGATAATGATCTCCGCCCGCCTCGAGAAAGAACTTTCGGATCTTCCTGACGAAGAGCGCTTCGAGTTTATGAAGGAGATGGGGATATCTGGCGAGGCAAGGGACAGGTTCATCGAAAAATGTCATTCTCTACTGGGGATGATAAGATACTACACATCGGCGCACGGCAAGCTGCAGGCCTGGTCCATCCCCGCCGGGACAAAGGCTCCGGCGGCAGCTGGGATCATACATACTGACATGGAGAAGGGGTTCATCCGGGCGAAGGTCATGAGTTACGGCGATCTGGTGGAGTACGGTTCGCAGGCCGAGGTCCAGCATCACGGGCACCTCCGGACAGAGGGGCACGAATACGTGATACAGGACGGGGACGTAATAGAGTTCATGTTCAACAGGTGAGTGATGGCAGAGAGGGGACACGAATCGCTCGAACATGCCGCGGATATGGGGATCCGTGGTTGGGGCGAGACTCCGGCCGAGGCCTTCGAGGAGACAGCTTTCGCCATGTTCGACCTGATAATGGACAGGCGGGGTACTGAACCGGAAAACGACTATTACCTGTCCATCGGAGGAAGAGACCTCACCGGCATGCTCGTGGAATTCCTCAATGAGCTCCTGTCGCTGGCAGACATAGAGGATTCCGCTTTTGTCTCTGTGAGGATAGAGAGGCTTGAAGATGACGGCGGGGCGTACGATCTCGATGCGGTCGTCGGAGGCATCCCGCGCGACAGGTGCCGGAAAAGGCTGCTTTCCGAGGTAAAGGCGGCGACTTGGTACGGCGCGTCGGTCGAACGAGAGAAGGGCGGCCGGTGGGTAGCCGGCTGCGTAGTCGATCTTTGATCCATGAAGAAAAGCCGAAGGCCATGAAAGTCGAGGTCAGGAAGATCGGCGGGTTCCTCTGGGAGATCCCACGCTCGGGCGATATGTTTGTCCCGGGGCGCATCTACGCCGACGATGAGTCGATGAGATTCCTGCTCGAGGAAAGCAGGACGAAACAGTGGGACGCTCTCGCTCAGGTGCGCAACGTGGCATGCCTTCCCGGGATCGTCGGAGCCTCGATGGCCATGGCCGACATACATCCGGGGTACGGTTTCCCGATAGGTGGCGTGGGCGCCTTCGATCCGGGCGAGGGAGTCGTGAGCATCGCGGGGGTCGGGTTCGACATAAACTGCGGCGTAAGGTCGATGGTCATCGATGTGCCGAAGGAGAGGGTCGAGCTCAACCGAGAGAGGATTGCCGATGAGCTCTTTCAGTCAGTACCTGCGGGGATGGGATCGACAGGGGCTCTGAGGCTCTCCGTCCGGGAGATCGATATGGTCCTCAGGGAAGGCGCCGCTTTCGCGCTGGAACGTGGATACGGAGTCGAAGAGGACCTCGAGTATATCGAGGAAGGGGGTGCGGTGGACGGAGCGGACCCGGAGGCTGTCAGCCCGAGAGCCAAGGAGAGACAGCTCAGGCAGGTAGGGACACTTGGTTCGGGGAACCATTACCTGGAGGTCCAGTACCTCGACGAGATCTTCGACGGGAAAGCCGCCGCAGCATTCGGGCTCTCCGAAGGAGGGATCGTGGTCAGCATACACACCGGAAGCAGAGCCCTGGGTCACCAGATCGGGACGGATTACCAGTCGGTCCTGAGGAAGGCCTCGCAGAAGTACGGGATACCGCTGCCGGAGAGCGAACTGATAGCCGCCCCCATCCAGAGCCCCGAAGGCAGGAGATATATCTCCGCTGTGAGGGCCGGGATAAACTGTGCGTTTGCCAACAGGCAGGCGATCTCCGGCCTGGTGCGCGATGTGTTCAAGAGGTTCTTTCATCTGAGCGACGCTCAGATCCGTACTCTTTATGAAGTCGGGCACAACAACCTCAAGATGGAGACGCACGAGACGCCGGGCGGGCGCAGGAACCTTCTCGTTCACAGGAAGGGCGCTACGAGGGCGTTCGCGGCCGGGCGGGACGAGTTGCCCGCGCGGTACCGCGAGGTCGGGCAGCCGGTGCTCGTGGGCGGCACGATGGGAACGTCGTCATTTATCCTCACGGGCACAGAGCAGGGTATGGCCGATACCTTCGGAAGCGCCGTGCACGGGGCGGGGAGGATCAAGTCAAGGAAGCAGGCGCTTCGTGATTACCGTGGAGGAGACGTCATCGATGACCTGGCATCCTCGGGCATAATCGTGCGCACCCACAGCCGGAAAGGCGCAGCGGAAGAAGCGCCCGGCGCTTATAAGGATGTCGAGCGTGTCGTGGCGATAATGGAAGGCGCCGGTGTAAACCGTCGCGTAGCCAGGCTGCACCCGATGATATGCATCAAGGGATGATCAGTCGTCCCCGCATCTGAGCTTGAGCATCAGCGTCTCTCTGGTCGTATCCGCGAGTGGCTCCCATTCGGCGATGCTTTCCATACGCACCGTACACTTTCCAGAAGATACCCATCGGCTCTCATGGTTGTAGCTCCATCCGAGATACTCGGACCCTCCCGCGCCCTCCGTGGTGATAAGGAACCTGTTCGATATCCCCCCGAAGGCAGCGCCCTGGTCGGCAGGAAGGTCCCTGTCGCCGGCGTTGGCGTCTACGGGCACCCAGCCGTACCCGGGCAGATAGATCTCGTTCCACCTGTGGAAGACATCGTCGTAGCTCGCGTCGTCACCCCTGACGACGAGGGACCCGACGTACCTCGCTGGAACGCCGGCGGCTCTGCAGAGAGCGATGAGCGAAAAGGTGTACTCGGAGCAGGAGCCGTTTTTTCTTTCCAGGACCGTCGGGGCGGTGTTCCAGCCGCCGGCCAGCTTGTACTCCATATTCTCTATCAGGTACTGGTAGAGCCTGCGTGCCTTCCAGTAAAGGTTCTTTTCGTCTCCCACGGCATTCTCCACTATCCCCTTGATGTACGGATTGGTGATGTCGTACTTGATGTCGTCGGCGAGGTATTTCTCCCTTACCTCCTTCGGTATCCTGTCACCGACCTTCTCCGGCCTGATGAAATACCGGATCGCTGATGCCTCGACGGCCACTTTCATGGTCGCTTCCACGGAAACACCCGGCTCCAGCCCTTCGAATGAGAAAGAGGCTACCTTCTGCTTCCAGCGGTCTTCCATGAAAACCGGCACGGGGCTGAACTCCGGATCGGCGAGGAGCTTCTGACCGGGCCTGTCGGATGGGACCGCGAAGAAGATGTCGAGGCTCTCGATCCTTCCGGTGCCGATAGCGTACGCCTCGGTGGTGAAATCGACTAAGGCCCTCCTGGGGTCGCTTGTCCTGTAGAGTTCATCGTCGAGCGTCACAAGTGTGTAGATCGCATCGTCCTGGTAATCGGCGTTGAGAAGGAAGCCGTCCTTCCAGGTTATTCCCCAGGCAAAAGGGCCAGGCGCCTCGAGTATCTGGACTACCATGCCCCTGACGGGATCTATCATATAGATGCAGTCCCTGATCCGGTCGGAGCACCAGAGATATCCGCCACCGAATACGATCGATCGTGGATCGGTCGCCGGGGCGCGGAAGGAGACGATCGTCGTCCCGTCAGCGGGATCTATGTTGAGGATCATGTCTGTCGAGTTGTCGCATATCCAGAGGTTCGCGCCGTTCCAGGCGATCCCGGTCGGGCCGGGAGTGGGCGATTCGAGCGTCTTTACCGTCTGGCCTGTCTCCGGGTCGGTGGCGTAGATCGCTCCGCTTCCGGGGTCGGTGCTCCAGAGGAGGGAGCCGTCCCAGGCTAGCCCGGAAGGGAACCAGCCGGGGGATTCTATCTCGCGCAGCGTCCTGCCGGAGACGGGATCGATCTCGTAGAACAGGTCGGCCTTTCGGTCGGCGACCCAGAGGGCGCTGCCGGTCCATGCGATCCCGGTTGGGTGACTGATCTCGAGGGGGATCTTGTGGTCAACGTCTCCAGGGGCCGCGTAAACGGCCGAGAAAACGGCGAGGAGCAAGAGCGCTGTCAGGGATATCTTACGGATCATATCCTTTCCTCCTGTCGCGGAAAAGTTTTGGGCGGCTGAAGTTCGGGATCGATTCTAAGGGAAATCCCGATCCCGGGTCAATAGCATCGATGTTCTCTCTTAATCCGCTGTACTTTACGTGTTTACAAACGGGAAAAGGGGTGATAGAATAATGTTCAAGGCAGTTCAGTAGAATGATTCGAGGCACCAGACGCAGGAATACTGCAGATGCCCCGCAGGTTGTCAACGACCGTTCTGACGGCGATCTCCCCTGTAATCGTCATCATCGCCCTGGCAGGCGCGATCTCAGGAGCGCGCGCGGAGCAGTGGTACGCCAGGTCCGCAGGCGGCATGGTGGCATCGGCCTGTCCCGAAGCGACGGCCATCGGTGTGAGAGTGCTGGAAAACGGAGGGAACGCAGTCGACGCGGCGGTCGCGGTCGGTTTCGCGCTCGCCGTCAGTTATCCGGCGGCAGGCAATCTCGGCGGCGGCGGTTTTATGCTCATGCGCATGGCAGATGGTGAGATCTCGTTCATCGATTTCAGGGAGAAGGCGCCGGAAGCCGCACGCAGGGATATGTACCTCGATGAGAGCGGAGATGTCATCGAGGATCTGAGCGTCAGGGGCCATCTTGCCTCAGGAGTGCCCGGAACCGTAGCGGGCCTCTGGATGGCACACGGGAAATATGGTTCGATCCCGTGGGGAGAACTGCTTTCACCGTCCGTAGAACTGGCCGTGAAAGGGTTCAAGCTGAGCCCGCAGCTTGCGGCCTCGCTGGAGAGGCTGCATCCGAAACTGGAACGGTGGCCGTGTCTCGGAAAGTTCTTCGACCGGGACAGGACGCCACTCGAGCCGGGCGACCTGCTCGCGCAGCCCGATCTGGCAGCCACACTGCGGATCATCGCCGCCGAGGGGCCGGATGGGTTCTACACAGGCAGGACGGCGGGGCTGATCGCCGCGGAGATGATCCGTGGAGGAGGACTGATCACTGAAAAGGACCTCGCGTCGTATGAGGCAGTCGAACGCGAACCGGTAACGGGCAGCTACAGAGGGTTCGGCATCGTGTCGGCACCTCCACCCAGCTCAGGAGGGATAGTGCTCCTGGAGATACTGAACATCCTCGAAGGATACAGCCTGGACGGCGGGGCTGGTTCAGTACACCGCGTCATCGAGGCGGAGAGAAGGGCCTATGCGGACAGGGCAAGATGGCTGGGCGACCCTGATTTCGTGGAAATGCCCACAACGCGCCTGATTTCTAAAGAATACGCGGATAATATGAGAAACAGCATTAACGATATCGCTACCCCTTCCCTGGAACTGGAAAGTTCCCGGGATACACACCGGGAGAGCGAGGAGACGACACACTACTCGATCGTCGATTCTGAGGGGAATGCCGTGGCGGTGACGACGACGCTCAATGGGGCTTACGGGTCGTACGTAGTCGTAGAGGGAGCGGGCTTTCTGATGAACAACGAGATGGACGATTTCTCGGTCAAGCCCGGTGTTCCCAATATGTACGGGCTTACAGGCAGCGAGGCGAACGCGATCGGACCGGGCAGGAGGATGCTCAGCTCGATGACGCCGACTATAGTGACGAGGAATGGAGAATCGTGGCTCGTGCTTGGCAGCCCCGGAGGCTCCACGATAATAACGACGGTAGCCCAGGTGATCATGAACATCATCGATCTCAGGATGGATCCGCTACAGGCAGTGGATGCTCCGCGCTACCACCATCAGTGGAGCCCCGACCTAGTATACTTCGAGGAGGGTGCTTTCAACTCTGATGAGAAAAAGGCGCTTGAGAAAATGGGGCATGTATTAAAAGAAAGACCCCCGATAGGGGATGTGCAGTTGATCTTCAGGGACGGCAGCACGCTTGTCGGGGTCTCTGACAAAAGAGGGGGAGGGCTTTCACTCGGGACAGGAGACGGACATTGACAGGTCAGGAAGGAGAAACGTTATGAAAAGAGCTGTTCTGCTGATATCGGCGGTGGTCGTTCTGGCCGCCGCGGTTGTCACATGCGGCGCCGGCAAGGTTTCGGCGCAGATGGATCCATACGAGCTTCAGGCGGCGTTCAGCAGGTTTCCGTTCGCGAGGGTCATACCTCTCGACAACGGAAACGCCTGGGGGATCATCTACGTCGATGTCTACGGGAAAGTGTACATCAAGCGCGCGTCGAACAGCGGATGGCGCAGGGAGTTCGAGATCACCAATCTCGGGTCCAAGGTCAAGAAGTTCTTTATCCTAGACCTCGAGCAGGACGGGACGCTGGACCTTGTAATAGCGACGATGGCAGGCGGTATCCTGACATACAGGCTGGATGACTACACGAATACCTGGGAAAATATGGAAGACAATTTCAACAGCATCGAAGCGATCGATATCGCCAACCTGGATGCGGACCCACAGGTCGAGTTCATAGTCCTCGCGGACAAGAGGCTCTATATCATAGATTCGGTCGACAAGAGCAGGCAGTGGATCAGTGAGAGGCTTTTCACAGCGACGGAGCTGATAGCAGCCAACGTCGACAAGGACGATCAGAAGGAGATCATCCTGAACACGGGGATCGTGATCGACAGCAAGTTCTACATAGTAGACCTCGAATGGGACAAGCCGTTCGGAGAGAGGATCACCACGTTCGATATCACGAACGACGGTATACCCGAGGTGATAGGCGAGTTCTCAGATTATTCGCTCAGGATATTCGACGTCTACGCTCAGAGGGAGGTCTGGTAACGGCGAAAATCTAAAAAAAAGTCGTTTCAAACTGATGGCTCATATGATATAATGGCGCACGCAACAGTGAAAGCGATTCAAGCGGCAGCAGTTTCTCAAGGAGGGTGGCTTTGACAAGAAAGCTAACGCTTTGGGCGGCGGGGTTTTTCCTTATTCTTCTTTCCATGAATTATCCGGCATCTGCAGCGTTCCTTACGGAGACGTTCGCGCTCAGCGGAAACGGGTCTTTCATGGCGAGCCCGCCGATCTTCAGCGGCGACATCATCGCGGGAACCCTGGCTCCCGGCACGTTCTGGTTCAGGCTGGACGATACGGGATGGCCAGCCGACGATAACGGCACATCGAACAACGAACGCTGGGACTACATCTTCAGCAATTACTTCCAGTACGATCCCACTCCCGGCGCCGAGGGCTGGGACGGCAGGTTCCCTTCGGGCATGTTAGGAGACTATGCTCCTCAGTGGAGGTTCTACACGGCGGCCGGCGATACCTGCGGTGGCCTGACAACGAGCTTCACAGTGACTATCAGGGATTACAACGCCGATGGCATAATGCAGGACAGCGAATACATCAACAAAGTCTTCTCGATAGGGCTGTTCTGCTACATCAATTTCGGGACGGGCGAGTTCCAGAGTTTCTGCGGTCAGGGCAACTGCTCTGGGACTCTCGATCTCCTGGATGACGCCTCCTGGAACGAAGGATTCAATGTTCCATCGGTGTCTTCGGCTTCAGGAAGGCTCTACCTCAGGGATTCCAACTGTACGACAGGAACGAGCGAGAGCAGCTGGGGCAAGATCAAGAAGATTCACAGCGACTGATATTCCTGGAGTTGAAAGGGAGGGATCCTGATATGAGATTCAAATCGATACCGGTGCTGATAATGGCGGCGGCGATCATGTTCTGTGCGGGGAGCGCACGGGCGCAGTTCCCCGACACGCTGTCGCTTGAGTTCGACTTCGAGGGATTCGGGAATATCGTTCTGACATCTCCTCCGGTCTATTCAGGCGATGTCATATCCGGGGATACGCGGCTCGTCGGCGCGACATGGAGCATCCAGATAGATGATACGGGCTGGCCCCCGGTCAGCGACCCGGCGGCAAGGTGGGACTTCATAGTAAGCACGTTCTTCGTCTACAACCCGACATACCACTTCTGGACCATCGTCTTTGACCAGAACACACTCCCGGCCAAGCCTACGTGGGTGATAGACCACCCGGTGAACGGGATGATGAGCGGCACCCTGGTTGTCTCTTCAACATTTTCGGACGATAACCGCAACGGGGTCTTAGACGTCGAGGAAAGGATGTTCGGGACTTTCGAGGGGAACCTGATGGTCATGAAATACGGCACCGGCGAATTTGCCAAGTACTGCGGTGACGGGGCATACAACGGAGCGGCTTTTAATGACGATCCGGCCAACTGGATGGATGATTACGTTACCGGGAGCTGCCTCCTCGACCTGATCAACTGTAAGATAGGCACGGAGGAGAAGAGCTGGAGCTATATAAAGAAGATCCACCACTAGATCATCTCGGTCTGAATCCGATAGTGACGCGTACCCACATAGCTGTGGGTACGCCTTTTATTTCACCCGGGATGAACCTGTAATTGCGGGCGGCCTCCATGGCCGTCCTGTTCAGAGACTCCTGTTTCATACCTCTCGCAAGTTTGATATCCTCGACTTTTCCGCTGACATTGACGAAGAGGAGCAATTCGACTCCCCCGTCGATCTTTCCGCTGACATCATCCGGTATGGAAGGGAGGGTGATGTTGATCGGCTTGGGTTCGACCGTGGTGCGCCTGGGTCCGGGCCTTCCGTCACTTCCCCCGCTTCTTCCACCGCTTTGTATTGGTTCTATCGTAAGCGAGGGTTCGCCCATTTCGTCGATGACAGATCTCTCACGGTCAGTCTCTTCGGTCTCGGAGGGCTGCTGTTCCACCAGGACCGCCTGAGGAAAATCCGGGTAGGGGACGAGAGAAAACGGCCTGTCTATGTAGAAATAGTCAGATGTGCCCTGCTCGCCGGGTGCCTCGGTGCGAAACACATCGAGATATTCAAGCTTCAGGAACACAAAAACCGAGAGATGCACGAGTAACGCAGCGCCGATTATCAGAAGCCAGCCTTTCCTGCTCAATCCCCGGGCTCGGAGTCTTTTCCTGCCAGTGGGAGAAACGGTTGTCTCGGGAATGTTCATAAGCGCCTTTTAAGGAATCTCACATTTTGATTATCATTATCTTCTCTAATAGTATATTATTTCGGCAGGATAGTAGCAAGAAACCACGGTGGCCTGATAGATGAGAAGTATAGAACGCAGGGACTTTACAGTGCCGAACGTCCTGACAGTGCTCAGGATGCTCATGGCATCGGCGGCGGCGATCCTGCTGTCTACGGGCAGCGGCCGGAGAGGGCTGGCCGCTTCGCTGCTGCTTGTAGCCATGCTGCTGGACTATTTTGATGGCTGGTATGCCAGGAAGTTCCGCCAGACTACCAGTCTTGGCGCTCACCTCGATCCATTCGCAGACAAGGTGATGATCGCGGTCATATTCATCGCGATCGCAGTCGATATGCACTCCCCGTGGTTCACGTTCTTCGTATGCGTGATCCTTGCCCGGGAACTGGGAATAACGATATTCAGGTGGAGGGTGCATGAGAGGTCGGGAGCTCTTGTCCCAGCAAGCCCGCTGGGAAAAGCCAAGACCCTCGTACAATGTATTGTGGGCGGTTCGATGATCTTCTATATTTACATGTACCCGGGGAGAGTGCCCGAAAACCACCAGTCGATATTCGTCGTGATGCTGGTGACGACATTCCTTACCGTCGATTCGGGCCTTCGGTACGTGCTTCCCAGATGCAGTGACGGGAAGAAGCGTTCCGTGGTGGAAAGGCTGATCCAGCACGTCTTCGGTGTAGGCGCGAGGGAGGTATGATGTGGACATCTACGAGGCTATAAAAAACAGGGTCAGTACGAGGGCGTATCTCCCCGATCCGGTCGAGGAAGAGAAGATCGACAGGATACTCGAGGCGGCGAGGCTCGCTCCATCCGGGAAGAACGGCCAGCCATGGACATTCATCGTAGTCACCGGCGAGGATACCCGCGGACGGCTGATGCATGCCTGCAGGGATCAGAAGTTCATAGCGGAGGCTCCTGTGGTGATCGCGGCATGCGGCCGGGAAAAACTAGCCTACCAGAAGATGGGCGGATACTGGAACAGCCTTCCTGTAGATATAGGGATAGCGCTCGAGCATCTCATGCTTGCCGCCGAATCAGAAGGACTGGGAACTTGCTGGATAGGGGCGTTCGCAGAAGAAGAGGTGAGGGAGATACTGGAGGTGCCCGCTGACGTGAAGATCGTCGCACTGACGCCGGTCGGTTACCCCGCATCCGAAAAGGTGTTCCGCAAGAGGAAACCGCTCGAAGAGATAGTGATGAGGGAGAAGTGGGAGAAACGATGATGAGCCGGAATCTCAGAACGGCCCTGATACTGCTCGTGACAGGCACCCTGGCATCTGCCACTCAGGCGGCTCTATGCAGTCCGGCGGACTCGCGTGAAGGATCTCCAAGCGAGACATGTTTCTCTGAGCCGGGGATGCTGGACCTGTCGGCTATTTCTATCGGGGCACCCCCGCCGGAGGCCGGCAGGCTCTCTTATGCGGCTGCTGATACGCTTCAGACATACGAGGTGGAACTCGAGGATGAAGGAAAGAAGGGTGTAAATTACAAGGCGATCGTGGGATTCGCCATAGCGGCGGCTTTTGTAGGTTATGCCCTTTATATACTGCTGGTACCGGAAGAAGAGGAAGAGACGGTCAAACCCGCCGGCAAGGAGCCACCGGTGACACTGATCACGTTCCCGTTCGGGGGATGATCGCGAATCTCCGGCTGCCCGAGGTCACCGACTTTGCCACCAGGTCTTCGATCTCAAGGATCAGGACATACCTTCCAGGTGCGAGAATGCTCACATCAAGCTCCAGGTCTTCCCCGACAGACCTCGTCGACGCGCTCTGATCGATGGAACTGGAGATATAGATGCCCGGCTCCGGCACGGAACCTCGGACGCTCGCCTTGATCCAGGACCACACCCCCGCGTCACCCTCCCCGGGATCGTCCGACGCCACGCTCCATGTGACCCTGTATTTCGAGACATTGTCACCGTTTCTCTTCAGGCTGTATATCTCGTAATAAACGCAGAGGGATGATCCCGGAGAGTACGAGGGCAATGGATCGAGCATGTCCGTGCAACCGCCTCTCTTATCAGGCAGCGACAGCTTGATTCCGCTGAGGGAGAGACGGCCTCCGCCCGGATCAAGGACTGTCAGAGGGCCGCGGAATAGAGCCCGGCCCGCGGGTCTTCCTCCGGTTATCTCGATGGCGAAACTACTTTCAAGCTGGAGGGGCGGAAGGTTAAGGCTAAGTCGAAGGCTTCGCCAGATAATGTCTGATTTATCGAAGCGGCTCAGCGTGTCCGGATCAAAAAGGTCAATATCCGACCGAAAGACGTTCAGATCATTGTCGAAAATTGTGAGATCCAGCCTGTAAGGGCCCGAGTCCTCAGACAGCAGGGAATCCGGCAGCGCTATCGCGAAATCGACCCGTGTGTCGTCATCACTTCCCCTGAATTGGACGCTCTCGACTCCGACGGGGAGATGCGTATACTCGACTGGATACCTATACATCTGCGGAGTGGTCTGGAACGTGCTTTCGGTCATGTCAGCCCTGGCTCTGAACCTTGGATCGATAGGTATGTGAAAGTCTCCGTTAAGAAATTCGTCCTGAAAGTACAGAAGAAAGGTCCTTTCGTCCCTCATATATGTCCAGAGGACGAACGGACCGTCAAGTCCCGAGCCCATATCGAGAAGGATGGCGTCCGGCAGACCGTATCTGACGACGGCCATTCCGCGGGCCGTCTCTAAACCGCAGAGGCCGCGCCTTTCACAGGCTAAAAGCTCCGATGCGAGGAAGGTCCTCCTGTAATGTTCCAACCTGCGTTCATTCAACGCCGTCGCCGGCGTGGGATCGTTCCTCACCCAGAACTTTCTGGTGAATTCGTCCCTGTTCCTGCCGTGGAGATGGATATAGTGATCTATCTCGCAGGCCCCCAGGAGCATCGACACGTCCTCATATATCTCTCTCGTACCGGCATCCATCAGCACGAGAGCGGAGTCGAATCCCTCCGATGCGGCTTCGAAATCCATCCTTTCCAGCGCTACACATGACGAGAGCAGCCGGAACCTGTATGAATAGGGGTACAGTTCGGCGCCCGTAGCGGCGCAACTGGAACAGATATCGAGCCGCTTCTTCAGATACTGGAGAAGACCGAGGTCAAAGAGGGTCTCCTCGTGGCCCCCCCGGATATTGAGCGCCCTTCCAAGAAACCTGATCGCGTCGTCGTGATGCCTTTCGGAACACATGTCCCTTAAGTAAAGGTCCTTTTCGATCCTGCCTTTCAGATACCACGCCTCGAAGCAGCCAGGATCGAGTACTATGGCCCGATCGAAAGACTTGATCGCCGAACCGGTGAACTGTCTCGCATAGAGCGTCAGCCCCCTCTCCACATGGTACAGGGCGTTATCAGGATCGAGTTCGATCGCCCTGTCGATGGCCTGCATCGATCTTATCCTCGATCCAGGCGTCCCGATCGCCCGGTAGCATACTGCCAGCCTGCGGAAGGTATCAGGGTCGTCCCCGTTCTCGAAGAGGGCGGATTCCAGGGCCCTGATCGTATCGGCGGCGAATTTTCTCAGGCGGCAGTCGTCTGGGTCGATGAAATAATCATCCAGGGCGGGACGATGTAATCCTGAACATGAAACTGCCAGAAGAAACGGTACGGCGGCGGCCTTGAGAAAGGTCCTGAACAACCGTTGACCTCCGGAGGAAGGTGACAGGAACGCCTTAAATATTATATCATAACGTGTTAGGGGTCAAGTCAGCTCCTTCGCTCACTGAAGGAACGCCGGTCAGCGCAGGGGAACGATAATTGCTTCAAATCCATCGGAATAGTTCGTTTTGAAACGGTAAGGGAGCGCTTTCATATGGCGGAGATGCTGCTAGAGACACTTCCAGCCGGATTCAGGAAACTCGAAGCCACGGTCCACACACTCGCTAGACTGCTGATGCAGAGAAACCTGTTTCCCGCAGCGCACCCATCTGTCAAGAATGCCCTGGATGCCTTTATGGAGGCCCTCGAATCACTGATAGACTGCAGGAGTTCAGTAGTGCTGAGGGTCGGTGGAGGTTCGATCAAGCTCCTGAACTTCGACGTCGACATCACGGATACCAATGACAACGCTGTCCATTTTCTCAGAAGGTCGCTCGACGGGCTCTCTATCGGGGAGATCGAGTTCATGGCGGGGATCGAGAGGGATGAGGCTCTCGCGTTTGTCGAGATAGCGGCTGCAAGCATCAGGCGCGACAAGGATATAGATCTGCCCTCCATATGGCGCCGTATCGAGAGGATCAGGATAAGGCATTCTAATGAAGGACCTGAGATCCGCGTATCCAGGGAAGCCGCTCCGGTCCGGCAGATCAATGATCTGAATGAGAGCTGCGAATCATCAGATCAGCAGGAAGAAAGCACAGCTTCGAAGATGATCAGCGGAGTGCTGAGCAGGATAGCAAAGATCAGCTCTAAGGAAAGCGGCAGAGCCGGCAGAATGATAATCAGGACCGTCGACAGGGAAGGTGTCAACAGCACAGTTTTCCTGCTTCTTAAATCACTGAAGGAGTACGATGACTACACTTTCGACCATTCCATCAATGTCGCGGTGATATCAGCAGCTATCGCTCGGCGCATCGGATACAGCGACGAAGAGACAGGTCGCATCGGGACCGCCGCGATCATGCATGATATAGGAAAGCTCTACGTACCGCGTGATATCATCCACAAGGCTGGGAGACTGACTCCGGCTGAATGGCAGCACGTCAAGCGGCATCCGATAGAAGGCGAGAGAATACTGCGTGAGGAGGGAGTCGATCTGCTCTCGCGCCGTGTCGCTTACGAACATCACATGCGGTTCGACATGAAGGGTTACCCGAGGCCGAAGCCTGGTGAAAAATGTGTGGAGGCAAGTGACATAGTGAGGATCGCGGACACCTACGACGCATTGACGACCAGGAGGTCCTACAGGAAACAGATAAGTCCGTTCGAAGCCCTCAAGTTGATGGAAAAAGGAAGGGGAACCGAATTCCATCCGGGGTATTTCGATATCTTTCTGGGAGTGATGGGGAACGTTCCGATCGGGAGCGTGCTTGTTCTCGAGAGCGGAGAGAGGGCGCTCATCGTTGAGATAGGCACGGACGGGCGTCTGCCCAGGGCCAGGATCATCTCCGACAGCTACGGCAATGAGATCACCAACGGTCCCGTGATAGATCTTGGTGAGACCGATGAGGGGACGGGAGCTTCAAAGTACAGGGTCAACAGTATATCGGATACTCCTGTCCGCGATGTCGACATAGGAAAGTATCTGACCGGGAACAGGGATTAATACCAGTGACAAAAAAGCCCAGGACGATCATCCTCACGTGCGATGATCATCCCGGGCGTCATCCCTTCAGCGTTCAGGGGTCTATAGAGCCCCTGGTTTTCCGAGCTGCTCGATCTTGCCGTAGGCGGTCCAGGTGTAGGCGACACTGTCGGACCTGGTATAGATTACAAATTCCACCGTCTTCCCGTCCGTCAGCGCGGAACCGCTCCTTGCTAGGAATTGCTCGCCATCAGTGACAGTTATCCAGCCCCTCGGGGCGAATACGTCGACGATCGCCGCTTCAGGGTCGATCATACCGAGAGCGTAGACGTCATTTCCGGAAGCCGTCATCCTTATCTTCACCATGAACAATCCGTCTTCCATGGGAGAGACGCTCTTGGTGATTCTGGGCGCGGCCGCCATTGCAGCATGACCAGCAAGAAGCATGACCAGCAGGATGGCTGAAACTTCAATCATTCTCTTTTTTAGTGCGGACATCTGATTATCTCCCTTTAGGTTACAAGAGACGTTTGATTTAGAGAGTGAGCAAATACGCTCAATGCCTTGCCCTGCACATGATTATTATAACATATCGGCAGTAACGTGTCGAGAGGGTAAAATCGGCCCCGAAGCGTGAAAAGGTCGGTTTTATGGCATATTACTTCCACTGTGATAGTAAGGTCCTGGAGCACTGAGAGCATCAGGGAAAGTGGTGATATTATCTTTTTAATCGTGAAGGACTTATATGCCTGGTAAGATTATGATCGTCGATGATGAGATGCATCTTGCACGTATCCTGCAATTTACGCTGGAACACGCCGGATACGAGGTTGTGACAGCATTCGACGGTCGAGAGGCACTTGATTCCCTGGACCGCGAGGATCCCGATCTCGTGATCCTCGACCTGATGCTCCCCATCGTGGACGGTTACAAGATCTGCAACATAATGAGAAAAGGCGAGAAGTACAGGGATACCCCAGTGATCATCCTCTCCGCCAGGGATTTCAGCAGGGAAGAACTGGATGAACCGCTGAACGCGGATCTTCTGATGGAGAAACCTTTCAACACAGAATATCTCCTCGAGGAGATAGCAAGGCTGATGGGCTAGGGTCGGCTACACGGGCTGCATGAAAAGCTTCTCGTCCTTGTCTCTCGCGGCACTCTTTCCAGGCTCCTGTCCTCCGGAGACCGTGCACAAGCGCTGCTTCTTCTCTCCGATCATCCTTTCGACCGCGGCCTTCGCGTCGGCTGCGCCAGGGCCGGACAGGGAGGGGATGACCTTCTCCAGGATATCGATCTCGGCCCTTTCCTTCTCTCTGGTCTCACTGACGGCCGCGTTCCACATCGATTCGAACTCTCCAAAAGGCCCGGTCTCACTCGAGAGGGATGTCTCGGGGTATCTGTTCTCGGCCGCCTTCCTCAGGCCGGCCATGACGATTCCGAGAGAGATGAACATCTTCTGGGTAAGCATCCTTGAGAGGAACCAGAAAGACAGGATGATCACGGCGATAAAACCGACTGTGTTTCCGACGAGAAGAGACTTGAGCTTGGTGACTATCGGCGCCAGCTCTGGGACCTGCATCGCGACAGCAGTCTGGCTCGACACCAGAGCGAAATAGAACGAGATGCCGAATGCGAGAGCCACCGCGCTGGAACTGAGAATCACCAGAAGTCCTACTCGCATCCGTATTCCGGAAGCCATTTCATCTGAATAGGCGTAACCCTTGATTTTATTGTCAGTAACAGGCATTTTAAACTCCCCGTTAAGCTTCCGGGCGTGAAAGGACGGGATGCCCATTCCGCCGAACGCACCGTTCCGTTGGATTATAATCAATAAATGTGCCAGAACAGGCTTATCGGAGGTTCAGGAAATATTCTATCGCAGCTTTCAGCTCGGAAGTATCTATCGTGGTATCGGTGCAGGGACCTTCAGGTCTCGTGTTGGGGATGCCTATGACCGGGATCCTGGGAGCGATGTCCTGGATCCCCGCGATCAGGTCCCTTTCGCATGCCACTGCCACTATTGCGCCAGGTGATGTATCTCGAATGATCTTTCTGGCTTCGGTCCCGCCTGGAGCGGTATGAAGCCTTACATCCTCGTAGCCCGAACAGATCTCCCTGGCGCTGAGGCGGATATCGGCACGCAGGCATCTGGGGAACAGGACAAGCACGGGTCCGGGGCCCTTCCCGGGGCCGGCCAGTTCGTTCGAGACGCGTATGAAAGAATGGTTCAGCCTGTCTTTAGAGATCCCGAGCGATGCCGCGAGACGCGTGACCAGCGGGAGCATGATAAAGAAGAGCCTGCTTCCACGCGTGAGGCATACGTTCATGTATCTCCTCTTCCAGATCACGGCGATCACCAGGACGACATACCAGACGATAAGGGAGAGGGCCGCGGTGCCGAGCAGACCCGTTATCACGAACGCCCATGCTTTCCCGAAAGACTCGAAACGGGGTAGAACGAGGTACCAGAACAACAGGACAATGATCACAAACAGCGCAAGAACGATGAGAGAAAGGTAGAGGAATGTGCCCCTGCTCTCCGATGTGTCGGTTTCCGCCTGACCGCCGTCCCAGTCGAGCCATTCATCTCCTAGGACTCTTTTTTTCTTCATGTCAGCCATCCGCGACCCCATAAAGGATTAATACTTTGAGAATGTACCTGAATAGGGTTTAATCTTCAACAGGATTAACGATATATGAGACTTGAGAAGAGATACGGCGCACTTTCAGTCGGCGTGATATCCATATCATTCGCCGCGGTGTTCATAAGGCTCGCGGGTGGGGCGGCGGCCTCTATCGCGGCGCTTCGGCTGATCTTCGCCGTCCTGATCCTTCTGCCCTTCTTCATCTTCTCGGGCGGTGCGCGCCGTTCCATAATCTCGCTCAGCGGCGGGGAGAAATGGCTGCTGCTCCTTTCCGGGTTCTTTCTCGCGCTGCATTTTCTTTCCTGGATAGCTTCGTTGTCATTGACCGGTATCACGAGCAGCATCGTATTCGTCACGACCAGCCCGATCTTCATCGAGCTCTATTCCGTTGTTGTCAAAAGGGAGAGGACATCGGCGAGGATATGGATCGGGATAGGGCTGGCGGTAGCAGGGAGCTTGATCCTTGGCAGGGGTAATCTAGCAGCGGGAGGGGAGAGTTGGAAGGGTGATCTGCTGGCCATCGGCGGAGCTGTCGCGGTCGCCTGCTATTTTCTTGTAGGGAGCAGGCTAAGGCCGAAGCTTCCCCTGCTGGGATATATATTCCCCGTCTATGGCGCCGCGGCCCTGTTTCTTGTGCCGGCGTCGTTTCTTCTGGGGGACGGGCTCACCGGCCTTCCGGCAAGAACTTATATATATTGCATGATCATGGCGCTTGTCTGCCAGGTGACAGGGCATTCGGTTTTCAACTGGGCGCTGCGGAAAATGAATCCCACACTTGTGGCGATGGCGACGCTCGGCGAACCGATAGGGACTACGCTGCTCGCGTGGATGATCCTGAATGAGACGCCCATGCCGAGTGAGATAGCAGGTGGAGCGGTCATACTTGCAGGGGTGTTCGTGGTGCTTACCGGTAATCCGCTGCGAGTCAGAGCGTGACCAGGATCTCCCTTACCTCTTCTGAGAGGGATTCGTCTCCATGCCACTTGTCGAGAAACATCATGAAAGACTTCCTGGCATCATCCGTGCGGCCAAGGCGCATGTAAGAATGGCCAAGATAGTAATAGGTCCTCGGAGGCGTATCATCCTTCGTCTTAAGTTTCTCCAGGACTGATAACGCTTTCTCGAACTGGCGATCCCGGATATATGTAACGGCTAAGCCGAGGTCTATCTCAGGATCCTCGGGATCAAGGGCCTTTGCCCGGTTCCATGCCTTGAGAGCTTCATCTAGACGACCGAGCTCGAACTCCGTTCTGGCGAGGCCCGTCCATGCCTGTACGTTCGTCTCATCCCTGTAGATGGCCAGGCGATAGTTCTCATGGGCGTTCTTGAAGTCACCCGTCTCGTAGTATGCCGTACCGAGGTTCAGATAAAGATCACTTCCCGATTCTCCCGCGTCTCTGGCCGATAGCAGGGTCTGGATCGCGTCTGCGTACATGTGTCTCGCGTTCATCACCTTCCCGAGCAGTAGAAGATAGTCGGGTTCCGCGTCGAGCCAGGCACGCATCGAAATGAGCTGCGCATAGGCCTCCTGGTAGTTCTGCTGCATGTAATAGGCCTCGGCAAGGACCAGGTTCGCCCTCGCGTCGTGCGGAGCGTATCGCAGGGCGTCGGTCGCGTATTTTTCCGCTGTGCTGTAGAGTTCTTGTTTCAGCGCTATCGCGCCAAGACCGGAGTAAGGGGGATGGAAATTTGATTTCAGGCTTATGGAATACCTGTAAGCTTTTTTCGCCTCTGCATACTCCCCCTGCATCTCGAGCGCGCGTCCCAGGCCGTATTGGAGCCTGTAATCATCACTGTCGATATTGGCAGCTGCCCTCAGGTTCTCTTCCGCTTCCTTGTATTCCTTTTTATCGAGAAGAGCCATGCCCAGGTTGTATCTTGTGTCGGGGTCCATAGGGTTCAGCTCGGCGGATTTCCTCCAGTCGATGATCGCTTCGTCCAGATCGTCTCTGTCTGCCGCCTCGACGCCGAGGTTGTAATATTTCAGGGCTGAATCCCCGCAAGAAGCGGACAGAGCCAGAAAGAGGCACGCAGCCGCTATATGAACCCTTCTCATCTTGATTCCTTTCAATCTGTAACAGCAGGTCTCATCAGGGATTATAATGGTTGATCACCCAAAATGAAACCAATAATGCCCCGTTTCAGTGCCTGACTGTAGAGGGAGAGAACTGACAGCGGGAAAAAAGGCACCGGAATTCCTGATTATTCAATAAGTTAAAATATAGTTGACTTTTTATCTTTTAGTAGTAAGATTTTCGTTGAGACCTGCTGTTTTTTTTTGCCCTTTTAAAAGGCCAGGGCCGTAAAATCCTGCGAGGTTGGTAGTTAAATGCTTAAAAGAGATGTAGTTTACGAATCTGTGCTGGATCACGACTTTCTAGACGAGATCTATTCGCTTCCAGGCGGAGATGAGATCAAGAAATGCATCCAGTGCGGGACGTGCAGCGGCTCCTGCCCACAGGGGGCCGTCATGGACTACGCTCCGAGAAAGATATTCTCCCTGATAAGGGCCGGATTCAGGGACGAAGTGCTCGGATCGAATACAATATGGTACTGCTCGTCCTGTTACACCTGTGCCGTCAGGTGCCCCAAGGAGATCAAGATCACCGACGTAATGTACGCCCTCAAGCGTATCGCGATCAAGGAAGGCAAGGCAAAGGAAGGCAGGAAGGCGGCCGTCCTCTCCAAGACGTTCATGAACATGGTAAACAAGTACGGGCGTAACCACGAGACGGAACTGATGACGCGCTACATCCTGATGGCGGAACCACTGAACGCTTTCAATTTCATCCCGCAGGGATGGAGACTTTTCTCCAACGGCAGGCTTCCGTTGAGGCCGCACAAGATAAAGAATATCGAACAGTTGAGAAAGATCCTCAAAAGGGTCGACGAGCTCGGGGAGATATAGATGAAATACACTTATTATCCTGGATGCTCGGTAAAGGCGACGGCGAACCTCTACCAGGAATCGATCGACGCGGTGATGCCCGGCCTCGACGTCGAGCTCGAGGAGCTCGATGACTGGAACTGCTGCGGCGCTACGGCCTACATGTCGGTCAAGGAACTGATGAGTTTCGCGATCTCGGCCCGCAACCTCGCGATGGCCGAGAAGTTCCACAGAGACGTCGTCACGCCGTGCAGCGCGTGCTACCTGGTCCTAAACAAGACCAACCGATATTTCAACGATTATCCTGATATGAGGAAGAAGCTTGGGATAGCTCTCGAGGCGGGCGGACTGAGCTACAGCGGGAATATCCGCGTCCGCCACCTTCTTGACGTGATAATCAACGACGTAGGATTTGAAAAGATATCGGAGGCGGCCACAAACAGGCTCGAAGGCCTCAACATCGCGCCTTATTACGGGTGCCAGATCGTCAGACCCTTTTATTACGGGTGCGGCGCCTGCACGGATGATGAGAATGCGTTCGACGATCCAGACGATCCGATCTGCATGGACAGGTTGATCGAGTCCACGGGTGCTACAAGCGTAAAGTACTCGATGAAGACGAAGTGCTGCGGCTCTTCGCTAATGGGCACGGAGGAGAAGCAGGCGCTGAAGCTCTGCCGTGGAATACTCGCGGACGCGGAAAATAACGGTGCTCACTGCATCGTCACCATCTGTCCGCTGTGCCAGATGAACCTCGATATATACCAGTCTAAGGTGAACGGTCTCTTCGGTACGAAATTCGATATCCCTGTCATATACTTCACGCAGCTCATCGGGCTGGCGATGGGAAAGAAACCGAAGGAGCTCGGGCTGAACAAGCTCGCCGTCAAGATGACAGGGCCGATGAAACAGATACTACAGGGAGCGTGATATGTCTGAACGAATTGGTGTTTACGTCTGCCACTGCGGTACAAACATCGCCGGCAAGGTAGACATCGACGAGGTGGTCGAGTTCGCCAGGGGGCTCGATGGCGTCGCGCTCGTGAGGGAATACAAATTCATGTGTTCCGATCCCGGGCAGTCTCTGATCCAGAAGGATATCGAGGACGGGCTGATCAACAGGGTCGTTGTCGCGTCGTGCTCGCCGCTGATGCATGAGAAGACGTTCAGGAACGTCTGTACGCGCGGCGGCCTGAACGAATATCTCTTCACGATGGCAAACATCAGGGAGCAGTGCTCGTGGGTCCACGTCGACGCAGACAAGACTACTGATAAGGCGAAAGACCTTATCGAGGCGTCTGTTCGAAGGGTGACTCTCCAGGAGCCGCTTACGAAGAGGGAAGTGCCTATCAACCCGCAGACCCTGGTGATCGGCGGAGGGATCGCCGGGATCCAGGCGGCTCTCGATCTCGCCGATGCCGGCAAGAAAGTCGTCCTCGTCGAGAAGGAACCTTCGATAGGCGGCCACATGGCCAAGTTTGACAAGACATTCCCGACGCTCGACTGCTCTGCATGTATCCTCACGCCGAAGATGGTGTCGGTCGGACAGCATGAGAATATAGAGCTTCTCTCGTGGGCCGAGGTGGAGGATATCAGCGGCTACGTCGGAAACTTCAACATCAAGGTCCGTAAAAAAGCGCGCTACGTCGATGCCGATCTCTGCAACGGGTGCGGCGCATGCTGGGAAAAATGTCCCGGGACACGGGTTCCCCGCAAGGGAAACGTCCACGAGAAGCTCTCGCTCGGTCCCACTACATCGATATATATGCCGTTCATGCAGGCCGTGCCGGCGATCCCGGTGATAGACTCGACTACCTGTATTCGCTTCAAGAACGGCAAGTGCGGCATCTGCGCCGATGTCTGTGAACGCAACGCGATAAACTACGACATGAAAGACGAGATCGTCGAGTTCGAGGTCGGGAACATCATCCTCGCGACGGGGTTCCAGACCTTCGATCCCTCACCGGTGAAAAGATACGGATACGGTAAGCTCGACAATGTCATGACGGCCCTCGAGTTCGAGGTCATGAACTGCGCTTCAGGGAACACGGGAGGGAAGATCCTGATGGCCGACGGGGAGGAACCCAAGTCGATCGGGATCGTGCACTGCGTAGGCAGCCGCGACAAGCATTACCACGAGTACTGCTCGAGAGTATGCTGCATGTATGCGCTTAAGTATTCACACCTAATCAAGGAAAAGACGGACGCCGAAGTATACGAGTTTTATATCGACCTGAGATGCTTCGGCAAGGGATACGAGGAGTTCTACGACAGGCTCCTCGGCGAGGACGTGAGGTTCGTCCGAGGCAAGGTCGCCGAGATCACCGAGGTGCCGATCGAGGAAGCCGAGAAGGGCAAGCTCGTCGTCGAGGTGGAGGATACGCTCGTCGGAACAGTCAGGCGCATTCCTCTCGATATGGTCGTGCTATGTACAGGGCTCGAGGCCCACGACAGCCTTCCGGATATTGCCGGCCTCTGCAGCGTCAGCATCGGCAAGGACGGGTTCGTCATCGAGAAACACCCGAAGCTCGGTCCTGTATCGACTGCCACTGACGGTGTTTTCATCGCCGGCTGTTGCCAGTCGCCTAAAGACATTCCCGACACGGTCGCCCAGGCGTCGGCAGCTTCGAGCGCCGTGCTTTCAATGATCACAAGGGAAAAGATCGAGATCGAGTCAGCTACCGCTTCGGTAGACGAAGACAAGTGCTCCGGATGCAAACTGTGCAACTCACTCTGCCCGTATCTTGCCATCAAGTTTGATGAGGAGAAGGGCGTATCGGTGGTCAACGAGGCGCTCTGCAAGGGTTGCGGTACCTGTGCCGCTGGATGTCCGAGCAACGCGATCTCGGCGAAGCATTTCGAGGACAGGCAGATCTTCGCCGAGATAGAGGGTATTCTCTCGGCCTGATCATGAAGATATATACCGAAGGGATGTCGAGATGACTTTCGAACCGAAAATAGTCGGTTTCCTCTGCAACTGGTGCTCATACACCGGAGCCGACCTGGCAGGGACAGCGAGGATCAAGTACGCTCCGAACATAAGGTCGGTCAGGGTGATGTGCAGCGGCAGGATAGAGCCGACGTTTATCGTGAAGGCTCTATTCGAGGGTGCCGACGGCGTTCTCATCGCGGGATGTCATCCCGGTGACTGCCACTACCAGGAAGGCAATTACAAGGCTTTGAGACGGTACTTGATGCTCAAACGTATCCTTCCGGATTACGGTGTGGAGCCCGAGCGCGTGCGTCTCGAGTGGGTCGCCGCTTCAGAAGGGGAGAGGTTCGCCACTATTGTCGACGAATTCACCGAGAAGATACGCGAGCTCGGGCCGTTGGGAGTAAAAGATTCGCTCGCCGAAGCGATGAAAGACGATATCATTCCTCGTGAAGCTCACAACGAAGAAAGCGGTGTAGCAAATGAAGCTTAAAGGCGGGATATACTGGGGAGCAGGCTGTGGCGGATGCGATGTCGCCGTTCTCGACATAAATGAGAAGATACTCGCTGTAGCCGAGAAGATGGACCTGCTCTTCTGGCCCATCGCCATGGACTTCAAGTACGACGATGTAAGGGCCATGGAAGACGGGGAGTTCGACCTGGTGCTCTACAACGGAGCTGTGAGAAACTCAGAGAACGAGGAGATGGCGAAGCTCCTCAGGAGAAAGACAAAAACACTCGTAGCTTTCGGCGCGTGCGCCCACATCGGGGGGCTGCCCGGCCTTGCGAATTACCACACGAAGCAGACGTTGCTCGACCGGGTCTACAAAGAGACCGAATCCACGGTGAATCCCGAGGGAACCGTTCCACTGGAAAACAGTACGGTAGAAGGCAATAAACTCGACCTCCCACGTTTCTACAACACGATCAAGACGCTCGACCAGGTGGTTGACGTCGATTACTATCTTCCCGGTTGTCCGCCTGTACCGCAGCAGATCTACAACGCGCTGACCGCCGTCTTCAACGGCGAATTACCGCCGAAAGGCTCAGTGATCGGAGCTGGGACGAGGACGCTCTGCGACGAGTGTCCGAGAATCAGGGAAGAAAAGGAGATCAGCGAGATCAAGAGACCGCTCAACGTGATCCCTGATCCAGAGAAATGCCTGCTCGAGCAGGGACTCATCTGTCTCGGGCCGGTGACGAGAGAGGGGTGCGGCGCCAGATGCATCAACTCCGGCGTTCCCTGCAGGGGGTGTTATGGTCCGCTCGAAGGAGTGCGTGACCAGGGAGTCAGGATGATCAGCGCTCTCGCTTCGGTCCTTGAGCCGAAAGAGGAGAAGGAGATCGACGAGCTTCTTGACGGGATCGTCGATCCCTTGAGGACTTTTCACAGGTTCAGCACAGCCGCATCGATCCTCAGGAGGAAAAAGATATGAGGCGCGTGGAAATAGACCCTATCACCAGGCTGGAAGGGCACGGCAAGATCAGCCTCTTCATCAGCGACGACGGCTCTGTAGAGAACGCATATCTGCAGATCCCCGAGCTCAGGGGCTTCGAGAAGTTCGTAGAGGGTATACCCGTAGAGGAGATCCCGAGGATCATGCCTAGGATCTGTGGCGTCTGCCCTGCGGCCCATCACATGGCAGCCGGAAAGGCCGTGGACAATGTATTCTCGGCGGATATTCCATCCGTCGCGAAGAAACTCCGAGAGCTCTACTACATGGCGCATTTCATTCACAGCCACGCTGCCCATTTCTACGCCCTGGCCGCGCCTGATTTCGTCCTTGGGCCCGATGCTCCGAAGGCCCAGAGAAACGTCCTCGGACTTATCGCCAAGGTCGGTCTCGAGCTCGGCGGAGAAGTCGTTAGGCAGAGAGCCATCTCGCAGGATATCCAGATCATGGTCGGTGGAAGAGCGACTCACCCCGTCTGGAACATCCCCGGTGGTGTGACGCGGGCTCTCAGTGAGGAGAACGCCGAGAAGGTAAAAGGGCTCGCCGACGAGCAGCTCGGATTCGCCGAGCTGAGCCTGAAGCTGTTCAACGATCTTGTCCTGGCTAACGAGACATATCTCGACCTGATAATGGGTGGAGTATTCGAGCAGGTCACCAACTACATGGGGCTGGTAGACGAGAACAACAAGGTCAACTTCTACCACGGCCAGGTCCGTGTCGTAGATGTAGAGGGAAAGGAGCTCTTCCGTTACTCGGAGCCCGAATACCTCGATCATATAGCTGAGCATGTCGAAGACTGGTCCTATCTGAAGTTCCCCTACATAAAGAGCAGGGGTTGGATGGGATTTGTCGAGGGAGCGGGCACGTCGCTGTACCAGGCAAATCCTCTCCCGAGGCTAAATGCCGCTGACGGGATGGCGACTCCCAAGGCTCAGGCCGAGTATGAGAAGATGTTCGATACCGTCGGCGGGAAACCATGCCACAAACTCATGGTCAACCACTGGGCAAGGCTCATCGAGATGGTCTACGCCGCCGAGAGGATGCAGGAGCTGATCAACGATCCGGAGATCACGGATCCCAACGTCAGGATCATCCCTTCGACAACGCCTACTGAAGGCGTCGGTATCGTAGAGGCTCCGCGCGGCACTCTGACGCATCACTACTGGACCGACGAGAACGGGATAGTGACCAAGGCGAACCTTATCGTCGGTACGACAAACAACAACGCCTCGATCAACATGGCCGTCAAGAAGGCAGCCCAGAACCTGATCAAACCGGGCGGTGAGGTGACCGAAGGGCTTCTCAACATGGTCGAGATGGCTTTCCGCCTGTACGATCCGTGCTTCAGCTGCGCGACGCACAGTCTTCCCGGACAGATGCCGCTCACGGTCGAGATACGTGATCTCGACGGTGAGATACTGAACGAGGTATCGAGATAGCGGGCAGGAGAGGATCCCGGGAGTAATCCGATGAAAACCGTGATAATCGGGCTGGGTAATACCGTTCTCAGTGACGACGGTGCGGGAGTGTATGTCGCCAGAATGCTCTCCGGCAGATTCGAACCGGATGAGATAACCGTCATAGAGACGGAGAGCGCCGGGATGAACCTCATGGAGATGCTTGACGGCTTCGACCGGGCTTACCTGGTCGACGCGATACTCCTGAACGGCGAGGAGGCCGGTACGGTCTTCCGGCTCAGCGCTGACGACCTCAGGATCACTCCGAGACTCTCCTCATGCCACGACATAGATATAGTCACAGCCCTGGAGCTCGGAAGGCGGCTCGGCCTTCACATGCCCGGCGAGGTGACTATATTCGCCGTGCAAGGACATGATATGAAGACACTGCACGAAGGATGTACGCCGGGAGTCGTGCGGTCCCTTCCGCCGCTGGCCGATGAGATAGAGGCCCTTGCAAGAGGGAAAGGCGCCAAGCATATCTCCATAGCTCTCACGGATAGGAAGAACAGGGATGCATGAGGTATCCGTCATGCGCAACCTCCTCGAGATAGTCGAAGCGACAGCCGAGAGGGAAGGCGCCGAAAAGATAGACGTGATACATCTCCGTATCGGGGTGATGGCAGGCATCAATTTCAATTCCCTGGAGTTCGCATTCGAGATCCTCTCGAAAGGAACAAGGGCAGAGGGCGGCAGGCTCGAACACGACACAGTGGATATTCGAGGAAAGTGCTCCGAGTGCGCGAGCGAGTTTCATCCGGAGGACCTGGTCTTCCGGTGCCCGGAATGCGGATCGGGAAGGGTGGATATTATCGCTGGCAGGGAAATGGAAGTAGATTATATTCTACTGGACGAGGAAGGTTCATGATGCACCAGATAAACGTCGGGGAAGACCTCAGGGACAGAAACAGGGAGATCGCGGCCGAGAACCGCGAGATGCTTCGTTCCAGGGGAGTCTTTTCGCTCAATATCATGAGCGCGCCTGGAGCGGGGAAGACATCCCTGCTTGTCCGTTCCATCCCGCTGCTCAGGGACAAATTCAGGATCGCGGTCATAGAGGGGGATCTCCAGACGACCAGGGATGCCGAGAGGGTCGCGGCGCTCGGGATAGATGTCCGCCAGATACAGACGGGCGGCGTCTGCCATCTTGACGCGGCCATGGTCCATTCGGCTCTTCATCAGCTGGATCTCGACTCCCTTGACATCCTGCTCATCGAGAATGTGGGAAACCTCGTGTGTCCGGCGGAGTTCGATCTCGGAGTCGACGCAAGGGTAATGCTACTGAGCATTACCGAGGGTGATGACAAGCCGAAGAAATACCCGTTGATGTTCAGCGAATCACGTCTGCTGATCCTCAACAAGATCGATCTTCTCGGAATGGTCGATTTTGATATTGAGAAGGCCAGGAAAGAAGCGACAGACATCAATCCTGGGATAGAGATCCTGGAACTCTCATGCCGTACCGGTGAGGGCGTCGAGGCCTGGACCGGCTGGATAGAGCGGCTTCTCTCAGAAAGCGGGGCATGAAGATGTGTCTCGCGATCCCGATGGAGATAATCGAGATAAACGGCAATGAGGCGGTGGCTGAAGCCGGCGGCATCAGAAAAGAAGTGAGGCTCGATCTTATCGAGAGCGCCAAGATAGGGGATTTCATCCTTATACACACCGGGTACGCGATCGAGAGACTCGATCCCGCGGAGGCCCGGGAAACGCTCGAGCTGATCAAGCAGGTCTACAGAGCGGGCATGACCGGGAAAGCGGGCCTTCCCGATGACAGAGAATGACTACGTTTCAATTCTCGGATCGTTTCATGATCCCGCGGTCGCGGCGGTCCTTGCAGAACGCCTGGCAGGTATCACACTCCCTTGTCCGCTTGCCCTGATGCATGTCTGCGGCACGCACGAACATTCGATAGCTAAAACCGGTATCAGGTCGATGCTTCCCGCAGGAATGAGGCTGATCGCTGGGCCGGGTTGTCCGGTCTGCGTCTGCCCGGCCGCCGACATAGATCTTGCCGTGCAGGCAGCGCGCCGCGCGGATACGATAGTGGCGACCTTCGGAGACATGTTCAGGGTGCCGTCCGGAGACACATCGCTCGAGATGATGAAAGCGGATGGGTGCGACGTAAGAGTAGTCTATTCTCCACTGGACGCTGTACGGATCGCGGCTGAAAATCGAGATAGGGAAGTCGTTTTCATGGCGGTCGGGTTCGAGACGACCGCAGGGCCTATCGCCGCGTCGATCATGGCCGGTGTGCCGGCGAACTTCTCAATAATCCCTTCTATGAGGCTGGTCCCGCCCGCTCTGGAATTCCTGCTGGAGAACGGAAGGGAATCTATCGACGGATTCATTCTGCCTGGTCATGTAAGCACGGTGCTGGGCAGGAGAGGATATTCCTTCCTCGAGGAGGATCACGGTGTCCCCGCCGTGATATCAGGCTTCGAGCCGGTCGATATACTCAGGGGAATAATCGACCTGACGGAGAATATCCTTGCCGGCCCGCCTTTTACGGTCCTCAACCTGTACAGGAGGGTCGTCTCTGAAGAGGGGAACGCCAGGGCGAGGCGGCTGATATACGAGGTGTTCGAACCTTCCCCGTCGAACTGGAGAGGTATCGGGCAGATCAAGAATTCAGGGCTTGCGCTGAGAGCCGAGTATGCCGGGGTCGATGCGGTACGGCGACTGAGCCTTGTCCCCTCGCCTGACGCAGAGGATGTCAGACCCGGATGCATCTGCCACAAAGTGATACTCGGCGAGTCCGAACCTGAGCAATGCCCTCTGTTCGGCACCGGGTGCACACCGCGAAGGCCGCATGGGCCGTGCATGGTCTCGAGCGAGGGGACATGCCGGGCCCGGTACCAGTACAGGCCGCCGGGAGATATGTATTGACGCCTCTCGGAACTCTGCATTAACGTCGAACAAGCCATAATCAGTCGAATAAACCGATCGCAGGCCCTGTATTGATCATGACTGCGGTATTTGGGCCGGATGATTCCCAGGAGGTAAAGGATGAAGGTACAGGTCGGAGAAAAGACCTACAACATCGGCGGAGGCAGGATCAGGAACGCAATATACGCCATCATAATCTTAATCCTGATTGTTTCTGGGCTGTATTCAGTCGGAGCTGACGAGGTGGGCGTGATCCAGAGATTCGGGAAGTTCGTACGCAGCACGGAACCGGGGCTGCACCTCAAGATACCCATGGGAATCGAGACGGTCACCAAGGTCAAGGTCAAGAAGGTCTTCAAGCAGGAATTCGGGTTCAGGACGCTCAAGGCAGGCGTAAGGACACAGTACAGCAGCAAGAAGTATCTCGAGGAATCCCTGATGCTGACCGGCGACCTGAATGTCGCCGAGGTCGAGTGGATAGTCCAGTACAAGGTGAAGGATCCCTACAACTACCTCTTCAAGCTCAAGGAACCTGAAGAGACGCTCAGGGCCATGTCTGAAGCCGTTGTACGGAGGGTCGTCGGGGACAGGGCGGTGACGGATGTGCTCACCGTAGGCAGGATCGAGATCGCTGACGAGGCGGAAACCGGGCTCCAGGAGGTCCTCGACGGGTTCGAGTCGGGGCTTCAGATAGTCACGGTCAAGCTCCAGGATGTCAATCCTCCGGAGCCGGTCAAGCCCGCCTTCAACGAGGTCAACCGCGCCAAGCAGGACAAGGAGAAGATGATCAATGAGGCGTGGGAGGACTACAACAAGAGGATACCGAAAGCGAAGGGCGAGGCGGAGCAGATGATCGCCGAGGCGGAGGGTTACGCCATCAAGAGGGTCAACCAGTCCGAGGGCGATGTGGCGCTTTTCAATCAGGTATATCGGGAGTACAGGAATGCACCGGACGTCACAAGGCGCAGGCTTTATCTCGAGACGATGAGCGAGATCCTTCCGAAGCTCAAGGAACTGATAATAATCGATGAGAACCAGAAATCGATACTGCCCTATTTCGATGTCGGCAAGGATGGGAAAAAGGAAGGGAATGGAGGTGGTCAGTGATGATTTCAGGAAAGAGAATAGGCATACTGGTGATCCTGGTCGTCCTGTTTCTGCTGATCACGAACTCGTTCTATAAGCTTGGTGAGGCGGAACAGGCCATCATCACGCAGTTCGGCCGCCCGATTGGCGGAGCCATAAAGGATGCGGGTCTTCATATGAAAGTCCCGATGATCCAAGCCCTGCACAGATTCGACAAGCGAATACTGAACTGGGACTCGTCGGCCGACCAGATACCTACGGCGGACAAGAAGTACATCTGGCTCGACACAACGGCGAGATGGAAGATCGCAGATCCTCTTCGCTTTTACACATCCGTGGGCAGCGTGAGCGGCGCGCAGACGAGACTCGATGATATCATAGATTCCGCGTCCAGGGATATTGTTTCGAGGTATGTCCTCGTGGAAGTCGTGAGGAATTCGAACACACTCATCGAGGAGCGCGCTGAGATCCCCGAGGACACTGCCATAAGCGGTGGCGAAGAGGAAGAGATAGAGACGCTGTTAGAGAAAGTCTCGATAGGCAGAGAGGAGATCACCAGGATGATCCTGCAACGGGCTTCCGAGCTCGTACCCCAGTACGGGATAGATCTTCTCGACGTACAGGTGAAGAGGTTGAACTATATAGAGGATGTCCGCAAAAAGGTCTATGAGAGGATGATCTCCGAGCGGCAGAGGATCGCTTCGAAGTACCGCAGCGAGGGCGAGGGTAAAAAAGCAGAGATAGTCGGGATGAAGGACAAGGAGCTCAACAGGATATACTCGGAGGCATACAGGAAATCCGAGACGATTCACGGAGAGGCCGATGCCGAGGCTACCAAGATCTACGCGCGGGCCTACAATCAGGACCCGGAATTCTACTCGTTTCTCAAGACGCTGGATCTCTACAAGGAGACGGTGGGGGAAAAAGACCGTCTCATCCTGACTACTGATACGGACCTTTACAAGTACTTCAGGAGGATCGGATTCAAGTAGGAGCCCCTGAAGGACCTGATATTGCAAAAAACAGCACGGTGAAGCCTTAACCATTTGGGAAGGGGCTTCACCGTGTGCTATATTTAACGAACCCCTGTCGTACAGGCTGAACTTCTTCTGGAGGAGCGTTTTATGGGGGCTTCGGGAAAATGCGTTAAAGGATCCGCTGCAGTCATCATCCTCGTCCTGTCAATGATCACGGGGAACGCCCTCGCGTGGAACCACTCCGAGCTTGAATGGAAGACGATCAGGACAAGGCATTTCTCGGTCCATTTTCATGACGGGGTCGAGGCCAGCGCCCTAGAGGTCGCCAGGATCGCGGAGGAGATATACGTCCCGATCACCGAAATGTATCAATACGAACCGGACAGGGTCCACATACATGTCACTGACAGAGCGGGGCTGCCGGAGGGAGCGTCATACTACTACCTCGACCGGATCGACATAACCACGGATGAGATCGATTTCCAGCTGAGAGGCAACGCCGACTGGCTCAGAAACGTAGTTACGCACGAGTTCACACACATGGTCTCTCTCCAGTCATCCATGAAGATGCCGCGATGGATGCCCTCGATATACCTGCAGGTATTCAATTTCGAGAAGGAAAAGCGTCCCGACGTAATAACGGGGTACCCCAATTTTACCGGATCGTTTCCTATCTCTGGAGAATCCGTACCGAACTGGTTCGCCGAGGGCGTGGCCCAGTATCAGGCGCGCGGCGCGAGAAACGACCTCTGGGATTCTCACAGGGATATGGTTCTCAGAATGGCCGCACTTGGGGACAGGCTCCTCACGCTCGACCAGATGGGAGTCTTCGGTAAAAGCTCTGCCGACGCCGAGCTGCTCTACAACCAGGGGTACTCGCTTGTGAGATATATCGCGGATGAGTATGGCGAGGACAGGATCGGTATGCTCACTTCCGCGCAGGGGAAGCCGTGGCGCGCCGGTTTCGGCGGCGCAAGCAGGGAAGTCCTGGGGATATCCGAGGACGAGCTATACGAGACCTGGAAGAGTCATGTAATAACCGTCTCAGAAGACAGAGTGAGCAGAATAGTCCCCGGAAGAGAGGGGTCTAAGTACGCCGGAGAGGGATTCTTCAACTTCGCTCCGGTTTCTGACGGCGTGGGCGGTCTTTATTACCTGTCGAACCGGGGCAGGGAGTACAGTGATGTCGATCTCGTTTATCGTGAGCCTGACGGGACCGAAGAGATCCTCGCGGCAGACCTCAGCTCCGGCGTAAGCATATCGGCCGACAGGAACAGGCTGTACTATTCGAGAAAGTCCGATAAGAACAGGTACGGATACGATTTCAACGATATATATTTTTATGACATCGCCGGCGGCAGGGAAGAACGGCTGACCGAAGGACTGAAGGCATCCGGTCCGGTCTGTTCCCCCGAAGGCGGAAGGATCGCTTTTGTGATCAGCGGAGACGGATTCAGTTCTGTATGGATCAAGTATCTCGACAATGGCGATCTGAGTATGATATCGGAGAGTGCCCCCGGCAGGAGGTACTCGGGACTTTCCTGGTCCGCCGGCGGGATCCTCGCGTCGAGGTTCGACGGCCTGAGCAGGGATATAGTCCTGATTTCCACGGAAGGCGCCGAAGAAAATGCGCTCATTGAGACGGCCGCGGACGAGAGGGATCCCTGTTGGGCAATGGATGCGGCAGGTTTCTTCTACTCGAGCGACCGTACCGGAATATTCAACATCTATTACCGGGAGATCGCTTCAGGCGGTGACTTGATGGTCACCGATGTCGAGGGTGGAGCGTTCCAGGCGGGCGAAAGCGGAGATGACCTCCTGTTCTCCGCGTTCGGCAGGGAAGGATATGAGATCAGGCACATAGAGGGCTGGCTGGCTTCGTCCACGGACCCTGACCCTGAGATCGACATCAGACTGCTCAGGGAAAGGACGTCAGCGCTGGGCACGGAGATGGCTGGGGCGGGCATGGATACGCTATCGGTCAGCGGCAAATACAACGTGACCTACACGATCCCGTTCCTCTTTCCGAGAGTGATGATATATGATAACAAGTTCCGTCTCGGATTCGCGATCGACTCCAGGGACTTCCTTGACCGCCAGAGTGTATACGGCGCCGCTTCAGCCTCTTTCGACGGTGAGTTCGATCTTCAGATAGGGGCGGAGTTCCGGCAACTCAAGCCGACATTCTCGTTCGATCTTCTAAGGATGCGAAAGTACTGGGAGATCGATGATCCTTCAGCCGGAGAGATAAGATACAGGTACGATCTATGGGACGCCTACTTCACGTGCAGGCTTGAGTTCGAGCAGGAGACGATGCGCAGGAGAAAGGACGTTTCGATAAGATATAACCACGGTGAATACGGCGTGAATATCAATGCCTGGCAGTCTGTAGGCGTCGAACTCGGCTGGAACTATTACAAGGCCGACGAACTTGCAGTCATGTTCGATTACCGGAAAATAAAGAGGGGAATCGAATCGAATATCAATCCACGTGGAGGGCGGAAGTTTCACCTGGAGGGAGCCACTGTCAGGGCGAAGCTGTCTTCAGGTGATTTCGAGTACTCTTTCAAGCCACTTTATAATGACAACAATTTCACGAAGTTCCTGGTTATGTACGAGGAATACCTTCCTCTCCCGTTCTGGGCCCATTCACTTACGGTCTTCGTACGTGGCGGATGGATAGACCGGGAGGAGATAGACGATTTCTTCTATCTCTATCTGGGTGGGCGGGACGGCCTGATGGGATATTCCTTCTACAGCATCGGAGGCACCAAGAACGCGATGGGGCGTCTCACTTATCGGTTTCCTATATGGAGGAACATCGATTATCAGATCCCCGGGATATATTTCCGGTCGATCTACGCGTCAGTCTTCGCCGAGGCGGGAAAGGCCTGGAACAAGAACACATTCGATATCGACCATTTCCAGTCGGGATCTGGATATGAGCTGAGGATGAGCGGGTTCACCTTCTTCAGCTATCCTCTCGCAGTCACTTTCGCGGGTGCGTACGGCTTTGACGAGATAGAATATAATGATCCATTCGTTCCCGAGCTTTCATACACCGAGGGAAGGGAATGGAGATACTACGGAAGCGTGCTCTTCAGTTTCTGACGGGACAGGGATGAAAGTAGTACTCGGCGGATACAACATAGATTCCAGGAGCATCAAGGAGCTCTCGGGCGAGCGGCACAGCGAGATGACGCCTGAGGTGATCTCCGCCTCCTACGCGAGGATAAGCCGCGATCCGCGCGATGTAAGCAGGCTGCGCGAAGAAGCGCGGAAAGACATAGAGCAGGCAAGGAGATCGAACAGGACGATCGTATTCGGTCTCGGCCACTCCTCCGTCGCCGAGCATGCCGTCTTTAATTTCGACGTGATGGGGCTCTCGAGGCTCGCCGTGGAAGCGGTGGAGCATTTCAGGCTGGCCTCATTCACTGAAAAGTCACAGAGATATATAAGGCTGGGTCGCGATTTCGTGATCCCAGAGGAGATCAGGAACACTGGGCTGGAGAGGGAATTCAATTCCCTAATGAAACAGCTAGCCAAAGCATACATACAGCTCTATAAGAGAATCAGGTCCGCCGGCGGAGAGGAAGAGGCCGCGAGGGAAGACGCTAGATATCTTATGCCTCTGTCGACGACTGCCCAGTTCGGCATGACGGTGAACGCAAGAGAGCTCGAGTACATGATAAGCAGGCTCTCATCTCATCCGCTGGCGGAGTTGCGGGAATTCGCTTCCAGGCTTTTCAGGGCGTCAGGCGGGATCGCACCATCTCTTATAAAGTATCCCGACCCGACCGGATATTTCACGTCGGTTCCTCAAGCCAGGGAAGAGATCCGCAGAAGAGCCGGTAAGAAGGGATCATATAAGAAGGAGAGTGGGCCTGACGCTGTCCTGATCGAAGTGACTGGCGAAGCCGATATAAGGCTCGCCGCCTCGATCATCTTCTCTTCGACGGATCTCAGCCATGCCGAATCCATGCGCAGGTCGGCAGGTCTGGGCAGGAAGAAACGGGCGGCTATGATAGCCTCGACGATGAGGGAGATCAAGCCGTACGACAGTGTCTGGCGCGAATTCGAGAATATACACCTCTTGTACGAGGTCACAGTCTCTTCTTCCTGTTTCGCCCAGCTTAAGCGCCACAGGATGGCTACGATAATCAAACAGGATTATTTACCTTCTCTAGGGATCTCGGTCCCAGATTCAGTCAGAAAAGCTGGCTGCGTAGGATTGCTCCGAGACGCGGCGTCATCTGCAGAAAGAGTCCAAAGGAAGATAAATCGGAGAGCACCGGAGGCTCATTGCTACGCTCTTCTCAACGCCCACAGACGAAGGGCGCTCTTCGATATCAACCTCAGGGAGCTTTATAACTTTTCAAGGTTGAGAAGCGACATGCACGCGCAGTGGGAGATCAGGCGTCTTTCCGACCTTATGTGTGGTCTTGCGCGTGAGGCCGTCCCGTCAGGGTCCATCCTTCTGTGCGGCAAAGACACTTTCGATCTACGCAAAAAAGAACTGTTCGGATAGAGAGGGCCCTTCACAGGGGATCTGTCATGCCTGAATTCATCGATCTGGTCAAGCTCAGAAGAAGTGTCAGGCGCTACCGTCCCGATCCTGTGCCAAGAGAACTTATAGAGAAATGCCTTGAAGCGGCGAGGCATTCGCCAACGGCGTGCGATACACAATCATGGCACTTTATCGTGGCGGAGGGAAGGCTTAAGGACCGTATAGCGGGTGAATGCCTCGGGGAGATCCCGGTGCCTAACAGATGGGCCGCCGACGCGCCGGTGATAGTAGTCCTGGCATCGAAGAGTGACATTTTGACTCACAGGATCGGAGCCGGCATCAAGGGCACCAGATACGAACTTATCGACGCGGGCATAGCGGGAGAGCACTTTGTTCTTCAGGCCACCGAACTGGGACTCGGCACATGCTGGCTTGGTTGGTTCAAAAAGAGGAAGATCAAAAAGCTTCTCCATCTCCCGGCTGGGTGGGAGATCACCGCGCTTATCACGCTGGGCTATCCTTCGGGAGAGATGTCAGAAAAGAAAAGGAAACACCTCGACGAGATCAGGGAGTACAGGGAATGAGCAGTCTGCCGATCCTCAAAACGGCATCCCTGCGCTGCTCGATCGGCCGCAAGCTGATCCTTGACTCTGTCTCATTCGACATCTCTGAAGGTGAGTTTATCTCCCTTATAGGGCCTAACGGAGCCGGCAAGACGACGCTTCTGAAATGCCTGATGAAGATCCTTCCTTTCGAGAGTGGAACAGCTACTATTGCAGGTAAGGATATCCGGGCGCTCAGCCAGAAGGAGCTGGCGTCTTTTGTCGCCTACCTGCCGCAGGCCGATTCCCGCTATCTCCCGTTGACTGTCCGGGAACTCGTAATGACAGGCAGGTATCCTCACTTGAGCCCCTTTATCGCATTCTCGGACGCCGACCGGGCAGCGGTAGATGAAGCCATAGAACTTACCGGCACGGCAGTGCTTGCCGACAGGCGCATGTCAGGGCTCAGTGGAGGCGAGAGGCAGATGGTGATGATAGCCGGAGCCCTGGCCCAGGGTGCCGGGATACTGCTCCTGGACGAACCCGCTGCATTTCTCGATCCGGGGCACGAACTGAAAATAATGCGGCTGCTTCGCGATATAAACGTCGATAAGGGTACGACCGTGATGATGGTGACTCACGATATCAACAGGGCCATCCTGTCGAGCAGCCGCTCTCTCGTCATCGACAGGGGCAGGGTGGAATATTATGGCGATCCATCGGGACTCACCTCTTCAGGCGTGCTTGAGAGGATATACAGAAGAGGATTCGACTATATCAGGCATCCTGTAGCGGGGTGTGATATCATTCTTCCGGATGTGACCGATCATGACATGTAGAGAGAGGACGATGCTCGCCTTGCTTGCCGCCGCTGCCGTGGCAGTTATGCTCGCCGCGCCTTTTATCGGCATGGAGAAAATAACACCCGCTTCCCTCGCCGGCAGGGAGGGCATGTCCGGGGACATATTTTGGCGCATCCGCGTGCCGAGGGTCCTCACGGGCTTCATCGCGGGGGCTTCTCTCGCCCTTAGCGGGATGGCCTTCCAGGCCCTTTTCAGGAATCCGCTGGCAACTCCCTTCACTCTAGGTGTCTCCAGCGGTGCGGCTTTCGGCGCGGCGTTGTATGTCAGGACAGGGCTTGCCATCGGACTGGCCTGGCTTCCCGGGCAGTCTCTGAGCGCCTTCATATGGGCCGCCGTCTCAATAACCCTGGTGTACGGATTGACCAGGGTCAGGCGCGGATTCTCAACGGCCACGATGCTTATCGCCGGCGTGGCGATAAACTTCTTCTTCTCGAGCCTGATACTCTTCATGCAGTACATGAGCGATTTCACGCAATCTTTCAGGATAGTCAGATGGCTTATGGGAGGAGTTGAGACTATAGGATACGCGAGTGTCCGGACCCTGCTTCCTTTCATGCTCGTCGGAGCCGCTATCATCTTCTACAGCCTGAGGGAACTGGATCTCATGGCGATCGGCGACGATATCGCGGCCGGCAGAGGCGTTGACGTGAAAAAGACGAGACGGCGTATCTTCATAGCCGCATCGCTTCTTGTAGGAGGTGTCGTCTCTGTATGCGGGCCTGTCGCGTTTGTCGGGATGATGGCTCCGCATATATGCAGGCTGGTGATCGGAGAGGGTCACACACGTCTCGCTCCGGCTTCATTCCTTTTCGGAGGCACTTTTCTTGTCCTTTGCGATACGCTCGCGAGAACAGTGATCGCTCCGGCTGAGATCCCGGTCGGTGTGATCACCGCACTGCTCGGCGGGCCGTTCTTCCTCTGGCTCCTCATCGGGGGCGCCTCCGAGAAGAGCCTCTTTCCCGGACGGGAGACTACCTGATCATGGAAGAGCTGACCGGAGACATATTCGACATAAAGCGATTCGCCATACATGATGGGCCTGGTATCAGGACAACCGTCTTTTTCAGGGGCTGTCCCCTTGTATGCTGGTGGTGTCACAACCCGGAGGCCAGGGTAGATTGTGGGCGGGAGACATACAGAAAGAGGTCGATAGACTTGTCGCTGCCTGCGTCAGATAACGTGATCGGCCCCGAGGTGAGGCTCGAGACTCTTATCAAGGAGATATCGAGAGACTCGATCTTCTATGATCAGTCGCATGGCGGTATGACGGCTTCCGGAGGCGAGCCCATGATGCAGATAGAATTTCTGGAGGGGCTTCTGGAAGCATGCAGAGACAGAGGAATAGCGACAGCTGTTGATACGTCAGCCTACGCGCCGTGGCCCGAATTCGATAGGATCCTAGGCCTTGTCGACCTGTTCATGGTAGACATCAAGCTTCTCGACGACGGCCAGCACGAAAGATATACCGGAGTATCCAATGCGCTGATCCTTGAGAATTTCGCAAGGCTTCTTGATGCCGGTTCCCGCGTCAGGGCACGGCTGCCGATGATCCCGGGCATAACAGATACGAGGGAGAACATAGACGCGCTCATATCGTTTCTCGGAAGATATGGGAACCTGGAGCTTATAAGCCTCCTTCCCTACAACCGTCTGGGCGAGGACAAGTTCGCCAGGCTCGGCCTGGAATACAGCCCGGGCGCTCTCAAGACACAGTCTCCGGATGAGATGGAAGATATCGCGATCAGGTTCGAAAAAGCCGGTCTCAAAGTCCGGGTCGGAGGATGAAAACGATGAACGAAAGGATCGCGAGGCTCAGAAGGCAGAGTATCGAAGCTGAGCCTGTCATAAGCATGGAGAGAGCGCTGCTCTTGACGAGGTTCTATTCGGGAGGACAGGCTGAGAGGCATCCTGTGCCTGTCGCGAGGGCTATGGCTTTCAAATACATCCTCGACCACAAGAGCCTGTGCATCAACCCCGGTGAATTAATAGTGGGGGAGAGAGGGCCTGCGCCCAAGGCTACGCCTACGTATCCGGAGATCTGTACTCATACGCAGGCTGATCTCGAGGTACTGGACACGAGAGAGAAGGTCAGATTCTCTGTACCGCAAGAGGCAAAGAAGATACAAGAGGAGGAGATAGCTCCATTCTGGAGGGGAAGATCGATCAGGGACCGGCTGTTTGAAGAGGTGAGCGAGGAGTGGAAGGATGCTTATTCGGCAGGTATCTTCACCGAGTTCCAGGAACAGAGGGCGCCCGGGCATACGGTTCTCGATGACAAGATCTACAGGAAGGGACTCGACGATCTGCGCGAGGAGATCCGGACCAGCGTGGAATCTCTGGATTTCTTCGGGGATCCCCAGGCCCTGGAAAAGAGGGAAGAACTTGAAGCGATGGACATCGCGGCCGGCGCTCTGATCGGATACGCAAAGAGATACTCGGAACTCCTCGCCGGTACGGCCATCGATGAAAAGGATCCTGTGAGAAGAACGGAACTCGAGGAGATGTCGAGGATCTGCTCTAAAGTCCCCGCACAAGCGCCGGAGACCTTCTGGGAAGCACTTCAGTATTACTGGTTCGTTCATCTTGGCGTCATCACCGAGTTGAACACTTGGGACTCGTTCAATCCTGGCAGGCTGGACCGGCACCTCTATCCATTTTATCAGAAAGGGATAGAGGACGGTTCGTTGACGAAGGAGAGGGCGAAGGAGATACTCCAGTCATTCTGGATAAAGTTCAATAACCAACCGGCGCCTCCAAAGGTAGGTGTTACAGCGCAGGAAAGCAGTACCTATACTGATTTCTGCCTGATCAATCTTGGCGGCGTGGATGAGAGTGGAGAGGATGCGGTAAACGAGCTTACGTTCATGATACTCGATGTCATAGAAGAGATGCGTCTTCTTCAGCCTGGTTCGATGGTCCAGATAAGCAAGAAGAATCCTGAGGAGTATCTCAAGCGGGCCCTGAGGATAATACGGACCGGTTATGGCCAGCCGTCGATATTCAACACCGAGGCGCTCGTCCAGGAGATGACAAGGATGGGCAAATCAATCGCTGACGCGAGGAACGGCGGAGCGAGCGGTTGCGTCGAGACCGGAGCCTTCGGCAAGGAGAGCTATATCTTGACAGGATATTTCAATGTTCCCAAGGTGCTAGAGCTCACTCTGCATGACGGAGTCGATCCACGGACGGGAAAACGCCTGGGTCCGGAAACGGGGCTGCCGGGATCGTTCGATAGTTTCGACCGGTTCTACGGAGCGTTCGAAATGCAGCTCCGGCACTTCATCGATTTAAAGATAGAGGGCAACCTTTTGATCGAGCGGCTCTGGTCCACACTTCTGCCAGCGCCATTTCTGTCGCTTCTGATCGACGACTGCATCAAGTCTGGTATGGACTACAACTCCGGAGGGGCAAGATACAACACGTCGTACATACAGGGGGTAGGGTTGGGGACCATAACGGACTGTCTGGCGGCCATCAGGTGGCACGTCTTCGACAGGAAGACGATGACCTTTGACGATCTCGTGGAGGCTCTGGACGTGGATTTTTCGGGCGCTGAGGGGCTTCGCAGAAAGCTGCTGGAAGAAACGCCGAAGTACGGCAACGACGAAGCCTACGCGGACATGATGGCGGTGAGGGTCTTCGAAAGCTACTTCGGGGCGATCGACGGCAGGCCGAACACGAAGGGGGGCCATTTCAGGATCAACCTGCTCCCCACCACATGCCACGTCTATTTCGGCAGCGTCACCGGAGCACTTCCTGATGGAAGGAGGGCCTGGGAGCCCCTGTCGGAGGGAATATCGCCGGTGCAGGGTGCCGACAGGAAAGGACCGACTGCGGTTCTCCGCTCCGCTTCCCGCATAGACCATCTGCGCACAGGGGGCACGCTGCTTAACCAGAAGTTCACTCCAGGGGTTCTGGAGAGCGAGGATGGAATCGCCGCCGTAGCTCACCTCGTGCGTTCCTACTTCAGGATGGACGGGCACCATATACAGTTCAACGTCGTCGACGCTGAGACGCTCAGGAAGGCTCAGAAGGCGCCTGAGAAATACCGCGACCTGATCGTGAGGGTGGCAGGGTACAGCGATTACTTCGTAGACCTGGGCGTTGACCTGCAGAACGAGATCATAAAGAGGACCGAGCACGGGTCGTAGGGAGTAAAAAAGGCACTGTCAGTTCGATTTTATAATTACGACCGTCATGTCATCCGCCTGACGCACGTTGCCGGTGAAGGATTTCACGTCAGCTATAATGAGTTCCTTTAACTTTGCGGCTGACAGCACGGAGGTATCGGTCGAAGATAGAAGGAGCTCCAGCCTGCGCTGATCATAGAAATCCTTCGCTTGGTTGAGCGCCTCGGTCACGCCGTCAGTGAAAAACACCAGGACATCACCAGTTCCAAGCCTTATCTTGTCCTCCCTGTATCTGCTGTCGTTCAGCGCGCCGAGAGGAAGACCATGACCTGCGCCATCGAGCATTCTGACCTTTCCTCCGGCCTTGATGAGCGGAGTGCTGAAGCCGGCGATCGTGTAAGTGACCTCCTTTTTCAGCACGTCTATATTCGCCAGGCAGAGCGCCGTGTACATCTTCTCATCAGTCTTGTAATAAAGAGAACGGTTCAGTCTGTCAGCGACATCGGCAGGCGAGGAGTACTCGTCGGTTCTCGAGTAGATCATCCCACTAGACATCACCGCTATCATTGCGGCCTGCATCGCCTTTCCGGATACGTCCCCGACGGCTACGCCGAGTTTCGTCCTCCTGTCGTCTATCCAGAAGATATCGTAGAAATCTCCACCGACCTCATTTGCGGGAATGCAAATGCCTGAGACTTCCATTCCTTCGATCACAGGATCCGAATGAGGCATAATCGACATCTGCGCATCATGAGCGGTCTGGAGCTCAATCTTCATCCTGATGTTCTGAACGCGTCGCCGGTAGATGAGGATGACGAAAGCCGCCACCACCAGGAGGACGACTATACGGAACCACCATGTCTTCCAGAATGGAGGCTCGATCACGATAGCTACAGATGCTCCCTGTTCGTTCCATATGCCGTCATTGTTCGAAGCCTTTACCCTGAAAGTGTACCTGCCGGGAGGAAGGGTCGTGTAAGTCGCGAATCTCTTCTCGTAATCGGTATATACCCAGTCCTGGTCCAGGCCATCCATCTTGTAAGCGTACCTGTTCTTCTCCGGAGCGCTGAATTCCAGAGCGGCGAACTCGAATGAAAAGACGTAATCCCTGTAAGTAAGGTGTATTTTGTCTATTTCGGATATCGGCCTGTCGAACTTTACTTTCTCGTTCAGTTTCGTGAAGGATGTGATCACTACGGGAGGAATAAAAGGGTTGTCCTTGATCTGAGAGGGGAAGAAGGCATTGAATCCATTGGTCCCGCCGAAGAACATCTCGCCTGATGGAGAAAGGAAGAAGGAGTTGCCGTTGAACTCGTTGCCCTGAAGCCCGTCACGCTCGTTATAAGATTTGCATATCTTTTCACGCGGGTCGAACCTGCATATCCCGTTATTAGAACTCAGCCAGAAGTTGCCGTACTCATCCTCCAGCGCGCCGTAGATCGAGTTGCTCGGAAGACCGTCCTTTTCAATGTAAGCGGTGAATGTCTCTTTCCCACTATCAAAAGTCACGAATCCGCCGCCCCACGTCCCCATCCAGAGAAAACATCTCTCATCCTCGAGAATCGAGAAGACGAAGTCGCTGTTTATACTCGTCGAATCACCCGGATCATTCTTGTAGGCGATGAAGGTGCCATGCTCCCTGTCCATCCTGTTGAGTCCGCCGCCCTGAGTGCCTAGCCAGAACCTCCCATCGCTGTCTTCGAAGATCACCCTTATAAAGTCGTTGCTTATGCTCGATAGGTCCGCCGGATCATGGACATAGCGGGTGAATCTGCCAGTAGTCTTGTCCATCCTGTTCAAACCGCCGCCGTTCGTGCCTATCCAGAGGTATCCGTCACGCGCCTCATATATCGATCTTATCTGGTCGTGACTTATGCTCGATGGATCGGCAGGATCGTTGCGGTAAGTGTGGAACCTCCCGGTCTTTCTGTCCATCCGGCAGATTCCACCGCCGTTCGTGCCTATCCAGAGAGTTCCTCCCCGGTCCTTGTAAACGACCCTCACGATGTCCGAGCTCAGGCTGTATGGATCAGCCGGGTCGTGCCTGTGGTGCGTGTATTTTCCCGTTTTTCTGTCGAGGAGATCGAGCCCGCCACCATGAGTGCCGATCCAGAGCTTGCCGGGTTCATCCTCGAGTATCGACCATACGATCGGATGGCTCAATGAATTGACTCCGTTGGGATCATAGCGGAAGTGAACAAATTTCTTTCTCTTCAGATCGAACTTGTTTGCGCCGCCTCCATATGTGCCGAGCCAGATCACACCGGAGCGGTCCTCGTAGATATCATAGATCTCATTGTAGCTGATGCTCTCCGGGTCATTCGGATCGTTGACGAACGTCAAGAATTTTCCGGTCAGCGGATCATACCTGCACAGGCCTCCGCCGTTCGTCCCCAGCCAGATCATTCCATTGCTGTCCTCGAGTATGGCGAAGACAGAAGAGTGACTGAGCCATTCGGGATTATCAGGGTCTGCCTGGTAATTCGTGAACGACTCCGTCTTCATGTCCATTACAGCTGCTCCACCTCCGTTGGTCCCTATCCAGAGGTTGCCCTGGCGGTCCAGGGACAGCGCTGTTATCGAATTGTCAGGTAGGGTGGAGGGGTCTTCGGGATCGTGCTTGAACGACCGGAACCTTCCCGTATCAGGATCAAGACGGCAGAGTCCTCCTCCGGTAGTACCGATCCATATATAGCCGTTCGTGCAATGGCATATCGACGCGACCCTGTCCGCGCTGAGACTCGCCGGGTCAGCCGGATCGTGGAGATACCTTGTGAATATACCGGTGCTTATGTCAAGGTGGTTGAGACCCTGGTCAGTACCGACCCATATATCCCCTCTGGAGTCCTCATGGATGCAGTTGACCATGTCGTTGCTGAGCGTAGTCGGATCGTCGAGATCAGACCTGTAGTGTATGAAGATGTCCTTATCCCTGTCATATCGGTCGAGGCCCTTCAGGAAGGTCCCCGCCCAGAGAGTCCCGCGGCTGTCGACGAGCAGGGCAAGGATATGGTTGTACCCGAGACTGTTCGTGTCCTCCGGATCGTGCCTTATGATCGCGAAATGATATCCATCATACCTGTTGAGGCCATCCTCGGTCGCGAACCATATGAATCCCTCATTGTCCTGGACGATCGAATAGACGATGGTCTGGGAAAGCCCCTCTTCGATAGAGAGCTCCTCGAACCTCATGCGGTTCTCCTGACCATGCGAGTCTGCGCCGATGATGACAACGAATACGGCGGAGATCAGGAGTATTTTTAATAACGATCTTGCGTCCGACGGGAAGGAAGGATCTACTTCCCGGAACCTTGCTTTCATTCCCGACCCCCCTGGATTCAGGAGTTCAGTCTCAGGGCCCACCTATATTAATAATACGTCGCCAAGTGAAGAATGATTCTCTTTCAGCTGGATCTGGTGCCAGGCGATGATAGCCCGAGCAGGCTGCCATATTCAAGTAAGTTAATCGTCACAGGGTCCTTACTGCCCCTCACATGCTTGAGAATGCCCGTGAAAAGGTGTAGAATCAGATGGTATCAAAGGGGTAGAGGACTTCCCGCGAAACAGGACATGTATGACCGCAGGAAAACGCCTGGCAGAACATCCCGGACTGATCGACGCAGTACTGCTCTGTCTGGCCCTGGCGCTTGGCATCGCTTCCACGTTGAGAAGTCTCGGCACTGGAAGTATAACGCTCAAGGCCTCGCTGCTCCTCGGGACTGCCATTCTGCTGGCCATAAGGCCTCTGGCAGGATTGATAGAAAGGCATGAAGGAAGAGGAGGCGGGAGGGGAACTGTCCTGGCTGTGATCCTCGGCGCCCATCTCATCGCGACCCTCTTCTTCTTCCCGCCAGAGGACGTTCTAGATTCAAGGCCGGTGATCACGCTCGATCACGCACTGCATTACCAGCAGGTCGTCAGAGCCACAGAGGTCTTCGGCGACTCGCACAGGCTGTACGCGTACGACCCATATTTCATGGCCGGATACCCCGGGGGGACCGTATTCGATATAGACTCGAAGGGAGTTGAGCTGTGGTGTGTAATGATGCGTTTCGCGGATACAGCAAGGGCTTTCAAGATCTTCATATTCGCGGGGTATATGCTCCTTCCGCTCACGATATACGCCGGCAGCAGGCGACTCGGATTCAGCTTCGATGAATCGGTGCTTTCAGTGCTCCTGCTCCTCGCCTTCTGGCACTGGGGAAGGCCGTACGTCGGACAGTTCAGGTTCGCCGGGATGTTCTCGTACCTGATAGTATCCCACATGTCGGTATATATCATCGGATTGTTCAGATCCTTCCTGAGAGGGCAGAGGGCTTGGCCACTCTGGATAGCGGGGCCCCTGGTCTTTTTTATCCATCCCACGGCGGCCGTGCTCCTTCCCGTTCCCTTTCTGGCTCTTTTCTTCTCCGAGAGGAAGCGGGTCGAGGCGGGCGAGACTCACAGGAGATGGGAGGTCAGGGCGCTCACCGGACTTCTCTCCTGGTGCCTGCTGGTGATCGCTGTTAATTCGATCTGGCTAGTCCCATTTTTCCGGTACCTCGATATCAAGGTCGCCTCAGAGACATTTTTTCAGACTGAGGGGCCGATGAGGCTGCTGGCGCTCTTATTACGTCCCGGCAATGCTCCTGCTCTTCTGATCGTCGCTCTGGCTGTAGCCGGAACTTTCCATCTTTTACGTAAGGGCAGGGCGGGCGACGCGGCGGGTCCGGCGGCAGGGAGCCTATTTCTACTCGCCGTTGCTGCCTTCGGCATATACCTTCCTGTATTTGACCAGATGGAGCCTGGGAGGTTCCTCGTGCCGGCCGTCATTTTCATGTCACCGCTGGCAGGGGCCGGGATGATGATGATACTTCAAGGCGCGGGGAGGATCGTCCTTTCGAGGAGCCTCGGCAGGCCCGCGTTGGCGGCTGTCCTTATTTCTCTTCTCGTGAGTTCTCCGGTATTAGCTCTTCTTTCGTCCAGAGGATGGTATCGCCACACTTTAAGCACATCCATGACTCCTGAAGTCGGCGAGATGATAGATGCTCTAATCGCCTTGACAGAACACTCAGGAAGGATCATGGTCGAGGACGGCCCGGCATGGAATTACGGGGACAGCTTCATACCGGCGATAATCCCTCAGTTTACCGGAGTCGAGCAGATAGGCGGGCCTTACCCTTGGGCCTATATCAGGCATAACTTCACGAATTTTCACATGTGCAGCGCCATGGGAAGACCGCTCCCGGAGATGGGAAGCGGTGAGCTCCGCCGCTATATGATGCTGTACAACGTACGCTGGATCCTCACATCGACTCAGGAATGCCGCGAGTTCTTCGGAAAGGCAACCGGTTTCGATCTACTCTGGAGCTCGAGACATTTCTCTATCTGGGACGCTGGGCTTGACAGCGGATCGCTCGAAGCACGCGGCATCACCGTCTTGTCATCTTACGACCGGATCTATGTCACACTGAAGCCGGACAAAGAGGGGAGAGTGCCGGAAAGGGTCCTTCTGCCTTATCACTGGGATCCGGGACTCCACATCGAACCTCCATCTGTCTTATTGAAGGAGTATGAGATGGAAGACCCCGTTCCTTTTATAATCCTCGAACCGAATGGGGAAAGCGATATCCTCATCAAGTTCAGATGAATCTGTCATACGCGCATCTGCCAGTTTCCAAACGTCTTATAAGCCGCCGTTGACTTCAATCTGGATTTATAGTAAAATGGGTGTCTAAGTCCGTATAAATGAAAGGAATTCGTAAAAGCATCTTCAGCTAACGTACTACCGTTCACCATGACTGAAAAAAGCCGCAACACGCTCGTAGTCTGCGTGCTTCTCGCTATTGTGGCCTTCCATACGGCGGTAGCGTGGCAGGATTTCTCCACGCTCGCGAGAAACGGCTTCCTCTACGATGACAGCTTCTATGCCTTCCAGATAGCCCGTAACCTCGCGGAAGGCGCCGGGATGACATTCGACGGTATCCATCCCACCACAGGATTCCAGCCGCTGTATGTATTCATCCTCGTCCCGGTATACATGCTGGCCGGAAATCATCCGGCCCTGCCCGTGCATATCGCCCTGTCGATGCTGGCGATCTTTACGGGCATGACCGCGTATATTCTCTTCAGAATCACTAGAAGGTATGTCGGTTTCGCTGCTTCGCTTTCAGCCACACTCATCTGGGCATTCTCACCGATCGTCACGAGGCAGACAGCCAACGGCCTGGAGACGGCGGTCGCTTCATTCATGATCGCTGCCAGCGTCTATTATTACCTCTCCAGGGTCAGGGGAGTAGAAGATCCTCCGGCGTTGAGATTCCTTGTGTTGGGTCTGCTGCTGGGACTGAGCGTTGTATCGAGGATCGACGGCACTTTTCTCGCCCTCGTAATGGTCCTGGATTACCTTTACATCCTGAGGCGCAGGGGAGTGTCACAAGCCTTCCTTCTACGAGTGGCCCTTGTCCCTGCCGGCGTGATCATCTTGTACGGGCCATGGATCCTGTTCAATCTCATTGAGAGCGGCAGTGTAATCCAGGACAGTGGAAGAGCCACCAGGTTCCTGTCGCTCGCCTACGCGGCATACTTCGGTTACGGTCCTGAATCCCTCGCTTTCAAGGGCCCGGACGCTTCGTTCATCTGGACGCATCTAGAGCATGCGGTTTCCGCTCTGAAGGTCATTCCGCCCGTGCAGGTGTTCTTCCGTTCAGCTGAAAGGCTCGATACCATGCTCGGCACAGGCGCCGTGTTCAGGGCCATAGGGAACGCGACCGGGTTCATCCTGCTCGCCGCGGCTGGTTTCACCATACTCGGCTGGCACCGGAAGAGAAAGCACTTGAAGAGAAGAGAGGTGGATTTTCTACTCTTCTACTCTGTGGTGCTAATGCTCTCGTATTCTTTCTACATATTCGGAGCTTTCTTTTTCCTTAGGTACTTCTACCCGATCTATCTGGTAGCGAGCATCTATCTTGCATTTTTCATCCAGGACGGGTTTGACTGGCTGCGCGAGAGGTCGGTTCCAGTCAAAAGGGTGGCTGCGCTGTCGGCAGCCGTCTACATAATGGTGTTTTCAGTCTTCTCCTATTCGCAGGCCTTCAGGTCACATCCGGTGTATCCGTATTACGACATCGCCGGGTGGATAGACGCCAATACCCGTGATGACGACAGGATCGGCGTCTTTCAATGCGGGACGATAGGATACATGTGCGATCGCCGTGTGATCAACCTCGACGGGAAGGTGAACCGCACGGCCTTCTTCGCCCTGGAGAGCGGACACCTGAGTGATTATCTGAAGACTGAGAAGATCGATGTCGTCATAGACCACTTCAAGATCCTCGAGCTGTTCCTCGGGATCCCACCAGGCCGCCTGGAGGATTCGTGCACGAAAGTGACCATTGGATCGATGTACCCCAGATGCGGGTGGTACGCATTTCGCAGGGCCCTGCTTGACAGGGAGAGCGTCGCGGGGGAGATATCCGATCCGGACTCGTTGATACTCGCGGGGCCTCTTCTAGAGAACGAATGATCCGCTCTGTCATTGTCCGCCGGTAAGTGTGATTACCGTAGACTCGCTCCCGAATCCAGTAATCGTGTATGCGGTAGGAATTCCATTTCTGAGAATCGGGGCGTATCCGATCTGTCCCTGGACCATCGCGGTACCGTTCACGGGCTCCGTTGCATTGTGAGTGAAGGAATTGGTGAGGGGGTTGCCGTCAGGCAGCATGTCGATAAGTGTCTCTCCAGCTGGCGTAGTGTCCGAGTCCACGTCAGTAGGATACAGACCTTCGGTCATGACGCTGAAATCCTCGACTGCCAGCTGCACCGTATGACAGTTTGATTTTATCGAGGCTTCCTTTGACCTTGCCTGGAGGCTGAGCATATTGGGCACAGCAATCGCGGCGAGTATTCCGATAATCACGACTACGAGCATGAGTTCGATCAGCGTGAATCCCTTGTTGCCCATGGCTCTATCCTTTTACTGCTGCACCGTTAAGTTTCATGCCCGATCTCCAGCGCATTGGCTGCGCATCCGGCCGAGAGACAAACCCACCGTCCCAAGAAAATGTTCGCAAAAACCATTCCATAAACATCTTAAAGCCCTGCAAAATATAGTAGTTAGGACTATAGTCCCAAGCGAGAGCGAAAGAGATCGCTGCCAGACCTTAATCTCGGCACTCCTTGCTGGACGAATGATGGCGATATAGCAAAAGAAGAGCTCGGCACGATGCTCTTCTTCGAGGAGAGCCTCTCGACACCTCCCGGGCAGTCCTGTTCAAGCTGTCATGAACCGGCGAGGGCCTTCGCCGACCCGGATACGGATCTGCCCGTATCGGGGGGTGCAAGGGAAGGCGTATATGGTAACCGTAATGACCAGCCGGCTTCCTATGCAGCTTATATCCCGCCTCTTCATCGTGATCCGAAGGAAGATATATGGGTAGGGGGTCTTTTCTGGGACGGACGGGCCAACTCACTCGAGGAGCAGGCTACGGGACCGCCGTTGAATCCGCTTGAGATGGCTAATCCAGACACGGCAGCCATCTGCGAGAAGTTGCGGGCGTTCAGCTATTACGCGTGACATCGTCGGCTGGCCGGAGCCCGAAGTGAAAGAAAACATGAACCTGGAGGAACTTGGCGACCTCGGCCTGTCAAACCGGGAGATAGAGGATCTGGTCGCGTTCATGGAAACATTGACCGACGGCTGGGCTCCTAAATGATGGTGCCGGAGCCGGGAATCGAACCCGGATGAGGTTGCCCCCGGGGGATTTTGAGTCCCCTGCGTCTACCAGTTTCACCACTCCGGCACATGCGGAAAGGTATTTTCATTATATAGCAGTGTCAAGGGTTTTGGAGTGTGCGCAGGCAAGTCACGGGGTGGCTCCGGCAATTTTGCTTGACGCGGGCCTCCTTTTTGATAATATATCGCGGGTTGGGGTTGTAGCTCAGCTGGGAGAGCACTTGTCTGGCAGACAAGAGGTCACGGG
>CAZREW010000011.1:0-16055 GCA_964599375.1 uncultured bacterium
CCACCCCCTGAGTCCCCTGACAAGCCTGAGAGGACATCAACGGCCTAAGAGACCCCATGGGATCCATCATGGAAAGCGGCGGGCGGCAAGGCCCCCGCCGGGGAGTCAGGGGCCGTTTATAGTGGCGATCAGGGTATAGTCATCACCACTGAAAAACCCGGCCCCGGAGTCTCGGATCACTCCAGTGCCGGGTTGCCTTTTAAAGCTATTTTCTCAAAAGAGACACGGACTAGCGTACCAGAAGCATCTTCCCGGTTCGGGACGCTGGACCTGCCGTGATACGGTAAAAATATATCCCGCTGGCAGCCCGGGTCCCCGTATCGTTCATCCCGTCCCATGTCTTCTCGAATGTAGCCTGCGATATGGTTCCCGCCCAAAGATCCCTGACGAGAGAACCGTCCGCGGCATAGATCCTGACGCTGATGTCCCTTCCTGTGACAGGGCCGTTGAAGTCGGCCCGGATCGTCGTAACTGGATTGAACGGGTTGGGATAATTGCCGACAGACTCGATCAGATCGTCTTCGGGCGATACCACCGCGATGACGGGAGCACCGGCAAGAGAGGCCATGAATTCCTCGAGTCGCTCGACATCCGAAGGCTGCGCCAGATAGGGATTCTCGATCGATCCGGGATAAACAGCGAGCTCCCCGCCGAAAAGGATCCTGAAGTCCTCGGCGAATAACTCACTTGGCCTGTTCATGTGGATCGAGCTTTCGCTGTAGAGGGGATCATCCAGTATGCCTCTCATGCCCAGATATTCTTCCCATCCCTCGACGTCTCCGTCAGGCAGATACGCCTTCTGGAAACAATGACCGAACTCATGAGTTACGACGGTCGCCGTCGTAGAGGCGGATACCTCCCAGACTCCCGGTGAAAGGAAGATCCTGCAGCCCGCCGATGTGCTGCTCATGTAGTGCAGCCTCGGCATGGGGAGGATGTAGACGTCTATCTTCATATCGACGGTGCGGCCGTCGATGTCGATCTCTCGAAGAGCCCGCATGACGGCCTCTTCACTCATCGGGAAAAACTCGCCGGCGCCCTTGTTCACTATCAGAGGGCTGGAGATATCCTCGATCAGATAATAGTACCCCCCGCCCTCCGGATAGAAGACGAGGTCACCGCTGGCATCGCGCCGGGTCATCTCCGAAAGTATGCCTTCAGGCGTGTATACCCTGACCGTCGAGCCGTTATCCAGGGCGTAGACGTGGGTAAAATCCTCCGCTCGAAGGCTTCCCGGCGCGGCAGATAAAGGGGCGGCAAGAGCCAGCACAAAATATATTAGTACCTTATTTTTCAACAGGTTCTCCCTGTCACAAAACAGTCCTGCGCACAAGGGCTGTTATCTTCCATGGACAGGGGAATTGCATCGGATGTTCCCGGCTTCGAGACCTTCCGGTCCGACAGCGCTCAGTATGCCCTAAAAGAGACTGCCACGAGGCCGGCGCGCGTGGGGCAGCCTTGTCTTACCTGTTGTGAAATTTATTGTTACGATGTCAGTACTGACGTGGGAAATCGAATGTCAGGTTCGAGGAAAATCTTTATGAAAAGCCATTCCTGAAGTTCCTGATGCCTTGTCAGGCCCGTAAAATGGGGGTTTTTTCCTACCCGCCCAGGTGCTTAAGGCCCGTATTTATGCCGCATCCTATTTATTTATAAAGGATTAGATTCAAGAATAGACTGCTGAGGGAAAATACTCAAGGATTAAACAGGTCAGAATCTGCTGCGCGTGGAGACGTAGTAGGAAGGGACACCCTCCTCACTGAAAGCTACCTCAAACCTTACCATGTCCTGGATCGGCGAGATGACTTCGAGACCGAATCCCGCCGTGGAGTGGAACCTCGTCTGCGGCGCCATGTCGAGTGAGTTCATCAGCGCGCCGTTGTCTACGAATGCGACAGTATTGAGAGCGAGGTCGAATTTACCTATCAGGGGAATGTCGAAGGCATTTGGACCGTAGACGTTTCTCCTTAACTGGATCGTCGTCAACAGCCGTGAAGTACCTCTGGCATCGCTTTCCGCATACCCTCTCAGGTCGTTCATCCCTCCCATTCCCAACTGATAGAACCATGGCAGTTCCCCGTCCCGGTTGTCGCCTGCGAAAGCGAATATGAGAGAACCGACACCGCGGACGGGCAGGTAGTAAGCACCCGTCAATGACATGAACGAGAACTGCTGCTTCATCCCATCGACACTCGTGAACCTGCGAGCCGAAACTCCGGCGAACGCGCCGCTGAACGGCGAGATGAGATTATCCCTGCTGTCATATGTGAGTGAAAGCCCCGTGATAAGAAGGAGCTGCCTCAGATAGAGTCCATTCTGGTTAGGGGGCCCGTAGACTCCGAGTCTTGAGTACCTGCTCTCGAGCGTTATGTCGGGCATTATCCAGACCTGGCGAAGAAGGCTCCGGGTCAGCGGGAATCCCATGATGATGCCGCCGCCATGCCGCTCCTTCACGAAATCGGCCTTATCGGGCACGCTTATCTTCTCGTGCGTGAATCCCTGCATGCTCAGCCTCATCCTGTATTTCCCGACCCATGGCATGCTCCAGGCAATACTGGCACCCTGTTCCTGCTCTCTTCTCCTGTCGAATCCCGCGAAGAGCTCCTGTCCGGAACCCTGAAAGTTTCTGATCTTCCAGCGGATGCCGTAGCTTACGCCCTTTTCCAGGTCGTAGCTGAGCGAAGGCATGGGGTATTTCATGAAGAGATCCGGCCGCTCCGAGACCTGGACGATCACGTCGCAATGCCCGGCTGACGTCTCGTCTATAGTGATATCGACTTCGGAGAAGAACCCAAGGCCGCGAAGGTAGGAGTGATCCCTGTACAGGACATCCCTGTCGAGGTGCTCGCCCTCTTTCGTAGCCATCTCCCGTATTATCGTCCAACGCTTGGTGTGCGTGTTGCCCTTGACGACTATCTCATCGACGATGCTGCCCTGGAAGGGACTCACTTCGACCTCTAGCGCCTCGCGTGACGCGTCTACGGCCGACATCCTCGACGCGAACGCCCCGCCTCCCGCGGCGGCCACATCACCGCAGAGGACTGCCGCTATGACAAAAACAATCGGCAGCAGATATAGTTTTCGGATTATGCCAGGCAATGTCGGGGCGCTCCAGACTCCCGTATATACGGGGAATTGCAGGTCAAGGTCTCCCCGTATGATAACAATTGACGAGAGAATAGTAAAGCGCTATCCCCTGATCATTCCTCGTCCGGCCCGGGCCATTCGGGCGTATCCGGACCCTCGGTAGCGCCGTACATCCCGGTATTAGTCCGGGCCGCTGAAGCACCAGGCAGCTCGGGCATGCCACGCCGCTCGAGCGGAAGAGCGCCGGCCTTGGATATGATCAGGGCCCCCGATCCCAGCGCCACGGCCAGGAAGTTGACGAATACCGCGATCGTCTTGAGCAGGAGCTGAACAGGCCCGAGGAACGGCACGACCCACATCATAGCGGCAACGAAACCGGGCAGCGTGATGAGGAACAGTCCCATGAAACCGCAGAGGAACTGCGAGGCGCCGTCAGGCCCGAACTTCTTGCATAGGAGCCTGCCCAGCGCGAGAGCGCTTACGAAGTAACCTAGCAGCAGGAGCGCTCCGTACGAGAGCACCAACAGAAGCGCAACCGGTATCCCGATGATCGTGATACTTAGGATCACCCCGAGGATCAACACCACTACCGAACCGACCAGCAGCAAGAGGACCCCTACCCCGAGCGATCTGAAGAATGAACCGAATACATGATCTGAGGAGATCCTCATCCGGTCGGGCAGGAAGTAGATGATCATAAGAAGCAGGATTGTGAAAATGACGAACTTGATCACCCTGGTGATCACGTTCCAGATGTTTCCCGTGTGGTAGGAAAAGAACGGAAGACGGATATTCGGAGCTCCTCCGGCCACGTTCACGGTCTCGCCCCTTATGCGGGGATTGTCGTACTCGTTCAGCTCGCCCATCACCGATACTACATCCCCGTTGATCACGGCCGTGCCGTGAAGCTCGGTATCGCCAAAGATGTTGACCACGTTTCCGCGGACCTTCCCCTCTATGACTATATCGCCCCCGATGGCTACGACATCGCCCTGGACAAGCTCATGCCTTCCGATATGGATGTCTTCCCCGAACTTGACGACATCGCGTCCCCTCACCTTCACGTAAGCCCTGTCGTCGTCTTCGAGAAGCATCGCCGCAAGAGATTCAGGCACGTCCTCCAGCATATTGAAATCGTAATCCAGGTCTTTAAGGGCGTTGTTCAGCTCGCGATGGTCGAGCTCGAGAAGCACTTTCTCTTCGCCATCCTTGGACCCTACCTTGATGCCCTCGTCTGAGATGGTTATCTTGACCGACTTCTGCTTTTCCTTGGCCGCTTTCATCTCGGCTCTGGCCTTTTCGAGTTCGGCCTCGGCCTTTTTCTTATCCTCAGTGGCTTTGGCAGCCTTCGTGCTATCGGTCGTTTCCTTTTCCTGGGCAGTTGTCACCACCTTGAACGGCGCTTGTGTTCTTTTGGTGCTGGTGCCGGTCGGTCCCGCCGCGACGAGAATAAACGAGCAGATGAATACGGCGACCCTGGCTACTACCGCGCTAAATAATGCTGACATGGGTCTCTCCCTTGCTCCAGGCGATCCGGGTCGCCCTCACCACGAGTACGATAAGCACTGCTGCAGCCAGCCCGGCCATCAACAGATGGGACAGCTGGATACCTGATATCTGTCTTTCAAATGTCGAGAGCAGGATCCTGCCCGCGAGCCTGTAATTCGTGGATGTCGCGAGATAACTTCCTATCACCGACGGATCCTCTATGATCCGCCTGGCTATATAAAATCCCGATCCGGCCAGGGACGCGGTCCTGCCCGCGGCTGACGCGATCATTCCGAGCATCGGTGTGTAAACGGCGATGAACAACCCGAATACGGCCGCGATCCCGGACGCGACTCTCGCGGGAAACGGGATCCTGTCCCATCCGTTCCTTACCGCCGCACCTGCCCTGCTGGCCGCGCTCTTCCTGTACCTGGCCACGTCGACCCTGGCCATGACTCCGGAATCGAAACCCGCAGAAGGCTCGGCCAGCGGTATCCCGTCGAGGGCCTCGAATACCGCGGCGAACCGCATGTCCATATCCCTGCAAGACCGGCACGCCGCCAGGTGAGCCTCATACTCCGCCATCCCGGCGGTATCGAGCTCCCCGTCATGGTATTTCTGGATCAGCATCTCGAAATGCCGGCAGTTCATAGTCCTACTCCTCGGGCTCCTCGATTGTAATGTTGCCGCCAGCCGTCTCAAGGATGACCTTTGCCCGACCATCCCTCACTATACCAGCTATCCTGTTTCTGTCCACCTTGGTGACCGTGATCGGCAGACGCGCGGTGATTTCGCCGGAAGTCGTCGAGGCCTTCAGTATATATCCGTATTCCATGGCTGTAAGGAACCGGAGAGTCACATCGCCGCTCGATGTAGTGATGTTGTAGTCGTTAAGCCCTTTGGGAACAACGCGGAAGTTAAGGTCGCCGCTGGCCGCGGACGCCGCTACGGCGCCACGCACGTCCACGAACTTCGCCGATCCGCTTATACCCTCGTAATTGACGGCTCCCACCCCGTCGACGACCGAGTCGCCGGAATAGGTCGTCAGGTGCAGCGCCCCGCCGATAGAGGTGATCTCGGTGTCGCCCGTGGCAACACTGATCTCGGCGTCGCCTCCGACGTTCCGGACAACGATATCGCCTGCCGCGCTGCTCAGCTTGATTGAACCCGTCACATCCTCGATCTCGATGTCACCGCTCGCGACATTCGCCTCGACATCCCCGTCGATATCCCTGATAGCAAGGTCGCCACTGGCCGTGGAAACCTCCACGTCGTCCAGGATATGGCTGATCTCTATATCACCACTCGCGGAGGAAGCCGCTACGGGCAGCCCCGCTGGAACTATCAGCGTCATCGATATGCTCATCGACTGGCTCCGCTCGAACATGATCGAGAATATGCTCTTCTTGACCTTGCCCTTCTTCGGATACCTGGTCTCGATCTTTATCGTCTCATCGGGCCTGGTGACCACGACGCCCATGCTTTCGGCGATCTTCCTGGCCGACTCCTCGTCCTCGGCCTTGACGATCTTGACTATCTTCAGTTCGATCGTCTCCCGCCCGGCTTCTCCCGTGACGATGATGTCGCCGTTAAGGCTCTCGATGGAGAGTAGCTTCGCTCCGTCCACGGTGATCGTTTTGGAGATTGTCTCTTCATGTTTGTAGGTAGCACCCTCGACAGCGGCATCCCCCATAATGATCGCGGAGATCACAGCCACTCCCATTGCCACCATAGCTTTTACTGCTGTCGTATGCTTCATGGAAGATCAACTCCTGTAGTTCCGCTCTCGTCCAGCATTCCTTTGTCCGTGAAAAAATCCTTGATCATGTTCCTCGCTCTGTGTATACGGGCCTTGACCGTGCCTAGAGGGATCCCGAGGTTATCCGCGATCTCCTCGTATGAAAGCTGCTCCTGGTGCCTGAGGATCACGATGATCCTGTAATGCTCCGGCAGGTTGCTCACAGCTTCTTCCAGCACTGCCATCATCTCCCTCGTCTGAAGATCTCTCTCCGGGTCGCCGGTCTTGGAAGCGATCTGACGGGGCATATCGCCCTCATCGCTGGAAACGGGCTCGTCCAGAGAGACGACGCCTTTTCTGCGCCTGCGGATAAAATCGATGCACAGGTTCGAAGTGATCCTGTAAAGCCAGCTCGAAAAAGGGTACGAAGGATTGTACCTGTCGAGCACATTGAACGTCCGGACGAAGACCTCCTGCGCGAGGTCTTCCGCGTCGGTCTCGTTCCTGACCATCCGTATACAGATGCTGTAGACCGGTCTCCTGTATTTTGCGAGAAGTTCCTCAAAAGCCTTCTCATCTCCTCTCAGGCATCTCTTGACCAGTTGTGCGTCTTCCCGACTCACTGTCTACACCTTGATTACGGGAACAGGTAAAGAATGTTTCCACCGGTATTGATCATTTTCATAATTATTCCGGGTCTCCGGGACAGGGTCGCGCGAAGAATAACAGCATGTCCGATGACGGTAAAGGCCAATTCTTGTAAAGTATATCCTTTTAAAAGGTTCCGGACCCGGGGATCGGATCGGCCGGAGAGAATTTATCTTGACACCACGCGCAGGCCGGGAATAGAATCCGGCATGTCAAGGTAATTGCCTTACCTGTTGTCTTTGCGTCACTTATCCCTGAGAGGGGGCCTGATGACCGGCATCGAATTCGTATCAGCCAGGGAGGTCCTCGATTCACGGGGCAATCCCACAGTCGAAGTCGAGGTCCTGCTCGAGAGCGGGGCGTTCGGAAGGACCATAGTACCATCGGGGGCGTCGACGGGCGAGCATGAAGCTGTCGAGCTGCGCGACGGGGACGCGAAGAGGTACGGCGGCAAGGGAGTCCTCAAGGCCGTAGAGAACGTGAATGAGATCATCGCTCCCGAGGTGATAGAGCTCGATGCTCTCGACCAGGTCTATATCGACCATATGTTATGCGAGCTCGACGGAACGCCGAACAAGAGCAGGCTTGGCGCGAACGCCATTCTGGGAGTATCGATCGCAGTCGCCAAAGCCGCCGCTGAAGCGCTCGGGATCCCTCTGTATCAGCATATCGGCGGGGTCGGGGCCCGTGTCCTGCCCGTTCCCATGATGAATGTCCTTAACGGCGGCAAGCACGCTGACAACAACGTCGATATCCAGGAATTCATGATCGTGCCAATGGGAGCCCCCAACCTCACCGAGGCGGTAAGATACGGGGCTGAGGTGTTTCACGCGCTCAAAAAGATACTCTCGGAAAAAGGCTACACCACATCGGTCGGCGACGAGGGAGGTTTCGCTCCCGATCTCAAATCGAACAGGGAGGCGCTCGAAGTAATAGTCGCCGCGATAGAAAAGGCAGGCTACAGGCCGGGCGAGGATGTGGCTCTCGCGCTCGACCCTGCCGCGAGCGAGTTCATGAAAGGCGACAGTTACAAGCTCGAGGCGGAGGGAAAGACACTTGATTCGTCCGGTATGATCGATTTCTACGAGAAGCTGGTCGATGATTTCCCGATAATCTCGATCGAGGACGGTCTAGGCGAGGATGACTGGGACGGATGGAAGCTTCTCACCGAAAGCCTGGGCCGCCGGATACAGATCGTAGGCGACGACCTCTTCGTGACGAACACGAGCCGCCTCGCCCGCGGTATCAGAGAGGGTATCGCCAATTCTATATTGATAAAGCTGAACCAGATAGGTACGCTCACCGAGACCCTGAACGCCATCGAGATGGCGAAGAAGGCCGGCTACACCTCGATCATCTCGCACAGGTCGGGCGAGAGCGAGGATGTCACCATTGCGCAGATGGCGGTCGCGGTCGGCTCCGGGCAGATCAAGACGGGGTCGGCATCGCGCACAGACCGCGTGGCGAAATACAACGAACTGATGAGGATCGAGGAAGAGCTGGGTGAGATAGCTCAGTGGCCTGGAAAATCAGCCTTCTGGTCGACACTCGGATAGAGGGATGTCATGAAGAGTCTCTGGGGACAGGGTGAGAAATATCTGAGGATCCACCGGGCTTCGCTCGATGTAAGCCCCGGCGTGGCGAGGGCTCTCGTGATCGGGCTTATCGTGCTGGTCGTCATCATATTCATCGCCGGGGATGTCGGCTTGTGGAACCTCTGGCACGCACAGATGGCGCTCGAAGTGATCGAGAAGGACAACAGTGTGCTGGAAAGCGATATCTCATACCTTCGCAAGGACATCGCCGAACTGGAGAACGACCCGTTCGCGATAGAGAAAGTCGCCAGGGAAGCATACGGATATATGAGACCCGGCGAGAGGGTCTACAGGATAATAACACTGCCCCCAGCAAATAAAAACGGACGCAGGACATCGACCGTCCTTGACAACGGGGACGCAAATCCATAATATTCATCGGGAAATGATGCGGGGTGGAGCAGTCCGGTAGCTCGTTGGGCTCATAACCCAAAGGTCGCTGGTTCAAATCCAGCCCCCGCTACCAATAGGAAACGGTCCCGGCGACAGTCGGGATCGTTTTTTATCTGATGAGAAGCATCTTCGCGGAGGATTCCATCTCCCCGCTCCGGACGCGGCAGAAGTAGATCCCGCTCGCCGCCGGCCTGCCGGCGTCGTTCCTGCCGTCCCACGTCACCTGGAACCGTCCACCTTCCGCCTCTCCAGGGAGGAGCCTCCTCACCGGCCTTCCCGAGAGATCGTATACCGTGACTTCCGGCTTGACAGGGACTGGTCCTGGCGACATCAGGGCACTTCTGCCTCCGCCCAGCGGGAACGAAGCGTTGAAACTAATCTCAGCCGATCCCGAGAATGGATTGGGATACACCGTCACGGAAAGAGCGGGAGGGACTGTATTGCCATCGTGATCTTCCGTGCCGGATGTTACACCCATCAGGTCCATATACCAGCTTTTCGCGGCATACAGTTCATCGAAGAGACGGATCGAGTCCTCAGGAGCGGCCCATTCTCCTTTTTCAAGCGCCAGGTCGATGAGCGAGTCCACCCGTTCCGCCAGGAAGAGGACAGCTTCCCTCTTGTGGATATGCTCGCCATCATAGTCGAAATAGAACGCACCGGTATGCGCGAAAAGCCGGTCACCGACAGTCACCCATTCCACTGCCGGACCGCAGGCCATGGCCGCTATCCAGCAGCTCTCGAATATGAAAAACTCGCTCCTACCAGAGATGACGCGGGGGTCGCCGCCGGGCACCAGCGTGTCGACCACTCTCCCGTTCATCAATATGTCGACCCGGTCCATCGGAAACGCGCATACGGCTGTGAGATCGAGGATGATCTTGTAGGTGTTCCTGAAGATATAAAGGCTGTCTCCTATCCCCCATGATCCGAGCATGTCGAATTCAGTGAAAAGCGGTCCGTTCGTGACAAAAGTCCGCCCCGCCGATATTCCGTCGAGCCATTGATAGATATCGGGGGTATCTCCCTCGTGCTCTACATAGACCCGGAATCCTCCCATCGGCGCGTCGGTGTACCTGTTGACGGCCGCGTCGCTTCCAGCGCACGGCGGCATCCTGAACCCGCAGTTAAGCAGCGCATACCACATATCCAGTTCTATCCCGCCGTCGACGTTCGAATAGCTCATGACCTCGACCGCGTCTACCTTTCCCTGGATCACATCTACCGGTAGTTCCCTGCCGAGGCCCGATCCGGGCCAGTCCTCTATCTGATCGTAATCATGTGTCGTCACGGGATGGGAATATATCATCAGCGGCCCGTCCTGGGCGTGCACCGAGTCGGCCACGTCCATCAGCAGAGTGCCCCAGCCCGTGCTTGACGGCAGTACAAGTCCTTTCAGCCCGGGCAGCGCGCAATGGCCGTAGACGAAACTGCGCAGCTCCTCGGACATGTAGACGATGCAGTCCTCAGTGCTGACGGGGTCGGGACCGCCGGTGAAGTGGAATCCGTTATCCAGGCAGTTCACAAAATCGAGGTTCTCCGCCCGCCCTACCCAATGCGCGTCCGCCGGGTCGAGATTGTAGATCCCGCCGATATGGTCTATGTGGACCTCTACGTCGCCGCTGTACCATCCCGCTCCCCTCATGTCGACGAACCTTTCGAGCTCGCAGGTCACCGTCGTATCCCCGAGGATCGTCAGCGTATCCACGTAGGGGTAATACTCGGGGCCCCTCGCGATCCTGATGACAGTCCTGCCCCCCGGAACTGAAAAAGCGAAATCCCCGTCGGCGTAGAAGTAGCCTCCTCCGTAGGTGTGGTAGAGTGAAGAGTATATATAGGGGAATCGGCTCTGGCCGAGGCTGTCGACGACACTGCATCGGGCCGGGACCAGTTCTCCGCTCCCGGAGTCGACCACAAGGACAGTCAGGATGGGACCTCCCAGTGCCGGTGCCACGGCCGCGGAAAGGCAGAGAAGGACGGCTGGGGAAAGAAGCCGGGAGCGATGCTCCCGGCTTCTGCTCACAGTGCGATCTTTTCTGAACGATAAACGCGGCCGGAAGTCCATCCCCTACTCTCCGGTCAGGCCCCACTCCTCGAAAACGACATTGGCTATTGAATCGACCGCCGTGTGCCTGAAGAACCACAGAGGTAAGCCGAAGTGGACACTCCGCGCCGCTACGGCGGGAGGTCCGGCTCCCTCGGGCACGACACCGGCATACTTGTTGACCCAGATGGCGACAGTTGCGTTGTCGAGAGGGGATCTCGTGCTGCGAGATTTCATCCGGTACATCGGATGGAAGCATCTCTGCTGATTTATTCCTCTTGTCTCGATCCAGTAAGCCGGATCATAAGCTTCGACGTAATAGAATCCCCTGACTCTCGGGTCGAAGAACATCCCCGTCCGCGTGACGTCAGGACTCAGAGTCAAAGTAGCCGGCAGACCGGGATAATTGGCGGTGATCGTATCTTCCTGGTCGATGACGCACCTGCTGAGGGCGTCCTGGCTAAGAAGCCTCACCGGCATATCCCCGCCGGTCCTGAAAGAGCCTACGATCTTGTCTACCACTGACAGGCAGTAATCCCTGTATCCCATGCAGTTCACGCCGCTCGTGTCCCCCTGGCTCGGCGTCATGTCGAACTTGAAGGTGACCGGGAACTCCGGTGCGAGCAGGAAGATCACGGCAAGCCCTCCGGAGGCGAGGTCGGATCTTCCACTTGTCCAGAGATGCCCGCCTCTGAACAGGAACAGTGACAGGTAATTGATAAGCACGGTCGAACCCTCGCCTATCATCGATTCCGGAGTGAACTTGATCACCTTCGGCAGCGCTCCATCCTTGGAGTTCCCGTAGGTCCAGATAATGTTCTGGTACTTGCCGATGATCCTCATCTCCGGTGGTACATTGTTGTGCGCGCGGCAGTCGAATACATCCCGGTCCGCGATGAACTGGGAATCCTTCGAGCAGATGTCGATCCAGAACTCGTCGTGTGCCTTCTCGTCAGGAAGCATCATGTTCGGCAGCACATCGTCGCCCAGGGCCCAGTCATCGACCCACAGGAGGGTCCTCTCCATGGAAAACGGTATGATCTCGATCTGTACTCTGCCCAGAGTGATCTTGCCACCGTTGTCTACCGCCTCGACATATATGGTATGTATGCCGCTGTACCATGTCCTGGGCTGAGCGCATCTGATGTAAGGACTTGGATCGCAGGCCCACTGGCTCGGGTCATCGAGCTGCTGGATGTCCCATCCGTATCTGTAGCTTCTGATCTCCCCGCCGTAGCTGCTCGCGTCGGCCGACCAGCAGAAATTCAGCTCGATCCCCGGCGGCAGCTCGACCTGGACCGCATTGAGATTGGTGCCCATGAACTTGAATCCGCCGATGAACGGCTCTGTGATGGACAGCAGGGGACCAGCCTTCGGGGAGACCAGGAACTGCCTGACGTTCTGGTCCTTCTTGAATACGGCGGTGACCGCCCCTGCCTCGTCCTTAGCCTGCACCGCGAAGATGTGAGACAGGTTGTTCTCGAGGATCTCGTCATCTCCCAGGATCGTCGAAGTGCCGGAATCTCCATCGGCCCTGTAATATATCCACGGCCCCCACATCGGTTCATACCACTCTGGATTCAGATTGAGGTCGAGTATGATATTGAACGTCGGATTGTATATCCCTTCATGGTCGGCGACCTGGGACCAGAGGTACCTGATCGAGTCCGGCGTCTGGTAATTGGTGGGACTGTCGATCGGGTCCCTTCCCTCCCAGCGGAATGTGATCACATTACTGTAGGTCCTTACCGTACCCAGTGGATGGGTTATCTGGACATACGGAGCGAGAGTCCAGGCGGTGAACGACCTGTACACGACATCGGACCGCTTGCCGAGCATGTCGACTCCGCGCAGAAACAGCGTATGGGTCTTGTCATACTTGGTGTAAAGGATGTTCTCTTTCCAGGGTCTCGGATCATCGTCGGCCGTGACCTTGATAACGCTGTCGTATGAGAAGGTGAAGAACCACTTATCCAGCCCCGTGGTGTCTGACGGATCGAATCCGATCGGATCGCCGTCGACCACGGTGAACTCGAAATGGTCTATCTCGCCGTCCGGGTCCCACCCGCCCCAGTAGAAATGCACCTGGTAGCTGGTAGTATCCCCCTCGACCGGACCGCTTGAGAGCCAGACCTCGGGCGCCTTGTTTTTGTTGTAATCGCCTGTGAATACGCTGTTCGAGCATCCGGCAGCGATTGCAAGCAGCGCCATGCATGCCGCCACTCCGATGTGCAGATACCTCTTCCTTACCACTTTGCTCTCCCCTGGTGGGGTCGGTGCCGGCGGTATTCGAATATCGCTCCATCTGGTTCCGGACGGTATCCGTCACAGGAGCGAGCCTTCATCTCACTGTAAATATAGAATCCATACCCAACCCGGTCAATATTCAAGACAGGCTGCCTAAGGATCCTCTACCTCGTCGAGTTCCCCTTCGCCTTCTCAATCTTCGGCCAGATGTCGGCCACAACGTCACGGTGGACGATGTAAGTGAGCATCTTGAGCCTGATGTAGTCGTCCCTGTAGAAGAGGTAGCCCTCGAATCTTCCCCTCCTCGACGCCCTTGCCGAATCCTTGATAAGGTACCAGTCCCTCCCCTTGACCTTCTGGTATGCCAGCAGGTGGACGCCGTGGTCATCCTCGGTGGTCCTGTTGTACATCCTCAGTTCACGCGAGTCCTGGTCGATGTAATCCCCGGGTATGTCGAATGTCGGAACGACCGCCGCGTCCTGCTCGCCGTAGTATCCGGGCTCGGAGACGTCGCCTCCTATGCAGACCGTGTATCCTGACTGCGCGGCTTTCTTTATATACTTGTAATAATCGTCCAGCGGCACGTTGTAGTAGGTGCGCGTGGGACGCCAGTTATCGGGCGCGTCGAAGGCGGTCATCGTGTCGAACGGCACCGATAGGGTCGACATGAGCTGCACGTAATCCGCCGGCTCGATGTCGAGGACCTTTTCGTAGAACTCGTGTGGGGTCATCGTCGTGCCCTCGTATTCGAACGTCTCCGGCGGACGACCCAGGTGTTCGTCGAGTATGATCCTCACATGTCCTATGACCGCTTCCTCGTCCCAGTATCCCTTGTCCCTGCATAGTCCCAGGAATGCGTTCAGCTCATCGATCAGCGGCGAATGATTGTGCCTGGTCGATCCGTTCAGAAGGCCCGTATAGGCCTCCGCCGGAACGGCGCCGTACTTCTCCCATATGAGGAGCACGCCGTCCGATTCGCCTCCCTCCGCCATCGGCTGGTTCCCCCTCTTGCGGACGTATCCGCGCGCCTTCTCGACATATTCCCAGTAGATCGTGTGGAGCTCGGAGACTTTGACTTCCCGTCCGTGCAGCCTCTTTACCTCGGATTCGAGGAAGGAGGTGGTACTGAAGCACCAGCACATCCCCGTGAGGTACTGCGGGACCGGCGCGAAATGAAAGGGGGCCTTGAAACTGGCTGGCGATGCGGGCATCGCTATGGACGAGAAATCGAAACGGATTATCTTCCTGCCCTCTTTCTTCTCCTTCTCCTGGGCCTTATAAACGGAATCGATGTCATTCGTGACGCTGTCGGCTGCCGCCTTGAGGCTGTCCATCTGATCGATGATGCTCTTTAGGACAGGGTCCGGCCGGTACTTCTCGTAACGCACCCTGTCTCTCTTGTCAGCGGCAGCCCCCGCGGTCAGCAGAGACGTCACGATCACGGTCATCAGGAGAACGGCGGAAACATATCTCATATTGAGACCTCCATCTTATCCGGAATGCCCGGGTCAATATTTTCAAAGCACCTTAACACAGATCGCCTGATAATAAAAGGGCCGGCTCCCTTATGGGAGCCGGCTCCAGCGACCTACATCATCAATGCCGTCGTGACGTTGCCTCAGGGGCTCTTGTCCGCTCCTTTCGGCGTCTCGGCCTTGGTTTTCGGATTCTTCTTGATCTCCTCGAGAAGATACTCGACCGCCTTCTCGATCATCGGTTCCCTGCCGGCCTGAATAAGGCCGGGATCGTCCCAGCAGTAGATGTCGGGGTCGACTCCGACCCCCTCGACGTCCCACTCGCCCTTCTTGTTGACGAAGGCGAACCCTGGCACTGCGAACCCGCCGCCATCGACGAAGCCCGGCGAGAACCCGTAGCCGATAAGCCCTCCCCATGTCTTTTCACCGATAAGCGGGCCGAGGCCCCCTTCACGGAAGTAGAACGGGAAGGCGTCTCCGCCGGAGGACGAAAGCCCGTTGATCAGCATCGCCTTCGGGCAGTCGTTCACTATGAACGGAGTGGCGGTGAGCCTCGAGTTGCGGGAAGCCCAGAAGCTGAACGGGCGCCTCATCATGATCTCGACCATCTCGTATGGCGAGTGCCCGCCCCCGTTGTACCTCTCGTCGATGATCAGGGCGTCCTTGTCCATCAGGGGCTGGAAGTTGGTGAAGAACGACCTGTACCCGTCGTACCACGTGTTGGGGATGTGCATGTAACCGATCTTGCCTCCGGAGAGCCTGTCGACCAGTTTCCTGTTCTCCTCTACCCAGTCCATGTAGATTAGGCTCAGCTCTGAGTCGATCGGTCTTACGCTTATCTCCCTTGCCGACTTCATGTCGGGTTTGTCGCCGATCTTGAGCGCGACCGGTATCCCGACCTTGTTCTCGAGATATATGTACGGGCTCACATCGGCGGTGAGCTCGTGGCCGTCGATCGCGAGCAGATACGAGCCTTCCTTGACGTTGAGGCCCGGCTCGGTCAGGGGCGACCGCTCGTTGTCGTGCCAGTTAGCCCCCCCGTAGATCTTCGCGATCTTCCATCTGCCCTTGTCCGCCTCGAACCTGCAACCGAGAAGACCGACGCCGACTCGCTCGACCCGCGGGAAGTTACTGGGGAAGACGTATGTGTGGCCTGCGTTAAGCTCACCGATCAGCTCGCCGAGGATGTAGTCGAGATCGGTCCGGTGCGCGACGTAAGGCACCAGGACCGCGTAACGGTCGCGCATCGCCTTCCAGTCGACGCCGTGCATATTCGGATCGTAGAACCAGTCGCGCATGATCCGCCACGCGTCGTTGTAGATCTCCTTCCACTCGACCAA
>CAZREW010000011.1:16155-101121 GCA_964599375.1 uncultured bacterium
ATCTTCTCTATGCCTTTCTTCTCTTCGGCGTCTTTCTTTTCGTCTTTCTTCTTATCGCCTTCGTCCTTCTTGTCAGCCTCGGGCTTCTTCTCCTCGGCGGGCTTCTCCTCGTCGCTCAGCGGCACGAGAGGGTTGGGCGTATCGGCCGACAGGGTCCCCATGTAGAGCCTGTCCTGCCAGTCGCGCTCCCTGTACATGAAGTCTCTGCTCGAGACGAAGTAGATATACTTCCCGTCCTTCGAGAAGACGGGCTCGCGGTCGTTTGTGAACCCGCCGGTGAGCCGCATGTTCTTGCCCGACTGCAGGGAATGGACCCATATCGAGCTCATCCAGTTGTCGTCGAGCTTCGTGTAGCAGATCCAATCGCTCTCAGGGGAGAACGAATAGTCGCCGATCCCCTGCATGTCGCTCTGGTCGGCTTTGGTCTTCTTTCCGCTCTCGACGTCTACGATCCAGAGAATGTTCTTCTTGTCGGTGATCGCGATCTTCTTACTGTCTGGCGACCATTTCGGGCCCATCATCCATGAGTCGGCCCCCCTGGTTATCTGCTTCGCCTCACCGCTTCCGTCCTGCGGATAGACCCACAGCTCGTACTCGCCGCTCTGCTCTGAGAGCGCGGCGACCCATCTGCCGTCCGGCGACCACTCGACCTCGCGCTCGCGGACCGCAGGGGTCATGGTGATGTCCCTCGGTATGCCGTGCTCTGCCGGAACGGTGAAGATGTCCCCGCGCGCCCCGAACACTGCTCGCGCGCCGGAAGGGGAGATCGAATAGCTTTCAACGTCTCCGCTCACATCCATGAACACGGGGCGGGTGTACGGCTTGTCGCTGTCGAGAGTGATATCGATCTTCTTCGTATCGCCGCTGGCGGTGTCGTGCCAGTAGAGGTAGCCCCCGTTCTCGAAGATCATCCTGTCCCCGCCGCGGCTCGGGAAGAGCACGTCGAACTCGTCGAACGCTGTCACGCGGTCGAACTTCTTCGTGGGGATGTCATATCGCCAGATGTTGAGCTTCCAGTTCTCGTCGCGATCGGAGGTGAAGTATATGGCGTCACCGATCCACATCGGAAAGTTGTCGGTCCCCTCCCAGTCCGTGATCCTGTCGACCTTGTTCGTGCCGAGATCATAGATGAACACGTCCTGTGCCCTGCCCGCCGTGTATCTCTTCCAGTTACGGAACTCACGCGACTTGATGTCGTACGCGAGCTTCTTCCCGTCGGGAGACAAGGTAGCCGGGCCGCCCTCGGGGATCTGCAGTTCCTTCTCGATGCCCGGGTTCGCCGGATCGACGAGGATGTACCTTCCGACCCTGCGGCCGAAAGGCGTCCTGTTGGCGCGCACGAGTATATACTTCCCGTCGGGCGTCCAGTCTAGGATCATGTAGTCGAAACCGCCCCTCGGGGGCATCGGGCCCACGTCGGGGTAATATGTCAGCCTCTTCGGGACCCCTCCCTCGAAAGGCACGACATAGACCTGGCGCGACCCGGCGTACTCGCCGGAGAACGCGATCCATTTGCCGTCCGGGGAGATCTTCGGAAATACCTCGATCCCCTCGGGCATCGATGTGACACGGCTGGCGCGTCCGCCCGCGGCTGAGACGGTCCATATGTCTCCAGCGTAAACAAAGGCCACCTTGTCGCCCATTATGTGCGGGTAACGAAGCAGCCTCGCCTCTTCAGCGGCCGCCGGCATCGTCACCGCGGCCATCACGGCCGCAGCGAAGACGATGACCGCCGCTCTCGATATAGCAGATCTCATCTGCCCTCCTTAAGTTGAATGGTCTGGCCCTGTCTGCAGGGGCGCCGGCCGGGCCCGGCCGGAATCTACCTCTCTATTACACGTTTGCCGCCGGAATGTTTCATCTCCCCCCTCATCAGGAGGATAAGGGCCGCGCCGGAGGACGCGGCCAGCGCGAGGAGCATGACTCCCCGGCGCGGCGATCCGAGTATCAGGCTCCCTGTCCCGATCAGTGCCGCCATGACCAGGACGTTCCCGGAGATGATCTTCGACGCCGTCCGAAGGGCGGTCCCCGGTCCCGCCTCGACCCCGGCCAGTCGCCTGATCCTGTCCCATCCGCGCCCGCCCGGCCTTACCCTTCTGTAGAATTCCACGAGCCGCTCATCGCCTACCGGAGGGGTAAACATCGTCACGGTGATCCAGACCGGCACGACAATAAAAAAGGTGATCACCGTCGAATAGGGGAACTGAGTCAGGGGAGATCCAGCGAACCTGTCGGTCGAGGCCATTATCGCGAAAACCAGCGTACAGAGCCCGGCCGTGACCATGGCCGATATCTCCGACCACGCGTTGACCCGCCACCAGTACCAGCGTGCTATGTAGACCGATCCGATGCCGGCGGTCACCGAGATTATCAGCTTCCACGCGAGCGAGATATCCCTTACGGCGAAGGACGCGACCGCGCCGAGGACCGCCAGGGCGAGCACCGATAGCCTCGCCGCCACGATGTAGCTCCTGTCGCTCCTGCCCTTCCACAAGAACCGGCGGAAGATGTCGTTGACGACCAGCGAGGAGCCCCAGTTGAGCTGTGTGTCTATCGTAGACATGAACGCGGCGAAGAAGGACGCCAGAATGAGCCCGAAGATCCCCGGCGGCAGTATCTCCTTCATCACCATCGGGTAATATGTCTCTGGGTCTCCTACGCGGCCGAAGAGGGCCATCCCGCCGAGGCCGACGATGATCCACGGCCACGGGCGCATGCATATGTGAGCCACTACGAACCACAGGTACGCGAAGACCGCGTTGCGGTCGTCCTTCGCTGCGAAGAGCCTCTGCGAGATGTATCCACCCCCGTCGACCTGGTACGACGCCCACCACACGACGAGTATCAGAAGCAGGAACTCGGTGAACGGGTTGGCGGCAAGCAGCCGGTCCGGAGCTGGGATCATCCTGAGGACCTCTGAAGGGTCGAACCCCGACCCCGGCAGCCTCGAGAGTATCCCGTCGAGCCCACCGAGCCTCGACCACACGGCCGCAGCGAGATATATCGAGCCTCCCATCGCGAGAACGAACTGGAGGACGTCGGTGATCACGACTCCCCAGAGGCCGGAAAGCGCAGTGTACGCGACAGCGATGACGAAGAGGACGAGTACGGTGAATACGCCTGCGTCCATACCCAATACGGCAGTACCGTCCTCCCATCCCATTACGACCATGATGATCTTCGCCATCGCCCGCATCACCCAGGCGATCACGAGCACGTTCTGGAACACGCCGAACCAGGCGGCCCGGTAGAAGCGCAACCCCCGGGCCGGTTTTCCGTCGTAACGCAGCTCTATCAGCTCGGCGTCGGTCGTGATCCGAGCCCTGTTCCAAAGCGGCGCGAAGAGGAAGACTGTCAGCACTGCCCCGAACGCCCAGTTCCACCACATCCAGTTGCGGAATATCCCCCCCTGCGCGACGAGTCCCGAAACGACCAGTGGCGTATCGGCGGCGAAGGTGGTCGCGACCATCGACGTCCCGACTATCCACCAGGGTAGAGCGCGGCCTGATACGAAAAACTCCTCGGTGCTGCGCGAAGCGCGGCGCGACATCGCCACACCGATGCCGAACACGATAATAAGATAGAATGAGAGGACCACTATGTCGGACGCTGAAAGTGTCATTGCCCCGCTGGAACCCCTTCTTTCTCCTGCGTGCCGTAATGCCTGTTGTACAGGAAGAGCGCGATCAGGGCCACGCCGCCTATCGCCGCGAAGACGAAAAACATCTTCCACGGCTGCCGCGCTCCTTCCTCGGGAACGTACCTGGCGAGCAGGTAGCCGCCCAGAGGTCCGCCGATCAGGTTGGCGATGAACGCACGGACGTATGCGAACCCGAGGTAGAGCCCGACCTTCCCTTTAGGCGCGAGGCTCGACACGTACTCGAGAAAACGTGGAGCGAATGTCATCTCTCCGAGCGCGAATAGCATTATCGAGAGGCACGCCCCCCAGAGCGTCGGGATCAGCCCCATCATCACCATCGCAAGCGCCGAGATCCCCATCCCGAGCGCCATTGTGTCTGTCGACCTCATCCTCATCACGACTCTTGCTACGGGAAGCTGAAAAAGGATTATCATCAGCGGGTTTATCGCGACTATGAGCTCCATCGGGGCCGATTCCGATATGTGGGTCACTATATACTTCGGAATCGATATGTAGAGCTGCCAGAACATCAGGTCGAATCCGGCGAATATCAGGATGAACGTGACGAACTTGACGTCTCCGAAAAGCCTGAACATGTCGGCGAATGTCTTTTTCATCGACCTCTGCGGTTCGCCGGTCCGGTCTGGTTCCCTGTACGTCAACGCAACGAACGCTAAGGCGACCAGGGCCATCAACATCGAGAAGAGGCAGATCGCCTGCATGCCGAATCCCTGCCACTTCAGCATCTCCATGAACGCCCCGGGGGTCATCGGCGGATTCTGCTCTGCCGCCCTGGAGGCGAGCCCGCCGGTCATCTCGAATGGTGGCACGTTAGCTGACACCCAGCCCTTAAGCCCCTCGAAATCGGACTTCGAGAGCCACTCGCCGAGATTCTGCCGAAGCAGCTTAGCGAAGATCTTGCCCGTGAAACCGCCGATATTGACGATCATGTAGAAGATCGAGAAACCGAGTTTCGAAAGGTCCTCAGGAGAGGCCTTCTTAACCGTTCCCGAGATCACCGGCTTGACGAACGAACCTCCGACGGCGATCAGCGAGAGAGAGAAGATCACCATCGATTTCGAGGGGAAAAACCCGAGCAGACCGTACCCGGCTGCGAGGACGGAGAAGGCGATGAAGAGCCCGTTCCTGAACCCGATCTTGTCCGATATCGCACCGGTAGGTATTGGAAGGAGGTAGAGCGCCGATATGAACAGCCCCGTTATCGTGGCCGAGGCCTCTACGCCGTACCCCACCCTCCTTGTCAGGTAGAGGACGAGGATGATGTTCATCCCGTAGTAGGCCAGCCTCTCGAATAGCTCGATCGTGTTGGCCGACCAGAATGTCCCGGGGAACTTCTTGAAAGATGAAAGCATCGTCCCCGCCTTTTCGGCAGGCGCGGGGAGTGCGCCCCCCGCGCCCGTGATCATTTCAGCTCTAGAAACCGAACGACACCCCGATGAAGATCATGACACCGCTGAGGTCGACCGATCCCTCGGGTTCCCCTGCGTCCTTCTCCTCTGGCCCGAAATATCCCTCGTAATCGGCGAGGTAGACGTCCACGGTCTCATCATCCTGGTTTGTCGCCGTGCCATCGAATCCGCTGACGTCGGCCCAGCGTCCCTGCAGGCCGACGTCGATGCTCATCGCCGGCGCGACAGGTATACTGACGCCACCACCTGCCTGGAGGCCGAACCCCCACTTGTCCAACTCGGCGCTGTACCCGATCCTGTCACCTCCCGAAGTGAGCCAGTAATCGAATTCGAGGCTCGTCCTGTAGAAACCGACACCACCGTATAAGAATGGATTAACACTGATCAGCGGCGGCTCCCAGTAGACGTTAAACACCAATGGCATAGCATTTACCTTGTGCAGAAAGCTGAGGCTCTCGCCCACGGCGTCGTAGCTGAAGTCCGATTTACCCGATACGTATCCTATCCCGACCGCGCCCGAGAAGGTCGGCAGGATCGGGAAGCTGAACTCGGCCGATATCTCGGGGAGCCAGTTGATATTATCCATGGTCGGGATCCCGCTGGGGATCTTCCCGTTGAAATCATCCGCCCACGCGTTCCATCCCCCGTAACTGATGTAGCTGTAGCCTCCCCTGACCTTGATCCCGAACCCCGCCTCGGCCGGCGAGGCGGCCGCGGTGACTGCGAACAAGACAAACAACGCGACAAGTCTTCTCATGTCTCCTCCAGATAAATGACGTCGATCCCTGTGATGCGATCCACCGTGAACCATCCTTCGTGCCTGACCTCCTCGCGATCAACCCTTGTGGAGTTGCTTGATCTTCTTGATGTCCTGCCTGGTCCCGATGATCAGCAGGATATCGCTGTCCTTTATCGTGAAATCGGCCGGCGGGATAAGCACGAAGTTCTCCGGGACCAGTTCCTTGATCCCGATGACGTTCACGTTGTATTCCGACCTCAGCTTCAGCTCGGCGAGAGTCTTGCCCACGAACTCCTCAACCGGCGCGACCTCGGCTATTATGTATTCGCCGGTCATCGGGAAGAAATCGAGCACGTCAGGCGATGAGAGGTTCTTGGCGACCTTAACAGCCATGTCGATCTCCGGGTAGATGACCTGCGTGGCGCCCACCTTTCTCAGTATCTTCCCATGGTCAGCGTCCGACGCCTTGACGACGATCCGCTTGGCCTCCAGCTCTTTGACGAAAAGGGTGACCAGGGTCGCGGCGCTCGAGTTGTCCCCCATGCTTATCACGACCGCGTCCATCTCGTCCAGGCCCAGGGTGGCGAGCATCTCCTTCTGCGTGGCGTCTCCGATTATGGCCTGCGAGCAGTACGGCCTTATTTTCTGGGCCAGCTCGTTGTCCATGTCGAGAGCGATCACGTCATGCCCTTCCTCAAACAGCGTCTTCGCTACGCTGAAGCCGAAGCTCCCCAGTCCAAGCACGGTGAATCTCTTTGCCATCTCAATTTCCTTTCACTCCGCGGGGCGGGGCATCATCCTATCATGATCCTTCCGTCGGCGTACCTGTAAGTTATCGGGCGGATACGGCTGGTGACTACGTAGGCCATCGTCAGCAGGCCGACTCTCCCGAGAAACATCAATATTATCACGACCATCTTGCCGGCCGGGTTGAGCAGAGCGGTCGCCCCCATGGAGAGGCCGACGGTGGCGAACGCCGAGACGGTCTCGAAAAACGCCCCCAGGAAGTAGCCGGGCGTCGCGCGAGCCACATCCATCTGGAAGACGAGAAGAAGGACAAGTCCGACCGAGACAGTTATTACCGCCATCGCCAGGATAGCCATCGCTTTGCCGACCTTGTCCTCGGGGATCGTGAACTTGAACACTCCCACCGACTGGCGGCCCTCGATCCTGCTCTTTATGATCGAGGCGAACACGGCTAGCGTCGTCGTCTTTATGCCGCCGCCCGTCGAGCCCGGGCTCGCCCCGATGAACATCAACATGATTATAACGAAAAGTGTCGCCGGCTCCAGGGTCGGGATATCGACCGTGTTGAATCCCGCCGTCCTCGATGTGACCGACTGGAAGAGGGAGGCCAGCACCCTGTTCTTCAGCGGCATCGTCTCCCCCTCGTTGCCTCTCTCGATGAAGAACATCAGAAGCGCGCCGCCGATGATGAGGACCACGGTCGTATAGAGAACGAGTTTCGTATGGAGCGAGTAATGATACCTTCGGCCGTCTCTGCGGTTCCTGAACCTCCAGAGGAACTCGTGGACGACGGGGAAACCCAGCCCGCCGAGTATTATCAGACTCATCACCGTGACGTTCAGGAGAACGCTCCCCTGGTACTTGATAAAGCTGGTAGAGAAGAAGGAGAATCCGGCGTTGCAGAACGACGAGATCGAGTGGAAAACGCTTGTGAAGAGGGCCGGCTCGAGGGGCATCTCCCTTCTCCATACGAAGAAGAGCAGCACAGCGCCGGCCAGCTCCACCGTGAACGTGAACATGAATATCATCTTTATCAGCTGTTTGATATCGACGATCGGCGTCGGAAGGAACGACTCGTTTATGATCCACCTCTCCTTTGTCCCGAGGCTCTTTCCGATAAAGAGGAACAGGAAGACGGAAAAGGTCATGATGCCGAGCCCGCCGACCTGTATGAGGGTGAGGACCACCATCTTGCCGAAGAAGGTCAGCTTCGTCCCGATATCTATCACGGTGAGACCGGTCACGCAGACGGCCGATATCGCGGTGAAGAAGGCGTCGAGTCCGGGAAGGCTCTCCCCCTTCGAGGCGGCGGGCAGCGACAGCAGGATCGCCCCGACAGTGGCTGTAAGCAGGAAGCTCAGGGCCACCACGAGCCCGGGGGGCATCCGCTGGATCCGCCTCTTGATCCTCCTGCTGAACTTTCTCCCGCTGGAGTCGTGCATAGGCCCTCCGCCGGCCGCCCTGGCGGCGGCCTAACTGATGAATCCGATCCTTCCTGCCTGCCCGTCTGAACCGAGCGTCTCCTCTTCGATCTCGAGACTGTCGATATCCTCGTCTTCGAACATCACTATCGTCTGTATCGATCTCCAGGGGAGCAGGATGTTCACGGTGTGCCTTTCGGGTATGCGATCCTTCTTGGGCACATTCCTCCCGCTCGAGTCTTTCAACTCGACGGTCATGAACTTCCTGTTCTCCACCCAGATGCCCGCTTCGTCAACGGCCTTGACCCTGCAGAAGAACGGCCCGTCGCTCTCGATCCCGGTGAATTCGATACCCTCGCAGCTGACCAGCTTGACCAGCACTGTACGATCGATGATATCTCTCGCGTCGTCCATAAAGCGTGCTCCCGCCTCTTTCAACCCCGGCACGCCTCCGCGTCCAGGTCATCACTCCGTTAAACGGCGTATCCCGGGGATTCTGCCCTTAATGCGATGGAAATTCAAAGGAAAAAAGGCGGAACGGGATCCATTATCCCCGATATGGGCGCAGCAGGCGGACCCATTCGAGGTAGAGCCGCGCGCCGCTGCCCGCATCATCGAACCTCTCCCTGAAGAGCCCCCGGATCTGTTCCAGAGAGACCCTGCCCTCATGGAAACCGCTGTACACTGCGTCCCCAAGCGTCCTTCCTAGCGCCCTTATGATCCACAGCCTCTTCCTGATACCGAGCCTGTAGATACGCCTGATCCTGTCAGAGGGCCGGTCCACACCGGCGTTCTCCCAGGCGATGTGCTGCCTCAGCATCACCGCGATCTCCCGGGTCTGGGTGGGGGTCATCCCCTGGAGGGGCTCTGTCACCGATCCGTCCTTTCTCATCACCTCGAACAGCCTGCCGGGCCCGCCGCACGGGATGACCGGATTGACGAGCCGCGCCCCGAGAAGGCAGAGCGCCTCCTCGAACACGAAGGCGTAGAACCTGTCTTCCATCGTCCTTCTGATCCTCCGCCCGGGGCCGATCTCGTCGCGCATGGCATAAAGTATGAATCTCGCCGCCTCGCGCGCCGAGCACGATATATCGAATCGTTGCACCTGGAGCGAGTTCACCGCGGGGATGTAACACATGCCCGAGCGGCGGAGGTTCTCTTCAGCGGCGAGGACCCCGCGCTGGGACATACCCATCACGCGCAGGCGCGAGGCGATAGACCTGTACGTTGAACCGCAGTGGATCTCAGGCATGGCTGATTCGACAGGCTCGCGCCAGCCGTCGCCGACTGTGACCTCGACTCGCCTTTTCCCCCCGGCGATGAAGTTGAGGATATTGTCTGCCATCTCAGCCATCGAGGGGGTCTGGATGTCGCAATCCTCTCCCTCGGTCCAGAGGTCTATCATCCGCCGGTACGACTGGTACTTTATCATAGGTGAGGCTGTGAATACGCAGTACCGCCCGGCCCCGACCCGTACGGCCTCGGCGTCCTGCCGTCCCCTGCGAAGGAGCTTCCAGTATATCTCGTCGGCGTTCTGGACGATCGTCGTCTCCTTGAGGCGCGCGCCCGTGACCTCCCTTACGTCCTCCGGCAGGTGGCCAGAGGCGATGTGCGATTCGCCGATGACTACGAGGATCGTATGGCCCGGAAAGAAGCTCCTGATCGTCGCGATCTTGCCCGCGATCATCCTGTCCCTGCCGCGGATGAAACGGAGCTGATCGCGTGGCTCGTAATCTATACCGAATATCGGAACGAAAGGATCCTTTGCCGCGGCAAAGAAGCGGCTGTAGCTCTCCCAGCTGAACCCCCACTCCGACCTGTAACTTATCGCCTCGAGGAACTCCTCCTCACTGACCGCCTTCTTCATGTACCTGTCGAGAGTCTCCTGCTGGTATTCGTAGAGCATCTCGAGGGCGAGGACGACCTTCGTCCCCCTTGCCTTTAGCTCGGCGAGGATATCAAGAGCGAGCGTCTGGCTCGCCTCCAGCGGATGGTAGTCGCCGAAATAGACGATGTCGCTCGCGGCGGCCCTGTCGAGGACCTCTTCCTTCGGGCAGATCCGGGCGTAGCCGGCCAGCTCAGAATGGAATTCCCGGATATACGAGGAGCGCCAGGTCTTGTCGATGCCGAAGATCTCCCTTTTCAGCGCGCTGATCACGGATCTCTGGGCCGCGATCTCCTTTTCTATCTGCCTGATATCCGCCATCGTCTCCCCCCGCCGGACGGGACTGCGATAATGTTCGACAACAATATTGCCTTCGCATATAATGTTCCACGTTTAATTTCTCGAAAGGCATTACATGACGCGACAGCCCCGCTGGTGCGATCTCGACTGCCGGCACGCATCTTTTCCGCGGAAGGATTCACTGGACGGAGCCTGCCATACATTCATAGCCCTCTGGTGCTCCAAGCACAGGAGGCTCGTGCAGAAGAGCGCGCTCTGTCTCGACATGACCCCGGAGGAGGATGATGGATAACACTATCGGGCCACGTACGCTCACAGTGGTAGAAGAGCTCCTGCTCGGGATCCTTGAAGAGGGCAGGGAGGTCCCGAGGGAGGACGAGATATACGCGGTACTGAGGCTGCTCGGGTTCGAGACCCCCGAGACGGTCTTCTTCAGCTCCATTGACGAGATCGGCGACCAGGCGCTCACCCCTCTGCCCGGCGGCGAGGTCGTCTGCAAGCTGATCTCCCCCGCCGTGGCCCACCGGACAGAGATCGGCGGCATCAGGTTCGCCCGGAAGGACCCCGCAACTCTTCGCCGTATCTTCTCCGAATTCTCGGAGACCGCCTCGAAGCAGGGTGTGGAACTGTCCGGGATGATGGCCGCAAGGCGCCTGGACATCGACGACTGCGTTCCGAGGCAGCTTCTCCTTTCGATGAGCCAGGATGACGCCTTCGGCCCGGTCGTAGCCGTCGGGATCGGAGGAACGGGGACGGAGGTCTGGAATGCCGGACTCAGAAGAGGCGCGGGCCTGCGCGTGATGGCAGCGTCGATGTGCGCCGGGAGCGGATTCGTGGAGAGGGCGCTGGGCGGCACGGTCTTCTACCCCGTGATCTCCGGCATGACCAGGATATCCGCCGAGCCGATGCTTCCTACGGGCGCCCTGGAAGAAGCTGTCAGAAGATTTGCCGCGCTCGCCACGTACTTCTCTCCCCTGTCGGAGAGGACTCACGTGATGATAAAGATGCTGGAGGTAAACCCCCTCCAGATAATGGGCGATGGCAGACTCGTCCCACTGGATGCGATGATGTGGCTCTCTAGGGAGAAGGGAAGGTCCGCGTCCGCTCCGATAGAAAAGATCGACCGGCTGCTGCGGCCGGAGAGCATGCTCGTCATCGGGGCCTCGGCGGGCAAGGTCAACATGGGAAGGGTGATACTCAGGAATCTGGCCGCCTCGGAGAGGATCCAGCGCGACCGTATCTACCTGCTTCACCCGGAAGCTGACGAGATCGAGGGGTGCAGGGCCTTCAGGTCGCCGGCCGAGCTCCCTGGTAAGGTCGACACGACCGTATTCACGATCCCGGCGAGCGAGGGTGCTGAAGCGCTTCTCGAGGAGCTGATCCTCGGGGAGAAGACCGAATCGGTGATCCTCATATCGGGCGGATACGGCGAGACCGAGGGAGGCAAGGAACTCTCCCGCAGGCTGCTCGAGGCTATCGAGGAAGGCCGCTGCCTTCCAGGCGGGGGAGCCGTGGTCAACGGCCCTAACTGCATGGGGATAATCTCGGGGCCCGGCGGCTACAACACCTTTTTCCTCCCCGGTTACAAGTTCCAGCTTGAGGGGAAGTTCGGAGGGCACAGCGCGGTCATCAGCCAGAGCGGCGCGTGGCTCGTCACGCTGATCAACACACAGACCTCCTTCCTCAGGCCGAGGTACATGATCACAGTGGGAAACCAGATCGACGTGACGATCCAGGACCACCTCGAATATCTATCAAATGACCCGGATATCAACCTGTTTTGTATATACATAGAAGGTTTCAGGGCTTGGGAGGGAGAAAGGTTCCTAGAACTCGCCCGCAGGATAACAGCCTCCGGCAGGAGCATCATCCTCTACAAGGCGGGGCGGACCGCCGCAGGCGCCAGGGCCGTCGCTTCCCACACCGCTGCGATGGCGGGAGACTACCCGGTCCTCGAGAGGCTGCTGCGGGACGCCGGGGTCCATGTCGCCGACTCCCTCGAGGAGATGGAGGACGCGATGAAGGTGCTGACCCTCCTCGGTGGGAAAAAGGCCGCCGGCCGGCGCGTGGCGGTCTCGAGTGACGCAGGGTACGAATGCTCGGTCGCCGCAGACAGGCTTGGCTCGATGGAGCTGGCCGAGTTCTCCGGGAAGACCGTAGAGCGCCTCGGTGAGCTCCTCCCGACCGGGTTTATCGACGTACACAACCCGATCGACGCGACGCCGGCGATAACGACCGGAAAATACGGGGAGTGCATCGAAGCGATCCTCTCCGACGAAAACGTCGACTGCGCGATCGTCTCTAACGTCGCCTCGACCCCCTTCCAGGAGAACCTCCCCCCCGGCCCTGGCCACAGTGAGGATATAAGCCGTGAGACGTCCCACCCCAATACGATAATCCGGCTCTTCCGCTCGACAGACAAGCCGATGGTCGTCTGCCTCAACGAGGGAGCGATCTACGACCCGGCCGTCGAGATGATGGAACGTGCCGGTGTGCCCGTCTTCAGGAAGATCGACCGGGCCACGCGGGCGATGGAGGTCTTCCTGGAGATACGCACAGGCAGGGATGCCTGATAGCGCCTTTTGTGTTGAGCCGGCGGTGTCGATGTAATAGACTTCATATCCGGGATATTTTGCCGATTTTTAGCGCTTTGCGCTTTTCTTCCTGTAACCGGTCCATCGGTCCGAATGACTGAAACTATATGGGGCCATAGGCGTACGAGATGTATCCTGTGCGCCGGGAGGGCTGCGATGAATATATCCATCGAGGGGTTGAGCAAGACATACAAGGGCGGAACGACCGCCCTGAGCGACGTGGACCTCGAGATCGGGAGCGGGATGTTCGGCCTGCTCGGGCCTAATGGCGCGGGCAAGACGACCCTCATGCGGATCCTCGTGACGCTGATGAAGCCGACAGGCGGAACCGTCAGGGTCAACGAGTACGACCTGCAGAAAAACCGGCGCGAGATACGCTCCATGCTCGGGTACCTGCCGCAGGAGTTCAGGTTCTTCTCCAAGCTCACCACGTGGGAGTTCCTCGATTATGTCGCCCGCCTCGCCGGGCTCAGGGAGTCGAAGAAGAGGACGAAGGCGGTAGGCGGGATGCTCGAACAGGTGGGCCTCTACGACGTGCGCGACAGGCTGGCCAACAAGCTCTCCGGCGGGATGAAGCGCAGGCTCGGGATTGCCCAGGCCCTCATAGGCGACCCGAAGATAGTGGTCGTGGACGAGCCCACGACCGGCCTCGATCCCGAGGAGAGGATAAGGTTCAGGAACCTGCTCGCCGACATGGGCCAGAAGGATATCGCAATCATACTCTCGACCCACATCGTAGGCGACATATCGAGTACCTGCCACAACATGGCGCTGCTCGACCGGGGACGGGTCGTCTTCCGGGGCTCCCCGGACGAGCTCGTCGAGAAAGCCCGCGGACGGGCATGGAAGATCCGCGCCCTCGAGTCCGAGCTCGAGGAGATAAAGACGACCTTCCCGGTGATATCGACCATACCCGCCGACGACGGATGGGAGGTCCAGGTAGTAGCGGACGATACCGGCAGATGGCCGGGCGAGGAGATCGAGCCGAACCTCGAGCACGCGTATGTATATTTCATGGAGAGCCTCTCCGAGAACTGACGGACCCGAGGTCGAGTCCCTGACCCCACCGACCGATGAAAGGCTGATGAGATGATATCCCTCTACAACATCCTCACAGTGGCTAAATTCGAGGCGAAGACGCTCTGGAGGAGCTGGTTCTTCCGCATCTTCTCGATCCTGTCCATAGTCGCCATCGGCTTTATGGATTTCGGGGCCCTCTCCCCCGTCACCTGGTCACCCTGGGCGTTCCAGGGCGTGCCGACGACGATACCATACATGAACATCCTCATGCTGAACGTAGCCCAGGCGATCATAGCCGTCTTCCTGGCCTCAGATTTCCTGAAGCGCGACAAGAAACTCGACACGACCGAAGTCGTCTACATGCGCTCGATGACGAACACCGATTACGTCTCCGGCAAGACGCTCGGCATCATGCTGATGTTCTTGCTGCTCAACGCCGTGATCCTGCTTATAGGCCTCGTCTTCAACATATTCTTCACCCAGACGACCTTCGCCGGCATCGCCTACCTGATATACCCGATCGTCATAAGCATCCCCACGCTCATTTTCATACTGGGATTCGCCTTCCTCATGATGGTCACGATCCGCAACCAGGCGGTCACGTTCATAGTGCTCCTCGGGTATATCGGCATCACGCTCTTCTACCTCGGCCCCAAAGTACACAACGTCTTCGATTACATCGCCTTCAACGTCCCGTTGGTCTACTCGCAGCTTACCGGGTTCGCCGACATGACCCACATGCTGGTGCAGCGTTCGATATACCTTCTGCTGGGCCTCTCGTTCATCTTCCTGACGATAGCGATGATCCGCAGGCTCCCCCAGTCGAAGGTGATGACGGGCATGGCGCGGCTGGCCGGGCTGGTGTGCGCGGCGCTCGCCGTGACACTGATCGTGGTCTACATTGGCCGGGACGGGAACGCGAAGAGAGAGCGGGAGAGGATCATGACCGCCTCCGAGTCCGCCGCGCAGAAGGCTGTCGCGACGCCGCTGTCGATCTCCATCGACCTCAGGCACGAGGGCAGGCTCATCGACGCCACGGCGGGGATCACTGTGCGGAACGGGACCGGCGAACCGCTGACCTCCTACATCTTCAGCCTGAACCCCGGCCTGGCAGTCCTGGATGTCTCAGGTTCCGCGGGAGAGCTCGAATACGAACGAGACGAGCATGTCCTTTCGATAATGCCTCCTTCCCCGCTGGCCGCGGGGGCAGCGGATTCATTCTCCATAAGATGGAGGGGGACCATAAACGAGGACGCCCTCTATACCGATATAGACGGCAAGACGCTGAGCGACCCTTACAGGATGATTTTCTTCGACGTCGGCAGGAGGTACTCCTACATAGACCCGTCATACGTCCTGCTCACCCCGGAGACCATGTGGTATCCCTCCGCGGGGCCGGGATACGTCCCGTCCAGACCGCTGGAGCGAAGGCATGATTTCATAGACTTCTCGCTGGATGTGACGACCTCGCCAGGCATGACGGCCGTCTCCCAGGGCGCGGTTTCCTCCGGCAAGCCGGGAAGCTTCAGCTTCAGGCCTGAACATCCCCTGCCGGCGATATCGCTCGCCATCGCGGCCTTCGAGAAACAGACGGCGGTGGTCGACTCGACCGAATACAACATCTACTACGCGGAAGGTCACGACTACTGGAGCAGGTATTTTACGGAAGTCGGCGATACCCTGCAGGCGATGATAAGGGACCTCAGGCAGACCTACGAGAACAACCTCGATCTCGAGTACCCCTTCCCGAGGTTCTCGATCGTAGAGGTGCCGGTCCACTACTCCGCCTTCCACCACGCCTGGTCCGTGAGCCAGGAAACGGTGCAGCCCGAGATGGTGCTGATACCGGAGAAGGGCGTGACTCTGCGGAGCGCCGATTTCAGGCAGATGACGCGCAGGAACCGGCGGCGGGTCGAGCGCAGCAACGAGGATATCTCCGAGATGGAGACACAGGCCGGGATGTTCGCCATGTTCGTCAACGGGACGCTTACCGGACGGTTCGGCAGGTCTGAATTCGGTTCCAACGACCCTTTCCGGAGGTCGCCGTCGTACAACGTCTTCCCCAACATGCTCTCCTTCCGCAACGGGATCGATTCGGAGGAGATGCCCTGGCTCGAGATGGCTCTCGAATCGTGGTACGCCTCGCGGCTCGAGGACGAGATAGGAGGCTTCACGAGGATGTTCTGGGGGATGACCCCCGAGGAGAGGGTGAACCTCAAGCTCGCCGAGATGAGCCTTCGCGACCTCGTCCTCGACCCGGAGTACAGGAAGATGTCCTATTTCGCTCTCAGGTCCAAGGGTGATTTCCTTTTCAGGATGATGGAGAGCAAGGTAAAAAGGGATGATCTCGACGCCGCCCTCTCGGAGATGTTCAGGAGATACGCACACGGCGACGTGCCCGGCGATGTCTTCGTCTCCACCCTGCGGGATAGATTCGGCATCGACCTCCCGGCCCTCGCGCAGGGCTGGTACGACAGCGTTTCCCTTCCCGGGTTCATAATGTCCCCCGTGGAGCTCTACAAGTTCATCGACGGGGAGCGGGAGAGGTTCCAGGTCCGCATCGGCATCACGAACAGGGGTGACGCGGACGGGCTGGTCGAGTTCACGTTCAGACAGATGGACCTCAACATGCAGGGCGGCCGAAGATTCGGCATGATGAGGATGATGACGGCCACGATGACGATGGGAGAAGATTACAGCAGGTATGTCAGGCTGGCGGCCGGGGAATCGAAGGAACTCGGATTCGTCCTCGATTTCCAGCCCTCCTCGGTCATGGCCAACACGTTCGTCTCGCGCAACCTCCCCGCCCTGCTCGACATCGGGCTGCCCGGGGAACCGGAGGAAAAAAAGAAGGCCGTACCTTTCGACGGCGAAAAGACGCGGGAGAAGCCGGTGATGCTGGTCATGGATGGCGAGACGGTCGTCGACAACGAGGACCAGGGGTTCACCTTCTCTTCAGGCCGGTCCAAAAGCCTGCTCAAGAGGCTGATCCCGCGCGGTCCCGTGGCGGAAGACACAAAGTATGTCGGGATGAGGATCTGGGACGAGACGAACAGATGGCAGCCCACGATCGATTCCAAGTTCTACGGAGGCGAGATCCGCTCGGCATACTTCATTTCGAGCGGCAAGGGGGACCTCAAGGCGACGTTCACCGCCAGCATCGATAAGAGCGGGCACTACGACGTCTACTATTACGTGAGCAAGATAGCCTCTCCCTGGGGAAGGCGCAGGCACGAAGAGGCGGACTACGGGAAGTATCACTTTCTCATATATAACGACGACGGCGTCGAGGAGACCGAGCTCGACCTGAACAGCGCCGAAGAGGGATGGAGCTATCTCGGCTCGTACTACATCTCCGCCGGAAACGCGAAGGTCGAGTTGACGAACCAGTCAGAGGGACGCGTCGTGATCGCCGACGCGGTCAAATGGGTCGTGCGCTAGAAATGAAAGGAAACATCAGATGAGATCCAGGTCCTGGAACCGGGGAGCGGCCGCGGCTTTCCTCGCGGCGCTGTCGGCCTTCTCGCTGCCGCAGGGGGCGGCGGCGCAGCAGATGCTGTCGCTCGACGACGCCCTGTCGCTCGCCATGAAGAATAGCCCGGATATAAGGCACACGAGGTTCCAGCTCGAGGCGAGCGAGGCGAGGCTGAGATCCCAGCAGGCGAGCCTCAAGACGCAGTTCGGGCTGACCCTCGGGCCCATCTCATACGTGAACAGGAACCAGTTCGACGAGTTCTTCTCGACATGGTACAGGTACGAATCCAAGAACGTCGCCGGGCAGCTGTCGGTCCAGCAGCCGATCAAGTGGACCGACGGCGTCCTTTCACTGAACAACCGCTTCTCATGGCAGGACTCTTACAGCCAAGCCACCGGAGGCGAATCCTCCAAGAACTACCGCAACGAGCTCTACCTCCAGTTCGACCAGCCCCTCTTCACGTACAACCGCATGAAGATGGACCTCGGTGAGCTCGAGCTCGATTTCGAGAGCAGCCAGCTGACATATGCGATAGCGCTGCTCGAGCTTGAGAGATCGGTAATGAACGCCTTCTACAGCCTCTACGAGACGAAGATGAGGCTGGAGATCAACTACGACGCTCTCGAGACGGACCGCGAGCATCACCGGATCATGCAGAACAAGTACGACGCGGGGATAGGCAAGCTCGACGACCTCACGCAGGCCGAGACCGACATGCTCTCGAGCGAGGCGACCTGGAACGACACCAAGGTCTCTCTCGCCAACGCCCTCGACCGTTTCAAGTACCTCATCGGGATTCCCATCGATGACGATATCGACATAGCCACCGATATAACCTTCAGCCCGGTCGGCGTCGACATGGACTTCGCGGTAAAGCACGGCCTCGAGACGAGGATGGAGCTGCGCAGCCAGGAGATATCGATAGCCGAGGCGTACAACAACGTCGTGAGGGCCGGGACGACGAACGAGTTCAGGGGCGATCTCAGCCTGGTGTGGGGATCGTCAGGGACCAACCCGGATTTACAGAACATCTATGACAAGCGGGTCGACGAGCAGTCTGTCAGCGTCTCTTTCGATATCCCGATCTGGGACTGGGGCCAGAAGAAGAACAATATCCGCGCGAGCGAGATCGGCTACGAGAGCGAGAAGCTCAGGCTCGAGGAGAACAGGACGGGGATAATCATGGATATCCGCGAGTCGTGCCGGGCTCTCGACAATCTCGTCCAGCAGATCGAGATCGCCCGCAGGCGCGTAGAGAGCGCCGAGAAGACATATGAGATCAACCTCGAGAAGTACCAGAACGGCGACCTGACGAGCCAGCTGCTCGGCGACTACAGGCAGACCCTTTCCAACGCGAAACTCAGCCAGATAAGGACACTCATCGAGTACAAGCTCCAGCTGCTCGATCTCAAGATACAGACGCTCTGGGATTTCGAGAACGACCGGCCTGTGGTCACTCTTACCGCGCAGGACAGTAACAAGGAGTAGAAAGTGAAGAGAATATCGCTTTTATCATTCGCGCTGCTCGCGTTCGCTTCATGCGGAGGCGGAGACGGGGGAGCGGACGTAGAGGTCGCTGTTCCCGTGTCGGTCGAGGAGCTGATCCCCGGCTCGATCGAGGAGTTCATCACGGCGACCGGGACGGTCGACGCCTCGATGGAGGTCACAATCAGCGCCGAGACCGGCGGAGAGTACGTCCTCCTCGACAATCCGTCGACCGGAAGGCCGTTCGCGCTGAGCGACATCGTCCCGAAGGGAACGAAGATAATACGCATCAAAAACCAGGAGCAGGAGAACACGATAGGGATCAACAGCCGCAGGCTTACACTGGAGACGACCCGCCTCGAGTACGAGCAGCAGAAATCGCTCTTCGACAAGGGCGGCGTCACGCGCCTCGAGCTGAGCCAGGCCGAGCGTTCGTTTATCGACGCGCAGTATGCCTACGAGAACGCCGTTATCAGCCTGGCCAAGCTGAGCATCACGGCTCCGTTCAAGGGCGTTATAACGAGCCTCCCCTACTACTCGAGGGGAGTCGATGTGGCCCAGGGAGTAGAGCTCGTCAGCCTCATGGAATACTCCAGCCTCCTGCTCGAGGTGAGCCTCCCCGGCAAGGAGCTCGGCCGCGTCGCGGCAGGTCAGCCAGTGCGCATAACGAACTACACGCTCCCTGAAGATACTCTTTCGGGAACTGTCACGCAGGTCTCCCCCGCTCTCGATTCGGCGTCGAGGTCCTTTAAGGCGATGATAGAGGTCGGCAATCCTGAACTGAAGCTGCGTCCCGGGATGTTCGTAAAGGCGGAGATCGTCGTAGCCCGCAGCGACTCGGCGATCGTCATCCCGAAAGACGTCATCCAGGTCAAGCAGCGCGGCAAGACCGTCTTCATAGTGCAGAAGGGCGCGGCGCAGGAGCGTCTCATCACGACCGGCCTCGAGAATCCCGGATGGGTCGAGGTCCTCGAGGGGCTCGAGGCCAACGACCGTCTCGTCGTCAGGGGATTCGAGACACTGAGGAACAGGTCGAAGGTAAAGGTCGTGAGGTGATGAGAAAGATCTCGGACTTTTCCGTCAGCCATCCGATCACGGTGACGATGATCGTCCTAGGCGTGATCCTGCTCGGCTGGATCTCCTTTCAGCGTCTCGGCATCGACCTCTTCCCCGACCTGAACAACCCGCGCCTGTTCGTCGAGATATCGGCGGGCGAGCGGCCGCCCGAGGAGATGGAAAAGCAGTATATCGACCCCATCGAGAACATGATCTTCACTCAGAAGGGGATTACGGACGTCTCTTCGGCGATAAGGGTCGGCGCGGCCAGGATCACCGTCGAGTACGGGTGGGACATGGACATGGACGAGGCCTTCCTGAACCTTCAGAAGGCCGCCGCCGACTTCGGGCAGGGCGACAGCGACCTTGAGATAACCATAACGCAGCACGATCCGAACTCCGACCCAGTCATGACGGTCGCCCTGGTCAACCCGGAAGTGACCGACATGGACGGCCCGCGCAGGATCGCCGAGAACTACATCCGCAACGAGCTTGTCAGGATCGATGGCATAGCGGGAGTCGAGATATCCGGCGGCGAGACGAAGGAAGTCATCGTCAGGACCGACCCCTACATGCTCGAGGCGTACGGCCTGACGGTTGACGGGATCGCGTCGACAATCAGGAACTACAACGTCGAGGCGTCCGGCGGCACCGTGACCGAGATGGGGATATCGTACCTGATAAAGGGCGTTTCCGTGATGGAGACGATCGAGGATATAAAGGGGATCATCCTCGCGTGGAAGGAGCCCGCAGAGGGCCAGCAGCTCTCAGGCGGCCAGCAGGTTTCCCAGGTCCAGGCCGGCGGCGCGGCCTCGACCGAAAAGGCTCCGGTATTCCTGCGGGACGTCGCCGACGTCTCCCTTCGCAACAGGGAGCCGGACAACATCGTAAGGCTCAACGGAGTGCGGTGCCTCGGGCTCTCCATATTCAAGGAGATGAGATTCAACACGGTCGAGGCGAGCAGGAACCTCCTGGAGGCGCTCGACAGAATCGAGAAGGCCCTTCCCGGATACGAGATCGTTGTGATCCAGGACCAGGGGCGTTTCATCAAGTCCTCTATCGGCGAGGTGAGGCAGACCGCGCTGTTCGGGATCTTCCTCGCCGTGCTCGTCCTGTACGTATTTCTCAGGAGGCTGGGGACCACCGCTATCATAAGCATTTCCATACCTGTCTCGATCGTCGCCACGTTCAACCTGATGTACTTCAAGGGGCTCTCCCTCAATATCATGACGCTCGGCGGGCTCGCGCTCGGGGCGGGGATGCTCGTGGACAACGCTATCGTCGTCGTGGAAAACATTGTGCGCAACATCGAGTCGGGCATGGATGTCAGGGAAGCGGCCGCGACCGGGACATCCCAGGTCGGGGGAGCGATCACCGCCTCGACGCTCACGACGATCGTCGTATTCCTCCCTATAGTATACCTGCACGGAGCGGCGGGCGAACTGTTCAAGGACCAGGCGTGGACGGTGACCTTTGCCCTTCTCTCCTCTCTCGCTGTCGCGCTCCTCGTAATACCGATGCTCGCCGGCAGGTTCCTCAGGAGCGAAAGCAGGACATCGGCGGCCGGGCCGGTAAGGTTCGAAAGATACGGCGCGTTCCTGAGGAATGTTCTCAGGAGACGATGGACGGTCATAGCCGGTGCCGCCGGCCTCATAGTGCTTGCGGTCCTCCTGCTTCCCGTCATAGGAAGCGAGTTCATCCCCGAGACGAACGCCGACGAATACTCGATATACCTGACTCTCCCTGAAGGGTCCGACCTTACGAGGACCGACGGCACGGTCAGGGGGCTCGAGGAGCTGATAAGAGGGACATTCGGCGACGCCGTGGAGGATCTCTACAGCACCGCCGGACCGGTGACCGGCATAGGAAGCGACGAGTCCTCTATCTTCCAGGACGAGAACACCGCGGTCGTGAAGATAAAGTTCGCCGGCGGGCACAGGCTCGATTCCGGGGATATCATGTCCAGGCTGGGCGGTGTGCTGTCTACCCTGCCGGGTGTCGAATCGAGACTTGTCCAGGACCAGACGGCCCTTCGCTCGATACTCGGCGCCGAGTCCGCCCCGATAGTGGTCGAGATAAAAGGCGACGATCTCGAGACACTCTCTCTTCTGGCCGACCAGACGAGGGATAAGCTCTCCACCATCGGGGACCTCTACAACATCGAGACCTCCCTCGAGCACGGCCGGCCCGAGGTCAACGTCGTAGTCGACCGCCTCAGGGCGGGGATGCTCGAGGTCGGGCTCAGCGAAGTGACCGGAGCCCTTGAATCGCGGCTCTCGGGCCGCAACGCGGGTGAATGGGACCGCGGAGGCGAAAATACCGACATCACAGTGATGCTCCCCGATGTGGGGCTGGGCGACCTCGACAGGATATACATAGATTCCGGGGGCAGGCAGTACCGCCTCGACGAGCTCGCGAGCCTCGAGATTGACACGGCGCCCCGCGAGATCGACAGGCGCGGCCAGATGAGGGCGGCGATAGTGACCGCTCACAAGCGCGAGGGCAGGCCGTTCGACCATGCGATACGCGAGATAAACGGCAAGCTCGCCTCGCTGGATGTCCCAACCGGATACAGGATCTCGATCGCCGGCGAGGAGGCCAAGAGGCGCGAGGAGTTCCACGATCTGCGGTTCGCGCTCCTGCTCTCGGTGATACTGGTATACATGGTCCTCGCCTCGCAGTTCGAGTCGCTCGTCCATCCGTTCGCGATACTGTTGACGATCCCGCTGGCGGGGGTCGGCGCGGTGCTCATCTTCTTCGTGCTCGGCAGGCCGCTGAGCGTGATGGCCTACATCGGTATGATCATGCTGGTAGGCATAGCGGTCAACGACTCGATCATCCTGATCGACGCGGTCAACCGGCTCAGGCGTGAAGGCATGGAGAAGGAGGAAGCGATCGTCGCCGCTGGCAGGATGAGGATAAGGCCCATTGTAATGACCAGCGCCACTACTATCCTCGCCCTCCTCCCCCTCACGCTGGGATTCGGCGAGGGAGCCTCCCTGCGCTCCCCGATGGCGCTCGCTGTGATCGGCGGCCTCATAACGTCCACGATACTCACTCTCATAGTAATACCGTGTGTCTATGACGTCCTGGATCGGAGCCGATGAGCGCTGGAAGTTTCATAATCCGCCGTAAGACACTGATCAGCATGATCTTCATCGGGCTGGTGATGCTTGGTGTCATATCGGAGAGGCGCCTCCCCGTCGAACTGATCCCCGACATCGAGCTTCCGTACCTCTTCGTCATGGTCCGCTCGATGCGGCCCGTAGACCCTGCCCGGGTGGAGCGGGAGGCTGTCATACCGATAGAGGAGGCCGCGGGCACTCTCGAGGGCGTAGAGAAGATAGAATCCGACGTCGGCCGCGGGTTCGGAAGGATCATACTCGAGTTCGAGAAGGGAGCGGACATCAAGTACGCCTTCCTCAAGCTCGAAGAGAAGATGGCCGAGATCAGGTCTTCGATCCCCGAAGACTATATGATCATCACCCGCAACATCGATACGCAGAGCATATCGAACGACCTCATGGACCTCGAGATACGCGGCATCGGTGGCATTGACCGCGTCCGGCAGGTCGCCGACAGGGACATAACCAGGCGGTTCGAGAGCATCGAGGGGATCGCCGAAGTCACCGTGATCGGCGGGCGTGAGAAATCCGTCGACATCCTTCTCGACGACGAGGCGATCGAGGCGTACGGGCTTACCGCTTCGAGTATCTCGAGCCTGATCTCGCGCAACGGTGCGACCAATACCTTTGTCGGCCAGGCGGTGGAGAAGGGTCGGAAATACTTCGTGAACGTCGTCACTGAATATCTCGATATAAAGGATATCGAGAACATCGTCGTGTGGCCGGAAGGCCCGGTCCTGCTCGGAGACATAGCCGAGATATCCTTCGGAGTGAAGAAACAGGAGGACATCACCAGGGTCAACGGCATGGAATCGGTCTCCATGCGCCTGACGAAGGACCAGATGATCAACATGATCGATGTCTCCGACAGGGTGCTCGAGACCGTAAAGCGGCTCAACCGCGAGATGAAGGACATGGAGATCGAGGTCGTGGTCGTGAACGATGCCGCCGAATCGATCCGTGCCAACATCGACCTTATAATCAGGCTGGCTGTTATCGGCGGGCTTCTCGCCATTGTCATTCTCTGGTTCTTTCTGAGGAACCTGAGGATCGTGTTCGTCATAGCGCTCTCGATCCCGATCTCGGTCTACATCGCGATGAACTTCTTCTACGCAGCCGGGATCTCGATAAACTCGCTCACGCTGATCGGCATCGCGCTCGCGATCGGGATGCTCCTCGACAATGGTGTCGTCGTCCTCGAGAACATCTACAGGCTCTCCTCCACCGGGATGAGCGCCGACAGGGCCGTGCTCCAGGGAACCCGGGAAGTGTGGCGATCGATCGTGGCCGCGACGGCGACGACGATAACCGTCTTCCTCCCTTTCGTCTTCTCCTCCAACTACATAGTGCAGAGCCTCGGAAAGCATGTCGGTGTGTCGATCATCTCGACGCTGATCGTCTCGCTGGCGGCCGCCCTCCTCCTCGTCCCCATGGTCAGCCATTACTTCCTCTCCAGGGGGCCGGGAGCCGGCTACAGCCCGGTCCGGTCATACAGGGGAAGAATGATGGAGATATACCGCGTCCTGCTCAAAACGGGGATGCGTTACCCGGCGAGGACGGCTGTCGGAGCGCTGGTGATCTTCTTTGTCAGCATAATCATCTGCGTCGGCCTCAGCATCGGTTCATCGCGCGTAGAGGAGACCGGATCGTTCGACATCTTTCTGGTGATGCCGCGGGGATCGACCCTAGAGTCGACCGACGCGGCCGTCAAGGACCTCGAGGATAGACTCGCCACGATACCCGAGAAGCAGGACATAATCAGCCGCATATACGAGGAGGACGCCCGCATCACGATAGTGCTCAAGAAAGGGTACAGCAGTATCGAAAGGCGGAATCTCGGGCAGATAAAGTCCGACGCCCGCAAGCGTATACAGGATTTCAGGACCGGCGAGATATCGTTCGAGGAGCCGACCTCGAGCACGAGGTTCCGCGGGGGGCGCGGAGGCGGGATGGGTGGCGCGATGGGGCGCTTCTTCGGATTCGGGTCGGAGCAGAAAAGCATCGTCATAAAGGGAAGCGACTTCGAGGCGATGTCCAGATTCGCCTCTAACCTCACCGGGTATATCGAGGACCTCCCCTCTACCGCCTCGGCTTCGCAGAGCGTCATCCCTGGCAGCCCCGAGATACAGCTCATATTCGATATGCCGCTGCTGACCTGGAACGGCTTGACCCTGTCGTCGGTCAGCCGGGAATTGAGCTCGTTCCAGCCCGAGCGGTCCTCGGGACAGGTCTTAAAGGACGGGACCGACGAATACGAGATCGTCATAAGGAGCGCGGGGGTCGAGGAGCGCGACACCGAAGACCTGCGCGAGATGACCCTGCAGTCCCCCTCGGGTGCCGTCATCGATCTCGAGGAAGTCAGCGATATCGTCTATTCCCGTGGCATGACGGAGATAAAGAGGGTCAACCAGGAGAAGCAGATATCGATAACCTACTCATTCATAGACGAGATCAGCGGCTCGAGGAAGCTTCTCGACGCTGCCGAGCTCGAAATAGAGGAGCTGATCGACGGGCTCGTAGTCCCGCAGGGGATGGCGGTCGAGATCGTGGAGGAGGATACCGGCCTGGGCGATTTCAAGTTTCTCATCCTCGCGGCCTTCATTCTGATATACATGATCCTGGCCTCTGTCTTCGAGTCCCTTACCACCCCGATAGTGATGATGTTCACTATACCGCTGGCCGCTGTCGGTTCCCTGTGGCTGCTGATCTTCACCGGCACGTCGATACGGGACCCCTACACCCTGACCGGGTTTCTCATCCTGCTCGGCGTAGTAGTCAATAACGGGATCATACTGATAGACTATTCGCTCATACTCAGGCGCCGCGGCTACCGGACCGCCAGGGCGCTTATGGCGGCCGGGCAGGCGAGGGTCCGCCCGATCCTGATCACCGCGATCACCACGATAGCAGCGATGGTCCCCCTGGCGATGGGAAAGGAAGAGGAAGTCTCGGTGATGGGCGCTCCGTTCGCCATAACGGTGATAGGCGGCCTCACGGTGAGCACAGTCTTTACCCTAGTCTTCATCCCCGTCGTCTATTCAGGGCTCGAGGCCGCTCTGCTGTGGATCAGAGGGCTCGACTGGAGGATCAAGCTGGCGCAGGGCGCCGCCGCGGTCCTCGGCTTCTGGCTCGTATGGGCGAAGATAGATTCTCTGATCTGGAGGTCGGCCCTTGTCGCCGCGGTCATCCTTGCCGTCCCGGCTGCCACCTGGTTCATCCTGGCGAGCCTCAGGAAGGCCTCGGAGAAAGTCATCGGCCGCGACAGCGCGATCACGATCACGGTCCGCAATCTCGTCAAGATCTATGATCAGCCCTCGAGGTTCGTACGCGAGTGGAAAAAGGGTGACCGGATCAGGGAAGGGCGCGGTGAGATACGCTCGAGCGACACCGGCGACCTGCTGTGGCAGCTTCCGGTGCTAGGTTTCATGGTCTACTTCGTATATTTCTACATCTCCTCATTCTTCTGGGCGTTCGTGCTCTCGCACGCTGTTTTCTTCTACCTGGTCTACGCTTGGAACGGCTGGAGCCCGAAACTGACGGGGCTGCCCGGATCGCGGGGGCGCATCTCCCGTGCTCTTGCGCGCTCCTTCATCTGGCTCTTCCCCGCCGCGAACCTCGCCTTCTTCTATCTCGAGTGGAACAACCTCGCCGCAGTGATATTCATAGCGGTCCTATGGTTCGCTGCCGTCTCGATCTTCTCGACGTCGCGCAGGCTCCACCGCGAAAAGATCAACATCGCGAGGATCGAGGGGAGGTTAGCCGGTATTCGGCGCGCCCTCTACCGTCTAGTGCTGATGATCCCGGTGATCGGCAGGCGCAAGAAGCCCTTCAAGGCGCTCGACCGCGTCTCGCTCGAGATCGGGAGCGGCATGTTCGGGCTGCTCGGCCCGAACGGCGCGGGAAAGACTACTCTGATGCGGATCATCTGCGGCATCCTCGACCAGAGCTACGGGAAGGTCTATATAAACGGGATCGACACCTCCAGGAAGCGCGAGGAGCTCCAGGGACTGATCGGATACCTGCCGCAGGAGTTCGGCACGTACGAGAACATGACCGCGCGCGAGTTCCTCGACTACCAGGCGATACTGAAGGGGCTCAGGGAGGAGGGCAGGCGCAGGGAGATGATCGACTACGTCCTCAAGGCCGTGCATATAGAGGAGCACGCCGACAGGAAGATAGGCGCCTTCTCGGGCGGGATGAAACAGCGCGTCGGGATCGCGCAGATACTGCTTCACCTTCCGAGGATCCTAGTCGTCGACGAGCCGACCGCGGGCCTCGACCCGCGTGAGAGGATCAGGTTCCGCAACCTCCTCGTCGAGCTGAGCAGGGAGAGGATCGTGATCTTTTCGACGCATATCATCGAGGACATATACAGCTCCTGCAACCGCGTCGCGGTGCTCAACAAGGGACAGCTCCTCTACCTCGATGAGCCGACGAAGATGACGGCCACGGCCGCCGGCAAGGTCTGGTCGTTCAGTGTGGAGGCGGCCGATTTCGAGAAGATACGCAAGGAGCACGTAGTGGTCCACCACATGCGCGACGGTGCGAGGATCAAGGTCAGGTGCCTCGCCGAAAGGAGACCCGTGCCGGACGCCAGCGAGTCGAGGCCCACACTCGAGGACGCCTACCTCTGGCTGCTGAGATCTTCGGGGAGCGACATCCTCGGAGCCCGCACAGCTATCGAGGAAGCCGCGGGAGGTGTGACCGATGCGCAGGTTTGAACGAGTCCGTGATTTCTTGTACTCGGCGAGGAAGATCTCCTCTTACAACCTTAAGATCGTCTTTGCCAACAGGTTCATCTACTTCCTGCTCGCCGCGCTGATATTCTTCCTCGCGGCAGGCGCGATCTCGTTCTTCTCTTCCGACTCTAACCCGGGCCCGCAGGACGTCTACTACATCCTGATGTTCCCCGGCATCCTCCTCGTCTTCTATCCCACAGCGTTCGGGATACAGAACGATGTCGATTCGAGAATGATCGAGATACTCTTCGGCATCCCCGACTACAGGTACAAGGTCTGGCTCTCGAGAATGGCGCTGATTTGGCTCATCGTCTTCGTGCTGCTCGTGATCCTGACTGCGCTCAGCTCGGTGGTCTTCGTCCGGGTCCCGGTCCTCAGGATGGTCTATCACCTGATGTTCCCGATCTTCTTTCTCGGCGCCCTCTCGTTCATGTTCTCGACCGTCATACGGAACGGTAACGGGACGGCTGTCGCCATGGTGGTGATCGGCATGGGATTCTGGTTCGCGACCGAGATCCTCTCGAAGAGCAAGTGGAACCTCTTCCTCAATCCCTTCCGGGTGCCCGAGCAGATGACTGCTGCAGCCTGGTCGGGGATAGTCTACCAGAACCGGATCATGCTCGCTGTTGGAAGCGTCATCGCGATCCTGTACGGGCTCTATAACCTCCAGAAGAGGGAAAAGTTCATCTGAAAGTCTCTTCTGCCTTCCCCGCTGTTGCATGGGGTCCCGATAAATGCTAGCATGGCCCGCATGCATTCCAGTATCCACCGGTCGATCCTGTCAGCCGCTGTTCTTGCCGTCCTCACTACGTCGGTCTACGCCGGCGGCGAGACGCGGGAAAGGCCCAGGGTAGGCATCGCCTTCAGCGGAGGCGGCGCCAAGGGCCTCGCCCACATAGGCGTCCTCAAGGTCTTAGAGGAGGAGGGCCTCCAGGCCGAGATAATAACTGGGACTAGTATGGGCTCGATCATCGGCGGGCTTTACGCGGCGGGGTACTCTCCCGCCTTCCTCGAAAGGATGGCCCTGAGTGTGGACTGGTTTGACATGTTCCGCGAAACGGTCGACAGGAGATATCTCTCGATACCGCAGAAGATGTTCAGGGACCGGTACCTGGTGGCCTTACCCGTCTACGGTGGCCGTGTCCAGCTCCCCTCAGGCCTGATCAAGGGCCAGAAGATCCACAGGCTCTTCTACGAGCTGACCTGGCCCGTTATCGAGATAGACGATTTCAGTGAATTCCCGCGCGACTTCCGCTGCGTGGCCACCGACATAGCCACCGGTAAGCCTTTCGTGATCGACAGCGGCACACTCGCCGACGCGATGAGGGCGAGCATGGCTATTCCGACGGCTTTCGCCCCGGTCGACATGGACGGCCGGCTGCTCGTAGACGGGGGGCTGGTGAGAAACCTGCCGTCCCTCGACGCCGAGGAGCTGGGCGCCGACATCGTCATCTGCATCGACGTCTCGAGCGACCTCGTCGGAGTGGACAGCCTCAGAAGCCTGCTCGAGATCACCGACCAGACGATCAACATCCTGATGAGATCGACGATGGACGTGCAAAGAAGCCATTGCGACCTTTACATCAAACCGGAACTCGGCACGACCGGCACCCTGGATTTCGGCGACATCCCCTACATCATCGGGCAGGGAGAGAAAGCGGCCAGGGAGCATATAGAACAGATACGCGCGATCGTCGAGGAGACGGGAGGCTTCCGCGATCCACCGGCGCAGATGGAAGAGACACCGGTGACCTCGATCGAGATAACGGGGATCAGGCTCGACGGGCTCTCCGGCATGCCTTCCAGCCTCGTGTCGTCACTGCTGGGGATAAAGCCACCCGCATCAGTGACCGCGGCCGGAATGGACGAGGCTCTGCAGAGGCTTTACAGCACCGGTGATTTCTCGAGGATCTCCTACAGGTTCGAGGGCGAAGACGGGGCAAAGACGCTGGTCCTCGATATAGAGGAAGAGATGCCCGACTATATCGGCATCGGAGTAAGGTACGATACACGCTGGTCGTTCTCGGCCCTGCTCGGCGCCCACATGAGAAACCTCATCGGCCACGGCTCCATCCTCGACTTCGACATGGTGGTCGGCAGCCGGGTAAACCTCCTCGGAACGTACACCATCGACGCCGGGCTTGGAAGATATCTGATGCCAGGAGTCGCCGGCAACTATGTCGACGACTACATAGAGACATACGTTGACGGGGAAAGGATTAGCAGATTGGGGGTCAGGGCCGGCAGGGTGGCCCTCCTCGTGGAAAGCGGCCTCGGGCATCTATTCCAGTGCGCCCTCACGGGCGGCGGGGAGTGGTACAGCATCAGGCCCGACATCGCGCCCGCCGGTATCGAGACCGAGGCGGGCGGTCTATTCTTCGCGGGCGGGGATATCTGGATCGACACTCTCGACCGTTCCTGGATGCCGCGAAGGGGGATCAAGCTGAGGGCTTCGGGCCAGTACTTCCCTGATATCTCCGTGAACGAGGGCTCCTACGGAAGGGCGCACGCCCAGCTGGTCGCGGCGGTTCCCGTTCACAGCCGGGTAACCGTGCGGGGCTCCTTTCTCTGCGGGATCACCGGCGGGGGAACACGCCTTCCACATCACAGGTACTGTCTCGGCGGGATCATGTCGTGGTTCGATTATTACGGCGAGCGGGACGTCTCTTTCTTCGGGTACGAGCCGTTCGAGTTCACGGGCGCCGATGCTTACCTCGCCGGAGCCGACCTGCAGGTGGAGATAACGGGGAGATGGCTGGTCGCCGGCCATTTCAACGCCGGCGCGGCGGTGGAAGAGAGGGCCGGTCTGTTCAGGAAGGGGAATACATTGACCGGATGGGCCGGGACCGTCGCTTACGACACGCCGATCGGGCCCGCAGAGCTGACCCTCTCCGGCAGCGAAGAACGCGGCATCTCGCTGTGGTTCGGCCTCGGATACCGGTTCTGACACCCGGGCTTTCAGATCCCGTACCAGATCAGGTAGAACATCTCGATTATGATATCCTTCAGCATGATCATGATTCCCCCCTCGCATCCCCACCTGCAGCCCGCTCATTGAACATGTCCTTGACCTCGATGTTCATCAGCACCCAGATAGTGTAGATTCCGAGGATCGTCCCGAAAGGGATGATCAGCAGGTTGATGAACCCCACGACGAGAAGCGTGATCCTCGCCCACTGCCTGTATTTAAGGACTCCGATACCGCCTATGAGCCCCGGCAGGCAGGGAACGAAGAGGCAGAAGCTTACCGACAGGCCTACTATCGACGTTATCGCCATCGCCTCAGGATCACCTGATATCATCCCGGCTCCGGCGACCACGGTGAATATGAGTATCGCGCTGAGGATCCCGAGCGCGCCCCACGCTATATGCAGTACGCCCAGTACCGTTATATGCTGCTCCATCTTTTCCCCACTCCTTTCGGCTGTCCGCCTTACTGCGCTCAGAAATCCTCCAGATCTCCGAGCTCGGGGATCGATCTTCTCAGTTTCCTGTGCGTCTTTTTGAGATCGTCGGCGATATCCTCTACCTTCTCAGCCTTCTTCTCGAGCTTGTCCGCCATCTTCTCAAGGTCCTCTGAATTTATCTCTATCTCTTTTTCCATGTCGTCGGAGTCGTACTCGTCAAGAAGGAGCTTCGCGACGCACGCCACAGCGCTCACGCCGAGCTTCGCCCCTTCCAGACCTACCGCGGCTCCATCCCTGGCCAGTTCCTTTGCCATTTCCACTATATTCTCATAATCCCTGTAGTAGCGCTTGAGCAATCTTTTCTGCTCCCTGTCAGTACTGACCTTCCGTCCGTCCACGTAGAGCTCGTAATCCTCCGTGATCTCGACGGTCCAGCCCTCGTCCTCGTGCTCGATGACGAGTGTGCCTTCCTCGAAATCGATGGTCTTATTGTCGAACGTCCAGTCGCCGTCGTGCCTGCATGCCTTGCGAGCATTGGCCCCCGAGGCCAGGGCCGCGGAAAGGACCAGCGCCAGTACGATCACGGTCGATCTGAGCTTCATCAGGGAACCTCCGTAGATTATCGAAACGCCGCACCCGTATTGTGGTACGTAACGCGCGTCTGTTTGTTGCAGCCTCTTTCTCGTCCATGATATGTGTACCTGCGTGGACAGCCTGGCTCCCGATGTGTACCCTCAGGTTCACTCACGGGCAGGCATTGAAGAGGAACCATCACGCACCATACATATAACCCACTTATATTACGGCAGTTACAAATATAGATGAGCGGCCGTGCAAATCGGCATCTCTCCTGCAATATTCCAGTCACATGAAGGTGTTTATAAATATCACAGATCAGGCATTGAGATGTAAATCAGGCAGACCGGGAATATTTGATTCACCCATGGGAAGGAGAAGAGGATGAAGAGATCTCTCACATTTTCGACGATCCTCGTCTTCGCGTTGCTCGCGGCCGGATGCGGATCGGTCAGTGACGACACCGCGTCGCCGGTGAACACTGAAGACATACAGCTTCAGGTCGTCGACCTCGATTCGCCGACGGGCGGGCTCACCGAGACTGACGAAAAGCCGCTCTTCGGCGAGCCGGAGGCTTTCATGGCTGTCGAGCAGGGAGAGGGCGAAGAGTGCGAATACCAGGATCCTCTCCTCGACGAGGAGCATGTCCGCGAGATGGAGCGCAGGCACGGCGTAAGGATCTACCGGTTCCGCGCCCTCTGGGGCAAGATGGCAGACGCCGTGGACGATCTGGCCGTGGCGGACTGCTGCGGCGTTGACTGGTCTGGAGGCATGAAGCTCGAGGGCGGCGTGATCGTGATCGAGCGTGTCATCAGGTTTGAGCCGAATGACGAGATAAACCGCACGGGGCCTAACACCATCAGGTGGAAATCAAAGACCTGCTCCCACGTCGACGGCATCCAGGTCCGTCTGATAGTCCCGCCGGCGGCGGCGCGTGATTCGACCGTTGTGGTCGAGGCGGCTACTGACGCAGTAAGGCCTGAGCCGAAGCTGACGATAGTGGCCGGCCCGTACGAGCGTACATTCACACTCGACGAACTTGCTGCGATGAGGGTGATCCAGCCGGTCGACAGGTGCAACGACTACATGGCTGTAGCGAGCCATCGCATCCTTCCCGGCTGCCCGAGCGGATATCTCCTCGGCAGCTGGAACAGAGCGAGTCAGCCCGATACCCTCTACAACGAGGAGACGGGCAAGATCCGCGGCGTGGTCCTCGGACACTTCAAGGGGATCTGGGTCAGCGAGAGAGGCTGGGCCGTCGGCCACGTAAGGGGCTTCTACGGCGTGAACAGCAATCTCGAGCGAAAGTTCTTCGGCAAGTACATCAACCCGAAGGGCGAGTTCATGGGTATCATCGCAGGCGACTGGGATGTATACCCGACCCTCGCCGCCAGTCCAGCGGGCGAGATGGGATCGTTCGAGGGCCTCTGGTACGGCCGCAATCACGGAATCAAGGGACGCCTGAAGGGAGATTGGGTCACCTCTGCGGGCCAGGGATACTTCAAGGGTATCTGGGATATGCTTTGCAATGAGAGGATGTGACATCCACCTCTTGCGCGGGGGGAGAGCCTGGCGGGGCGCTCCCCCTATTTTTATGTCCGGGCGGGCACCGACCCGGCCGGGTTCACGCCTGGACCCAGCCTGGGCCGCGCCCGCCTTCGACCTTATATCAGGCCGTTCGCCAGAGGGGCCACTCCCTCCCTCGTGAACGACCGCGACGTCACCCTGACTATCTCCCCATGTATAATGCTGTTTCCCGCCACTATGTTTCCTGACGACAGATATCCGCCGCCGCCGAAGAAATCGCTTACGACCCCTCCCGCCTCCTCTATCATCAGCGCCCCGGCCGCCATGTCCCACGGCTTGAGGCAGAGCTCCCAGAATCCTTCGAGCCTGCCGGCGGCCAGGTGGGCCAGGTCGAGGACAGCCGCGCCCGCGCGCCTTACGCCTCTACACCTGAGAAAAAGCTCCCTGAACGTCGCGAGGTAGGGATCGAGGTACCCGTAGTTGCGGAATGGAAAACCGGTCCCGAGAAGAGAGCTCGCGAGACTCCGCTCCGGGGAGATCGTCAGCCTCCGGCCGCCCAGAAAGGCGCCGGAGCCCCTCGCCGCGGTGAACAGCTCGTCCCTGAGGGGGTCGTACGTCGCCCCGATGACGGGCTTTCTCTCCTCGATAAGCGCGACGCTCACGCCGACCTGTGGATACCCGTGTATGAAGTTTGTCGTCCCGTCGAGCGGATCGATCACCCAGAAGAGCCTCTCGCCGGCCCTGCCCCCTCCCTCTTCTCCCATCACGGGGATATCGGGAAACGCTGCGGTCAGCATCGAGACGATCAGTCCCTCGCTCGCCAGATCCGTCGCCGTCACAAAGTCGTTACGTTCCTTCTCCACGATCTCGAGGCCGTCCCTCTCGCCGAACCTCTCCTTCACCAGGCTCCCGGCGGCCAGCACAGCCTTTGAGGCTACATCGATCCTCTCGTCCATCTCAGTCCCTTTCCTCTATCCCGGGCAGGCCTGTCCCGAGTTCGTCTCTCATCACGCCGAGAAACGCCCTCGCGGCAGCGCTCAGGCGCCTTTTCTCCGGGATCATCAGTCCTATCGACCTCTCGATCCTCAATCCCCTGACCCTGGCTCGCGCCAGGTCTCCGCGTTCCATCTCACCCCTGACCGTCTCGTACGGAAGTATCGAGAGACCGAGGCCGGAGGAGACGAGATTCTTTATCGCCTCCTGGCTGTCAATCTCCATTTCGACTTCGACCGTTACGCCCATCCTCAGCAGAGCCGCCTCGATCATCCGCCTTGTAACCGATTCCCTGTGAAACGAGATGAACGGATACGAGGCGAACGTTCCGATGTTCACTCCTCGTTTCGCCGCGGCAGGGTGCCCACGCGGGGCTATGGGGACGAGCTTCTCCCTGAATATCTCGGTCTCGGTCATTCCTGACCGCTTCTCCCCGGACATCGTCCCGACAACGAGGTCGAGCCTGCCGTCGAGCATCCTCCCGATGAGGGGCATCGTGGATGAGACTTCGACCCTGAGCTCTATGCCTGGATACATGCTCCTGAAGGATGAATAGACCGCTGGAAGAATGTATATGCTTGCCGCGTCGATAGTGCCTATCGACACCTCTCCGCTGGCGAGCCCCGCGATCCCCGAGAACTCCCCCTCCATCTCCTTCTCGAGCGCAGAGATCCTCCTCGCGTACTCGAGCGCTTTCCTGCCCGCCGGGGTGAACCTGATCTCCCTCCCCACGACATCGAAAAGAGCGGTCCCCAGGTCCTCCTGGAGCTTTTTGAGCTGGATGCTGACCGCGGGCTGGGTGACGAAATTCTCCCTCGCCGCGGAGGTCATGCTTCCCGTCTCATCGACGCTGATCAGGTATTTCAAGGCTCTCATATCCATAATATTTATTTATCCTTTTTATTAGTATAATAAATTTGATTAATCCTGTCAAGGGTGAGAGATTGGTCGGGAAGATTACAGCACGAGGTCTATCCGAGAGAAAGGACGATCATGATGGAAATAAAGAACAGGCCCGTAAAGCCGAAGGGAAAGCTCGGAGTACTCACCCCCGGGATGGGAGCCGTCGCGACGACTTTCATAGCCGGCGTCGAATCTGTCCGCCGCGGTCTAGCCAGGCCGATCGGGTCGCTGACGCAGATGGGTACGATACGCCTCGGCAAGAGGACCGACAACAGGACTCCGATGATAAAGGACTTTATCCCGCTGGCCGAGCTCGACGATATGGTCTTCGGAGGCTGGGACATATTCGAGGATAATACGTATGAAGCGGCGATCAAGGCCGGCGTACTGGAGAAGGAGCTCCTCGACGGGGTGAAGGACTTCCTCGAGGGCATAAAGCCGATGAAGGCCGTATTCGACCAGAAATATGTAAAAAAACTCCACGGCGAATGGGTCAAGAAGGGCGACAACTGGTACGACCTCGCAGGGCAGCTGATGGATGATATGAAGGACTTCAAGAAGAAGAACGGCTGCGACCGGCTCGTCGTCGTCTGGTGCGCCAGCACCGAGATCTTCATGAAGCCGACCGCGGCGCACGCCACCATCGAGTCGTTCGAGAAGGCTATGAAGGATAACTCCCCCGAGATAGCGCCCAGCATGGTGTACGCCTACGCGGCCCTTAAGATGGGAATACCCTTCGCTAACGGGGCGCCGAACCTCACTACCGACGTGCCCGCCCTTATGGCACTGGCGAAGGCGAACAACACCCCCATCTGCGGCAAGGATTTCAAGACGGGCCAGACCTTGATGAAGACGATCCTCGCGCCGGGCCTCAAGGCTCGCATGATCGGACTCAACGGCTGGTTCTCGACGAACATCCTCGGCAACCGCGACGGCGAGGTGCTCGACGATCCCGAGTCGTTCAAGACCAAGGAGGAGAGCAAGCTCTCCGTCCTCGAGCATATCCTCCAGCCGAAGCTCTACCCCGAACTGTACGACAAGTTCTATCACAAGGTGAGGATCAACTATTACCCGCCTCGCGGCGACAACAAGGAAGGCTGGGACAACATCGACATCTTCGGTTGGCTCGGGTACCCGATGCAGATCAAGATCGATTTCCTCTGCCGCGACTCGATCCTCGCCGCCCCGATAGTCCTCGATCTCGCGCTCTTTATGGACCTCGCGCAGAGGATCGGGTTCAGGGGCATACAGGAATGGCTGTCGTTCTACTTCAAGTCTCCGCAGCACGCTCCGGAGCTCTATCCCGAGCACGACCTGTTCATACAGCTGATGAAGCTCAAAAACACGTTGCGGTACATCCAGGGCGAGGACATGATAACCCACCTCGGCCAGGAGTACTACGACTGAGTCCGTGCTGAAATGTCAGATGAAGGGGCCTGCCGGCTGCGGCGGGCTCTTTTTCATGATTGAACCTTGTCCTCTTCGACCGCCGCCACGATATTGTTGAGCGGACCGAAACAGACAAGCCTGTCGTCGGGGTGTATCGTCTCTCCTGCCTTCGGCGTCGGGATCATCCCGTGCCCCCTGCGAATCGCCAGCACCAGTACGTCGCTGCTCGTCAGACCCGACTCCGAGAGAGTCTTCCCGGCCAGGCTGTCGGATGCCCTGACGAGCACCTCCGCGATCCCGTAGCCCCGCGCGAGACTCATTATCTGGTTGAAGGCGCCCATCGAGAAGTGCGTACTCCTCGACAGCCGCTTCATGATGAAGTTCTCCAGAAGCGAGTCGAGCCCTTTCGAGAGAGGGAACGCGAGAAGGGCGAGGCCGATGAGGCCTATGACGCCGAACTTCGCCAGCGCGTTGGTCACGTTCGACCCCTGCAGGGAGAGAAAGAGCATCGCTAGCGCGGTCACTATCCCCGCGTTTCCGAGGATCATCAGCGCCTTGAGCACCTTGCGCCTGCGCGGGTGGTTGACTATGTTCTCCGCTTCCGATGTTGTGAACCCGGTCCCGGTGAAGGCGGACAGCGCCTGAAACGCGGCGGTCTCCCTGTCAATCCCCGTCATGCGCAGCGCAATCGCCCCTACCTTCACTATCAGCGCCGATATAAGGATCACTACTATCAGGATGACCAGAGACATATCCACGCCCTTTCAACAAAAGGGCCGGGCACAGGCCCGGCCCTGAACCGATAAGACCGCTGCGGAGGCTACTGCCTGATCATCGTGTAGAAATATCCGCCCCCGCGGAAGATGACGACCATGACCTTGTCCTTGTCATAATCATCCATTACCTTCCTGAAGTCATCAAGATTCTCTATCTGTTTCTTGTCCACCTCGACGATCACGTCGGCCCGCTTGAGTCCGGCTTTGGCGGCCGGGGTCCCCTGCTGGACGTCGGTCACGATCACGCCGTTGATGTCGTCCGGCAGGCCGAGCGACTCCCGGTAGTCGTCCTGAATGTTCTGGAGGCCGACCCCGAGGAAGAGCGGTGAGATAGCCTCGGCGTTACTCTCTACCGCACGCCCGGCGTTCTCCTCTGGTTTCTCGCCTACCTCGAGGCTCACCGTCTTCTTCTTGCCATCCCTGACGAGTACTACGTCGACCTTCTGTCCCGGCACCGCGTCCGCGGCGAGCATCCTGAACTGCTCCACGCCAGTTATCTTCTTCCCGTCGAACTCGACAATGACATCGCCGCGCTTTATCTTCGCCTTTTCGGCAGGCGTGTCGGAGCCGACGTTCGTCACGAGCACTCCCTCCTTGCCCGACAGATCGAAGTAATCGACCATATCGCTTGTTATCTCTTCAGGATACACGCCGACGTACCCTCTCACCACGCGGCCGTCCTTTATAAGCTTGTCCATTATCGAACGGGCGAAATCTATCGGGATGGCGAACCCGATCCCCTGGCTGCCCCCAGATCTGGAGGCTATCGCCGTGTTTATACCAATAAGCTCGCCCTTCTCGTTGATAAGGGCTCCGCCAGAGTTGCCGGGATTGATCGCCGCGTCGGTTTGGATGAAATCCTCGTATTCGACCAGCCCGAGGGATTTCCCCTGGGCGCTGATTATTCCCTTGGTGACGGTCTGGCCTATCCCGAACGGATACCCTATCGCGATCACCGTCTCACCGAGGCGCAATCCTGCCGAGCTGCCGAGCGTTATCTCGGGGAGGTCTCCACTATCTACTCTTATGACCGCGACGTCCGACCTCGAGTCGGCGCCAACGACCTCCGCGTCCAGCTCTCTCCCGTCATGCAATATTACCTTGACGTCGCTGGCCCCGCCGACGAGATGATTGTTCGTCAGGATATATCCGTCACTGCTGACTATCACTCCCGAACCAAGATTGTTCTGCTCCTGCTGGCTCGGACCGTTGAAGAACCTCCGCCAGAAGGGATCGTCCATCATCGGGTGCCTGAACTCGACGACCGTGGTCGACTTTATGCAGACTACCGACTTGCTCACCCTGTCGATGACGTCGGGCAGGCTCTCTGTCTGCTGCGCGGCGGCTGACGCCGGCGCCGATATGAGAGAGGCTGCCCCGTCGATCGAGCTGGATCTTCCACCGAAAAAGCCAGCCATGAATAAGGCCGCAGCCAGCAGCAGGGCGATCGCTACGGGAAATCTCACTCTTCTGTTCATACCGCTACCTCCATGATCAGTGTGAATCGTACTGCTTCCCCGTTATATCTCGATGGCAGCGAAAAGTTCCAGTCCGGTATCATTCCGGCCGGGAAATATCGCTGAGTGATTCTACTCAAAGTCTTATCTCAAACCGGGCGAAACCGGCGGGAGGGACCTCGGTGACCTTCAGACCGCTCACCCTCGAACCGGGCGGCCCCTTTCCGACGATCTCGATGAAATCGTCCACCCCTGCGGGATCCCCCTCGGCCACCGCCTCCACCGACCCGTCGCTCATGTTGCGCACGTACCCCGCGAGACCTAGGTCCAGGGCGACACGGCGGGTGAAATACCTGAACCCGACCCCCTGAACGGCGCCTCTGACCATCACGCGGACACACTTGTTCTCGCTGGCTCCGGGCATCGCGTTCAGCCCCGCGGGCGACCGGTGCATGTGCAGTTGCATGACTTGAGGTTGCCGCTGACTTTTCCGCAGCTTGTCGGCATCTTCCACTTCCTTTGGGCCTGTTGATACTATCCGAATCAGGGACGCACTTCCAGCAAAATCACTTTAAGAAGGGTCCTGAACGTGCTATAATCCGGTTCTGTCAAATTTGTCACACTTCTCAAGCCCTGACCGGACCGGCAACGGGATGAAAGCACGCTTCTTTGCTTCGCTCCTTGCTTTGCTGATTCTCGCCTCAGCCGCAAGGCCGGAAACGATTACAAGGGACCTGTCGTTCAGGTCTCCGCGGATTGTTGTGTCCGGAGGCGAAGCCGTACTTTCCATAGATGGCTGCCGTACGATCGCCCGGGCCGGAGCGCCGATGGTGCCGGTCTACGCTGCCGTGTTCGTCCTTCCCCCGGGAGAAGAGATCGTCTCGGTCACAGTCACTCCCCTTGCGACAGAGATCCTGCCCATGCCGGCGCCGGCCACCCCGATGCCCGACCAGGTCTCGACGGGACGCGCGTGGTCAGGCGTAAAGGGCAGGGATCCGTCGATATACGGCGTCTCGGCCCACTGGCCCCCTTCGCCGGGAGAGCTTTCGACCGTCCAGCGAAAAGGCGGGATCGCTCTGGCGTACGTAAACATCTATCCGCTCAGGCCCTCCGGCTCGGGGGACACCGCCATCTTCACACCACAAGTGAGCGTCACCATAGAGACCAGCAGGGCTCTGTCAGCGGACAAAGGCTCTGCCGAACGGATGGCGGGAAGGTCCGCTACCGGCCTGTCGGCCCTGGTCGAGAATCCCGCCGGCCTGGACGCATACGGCCCGGACCGTGACACCGTACCGGGCAGTTATCTCTCGGCCAGCCCCGTCCCCTACGTCATCATAACCTCCACCGGGCTTGCAGGGCCGTTCGGGCAACTCGCCTCCTTCAGGGAAAGGCACGGGCTCAGGGTAAAGATCGTCACGACCGAATGGATAGACTCCAACTATGCCGGGGCCGACCTCCAGGAACGGATACGTGCTTTCATCCGATATGCGTGGCAGGAGTGGCAGACCGAGTATGTACTCCTCGGAGGCGACGACAGCGTCATCCCCCACCGGGGGATGTACGTGAAGGCGGGAACCGAGGTCGAGACTGACATACCGAGCGACCTCTACTACTCGTGCCTCGATGGAAACTGGAACAACGACGGGGATATCTACTTCGGCGAGCCGGGCGAGGAGGACCTATTTCCAGAGGTGAGCGTGGGGAGGCTCCCGGTGGACAGCGCCTCCCAGATCGACGCATTCGTAGGCAAGCTGATCCTCTACACCGAGACCCCTCCTGCCGGCGCCGGCGTGACCGCCCTTATGGCCGGCGAGCTCCTATGGTCGATCGACGGGGTCGACACCTGGGGAGGCGACTGCAAGGACGAGATAGTGACGGGCTCTGACGACTTCGGATTCAGTACAGCGGGAATACAGGCGGATTTCACCGTCACGACCCTGTACGACCGCGATCTCGGCTCCTGGGGGCTCTCCGCTCTTGTCCCCCTGCTCAATTCAGGAGTGAACCTCGTCAACCATCTCGGTCACGCGAACCTGCACTCTGTCATGAGGCTCCCCATATACGACCTCTGGCGGCTCGACAACGTGAGCGCGGGCCGGATGCCGTTCGTCTGCTACTCCCAGGGTTGCTACCCCGCCTCGTTCGACAACAGGGACGACGCAGGCGCCTACTACGCTGAAGACTGCGTAGGAGAGCAACTCGTCACGGCTCCCGAGGGGGCCGTCGCCTTCGTGGGAAACACCCGCCTCGGCTGGAGCGCGCCCGGCTCCACATGCGGCGTCTCGCAGTTCTTCGACAGGCAGTTCTTCGACGCCTTGTTCGGGGAAGGCATCACCGCGATAGGCAGGGCGCTCGATGATTCGAGGGTCGACAACATACCGTTCCTGTCGTATGCCGCGGTAAGGTACGTGATGTATGAGATGTGCCTGCTCGGCGACCCGGCGATGGAGGTATGGACCCGCGAACCATCCGCCCTCACGGTCACCTGCACCGATTCTCTCGAGGCGGGCGAGGACTACTTCGAAGTGAACGTTTCGGGGGTGGACGGACCGGTCAAAAGCGCGCGCGTATCGCTTATGTCCGGCGACCCTGAGATCTACTACACTGAGCTTACTGGCTCCGACGGGTCGGCGAGGCTCTTCGTGAAAACGGCCGGCGCCGCTGAGCTCGAACTCGCCGTCCAGGCTTCGGGGTACTTCACTTACAACGCGCTTCTGCCAGTCGTCGAACCTGCACACCCCTCCCTCGAGATAGGATGGCTCGCCATCGATGACAGCGGAGCGTACGGCTCGGGTGACGGCGACGGCCTTATCGAGAGCGGAGAGACCGTAAAGATAGACCTGATCATATCGAACAATGGGAACGTGACTGCGGAAAACACCTTCATCAGGCTCGATACCGGGGACGACTTCCTCATTCCGATCGTCAATATACGCTCGCTCGGACACATGCCGCCGAAGACCTCTATGATAATGCCGGCCGCGTTCACGGTCGATGTGAGCGAATCCGCCCCCGACGGGCACCTTTCCAGTTTTGATATCGAGATCGAATCGGAGCTGGGCCGGCGGATATCGCGTCACACGGTGGCCCTGAACGCGCCAGGCCTGGTACTAGATGCATTCTCGCTGAGCGATTCTCCCGACGGTAACGGTAACGGATGCCTGGAAGCCTGGGAGCACCTGATCGTCGAGGCGGGCTGGACTAACAACGGGAGCGTCGACATAGTCTCCCCCGTGGTGACGGTCTCCTGTCCCGAGGACGGCTGGTGCAGGACGGTCAAAGCGCGGATGACTCTGGACGATATCCCCATCGGCGCGTCCGTCGTCCTGCCACATGCGCTGGAGATATTCGTCAGGGAGTCGACCCCGCCCTTCTCGCCAATCGAGGTCATGCTTACATTCAGGGCGGTGAACATACCGTCCAGGACCGAGACTCTAAGGGTAGCGACGTGCGGGTATGAGCTGTCGGATCCCGCGGAAGGACTTTCCGCCTGCAGACACTACTCGGTGACCGGATACGACGGATGGACGCTAACCGCCGATGACTTCGTGACGCCGCCGGGGAGCTGGAGATGCGGCGGAAAGAACGGAGACGTCTACCCTAACATGACCGAATCGTGCCTCGTGACCCCCGCCCTCTGCTTCGGGGAGAACACCACCCTGAGCTTCTGGCACAGGATGGAGGCTGAAGCCTCCTCCGCCTACCCGTACTGGGCGAACGACGCCGCTGTCGTGGAGATCTCGGCCGACGGAGGCGCGACGTGGCAGATCATCACACCGCTTGGCAACTATCCCTGCAGGGCTGCGTCTACGAACACGATATTCCTCCCTGCGTACGCGCGATGCTACTCGGGGACGATCGGCTGGAAACAGGAGATATTCGACCTCTCCGCCTTTCACGGGCCGGCCCTCATCAGGTTCCACTTTGCCAGCGACGAGCAGTACGGGTTCGAGGGGTGGCTGATCGACGACATCTCCGTAACGACCGACCGCGTGACCGGCACTGATGACCCAGTCCCCGGCGTCCCGGCGGCCACCGGCCTCCTGCCCGCCTGGCCCAACCCCTTCAACCCGGCTACGAACATCCCGTTCGAGCTCTCCGCCGGCGGACATGTCGGCCTGGCGGTCTATGACGTTTCGGGGAGAATGATAAGGACGCTCTGTGACGGGATATTCGAGGCCGGTATCCATACCGTGGCCTGGGACGGCAGGGATGACTCGGGCAGGCAGGTCTCGAGCGGCGTATATTTCTGCCGGCTCAGGACCGGCGTCTATACCGCATCATCACGCCTCGTGCTGCTAAGATGACCGTATCACGGCTGATCGAGGATAGATACATTCCCCGACCTTATATCATATAGCGCCGCCACGACGAGGAGAGAGCCGTCATCGGCGAGCTTTTTCAGGATCGGTTCCGAGGCGCACAGCTTCCTGGCGATAATCAGCGCATTTTCCTTCACCACAGCCAGGACCCGCTCATCGCCATCCGCTTCCCCGGTGAAGCTGTCTTCCGAAGCCTCTATTGCCCCGCGCAGTTCGCGTAGGACCGAGCCGATGTGCCCCTCCTCCCCGGTTCCCGAGACGGCGGCTGTCACGGCGCCGCAGTCCGTGTGACCGAGCACGAGGAGCAGAGGCGTCCCGAGGTGGCCGGCGGCGTACTCTATCGACCCGAGGACCTGGTCTCCGGCAACGCCGCCGGCAACACGCACTGTGAACAGGTCGCCGATCCCACAGTCGAATATCGCCTCCGGCGGCACCCTCGAATCCGAGCAGCCGAGGATTATCGCGAATGGCTCCTGCCCGCGCGCGGTCTCGGCCCTTCTCTGCGCGTGACGGTCCGCCCCCACGCACTCTCCCGCCATGAATCTCCTGTTCCCCTCCAGAAGTCTTTCGAGCGCCTGCCTGCCGTTCATTGCCTTCTTCTCTTTCCGAGCAGTATGAGGTCCCTGAGGTCCTCTATGCCCTTCGCTTTCATCCATTTTTCCTCAAAGCGTGGATCCTGGACGATCTGCGCCAGTCCCGCCAGCGCCCGCAGGTGGAAGTTCCTCTCGTCAGCCGAGCCCGCCAGGACGAATATCGCCCGGATGTTCGGCGCCGATTCCGAAAACTCGACTCCTTCCCTGCATCTGGCCAGCATGATCTCGAACCGCCCCTCCCCTCCCACGACGATATGAGGAATAGCCAGGCAGGGAGTCAGGGCCGTGCTGCTGTCCTTCTCCCGGTCATGGAGAAGTTTCATCATTATCGCTTTCTCTATGCCCAGCCTGCCGGCCATCTCGTCGGCGACCATCGCGAAGAATTCCGCCGCCTTGAGCGGTCCCGCGACATCCATGACGATCGCTTTCTCTATCAGATAGTCGAAACGGTCCTTCACGATATCATCTCGCTCGCGGATTATCTCCTTGAGCTCGGATTCGAGAGAGCGGGTCGTCAGTTCCCTGGCCGTTATCCTCTCGATGATGTGAAGAAGGGCGAACTCCCTTTCAGACCTTATCCTTCCATAGACCCAGTAGATGATGAACCCGCAGAGAAGGGCTGCTGCGGCGGTCATAAGGGCCGCCCGGCCCATTTCGACAAGCAGAAAAACAGAGCCTCCGATCCCCGCTATCTGGACCCAGGGATACAGAGGCGCTCTGAAGACGGGTTGGTAGTTCTGGATCCTGCTCTCCCGCAGTATGATGATCGAAAGGCATGAGAAGGAATATGTGAGTATCATCACCGCCGAAGCTGCCTTAACGAGCACGTCTAGCCTCAGGAAGAGGAATATCGACATCACGATCCCCGTCACCAGGATGGAGATGTGCGGGGTCTTGAACCTGTTGTTTATATTCCCGAGCAACCCGGGGAGAAGCCGGTCCCTGCTCAGGGCGAGCGGGTACCTAGAGGCCGCCATTATCCCCGCGTTGGCTGTCGAGATGAACGCCAGTATCGCCGCGATGCCGAGTATGATCCTCCCCCGGGCCCCCATGAAGACGGCCGCGCCGTCCGATATCGGAGTTATCGAGCTATTGAGCAGGTTGTCGTCCATCACCCCCGCAGTGACAAAGACCACCGCGATATAGAGAAGGCTGACTACAAGCAGGGACAATATCATCCCCAGCGGCACGACACGGCCCGGGTCCCTTATCTCTTCTGCTATACTGGCCACCTTTAGCAGCCCGCCGTATGACACGAAAACGAACCCCGTGGTCGACAGGACCGCGCCGAGCCCATAGGGGCTGAACGGAGCGAGGTTCTCGACCGTGACGGCGGGCGCTCCCCTGATGACGTAGAAGGCGAGCGCTGCCAGCAGCGCTATGACAAGAGCGACCTGCACCTTTGCCGCTTCCTTTATCCCTGTAAGGTTGAGAATGACGAAGACCGCGCAGAGAACTAACGCGATTACGCGGACGTCAAGGTCGATGACATAGGCTGAGAAGGCTGCCATCCCGACCAGGGCGAACGCGCTCTTCAGCGTAAGTGAAAGCCAGGTGACAAGCCCGTTGACGGACCCCATCGCCGGCCCCATCGTGCGCTTTACGTAGAAATAGTCGCCACCCGCCTTGGGCATCGCCGATACCATCTCTGCCTGGCTCAGCAGCCCTGTCAGCGCGAAGAGGGCCGCGAGGAAATAGCTCGCTATGACCGCAGGGCCGGCCCTCGCGTGTGCCATCCCGGGAAGGATGAACAGCCCCGAGCTGATCATCGCCCCGCTCGCGAGGCAGAAGACTTCAAGGAGTCCCAGTTCTCTCTTGAGTTTCTTCATCTTCTCCCTATCCGCGCAGACAGAAATCGAGGATCTCCTCGCCCGATTCCTCCGCCTTCCTGTACCCGTGATTGAAAATGTCCTCGGCCATGTCGAAATCAAAATCCTGGTACCCGCCCACCTCAGGCCTGATAAGGTATACCGGCCCATCGGTGTCGAGCAGCTCCAGAGAGAGTATCTTGGACGAGGTGATCGCCGCCGTGTCGGTCACGACGTCCATTATATTCCGTTTCCTGTGATGCTCCTCGATCCGTCTTTCCAGTCTTGCGGCATCGATAAGTCCACGTTTTACGAGCGGGTTCCTGTCGAGGAGCTTCTTGAGCCTGCTTTCCACCTTGTCCCTCCTTGAAGCGGGCGCGTCTTCGAACGACTTCCTCTCTGTGAAGATAGAGAGGTTGGCGTTTACCCCTATCACCGCGTCCGCGCCAAGCTCGAACGCGAGGTTGATCGGCACCGGATTGACCAGCGCGCCGTCTACGAGATGGATGCCGTTCATCTCCACGGCCGGGAATACCGCGGGGATACAGGCCGACGCCCTCAGGGCTTCGGTGACCTTTCCCTTTCTGAAGACATACTCGTTGCCCGTATCGATATCGGTTGCGACGCACGCGAAGGGTATCTTCAGCTCCTCTATCGTCCTCTCCCCGAACATCTCCCGCAGGAACTCATCTATCTTCCTCCATTCGAGGAAGCTCCTCCCCTTGAGCGACGGCCTTAGAAACCTCAGGATGTCGATCCACTTGATTTCGAGGGCCAAGTCCCTGAGGTATTCCGGTGTGTAGCCATATGCGATCGCGGCACCCATTATCGATCCGATCGATGTGCCGGAAACGCAGCTTATCTCGATGTCGTGTTCCTTGAGCCAGAGCATGACGCCTACCTGGCTCAGTCCTCTGGCTCCTCCCGAACCGAGCGCCAGTCCTATCTTCTTCACCGTCAGCCTCGCCTCCTTCTGCCCGCTAGGTCGGGCCTCCTGGCAAGGAGGTAGATGTATGCCGCCGCCGGTATCACGAGCGCCAGCACCAGCCAGAGCCTCGCGCGCAGCAGATCGGGCTCCAGCATCGTCGAGATCAGAACGCCGGCGATGGCTCCGCCGAGATGCGCATCGTGGCCGAGGTTTCCCAGCCCCGTCCTGATCCCGTAGATGGAGACGATCACGAAACCGATCCCGAACAGCCAGGAAGGGATCGCTATCGGCAGGAAGAGGAACATTATCGAGCCATGCGGATACATCAGTATGCTCGCGAAGATGACGCCGCTCACCGCGCCGGACGCCCCCAGCGCCCTGTACTCCGGCTCATTTCGGTGGATCTGCAGGGCGAGAAGGTTGCCGGCCAGAAGGCTACCGAAATATATCAGCACGAAATCGACTATCCCGACGACCCTGCCCACGCCCTGGCTGAACGAGTACAGGGCGAACATGTTGAACACGAGATGCGCGACGTTTGCGTGGAGAAATCCCGAAGTCAGCAGCCTGTAGTATTCTTTCCTTCCAAGTATGCTCCCCTCGTGAAAGAGGTATTTCTCGATAAAGAGCCTGCTGTTGAAGCCGCGCAGCGAGAAGATCGCGTTCGCGACGATCAGCACGACTGTGAATGCCTCTACCGCTTCGTTCATGCGCTCCGGCCCGCCTTCCTGTAGGTGCCCCGATCTACTCTACGATCCGTGTCCTTCCGTCCTCGACGATCTGCTTGGCGCCCGAGCCGTCAGTCATGTACAGCCTCGCCTCGAACCTGTCCCTGGTGGCCTCGAGCACGGGCGGCCACTGGTGACCGAAGATATCCCTGCGGCCCAGACCCAGGGCGCCGAGATCGGCAGTATATTCACCGTGCCTCAGCATCCACGTCTGTTCGGCGTAGTACAGATCGCGAAGAGCGTCCCACGCCTCCTCATCGGGGCCGGGCTCGAACAGCATCCCCCCGTATGCCCTGGCAGCGTTCGTAAACAGGACGTATCCCCACATCTCCGGGTAGTGCATGTTGATGATTCCCTGCGGCGACCATGTCCAGTTACTTTCGGCGAACGGTTTACCAGTCTCCGGGTCGGTAGCCTTGACGTAGCGCCCCCCCTCGACGACGGCCTTCCATTCGACGCGTGAAAAATTGATCCTCCATATGTCTCCCTCCGAGGGGGGCGCGGCACAGTTGGCGCATTCGGCCAGGACCTTCCATGGTATCGCGAGCTCGACCTCCCAGCCGGTATCCCTGTCAGACGGGTCGTTGAGCGTGCCTTCGACACTCACCGCCTTTTTCAGGCCGTCGATATCCCAGTAATGGACCGCGGGGCCGCCGTCACGATAAGGCTTGACCAGGAAAAGATCGAAGACGGTCCCGAGGGCGTTGATCTCGAGCTCGTAATATTCGTGGGTATCGCCGTCCGGATCGATGAACACCTCGAAATCGTCGTCCTGCCAGATCACGGCGTCGTGCTCGGTGAGAGTCGCCCAGACATCAGGCTCCTCGAGCCTGGCCGCCACGAAGAAATAGGTGTCGTCCCACGCCATCCTGACCTGTGTTCGCAGCGGGGGATATTCCACGCTCCCCGAGATATCGACGAAGTCATCGCTCCAGACCGCGCCTTTCCACTCCTCCTCGTTTATCCGGCCGTCGATGACCGGCTCGCCGCGGAGCCTCTGGCAGTGATACACCTTGCGAGTGATACCCTCGGCGGGCCGGGGGAATTCTTCGCTGGAAATGGCCTCCTGCCTGTCGCCTTCATCTCCCGCTTTCTCGCATGAGACAGCCAGCGCCACCGAAAGCGCCAGAGCCACCAAAAGGATCCTGCTGATCGCCACCTGTTCCTCCTGTATCTTCAAAGCCCCTGTTTGCCTGTCATCTCCTCGACCTGCATCTTCAGCACGCCGACCTTTTCATACGCCGCGTCGTCTGGAAGCGTGCGTTCCCTTATCGGGCCCGGTTCCTTCTCCTGGTGGTCGAGGAGCACCTGGAGGCCGTGCTTTTTCTCATCTATGTCGCGGACGACTTCTATACTGCCGCTCATCACGACACAGCGGTACGCGTGGTCGCATTCGCCTTCCTTGTAACCGTGGTCCACCACCACGGTCGCACAGGCCCTCCCGTTGGAGCCGATGTAATCCATCTTCCTGCCCTCGAGCGCACAGTGAAAGTACAGAGCCTCCCTGCCGGCGTCCCATCCGTGGTTCATAGTGACGACGTAAGGCTCCCCGTCCAAGCAGAGCGCGACGGCGGCGAACCTGCCGGAAGCGACTATCGCCCGCATCTGCTCCGGGTCCGTTATCTCTTTTTCCCTGCGCCTGAGATGGAAACGCTTCATAAGCCCTTCTTTCCTTCCGGCTCCGGCCGTTTCTTTTTCTTCATCGTCAGCCTGTCGAGGTCAACCTCTCCCCTGGGCATGAATCCCTCCCCCAGCACCTCATGGACCCGGCTGATTATCATGAACGCGTCGGGGTCTATCTCCCTGACCCTCTCGACGAGTGTGAATATCTCCCGGCGGCTGACCACGGTGAATATGATGTCCCTTTCGACCCCCCTGTACAGCCCCTTGCCGTGAAAAGCCGTCGCCCCCCTGCCGAGGCCGTGGGTGATCTCTCTGGCTATCTCTTCGTGCCTGTCGGAGATGATGTATGCCGACTTGGCGTAGTCGAACCCGAATATTATGATGTCTATCAACTGCGATGAGACCAGCAGGAGAAGAAACGAGTACAGCATGAGGACCACCACCGGGGTCCCCGGTGAGAGGCCCTTCACATGGATCGCCAGGCCCGCGAGGCATATGACGAAGAAGTCGGTGACTATGATCGTCATCCCAGGTTTGAACTTCCAGCGTTTCCTGGCTATGGCGGCGACGATGTCGCTGCCCGCGGTGGTGCCCTTGAACTTGAAGATGATCCCGAGGCCCACTCCGAGGAAAACAGCACCGATGAGGACGAGGAAGAAGAAATCGTTCGCGAGAAGATATCTCACGGCTTCGCTGTCCTGCAGGCGGATCGAACCGACTATATCGCCCCTGAAGAAATCGACGAAGAACGCGTTGACCGTGAATCCCCAGAACGTCCTGAATCCGAAGGACTTGCCCAGCTCTACGATTCCCCAGATGAACAGTGGTATATTGAGGACCCACATGAGGACACCGACCGGTATCGTGTCACCCGTCATGTAGTACACCGCCATCGACAGGCCGGTCACGCCTCCCGGCACGACCTTTGCGTCGACGAGGAAGACTCCGACCCCCAGGGACATGATGACCGCCCCGATGGTGATGAACATGTATTCGACGAACGTCTTCCTGAACGATCCTTTCATGTTCTCTCCCGAAGAATTCCGAAGGATGAGCGTAATCTCTCCAGCCCCATTCTAAATGCCTTATGCGGGCGGCATCAAGACTCTTTTCGCCCACTTGACGGGCAGGGCCCTCATTGATTATCCTGCAGTGACGCTGAACGACGCCGCCGTCCGCGACGGCCCGGACTGATTTACGATGGAGAATATCACATGCGCCGATTATTGTCTGTCCTTCTCCCTGTGATCCTGCTCGTCGTGGCAGGCTGCGGTGGCGGAGATGAAAAGAAGCTGGGGGAGCCGATATCAGGGCTTCCCGAGTATCTGCCAAGATCCATGGATTTTCATATCTTCTACTATGCCTGGTATGGCACCCCTGAGTTCGACGGGGAGTACAGGCACTGGAACCACGCAGTGCTGAACCCGGACGGGAGCGAATCGGGCGTCTCGTACCCAGGTGGCGACGATATAGGCTCGAACTTCTATCCGAGAAGCGGCTGCTACAGCTCCAACGATCCCGAGACTGTCGCGAGGCACTGCTTCGAGATACGTCTCGCCGGCGCCGGCGTGATCTGCGTCTCGTGGTGGGGTAAGGGAAGCTTCTCCGACAAGGCCGTCCCGGGGATACTCGACGCGGCATTGCGGCACGGCCTCAAGGTCGACTTCCACATCGAGCCCTTCGAGGGGAGGACCGCCGCGACGACCAGGGAGGCGATCGCCTATATCATCGACAGCTACGGCGGTCACCCCGCCTTCTACAGGACCGACAGGTTCGGGATAAAGCCGATGTTCTTCATATATGACTCGTACCTGATCGACGCGGAGGACTGGAAGACGGTACTCTCCCCCGGAGGGAAAAACTCGATCCGCGGCACCAGATATGACTCGAACGTCATCGGACTGCTCGTCGATGAGAAGCACCTCGACTTCATCCTAGACGGGGGATTCGACGGCTGCTACACATATTTCGCGATCGACGGGTTCACCTGGGGCTCGACGACCAGGAACTGGGCTGATATCTCCGAGTGGTCGCTCGATAACGGAAAGATCTTCATCCCCTGCATCGGCCCCGGATACGACGATACCCGGATCCGGCCATGGAACGCCGTCAATACGCGTGACCGGGACCGCGGGGAGTACTACTACGCCATGTTCGTGGAAACTCATAAGATACAGCCCCCGTTCATCGGCATCACCTCGTTCAACGAGTGGCACGAGGGAACACAGATAGAGTCCGCTACGCCGAAATCGATAGAGGGATTCACGTATCTCGATTACAGGCCGATGCCGCACGATTTCTATCTGCACAAGACGCGGAGCCTTTTCAGCAACTACAAGTACACCTTCAGCCACTAGCGTAAGCCGCCTGGAGGACTGATGAAAAAGGGCCAGCTCGGATCGGAAGGCCTTCTGCTTCTCTCGGCGGTGATCTGGGGATTCTCCTTCGTGGCGCAGCGAGTAGGCATGCGGTACGTCGGGCCCTTCACGTTCAATGCCGTCAGGTTCGCGCTGGGCAGCATCGCCCTGATACCATTCGCCACGGTATGGCGGAAGAAGCGGTCCGCCGGGACTGACTTGGCTGGCTGGAAACGCGCCGCCATAGCGGGAGGAGCGGCCGCCGGGACTGTCATATTCATCGGCGTCTCCTTCCAGCAGATCGGTATCCAGTACACCACCGCTGGCAAGGCCGGGTTCATAACGGGGCTTTACGTTGTCATCGTTCCCGTGCTCGGCCTCACAATCGGTAGAAAGACATCTGCATGGACATGGGCAGGCATTCTGCTGGCGGCCATCGGGCTCTATCTTCTCAGCTTCACCGGAACCATGGCAATCTCAAAAGGCGACCTGATCGTCCTGGCCGGCACTCTCTTCTGGGCCACCCACGTTCTCCTGATAAGCGTGCTGATCCACAGGACCGGTGCCGTCATGCTGGCGATGGTCCAGTTCGCCGCATGCTCGGTCCTGAGCTTCGCCGCCGCGTTCCTGTTCGAGAAGGTCGAGATCTCGGGGATAATCGAAGCGGCGGTCCCGATACTGTATGGCGGGTTGATGTCGGTCGGGGTCGCGTATACTCTGCAGGTGGTCGCTCAGCGCCGGACACCTCCAGCCCACGCGGCGATCATCCTGAGTCTCGAGACGGCCTTCGCCGCCCTGGGCGGATGGATCTTTCTAGGTGAGGTCATCCCGGCCAGGGGCCTGGCAGGTTGCGCACTTATGCTTGCGGGGATAATCCTGTCCCAGGCCGGCACTCTCAGAGCCCGAGAAAATGGATCCCCAGGCCGCTCAGCATTATGATCGCGCCCGCGAGCGCGTGAGAGTACCTTTCGAAGCGCCCCAGCCTTACCATCTTGACCCCCGCAAGCGTCAGCATCACCGTGGCCAGCATCGTCGCTATCGTCACGACCGAGAAGACAGTGCCGACAAGGACCACGCTCCCCATGTCGTGCTTCGCCGCGGGGTACATCAGGAGCGGGATCAGGGGTTCGCAGGGGCCCAGGACGAAGATCACAAACAGGATCCAGGGCGTATAATTGGGACTGCTCTTTTCCACGTGGGCGTGCGCGTGCTCGGCGTGGTGATCGTGAGAGTGCTCGTGGACCTCCCCGCCGAGATGGCTGTGGCTGTGCATGTGAGGCCTGTTGAGGACCGCCCTGCGGACACCCCAGACGAAGTAGACGAGCCCGAAGACTATCAGCAGCCAGGCGGCTATCTCGCCGCGCGCCGACTCGAACGCCTCGAGTTTCGACAGCTGCGCTCCCAGAAGGATCCCAAGGAATCCGAGAAGGACCGAGCTCCCCACGTGGCCTATCCCGCATAACACCGTCACGACTGCCGTCTTCGTGCTCGACCACCGGCCGGCCCTGGCCATCATGATGAAAGGCAGGTAGTGGTCCGGCCCGAGGATGGTGTGGAAGAAAGCTATCGATGCCGCCGTTACGGCCAGGATCCCTGCTGTCTCTGTCATGACGTCCTTTCCGGTGTCCTTTCTCTTACTGGAGCGCTTTCCGGCCCGTACGCGCCAATTCTATGAATGATAGCCCCGCCACGGCGATGTTATCAATATAAAAATTGTGCCACGAATCGCGCCGCTCGTGCATATCGCGCATATCTTAATATTGCAATGAGATAAAATGGGCCCGCCGCGCCATGGCGGCGGGCCCCGTCATACGTCGTTCCTGCCTCCTTCGATCAGGAGGCGGTCAGTTTCCTGTACCTGCCGTAGAGGACGAACCAGATTATCGCCGAGACGAGCAGGATCTCCAGGCCGAAGATAGTCGTCGTGAACGACTCAGCGAACCCACGCGCGACCATGTTGGGCGATATCTCCTTCGCCCCCATGATAACGCCGAGCGATCTGTAGATCCCCATCAGCTGGCCGAGCACACCGAACAGGGCGCTTACCGCTCCCCAGAAGAGGATCGCGTGCAGACCGCTTTCGAGCCTCCCGGGGGACAGGTCCTTCCTTCCCCAGAGGTCCACGGCCTTCCTTATGACAAGTACAAGAATAGCCAGGGCAATCACTATCATAGGTATCCCGAAGACTCCCATGCTCGCGAAAAAATAACTCATCTCTCTTCTCCTTCTATTGTCCTTTTTCTATTCATCGAATATCCATGCCGTTTCGGCCGCCTCGATCATCCTGGCCCTGTTGTCCAGCACGAACCAGGCTAGGCCGGAGGCTATCGCGGCGAGAAGGGCCGCGATCAGCATCGCCGAGCAGGACAGTCCCCATTCGACGATGCGGTCCAGGGCGCCCGTTTTGTCCGCCGCTATCGATGAAGCCGTGCTGTAGAACTCGAACGACAGCCCGGCCAGGCCGATAAGCAGGCAGACGGCGCCGGCCGCCAGGATCCCGGCGGGTCCGCTGCGGATCCTCCGGGGATCGTGGTCGTTCTTTATGTATAGCCTGTATATGTTTATAAGGATCAGGACCATGGCATACGCCGATACGGCGACCACGGGCCAGATGAACCTGCTTGCCGTCAGGAAAAGCCGGGGCGTGACCACCTCCCTGCCCGAGAAGACGGCGATAAAGACGATGAGCGTGACAAGGATCGCCCTCTCCCACCTCGTCTTCGCCTGTTCGGACAGAGAGCCAAGCAGCCTCCTGAGCGGAGTCTGGTGAACGCGGACAAGGTCTTCAAGGGCCTCGTCGGACAGATCGCACATCTCGATCGCGCGCAGCTTAGCCTCATCCGGGTCCATCCCCCTGAGGATGCACTCATCGTAGACATCGCCGAGGTCGGAGGCGATCTCGAGGAGTATGCGCGCCTTCACCGGTTGCGGCAGGTCGAGCCTGTCGCTCGTCTTCTGCAGGACCTCCCTGAATGCTCTCATCTCTCGACATCCTTGATGATCGAAAAGAAATTCGTGTAAAACTCCCTCCAGGCCCCTATCTGGCCCGATGCGTATTTTCTGCCCTTGGAGGTGAGTGAGTACTGCCTGCGCCTTCTCCTTGGCCCGTCGTCGCTCCACGAACCGCTGATCATCCCCTCTTTCTCCAGCTTGTGCAGTATCGGGTAGAGGGTCCCGTGGTTAAGGCGAAAGAAGCCCCCGCTGAGCTCCTCGAGCTCTAGCGCGAGCTGGTAGCCGTGCCTCGTGCCGCTGCTCAGTATCGCAAGTATCAGGTCCTCGTTGCAGTGCCTGGCCAGGTTCTGGATCTCGATCCTGTTTCGCTTCTTCATGGTTCGCGCCGCCGATATATCGCCAATCTTTATATCTGGTATCTATATATCGAATGTCTATATAATAATAGCGGCGACAGGATCTGTCAAGGGGCCGGACAAAAAAAGGAGCGGACCAACGGCCCGTTCCCCGTGGCGTCCGCCGCCCTGTCCCTGCTATTTATCCTCGATATTCCCGAACTTGTAGACGAGCGCCAGCCCGAGCGTCTGCTTGAAGCGCCCTGCGAGGTCGACGTCCTTGTCATAGCGGAAATCGACGTAGAGGTTCATGGAGAGATAGCCGGTGACACCGACCGACAGGTTATGCTCCCACCTTACGTCGGGAGTCTTCCAGTAATCGGCGTTCACCTGCCCCGCCAGGTTCTCGGATTCGGAATTCGCCAGCGCCTCGAATACGTTGAGCTTTCCGGAGTAGACGAGTTTGCCCTCCGCGAAGGGGATACGGTAGTCGGAGTCGAACATGAGCCCCTCATCGTACTGCGTTTCCGTGCCGCGGCTTCCGGTATCGACATCGAATACGTTCCTCGTGATCAACTGCCTCGCTGCGAGACCGAACCTGATAAGCCACTGCTTATCTTCTGTCTGGATCAGGACCTTCGCGATACCGAGCGACTCCGTAAACCTCATCGGATTGACATAGGTATCGGTTTCCGGGTCGGTCTTGTCCTGGAACTGGCTTTCTAAACGGACCGAGCCGTAGGGATCGACAGACTTCCATTTCGTGTAGCGAAAGACGGTCTCGATGTCGATCTGATCGTCGGACTTCTGTGGGCTGAGCCAGTTGTCGGTCTCTGAATCCTGGCTGTGAGTCATCCCGTACTTCAGCGACACGGTGTTCCTGTTGTTCCAGTTCTCGGCGAACTGCTTCGACGCTAGCAGGTTGAAGTTCGACACCCAGGTGATGTTGCCGACCTCTCCCCCGGTCCAGTTATCGCTGTAGTAGGTCTGAGTGAGGGTAAGATCAGTCTTCATCAGGTAACTCCAGGGCTCCGCCGCGTTCAGCGCAGCCGCCGTGCATACAAGCAGGGCCGCAGCAAACGCCGATGTCCAGAGTTTCATACATGCTCCTTTCGGTCCAAGATCAGGCTTTCTCCGCGTTCTAAAGATGCACGATCTCATGCTTGCTCGAATGAAATACGATGGTGATAATAATTACAATTGTGATTTCATTCAATATAATTATCTTTGTAACGGAATGAGTCCTGATGCTGAATCGGGTTGACACGACCGTTATGGGTGTTAATATCAAAGCATGGACACTGATCCGCGCATACCTCACTCTTCGATCTCGGATACCTGGCGCTTCCTGCTCGGCTATCTGAACCGTTTCAGCGGCCTTTGATCCGCTGCCGCATACTTTAATCCGACACTGTTGATTCGCTTGCAACTGACCGGCCATGACCGGAAGTCAGTGCTTTTCACGGGAGAATAAGATGAAGGTGACCATACTCGGAGCGGGGCTCGTAGGCGCTCCCATGGCCAGGGACCTTGCGGCCGGCGGGGAGTTCGAAGTCAGCGTGGCCGACATTAGCCCTGGCGCCCTGTCCAGGCTCGATGATATACCCGGGATAATCGGAGTGCCCGCCGACCTCTCAGACAGCGAGACTGTCAGAAATCTCGCCGCTGGATCCGACTACGTGATAAACGCCACTCCTGGATTCATGGGCCATTCCGTGTTGCGCTCTGTCATAGAGGCCGGAGTGGACGTTGTCGACATAGCGTTCTTTCCCGAGGACCCTTTCGACCTTGACGGCCTCGCCCGCGACAACGGCGTTACAGCGATAGTAGACTGCGGCGTGGCGCCCGGCATGAGCAACGTCCTCGTCTCTCACGCCGCCCGAAAGCTCGACAGGGCTGACAGGGCGCTCATCTATGTGGGAGGGCTTCCCTCTCGCAGGGACTGGCCCTGGGAGTACAAGGCGGGTTTCTCCCCGATCGACGTGCTGGAGGAATACACAAGACCGGCCAGGTACGTCGAGAACGGCCGCCTAGTCACGAGGCCGGCCCTCTCCGATCCCGAGTATCTCGATTTCCCAGGCATAGGGACGCTCGAGTCGTTCAACAGCGACGGGTTGCGGTCGCTCGCCTCGACTATGGACATTCCTGACATGAAAGAGAAGACCCTGCGCTACCCCGGCCACATAGAGAAGATAATGGTGCTCAGAGAATCGGGTTTCTTCTCGACAGGGGAGATCGAGATAGGCGGCGCGAGGATAAGGCCCCTCGATTTCACCGCAAGGCTCCTCTTCCCTCTCTGGGAGCTCTCCGAGGACGACCGCGACATGACCGTGATGAAGGTCATCGTGGAGGGGACAAAAAATGGTGAAGCGGCAGGATACGAATATTTCCTTCTCGACAGGCACGATGAGATCTCCGGCGTGCATTCCATGGCCCGCACCACCGGGTACACGGCGACTGTGGCGCTGAGGATGCTCGCCGAAGGTATCTATAAAAGGAAGGGGATCGTCGCTCCCGAGTTCATCGGCGAGATAGCCGAGTGCGTGGATTACCTGCTGGCAGGCCTGAAAGAGCGAGGAGTGATCTATACGGAGAGGCCTGTGGCCCCCGGACCTGCCCTTGTATGAGCTGACCTGAGCTTCAGGCCTCATGCGTGGTGCCGGGCCTGGCAGATGTCCTCGGCACCATCTCTATGCAGCTGGTCGGACATGTGTCTGCGCAGACGCCGCAACCGTAGCACCTGTGCCTGATGACGACCAGTTCGCCCTCGTCCATCTGCCTTGCATCGAACATGCAGGCCCTCTCGCACATCCCGCATGACGAGCAGCAGCCTGTGATCGTCCTCTCGATATACCGCCCGCGCGCGGGACTCTCCACGGACCGCTTCGTGAAGAAGGAGCAGCAGTCATCGCAGCAGAGACAGATCCCATCGAGCTGTCCGCCCGCTCCTTGCCTCGCGAACGTCCTCGTGACGAGGCCCCATTCGCGGGCCCGGTCGATCAACTCGAGCGCCGCATCACGGGAGATCTGCTTTCTCCCGGCCGGATTTACCGGGGCGTCCTCGCGGAAACTGAGGCATACCTCCATCGGCGACCTGAGGCATTTTCCCCTTTCCTCCCTGCACCAGCATGTCGACACCCAGAACCTTTCTGCGGCGGCGATTTTCTCCTTCGCCTCGTCCTTCGTGCAGACAGAATGATCGACCGGCTGCTTCCAGCTCACTTCTGATAACCTCCGCGGATCCTCACTTATTTACTCCCCGGCGAGCAGAAGAACGGCGAACGAAGCGAGCCAGTGCTCCCCTTCGTAGTTGCCGCTGACTACATGAGGCAGGGTCGCCCCCGCGTGAAGGCAGGCGGACCTCTCGAGTATCTCCCTGCGCGGGTCATCGCCGGGCAGAGACGAGGCGATGCCCCTCATGCACCACGCCCTGCTGAGATTCAGGCCATCTAGGTGCACGATCTTGGGGTCGCTCCTGTCCGAGACCTCCGCCGGCTCGAGAAGAGACCCGGGAAGGCCGTAAGCCAGCCCCGGCAGGAACGCTGAGAGCCATTCCGCGTATATGTCCTGCGGGAGTATCTTTCTCATCAGGTCGGCGATCATCAGGCAGGGGGAAAAGAAATCGTCGCCGTCCGGCTCCCACCAGGCGGGGCATTCGACTCCCTGCGAGCCGAAGAAATAGTCCTTTGCCGTATCGGTTATCAGGACCTCGAACCCGGCATTTCCCGATGACCTGGCGTAATCGAGCGCGAACGAGAGCCCGAAGGCCGTGTTGGGATGGACGCCTCTCTTTATCGGGTATGTCTGCTTCGGCAGGAACTCGAAGTAGTCGGCGACTATGACGTCGACCAGTGGCTGCAGGTTCTTCTTCCACTTCAGCGCCGCCGGATCCGAGCAGCGGCCCGTTTCCTCGGCAAGCTTCAGGAGCCAGGCCCATCCGTACGTACGTTCGAACGAGGCCCTTCCTTCCTGTCTGAAGTATGCCGCCTCGGCAAGTATGTTCTCAGCGGTCAGGTCCCTGTCGAGCACTTCCCTTATCTCCTTCGCCTCCGGCATCTCCGGGAAGAGATCGAGCAGCCGTACCAGCATCCAGTGGCCGTGCACCGAGGAATGCCAGTCGAAGCATCCGTAGAACGCTGGATGAAGCGCCGCGGGAGGCTCGACCTCGCTGCTGTCGTTCATCACGTGTCCCGGCTTGTTGGGAAACTCCCTGTGTACGCAGCCGAGCGCTATGCGGGCGAACCCGGATGCGGTCTCTTCGGTCAGCCTGTACTTCTCGAGACAGTCCGTATCCGCCGCTCCCGCCGATACATCCGCCGCCGAGATCAGCAGGATCCACGCGCAGACCAACATTGCGATACTCTTCATCGCCACACCTCTTCCTGTCACGGTTCCCATATCTCGGGAAGGAAGCTGCCGTGAGAATTGACCTCTATCCTGTACGGCCGTACTATGACGACCGCGTAGTCCGGATCGTCCGGGCCCTTGAATATCTGAGCGATCCCGTCATTCCAGAAGGCGTCCTTCTCCGCCTGGTCGGTCGTTATCTCCGCCTTTCCCTGGATCTGCACGTAATGTTTCCAGTTCATTGGGTCCATTACGCCGCCTGTCAGGTGAACCTCGGGATTCTTCTCTATATGGGTGACCTTCCTCGCTTTCAGGAATGTCGAGAAACGTATCGTCATATCCTCGGATCCGACCGCGTACACATAGCGCACCCAGGGTTTTCCCTCATCGTTTATCGTAGCTAATCCCGCCATGAATGGCTGTCCAATGACGCTCATGATCTTGGCCCTGATCTCTTCCACGTGGGTCACCTCCATATGTCTCTGATATTTCCGCTGCCGCGGGTCCTGCCCGGGCGGCAGGTCGCCAGTATCTCAGCAATGCCCCGCCCTGTCCAGCCAGAGGTCGCCGCGGCAAGCTTCTGGCATAATGATCAGCCCCTTATCCTGCCTCCTCTTGTCTTCACCACTTCCTTCCAGAACGGCTTGTACAGAAAGCTCCCTTCCCCGATCGAGCAGATCCTCTCGAACATCGGCTTTGTCACGGTCACCGCCAGGATATCCGGAGGCAGATGCTGCCTCATGGCGATATCGACCGCGCCCAGTATCGCCTGGGGAGTGGAAAGGTCGTCGAATGCGGATAGAATGTGCCCGCATGCCGAGTCGAAAGGAACCTTCATCGGGACCGGGTCTCCGGGGGCGGCATGGTAATTCACCGCGTACACCATCAGCGCAAGCTGGTCAGGGTTTACGAGAAACGTAACCGTACGCAGGTTTTCGTACTGGCTCTCCCTGAAGGGCCCGACGAGGATGAGCCCGTGCTCCGGCTCATAGCACTCCATGCTGTCTACCCACTCCTCCATCAGCTCCCGCGAGACCTTCATCCCCTCATGGCCGTAGAGAAAGTCGATGAACTCGTCCTTCGGCATCGACCGCACCCCGAACATGTGGTTGCCTAAGCCGCCGCACCCGAAGGACTCCTTCGAGAAAGCGGCGGTCCTGCCCTTAAGCCAGCTCTTGAAGAAGGAGAAGACGCAGACGTGCTTGCCGGGCTTTGGCTCCACCACGGGCTCGAAAGGCCCCCTGTCTGGGGCGTCGTAAGTCCCTATAAGGGGGAGCTCTATTCCTGCCGACTTGAGAAACTCCGCGGGGTCGCGTGTCATCGGTGCTCCTTTCATCGCCTCACGTAGATCTACGCCTCTACCTTCTGTCTGATCATTATCAGGACCATCTTGAACCTCTGAGCCGCTCTGAGGGAATGGGGCCTGCCCGCGGGCATTATTATCATCTCGCCCGCGCCGACTTCGATCGCCTCTCCCGATATGGTTATCTCCGCTTTGCCGTCAATGACGTGCACGAGCGCGTCATACGGCGCTGTGTGCTCGCTGAGGCCCTCGCCGGCGTCGAAGGCGAAGACCGTGACAGTGCCGATCTTCCTGTCTATGACCGTCCTGCTGACGACCGATCCCTCCTGGTACTCGGCCAGTCCGACCGCCGCGCGCGCGACGCCCGGCTCCAGTTGCTTCTTCCCGTTATTCATCGGATCCGCTCCTCTCCACCAGTGGTGGATCAATGTACCTTGCATGGGATGGTACAATCGGCGCGGCCGGAGTTCAATCGTTAACGCCCGCTCGAAGGAGGGAGATATGAGACGCCCGGCGCGCAGCGCTGAGGCTCCCGGCCCGTCAGAGCAGGACGAGGCTTACGGCCATCAGCGCCATGCCGGCGAGCAGCCCGTAAAGCGCGATGTGGTGCTCGCCGTACTCCTCTGCGCCGGGCAGGAGCTCGTCGAACGAGATGAACACCATCAGCCCCGCCACTGACGCGAAGATGATCCCGAAGACAGTCTCGCTGAGGAACGGCATCAGTATCAGGTAGCCGACGACCGCCCCGGCCGGTTCGGCGAGCCCGGAGATGAACGACCAGAAGAACGCCTTCCTCCTGTCGCCCGTAGCGTAGAATATCGGCACCGATACGGCGATGCCCTCCGGTACGTTATGTATCGCTATGGCCACGGCGATCGAGACGCCGAGCGCGGGGTCCTTCAGAGCGGCCGTGAATGTCGCCATCCCCTCGGGCAGGTTATGTATGCCTATCGCGAGCGCGGACAGGACGCCCATCCGCATCAGCCGCGGATCGCCCGCCCTCGCCTCGTCCGACATCTCCTCGAGCATGCGCAGCTCGTGAGGGTTCTCGTACGAGGGAACGAGCCTGTCGATCATGGCCACAACCAGCATCCCGCCGAAGAATGATATGATGACCACCCATCCGCCCGCTGTCTTGCCGAGCTCAGCGGTCAGGGAGGTCCTCGCCGATCCCAGCAGCTCTATCATCGAGACGTATATCATGACCCCGGCCGAAAAACCGAGGGCGAGACAGAGGAGCCTCTTGTTGGTGTGGCGCGCGAAGAAGGCGATGGTGCTTCCGACGCCTGTGGACAGCCCGGCAAGCGCGGTCAGCAGGAAGGCTAACCCTACGTCCCCGTTCACGGCTCCTCCCCTGCCCCGGTCTCGACAAGGCTGTCGTACGCTGCCGCGTAGGCAGTCCCCGCCAGAGGTGTCATCACGAACACATACACGAGCAGAGTCATCACGCCGATGCTGTTCATCCCGAGCATGCCGGGGAGCACGAGCAGCATTCCTATCGCGGCTATCATCAGGTTCAAGAGCAGGACCTGGAGCCTGTTTCCCGCGGTTATCCTCGAGCTGAATTCGAGGGCATCGCCGATCTCTAGATCCCTGTCGACCGCCGCGAACACGCCGAGGCCGTACCGCGCCCACAGGTAGAGTCCCGGTATGATGAAGAAGATCAGCCCCGCGCTTATGATCAGCGGAACGACGATGGTGACCAGCCATATCCGCCAGAACCGCCTGAAAGGCTCGAAGATGACCGCCGGCGAGACCTCCTCGTCGCGCACCAGTCTGAGGCAGAAAAGGTACCAGCCGGCCTGGAGCACCTGGCCAATGGTCAGCTGTATCACGTACCCCACTACGACCCCCCCGGGGATATATCCCGCCGCCAGGCTGACAAGCGCCAGGAGCAGCATCACCGACAGCCCCCTGAGGACCGCGTTGGGACGAGCCATCATCGCGTGCCACGCGCAGGTGAACCATCCCTGCACTCCGACTGTATATTCCACGCTCAAAGGTTATGCCTCTCTTTTACACGTCCGGTGTTACCGGCCCTGCCGGCCTGATATACGCGCCCAGCACCAGCCCGGCGACTATCCATATCGTCACGTCATAGCACAGTACCGTGAGAGCCCAGCCCCACGGATGAAAGAACCATACCGCGCCCGTCAGATCGGAAAAGAACGCCATCGCGAACCCCGCCAGTCCTGCGAAGAGGACCCGCGACCGGTAAGTCGCCAGGCTTCCCCTCACCATAGACATCAGGAGAGCGAGAAATACGACCGAGAAGAGGTCGTGAAGCACGCTGATGATGAGCGACGAGATGTTCATCCCGGTGATTCCGCCCTTGTGATAGAATATCATCGCCAGCGGGCCGCGGGAGGAGAGTCTGGTCATCTCCGCCTTTTCGAGGTGGGACGATGGAAGCATGTAAAGGCCGCTCTCCGGCATCTTCTCCCGCATCAGATCTTGAAAAGCCTCGTCGGCGCCAGTCTCCCTCAAGAGCCTGTTCGGCAGCGGGTTCATCCAGAAGGCCGCGCCCCACAGGAAGATCGCCAGGGTGGCAAGGACAACCGCGAGGATCATCTTTCCGTTCACCTTCGTTCCTCCTTCATTCGAATCCGCGCGCCGCCTCGAGCAGCGCTTTCTCTATCTCGGGCTCGCCCATAGAGTGCCCGGACCGCTCCGCTATTATCAGCTTGGATCCACGGATCCTTTCGTGGACCTTCATCGCGAATGCGGGGGGGCAGATCAGATCGTAGCGGCCGTTGACGAGAATGACCGGTACGCCGGCGAGGACCGGCGCCTTGTCCAACAGCTCCCCTTCCTCGAGGAAGCACCTGTTGGCCATGTAGTAGTTCTCTATCAGGCCGAGCCCGAGCAGCACCTTCCTTCCCCGTTCGCTGTCCCACCACCTCTCTCCATCGACTGGATGCGGCTCAAGGGTCGCTATCCCTCCCTCATACTCGACCCAGGCGATGCTCAGCCTCTTCTTCTCCTCATCAGTCCCCTCGAGGATGCCCCTGTAGATGTAGTCGGGAGAGATGCAGGGAGACCCGGCGGGCATTTCAGACAACATCTTCCTGTATACCTCGGGGAAGAAGAACTCGGAGCCTCCGCAGTAGTAGTGATCGAGCTCGGCGGCGGTCGCGGTGAATATCCCCCTTAGTATCATCCCCTCGACGTTCTGCGGATATGTCACGCCGTACGCGAGGCCGAGCGTCGAGCCCCACGAACCGCCGAAGAGGATTATCTTTCCGGCGCCGACATGTTCGCGCAGCTTCTCGATATCCCCGACGAGGTCCCATGTTGTATTCCCCTCGAGCTCGAGGAAGGGCCTCGAATTCCCGCAGCCGCGCTGGTCGTGGAGGACGATGTGGAACTTCTCCGGGTCGAAAAAACGCCTGTAATAGGGGACAGTCGCCGCCCCCGGGCCTCCGTGGAGGACGAATACGGGTTTGCCCTCCGGATTGCCGCAGAGCTCGTAGTATATCTCGTGCGTATCCGATACCCTGAGGTATCCGGTCTCGTAAGGCTCGATCTCGGGCCAGAGGCCCGGCCCTTCTTCTGCGCTCCGTCCCTTGCAGCCCGCAGCCAGCGCCGCGGTGGACAGGATGATCGCGATGCACAGTCCGGCTCTTGTCCTCATGCCTTCCTCCCTCGATCCTCCAGCATCCTTTCGTATATGTCGACGTCGAGCAGCCGCCCGAATTTCACTCCTACCTCCCTGAGCCTCCCGACATGGTTGAAATCGTATTCCTCGAAGAGGTGGACGCTTATGTCGTTTCCCTCGGTGATCCTCGCTATGATGGCGTGTATACCGATCCTCGCACCCGCATCGATGATCGCGCCGAGAAGGGTGCCCCCGTACCCCTGCTCCCTGCTGCCGCTGTCCACATAGACCGAGACCTCGGCGGTGGCGGCGTATGCCTTCTTCGGCGAATACTCGTTCAGCGAGGCGTACCCGACTATCTTTCCTTCTACCGAGCACACCACGACCGGGTAGTGATCGCCGTGTTTCGCGAACCAGGCCCCCATCTCCTCAACGCTCTTAGGCTCGATGTCGAACGTTGAGACCGTGTTCAGTATCGCGTCATTGTATATCCCGGTTATCGCCGGCAGGTCGCTCTCCGAAGCGGGTCTGAGCTCTATCATCTTCCCACCTTCCCCGACGGTTCGGACTCTGATTTGATCTTTCTGCCCCGGCAGAGCCCCCACAGTATGATCATCGAGAGGCAGGCGATCATCACGGCGAGGATCTGGCCCCTGTGCTCCACCATCCTCTACTTCCTTCTCCCGAGGACCTTTTTCGGCCCGCGCGTGCTGAACTGGAAGATCATGCCTGCGATGCTGAGCACGATCCAGGCGAGCACGACGACCGGGTTGGTGTCGCGCAGGCTGTTGACCAGCATCAACGGTTCCCTGAACAGGTCGGTGGGGATTATGCCGGTGCCGAAGAAATAGAAGCCGCCGGTCACAACGCTCCAGGCCCCTATGACCGCCGTCGCCACCGTCACTACCGGCCTCTGGAAGAAACAGGCGAGGATGCCTGCGATCAAAGCCGCGATTATCGGGATGATGACGACGAACTCGATGTTGACCGCGACCGCGATCAGGAATCCGAGCTGCCACCCGGCCAGTGCGCCGAGCAGGAAGAGGCCGACATAGTAGAAAGCCAGGGAGAGGGAGGCGCCGACCAGCCCGCCGAATATCGCCACGATGACGAGGACTATCATGTTGCCCGTATAGTGCGCCCCGAAATTGTAGAAAATGGCCGCGCCGACCACGAATCCCGCTAGGCCGAGGACGGCCTTGAAAAGCCTGTACCCCCAGAAACAGACGATGACCCCCGCGACTATCGAGAAGATGGCGAAGGTCTTGTACGATTCAAACATGTCCCGACTCCTGTCCGCGCCGCCGGGAGGCAGGGCCCGCCGCGGCGGCGGCCTGGATGAATCCGCTTTCCGTTGCCTGAATGGGGATTATAAAGGCTGGCGGCACCGCGCTTCCAGAATAAATATCTCCGCCTCGCCGGGATTCACATTCGGCTTGTCACGGCGGCCCTTCCATCCTATTATTCAGCCCGTAAAGGCTATCACCGGCCTGCCCGTGGAGGATCATGAACCCTGTCAACGTGATCAGAAGAGTCATCACATTTCTCACAGTCGACATCTGGAGGCTGCCGCTCGAGGACCTCTCGAGGATGAGAGCGATCCTGGTCAGCCAGCTCAGGATCCTCGTGCTGTCTCTGAAGGGGTTCCAGGAAGACAAGCTGAACGTCAGGGCGTCGGCCCTGACCTACTACTCGCTTCTAGCCATCGTTCCCGTGATCGCGATCGTCTTCGGGATAGCCAAGGGGTTCGGGTTCGAGAAGCTTTTCGAGGACACCCTTTACAGGAACTATCCCGGTTATGAAGTCGTGATCGCGAAGATTGTCGAATACGCGAATACACTCCTGCTGAACACGCAGGGAAGTATCGTAGCCGGGATCGGCATAATCGTCCTGCTCTACACACTGATAAAGGCCCTCGGCAACTTCGAAGCAGCGTTCAACGATATCTGGAACATCCATAAGGACCGCAGCATCGTCCGCAAATTCAGCGACTATACGGCTATCCTGATCGTCGTGGTAATCGGCCTGGTGATCTACACGAGTCTCTCCGGCTTCATAGTGTCCCGCGTCCTCAATCTCATAGATTCGACGGCCCTCAAGGAGGCACAGGGCCTTCTCTCATGGATGTTCTTCAATATCCTCCCCTTCATCCTCATATGGAGCCTCCTGACCTTCATCTACATGGTGCTCCCCAATACAAAGGTCACATTCAAGTCCGCGTTCTTCGCCGCGGTCGTAGCGGGGACTCTCTACAGGGGCGTCCAGTGGGCATATATCACATTCCAGATAGGAGTGACAAAATACAACGCCATCTATGGAAGCCTCGCCGCCCTGCCGCTGCTACTGATCGCGATACAGATGACATGGCTTATCATACTGGTCGGCGCGGAGATCTCGTTCGCGATACAGAACGTGAACATGTACAAGTCCGAGATAGATTCCCTCCACATAAACTGGCGAAGCAAGAAGCGTCTCGGCCTGCTCGTGGCATGGAGAGTAATAAAGAATTTTTCGGGCGGCAATCCACCCATGACGGCGGCGGAGATCGCCGAGGATCTGGGGATGCCGGTGCGCCTGGTCAGGCAGGTGCTTTCAGAACTGGCCGATTCCGGTTTATTCTCGAAGACCGAGACGGCCAAGGGACAAGACTTTGCCTTCCAGCCGTCGTGCGACGTCAGCCGCTTCACGGTTGAATGCGTCCTAGACACCCTCGAGAGGCTCGGCAGCGACAATGTCCCGGTAAAGGACTCTCCCCAGTTCGCCAGGCTTACCGCGATCATGGACTCGTTCAGCGATGCCATGGAGGATTCCCCGGAGAACATCCTCCTGAAGGATATCTGAGGGCCTTCCCTTCCCGGTTCCCTGAGGACTCAGTGTATGTAGCTTCCCCCGTTGATATCGATTGTGCAGCCGGTCGCGTGGTCGAGCATCCCGGAGGCTATGAACGCGACGAGCGGAGCGACATCGTCCGCGTCTGTCATCTCGCCGAGCGCGAGCTCGTTGGCTACCATCCAGTCTCCGTGCTCGTCGAGGTACTCCTCGGTCATCGGAGTCCGCACGTAACCGGGCGCGATCGCGAACGACTTGATCCCCTCCTTGCCGAACGACCTGGCGATCGATCGGCTCAGCGAGATCATCCCGCCCTTCGATGCTGCGTAAGCGAGATATTCGGCCGTCTCGCCGCGAAACGCGGCCCTCGAGGCGATGTTGACGATCCTCCCGCCACGCCCGCTGAAATGCTCGATGGCTTCCCTGCACAGGACGCCTGCGGAGGTCAGGTTGACGGCGATCGTGCGCTCCCAAGTCTCTATCCACGCGTCGTGACCGCCGCCGGGGTGAGCCGGTATGAATATGCCTGCGTTGTTCACGAGCAGGTCGATGCCGCCGAGCGCCCGGGCCGCGTCCGCGAAAAGCCTTCTAGCCGCTTCGGGATCTTCCAGGTCTGCTCCGAACGCTTTCGATCCATTGGCGAACCCCTCTGTCATCCGCCCGGCTTTCCGGCCTCCCGTGTTGAAGTGCACAGCCACCACGGCTCCGCATTCCGCCAGCCTGAACGATATCGCCTCGCCGATGCCGCTGCTGCCTCCGGTGACCAGCGCCCTTACCCCTTTGAGATCTATTTTCATAGTCATTTCCTTTCTCGTGCTGCGCCTCACACGGAGATATTACATGCTGGCGCCTGGTCCATCAACGCGATTCGGCCCCTCAAGGAAGCAGCCGGGGCCTTCCGGCTCCCGGCTGCGCCGCGGGCTGAATAATGTAGGGCGGACGGACCCGTCAGACGAGCCCTATCCTGCCGAATCTCGGGCGCTTCCCCTTGACGTCGAACGAGAACCACCTGGCGATGAGCTTGCCTTCCACGTTGCGCAGTGGCACGCACCCCCAGGCCCTGCTGTCATAACTGTTATCCCTGTTATCGCCCATCACGAACAGATGTCCCTCCGGGACCAGGACCGGCGGCATGTCGGCCAAATAATTTCTTCCCTGCAGGCGCTGGATCGTATATTCCCTGCCGTCGAGCGTCTCCCTGTAATACGCGACGCCTTCCTTCGTGCCTGCCGGTTCAAGGCCTGTGGCGATGCCGTTGACGATCAGCCTGCCACCGCGCATCTCGATGATGTCACCGGGGACCCCGATGACTCTCTTCGTGTAAAGCTCCCTCTCGTTCCCGGGGAACTTGAAGATTATCATCTCGCCCCTCGAGGGGATGCCCCATTCGACGACGCTCGTCTTTGTGAAAGGGACCTTCAGCCTGTAAGCGAGTTTGTTGGTGAAGAAGAAATCGCCTTCGAGGATAGTCGGGTTCATCGACCCGGTCGGTACGTGATAGCTCGCAAAGACCGAAGATCTGACGCACATCAGCGCGAACAGGAAAATGGCGTAGAATATTAAATCCCTGCTTCGCATATATTTTGTGATCTTTTTCAATCAGTGCCTCCCGCATATAGTCTGGCTGACGGAACACTCTCCACTGTTTACGCCCGGCGCGCGCTCTTGTTTCATTATTTATATAGAAATCTGGTCTACGGCCGCTGTCACTGCAGGATCTTCTCTTCCCCTACGCCGACGATGTCCGTGGCTTTCCACTGCCCGTCGATCAGCTGCATCCTGTATTTGACCGCCCGGTCTTCACGCTGGTATTCGAAGGTCCTGCAAGTCACCCTTGCTTCCTGCTCCGAGACATGTTCGATGCTGACGGCTTCGAAATGGACCCATATGCCGGGGGTCTGCGGAAGGTCCTCGTATCCGTAGCTCGAAGCCTGCATCTTCGATCCGGGAAGCACCTGCGGAAACAGATCGTCGAAATAGTTCATGAACTGCATGCTCGGGTCCTTCCCAAGTACGGTCAGGAAGATATACGTGTAGTCGTACCCGGTCTGCTCGAAATGATCGTTCATGTGCTGCCGCAGCGCTGGCGCGATTATCAGCTCATCGCCCTGAAGCGATGGGGGCCTTGCCTCGATCTGCTCCCTGCATCCGGGCAGGCAGAAAGCCGAAAGGACCACGGAAAGGACTGTCATCATCATGGCTCTGTTCATCATGTCTCCATCGCGCCGCCGTCTCTCTGCGCTGACGGTGTTCATTTATGCCCTGACGTCATATGTCGCGGGATATCACCGATTCCCCTCTCCTCGATGAAGAGGGCTATTCCTTTTCCGCCGAATATCTCCTGCCTCTTTTCAGCTTCGTCCCGGGTGGCGTACCAGCCCTCTTCGACGCAGAAATCCCCCGCATCGTCGCGCAGGATCCTCGTTCTTTCCGCCCCGGCCCTCAGCAGCCTTTCCTCAAAGTGTCCAGGCCCCTCACCGGGCCGCCATGAGAGCGACCTGAGAGAAAATGCCTCCTGCGGGCCTGAGCGGCTTCCGGCGTGGACTCCGCGCACATCGATGACGATCCTGGCCGGATCACACGTTTCGAAGACTTCGAACTCGGTGTCCGCATCTACGTCAAACGCGAACATAGAGCCCGCGTCATCGAGATAGACGATCCTGTAGAATCCCTCGACAAGCCCGCCAGGCGCAATCTCGGGCGGACCGGCGCTGAACATCCTCGTGCCGTTGACCAGGACCAGCAGCCGTGCGGGAAAATCCTCCCTGCTGACCGTGAAGCGGCAAGGCGCTCCAGTCGAATCCCCGCTCCCCCTGCCGTCCCATCTCCCCTTTCGGATATCTATCTCGATCCTCTCAAACTCGTCCCGCGCGGACCAGCCTATGCGATATACGTCCCTGCCGTCGAGAGACTCCCCTCCCGAAAATGAGCCTCGTGCGATGTAGATCCCGGTCTTTTCGGTGCCGGCGGTCTTATCCGCGGAGGCGGCTGTCGCGGGGCTTTCCTGTACCGGCGTCTTTTCGACCATGGCGCCGTCTCCCGGCTCCCAGGAACAAGCCGTCATGATTATCGCCGCCGCGATTATCACTGATCTCATGATCAGAACTGCTCCCTCAGCTTTTCAGGAAGGCACTTCCTGGCTGCCGGCCACCACTCCGGAGGCCCGGCACTTTCCCCGGGGTTCCAGTACCCGACAAAGATTGCGTCGTCGTTTTCGCAGACGAAGTAGTAGAACTCGTTGTTGGTGCAGCCCGACGGGCAGGCCCCCCATGCGGCCCTGAAGAGATAGTCTATGCCTGTATCGGTCCTTCGGGCGTAGATGTTGGCTGAGTCGCCCGCCGGCTCGACGCACTCTGCCGAAGTGACGTGCGGAAGAGCGGCGTATCTTCCTGCAAGCGTCCGGTAATCGAGAAGCCCGTCGAAATAGAGATATACCTTCCTGAGCCTGTCCACCGTCTTGACATCGTAAGGCAGGTACCTGTCGTTCAACTCGGTCCAGTCCTCGTATTCCCCGGCAAGCACAGTATCGTATATCGCCTCGTCGAAGACGATCATGATACGGCCGTCCTTGCATGGGGGCCTGAACCTGATATTGAGCAAGGCCTCGATCTCTCCGCCGAAGGCCCCCCTGATAAGCGTCATGTCGTAGAAGACCCTTTTAAGTAGAAACCTGTCCAGGAGCACGTCGTCGTCGAGGTAAAGAGCTATCTGCTCGGCCTCCTCCACATCTTCGAAGACGGATACCTGTCCCAGCTCCTCCTGCCCTTCCTGATAGTACGATTCGGGAGGGACACATCCAGCGGGCGCAAGCAGCATCGTCGTCAACAGGACAGAGAGCGCAAACGCAGCGCCTCCCGTTCCCGTGCCGGTATATTTCCTGTTCATCGTCACTCCCCGGATACGTTGCCTATCTGTTTATCACGAGCGTAGCAGCGATCAGGTCGTGCAGCGCCTGCTTCCTCGCTGTAAATCCCGCCATGATGTAGCCGATCGAGAAGAACAGGCCTGACAGTATCTTAGACCAGAACCTTCCGTTGGCCCTTCCGAAGGATATCCTCCTGCCTTCCATGTCGGTCACTATGATGCCCATCGCCATCTTGCCCAATGTGGCCTGCCTGGAAGAGCTTTCGAGGACTGTGTGGTAGAGCCAGTCGAGCAGGAATGCGACTATACCGAAATAGATAAGGACCACAGGGGCGATGTAGTCCTCGTCGACACCAGAGAGCCCCATCGGGATGCCCACTATGCCGGCTACGACAAGCATGATGACTATCCCCACGAAGGAGAGTATGATCTCGTCTATGAAGTAGGCGGCGAACCTCTTCCAGAACCCGGCATAATAGGGCCGGACAGCCGGTGGAGGTGCCAGCCTCGTATGGCCGGGTGGCACGGCAGGCGGCGGCGGGTTCACCCCGCTCTGCGTTGGAGGCTGGTCGCTGGCAGAAGCGCTGCCGCCTGGCCTGGATGCTTCAGCCGAGCCGCGCAGCGGCCTTCCGCACCCACCGCAGTAATTGCTCTCATCAGGATTCAATGCGCCGCATCTGCTGCAATACATCACTCGCTCCTTTTCAGACCTGCCATGAGCCTCTCATACTCATGGTCCAGGATCCCGTACTCTACTATATCCTCCCAGACGCCTGACTTCCTCACATGCGCTCTGAGGTACCCTTCGCGTTTCATCCCGAGTTTGTCCAGCACCCTCCCCGATGCCTCATTCCTCGCGAAATGATGCGCCGATATCTTGTGCAGTCTCAGGACATTGAAAGCGAACCCCAGAAGCCCTGCGGCCGCCTCCGTCGCGTATCCCCTCTTCCAGTATTCCCTGCCTGTCCAATAGCCGATATCGGCCCTGCTGTTCAGCGGATCTATCTCCATCCCGTTGCTGCCGACCAGTTCGCCACTCTCCTTGCAGTCTATCGCGTAAAATATGGCAAGTCCACTGTCGCGTATCTTCTGGTGCGTGCCGATCCACTCGAGGGCCATCTTTGCGCTGTATGGATGGGGGATCCTCAGTGTCGTGTCGGAAACTGCCTCGTCACCGGCAAGTTCCGATATCCTGGGCGCGTCTCCGTCCACAAACGGACGCAGCACGAGTCTTTCCGTCTCGATCGCAGGTTGTCTCACATCTTACCCGTTCAGCCACTGCATCCGCGGAATTACGGCGTCGACTTCACTTCCATCACGCGCCACGCCTCCGCGGAACTTTCCAGGAAACCGGCCGAAAATACTCAGAGTCCCTGATCGCGGCGATTATCCCTGCCTCCCCCTCCGGCGATCATCGCCGGGCTGATGATCTCACATCGACAGGTCCACGGCGACATACCCGTTAAAGGACCAGGTGGACTCTCCTCCAGTGAAGATGACGCTTATCCCCGGTGAGATCTCCAGGAACAGCGATCCATTAAGCCTGGTCAGCACTCCGAACCTGCCGTCTATCCCCGGCCTGTCCCATTTGGCGACGACTTCGTTCTCGATATCCTCGCCGCCGATTCCTGCGGTCCCGGTATATACTACATCCAGGTCGAGATGATACCATCCCACGCCGCCTTGAAGATATACAAGCGTCGACCCGTCATAGCCGATCGGGAAAGGGACGCGGACAGCTGGCATCAGGGAAAACATCCAGCCGTCGCCTTCAGGCGCATCCCAGTATCCACCGACCCCGAACAGATCGCTGGCCGGTCTTGGCTGAAGGAAGTGATAGCTCGCCGACAGGCCGAGCTGCAGGCCCGCGCCGACATCAAAGAAGTACGAACCGGTCATGTAGTACGAGGGGTCCCAGACCAGCGCTGTCGATTCCTGGTAACTCGAATATCCGGCTCCCAGAATGAAAAGATCGGCCGCTTCACAGTCAGGAATGGCGGCTGTCATGGCCAGTGCCGTCAGTATGAAAACGCAGACGAATCTGTTCATTTCCGCTCACCTTTCCAGGGGTCTTTGAAATAACTTGCTTATTAAAAACTCTCCAGCCTCGAGTCCCAGTCCAAGCACGGCTCCTGCAGGACTTATTACTGTCAATATGCCTGTAAGGCTCTGAGAAAGGCTCCTGCCCGCGAGAAACAGCGAGGCGATCATCGTTACGGCCGAGTAGATGATTGTGATCAGGATCGCCAGCACGATGAATTTACCTGCCCTGATCCGTGCCATGCGCGAAACGGCGGCTCTGTAATAGATCAGCACGGAGGCTCCGAGCGCGGCATAGTAAAGGAAGAATTCGATGAAATAATGCGGCTTGGTGACCTTGAAGACGAGCAGATGGGCGAGCGTTACCACAAATACGGAGAATATCATGTCACGGGTACCACGGTACTTGAGGACCGAATAGAAGGCCGCTCCCACGAGACAGAATGTCACGGACATGCGGGCGAGGCTGAAAGCGGCAAAATATTCCGGCCCTTTCCATAACGCGGCCAGAAGCAGGCTGAAGACGAGCGTCGTCAGGACTATTACTGCCGAACCGGCTATCGGCCTGTTTCCACCCGTCATGTCGCCTCCCCCTTCCATGCTCATGTTCAGTTATCGCCTTTGCTCTTTCTCCCGCCCCTGCCCGCGAGCAGAGCCGCTATGAACAACACCAGAGCGAGCGCGAAATGCACGACCACTCCGCCGATGTCATGCCTGAAGTAGAGCCGCACTCCCAGCACGATGAATATCAGCCCGGCCAGCAGGCTCGAATTGTATATCCAGGTCCTTCTGCTCATGTGCCCTCTTTAATACCGCATCCCGATCCGGATCTTCAGCACTGGATCAGAAAGTTCGATCCTTGCGTCCCTGTAATCGGGAGGGCCGAAGCTGAACCGGTTGTTCGAGATCCCTGCGCCCTCCTTGGGCTTGGGCCACGGAAACCTTCTCATATCCAGCTTGCCGTTCCTGTTCTTGTCATGAATGACCGCGACCGCGTAAATATTATCGTATGGTACGCCCTTTAATGCAACGACTGATGAATCTCCCTCGATCGGGACTATCTCCGTTATCCTGGCCCGTTCCGTCTTGAGCCAGTTTTCCTTGCCGTCATAGAGAGACACGATAAGGTTGCCTCCATCGGCGATTCGTATATCCGTTATGGTTATTACAATATTCCCGGCGGGCTTATTCGAGGCCTGAGCGGCGACACAGGGCTGCGCCGCCGCGATAATCGAGGAAATAACGACAGGCAATATAGGAGATATCCTTATCATGGCAGGATTCTATCCTGTTATCTGTTCTTTTCCTCCAGGTTTACAGGCATACTGTCCGTGAGTCATAAAACAGCTTTCCGGATCGCTTACAGGGGTTATCAGAGAGTCACTGCTGCAGCATTCCGGACAGGCCATCACGGGATTTGTACGATAAAGCCGCGGAAATTTCCACAGAAAGTTATGACTCGCCGTCGAACGCCTCACGATTCTAGTGGATGGTTGAACCCGGATCGGTATGATCTCCGATAAGCGGCCTGTCGGCCGGAATAATATCGATCCAAGTCCTCCTCGTATAAGGCGCCCACTCGTTTTCCCGGATCCTGAAGAAAGGATTGCTTGAACCGAGATAGAACACGCCTTTCCTTGCAGATCTCATGAACAGGCCGAGGCAGACACCGTCATTAAGGCGTGGGTTGACTTCGGCCGCGACGGCTGCAACCTGAGGATTCACGGGCTGCATGAAATAGCAGGAACTGATGACCGTGTTGTCATGCCTGAGATTCTCTGGGAGTTCCACCCTCACGTCGAGATGTACCTCGGTCAGGCGATGCTTCGCCCCCATGACGTTTCTCTCTATCTCCATGCTCTCAAGACCCTCGATATGCCCGAATACGAGGAGATCGCAGGAATCGTACAGCCCGATCAGGTCCTCCGTAGATATTCCCCTGTGCCAGGGCTCCACGTACGGAGGGCGTGGCGTCCTGCTGAGCCTGTCGCTAAACCAGTACACGATGAAGAACAGTAAAAATACCGAAATAAAATCCATGTCGCACCGGACGCTTTGTTAAGCAGGATGATCGGGATCGTTGGCATCAGACTATGACAGTCGCCCCCCCTGTTCCATGGGCGTTGCCAGTATATCATCGGATGATGTTTTGTCAATCCGCCCGGGGGTGAAGTCATGGTATGGACATAACAAGATTTTGTGATATAATTATTATTGTCGATAGGAACTGGGTCGAGCAGGCAGCAGCTAAATATATTTTATTACGGTGAAGCGCCCCTCACGGGCCTTCCGGATACGGACAGGAAGTCATAATAAATGGCTGGATACGTATCCCTGATAAGTATGGTTGCTCTGCTGTCTTTGACGGCCTGAATCCGAATCGGCAATGAGGGGATATAAGCCCGCAACCCTTATATTCCCTCACTTTTTTGTGGGGACCAGGGGCTTCTGGCTTTATGAGCCACCGGTCGATATCCTCTGCGCAACGGTCCAGCCGTCTTGAGTCTTTTCCATGAACAGGAAGTTGTAATTCGCTCCCAGCGATCCGTAATTGTGTATCACGTGGATAAGGGCTCTGTTTTTGGCTTTGTCGAATCCGATCCTGGAGACCGAAATCAGTCCATTCGAATCCGGGTACTTTTTGTAAAACTCCGTGAAGAAGGTCTCCGGCTTATATTTGTCTAGCTCGGCCCTGGTGACGAGAACGTAATCGTACGCGAAGTCGAATTTCCGCTCGAGAGTGATTGCAGTTTCGTTATTCTTCCACCAGTCTTCTATCACCTCCTTCGGGATACCCTTGTCCTTCAGGCTGCCAATAAACTCTTTCCGCCAGTAATCATTGAGCTCATTGGTCCGTGAGATGATGACGATAGATTTCAGCTCGTTCCTGTTGTTCGCCAGCAGATTACGCGGATAGACATAACGGATGCCGGCGGAATATATCGCATAATCCTCTCTTTCATCCTCGTCGATATACGCCAGATCCTTGGCCGCGTATCGCCCCGAGCATCCCGTAACCAGGAAGATGATGAGACCGGCCACTATAGTGATGATCCTGTTCAAGCTGATGCGCCTCCTGTCTGACCCTTTGATATCAAGCATAACCTCTGAGTTCGAACGCCATCGGTGCGATAAGGACCGCGAAGGCCCTGAACCGGTGAAACGCGGCTCAGCTACTCTGAGCTGTCACCTTTAAAACGGTCCTTGAATTTCTTCGAAGCCGGGACTCCCCCGATTCCCCAGTTCGTCATCGGCACTTCATGAACCAGCACATCGACAGCCTCTTCAGGCACTCCAAGTTCAGCGAATATGCCTGTTATCCCCTTTATCACCTTCTCTGTCTTTTCCTCACCGAAATCTTTCCAGACATGCGCGTGTACGACAGGCATAGCGGCATCTACTTTCGTTAAAATCCACGGGCCATCGGGTCGACGGCTGATTTTACGACAAAACAGGCCTTGTCGGCGAATTTATTCTGCGGGGTACGGCTTTATCGTATGGGATACAGGACTATTCGTGGCGTTGCGCCTCACTATGGTATAGGCGGCAGGAAGGAGAAAAAGGGTCAGCAGGAGCGAGTACAGAAGCCCTCCTATTACCGCTATGGCCATTGGCCTCAGCATGTCCCCGCCTTCACCGAGGTTCAGTGCCAGCGGCGTCAGGCCGATCACTGTAGTCAGCTGAGTCATGAGTATGGGCCTGAGGCGGATAGCCGCGGAAGCCGACACCGCAGCCCGGGCGTCCCCTGCGCGCTTACGATACTCTTCTGACAGAGTGAGGAGCACTACCCCCTGCGAGATGATCCCCGCCATCATGATTATGAGTCCTACCTGCACTGTGACTCCGACCGGAGTACCCGTGATAATGAGGGCGATAAACGATCCGGTAAGCGCCAGGGGTATGTTGATCATAATGAGGAACGGCAGGGAGAACGACTCGAACTGGATGGCGAGGATGATGTAAGCGAAGAGCGACGCGAAGAGGATGATCAACCCCATCGTCTTCCGGTTCTCCATCATCAGGTAAGCCTGTCCTCCCAGCTCCCACTCCACACCCTGCGGTCGTTCCATCTTTTCTATAGCTCCTTCTATGCGTCGCACTGCTTCGCCGGTACTGATGTTCTCGGGGTCCATCCGTACGATCACCTGCTTGACCTGGTCCTCCCTGATGATCTCGACAGGCCCCACCGACCTTGTTACCTCGGCCACGTCGCGCAGTCTCACGGTGGATCCTCCATCGTCCAGCAATACGAGGTCCTCTATGTCTGACTTCCCTTCCATGAGTTTCTCGGGGATCATGACACGGACATCGTAGTATTCCAGTCCCTCGCGGTACTGTGTCGCCACTGTTCCGTGCACCATGGCCCTCAAAGCAGAGGCTATCTCCTGCACTGTCAGCCCGATCGCGGCCGCCCGGGCACGGTCGATGGTGATCCGGTACTCGGGCTTCGTCATGTCCATCGACATGTTCACGTTCCTGATTCCGGGGATCTCCTCCAGGTGGTCCACCAGGGCTCCGGCGAACTCGAAGATCGAGAGCATCTCCGTGCCTTTGACCTTGACCTCCACCTCCTGCTCGCCGGTCTTTCTTATGCCTTCGACCCTTCTCTGCATCACGTTGATCTTCCCGCCTGGAACGGGAATCCTCTTCACGATCGGGGTGATCTCGGAAATAAACTGCTGAGTATCCATATCCCTGGCTGATTTTGGTACCAGCTGCAGGTCCAGCTCACCCTCGTGCGCTATCTCGAATGTCGCCAATCCCCAGACTCTGCCGCCCGCGAGTGTGAATATGCTCTCGATCTCCGGCATGCCGGCCAGCTTCGACTCTATACGGGTAAGTATCGTGTCGACCTTTCCGACTGCGGTCCCGCTGGGCATCATGACCTTTACATTGATCCGGCCGTCGTCGAGCTTGGGTAGAAACTCTGATCCTATATGGGTGATCAGCAGCAGCGAGGCGGCGAATATGGCGATGGCGGCCAGAATGACGGCTTTCCCATGCTCTAGCGATCTATCCAGGACCCGCTTGTATGCCCGGATGAGACGGTCTATGAGCGAGTGTGAAAAGAAGCCGATACCTGAGAGTGGTTCCCGGCCTCCGCTTCTCAGGACCCAGCCGGTGAGCGAAGGAGTCAGTGTGACGGCGACAAGCAGAGAGATGACTACTATACCGGCGACCACCATGACCAATTCTCTGAAGAGAAGGGAGGTAAGGCCAGGTATGAATATGAATGGTATGAATATGACGAAGAAGGTCAACGTAGCTGTTATAATAGCCGGGCCGACCTGGTCGGTGCCCGGCAGAGCGGGTTCCTCCTCGCCTGCGTCGTTGAGCCTGATGATATTCTCCAGAACGACGATCGAGTTGTCCAGGATCACGCCCAGTGCCACCACCATCCCTCCGAGCGAGAAGAGATTGAGGGAGAACCCGAGCATATTCATCGCGAAAAAGTTGGCCAGCAGGGTAACGACCAGCGCTGTCAGCATCACAAGCACGTAGCGGAATCTGCCGAGGAAAGCGAATACGACGATTATCACGAGCGCGGCGGCCAGCAGCGCCGTACCTTCCACGCTCCTGATCGCTCCAGTGATGTACGTACCCTGGTCTTCCACGAAGCCGAACTCTATATCATCGGGGATATCGCGTTCGAGCTCTCTCATCTTCGACCTTACGGCTCGTGATACCTCAACCGTGTTGGCCTCGGCCTGTTTGAGGATATTCAGCTTTACGCACGTCTTGCCGTTGAAGCGGGTGTCGATCCGCATCTCTTCATGCGAGTCTTCCACCTCAGCGACATCCTTCAGGAAGACCTGTGCGCCGCCATTCCCCGTGGCCACAACGACATCGGCGATCTCTTCGAGACTCCCGAACTCTCCCATCGTCCTGGCGATGATCTCCCGGTCCCCCGCGGTGACGCGGCCCGCGAATACCTCGCGGTTTTCCTCGGAGACAGCCTTGACTATGTCGGCTGGCGACAGATCGTACGCTGACATACGCTGCGGGTCGAGGTGTATGCGTATCTCGCGCTCCAGCCCTCCGACGATCTCTGAACCGGCTGTGCCTGGAACCGTCATCAGCTTCTCGCTAAGCCAGTTATCCGCCCACTCCCTGAGCCAGACAAGGGACCGGACCTCTGAGGTGACGATGACCTGGGTCACGGGCAGGAACGAAGGGTCAGCCTTTATGATAAGTGGAGGATCCATGTCGGCCGGAAGCTCCCTCTCGGCCCTCGCCATCGCGGATACCACGTCCTGGAAGGCAGCCTCGACATCGGAACCGTACCGGCAGTTTACAAGCAAAGTGTACATCCCCTCTATCGAGGAGGATTCCAGATAGTCAAGGTTGTCGATGGTCGCCATGACTCGCTCGATGGGTTCGGCGATATTCGTCTCGATTTCCTCGGGAGTGGCTCCGCGCCACCATATATGGATCTTGATCATCGGGTAGGCGATATCCGGCAGATAGTCCACCTTGAGTCGGGAGAGACCGAAGAGTCCCATCGCCGCGAGGGCGATAGCCAGGACGGTCGTGGCCACCGGTCGTTTCAGGGTCGTCGCTGTGATCCTCATGCTACCGGTCGCTCCTCTTTACGCCGCCCATGACCCTCACCCTGGTTCCGTCGCTGACTGCCCGGTTCCCCGCGACTATCACCGAATCCCCGGGAGATATCCCTTCCGTTATCTGGATCTCCATGGCTTGTTCTATCCCCGTCGCCACTATGCGCCTGGAAGCCTTTCCATTCTCGATCACGAATACGATCTTCTCCTGCTGCGGCGTGACTACGAGCGCCTCCTCCGGTACGACGACCGCTTCCTCCACAGTCTCGACCGGCACTATCAGCCTCACGAACATTCCCGGCGCGATATCGATTTCCTTTTCGAATACGGCCTCGACCGTCCTGGTTCTCGTCTTCCGATCCAACTCCGGGTACAGCCTCACTATCCTGGCCGTGAAGTCTCGCCCGGGGTAGGCGTCGAGTGAGGCTTTTATCTCCGTTCCAACCTCTACCTTCACAGCATCCCTTTCTGGAACGGCGAATCTAATGACCAGGCTTCCAGGGTCGAACATTTCCACGAGGTCTTCTCGTGGAGAAGCAAAATATCCATCGGAGACGTACACGGTGCTGACTTCTCCAGCCCAGGGTGCCCGTACCCGGTAGTCCTCGACGTCCAGCAGAGCTTCACTGAGACGAGCCCGCGCGGTCGCCACCCTCAGTCGGCTCTCGTCCAGCTTCTCCCCGGGGATCGCTTCTGACTCCACCAGCTTCATCACCGTCTTGAGATCCCCCTCCTCCCTTGCCAGCTCCTCGCGAGCCGCCGCTACTCTATCCTCCGCCGCCTCTCTGCGGCCTATCGTCAGGAGGACCTCACCCTTCTCGACCTCGTCTCCTTCTCTGACGGCACAGTCCTGCACCGGGCCCTGCGCTGGAGAAGCTATCCTTGCCACTTTCGCCGCTTCCACGGTCCCCGTCAGGTGCAGGCTCCTTATCATCTGCCTCGACGCGGCTGTATGGACCTCTACAAGAGGGACCCCGATCGCTTTTTTGCCAGTCCCCTGCCCGCCGCACCCGGCATGCAGGAACGATATGGCTGCTGCTGTTGCCAGAAGGAAAGTCGTATTTTTTGACGTCAGACGTCTATCGGTCGGATACATCATTATCTCCAGTCGCAAACCTGAGACGTGCTAGTTGAACGTTGTAGTCGGTCATTGCGATATACCGCGCCGTCCTCATCTCCAGAAGGGTCGATTCCGCATCCAGCACATCGGCCACCCTGCCCTTGCCCAGCTCATATTTTTCTCTCTCTATTCGAAGGGATTCCATAGCCTGTTCCACCGCTTTCTCCATCGCAGCCAGCCTCTTCGAGATCGACTCGATCTGGTAGATGGCGGATTCGACTTCGAGCCGGATCTGCAGCTCGAGGTACCGCAGCCCCTCCTCGAGCACGGCGAGCCTCGCTTTCTCGCTGTCCAGGTCCGCGCCTCTCCTGCCGCCTTCGAAGATTGGAACTTCAATCATGCAACCAGCCCTGGCGATATCCTCAACGCTCGATGCTCCAGGCATTTCGATGTACGAGCCGACCGCCTTGTTCCCGGTGTATGAGGCGAAAAGAGATACCGACGGCCAGTAGGACGCGCGGGCGGAACTTACGCGCCTCTTCTGCGCTTCGATCTCTTTTACAGCAGCCAGGTAATCGGCCCTTCTCAGGTAAGCCGAATCCAGCGCCTCCGCGATCCCGACAATCGGCTCATCGGGGCGCGCGCCGCCAGCAGACCTGACGGTGAAGCGCTCTCCCTCGATTCCCATGAGGTTCGACAGCGAAAGCTTCTCTACGGCAAGGAGGCCCTTTTCATGCTCGATCCTCTGGATGATGTCGGCCAGACGGACCTCGAGCTTAAGCATATCGGCCCTTGTCTCTTTCCTGGCCTCTATAAGGGCCTTTGTCTTTTCCAGGTTCTCGCTGATCGCCTTCCTGGAGAACTCGAGTGAGTTGATCGTCATGCGATGCTGGAGAATGCCGTAGTAGGCCACAGTAGTCTCGTATATTATCCTGCCCCGGCTGAATTCGAGGCTGTTCTTCGCTGAATCCTCCAGAAGGTCCAAGGCTCCGATCTCGTTCGATATTCTTCCTCCGGTAAATATGGGCATGCTAGCCCTGACGCTCCAGGAAAGGACCTCATCGGCATAGACTAAAGGGTAGCCGGGCTCTCGAGGAGGCGCCATCCGCTCGGTCGCGGAATAGATCGAATAGCCTCCTGTACCTGTCAGATCCGGCAGACGCCTTCCTGCCGCCTTATCTCTCAGAGCATGCGCCTGCTCTACCTTCCAGCGCATCGATTCGATACGGGGATTGTTTCTCATCGCCAGTTCGATGCATTCCCCGAGGTCAAGAGAGTCCCCTGCGGCCGCAATCTGCGAGGACCGTCCGCCGGTTCCTGTCATCGCAACAGGGACTGCCCGCTCCGCCGGGCAGGAGCAAATTATTATGATTGCCGTCAGCGAGACTATCGAAGCCACTGCTCCATGTCTGATCATCGAGACCTCCCTCTTTATCTATAAACGCAATCGGATACTAATTCTTGATGATTATCTGCCGTGCCGGACCTGTCGTAATATATGGACGTAACAGATCAGAAGATCCCGGGCATTTTCCGCATGTGCCGAATACCCCGTGTACCTGTCGTGGCCGAACTGTGATTTTTCCCTCTATCTACGGGATTCTCAACAGGATACACACTGTTATCTAAGAAGAAGCCAGCTGGCGGCTCCGGCGCGGCAGTATCATCAAAGGATGCAGAAACCACTGACAGGACGACGCAGAAAAGCAGATATTTCATAAGCCACCATCTGTTCTGCGTCTGTCCAAAGAGGGGCCTGGCTTTTGTCTATTCACCTGAACCTTGCCAGGCGTCATCTGTATTATGGTTTATTGTCTGCCTTCGCCTCCTGCTGAAAGAAGATCGCCGATCTTTCCATTCATCCGTCGCATATCATATCCAGAGCCCCGGATTCTTTATCGCGCAACGTCAAAACGGTCCGCGTTCATCACCTTGTTCCACGCCGCAACGAAGTCGTTTACGAACTTCTTCTGGGAATCTTCGCATGCATAGACTTCCGCTACCGCCCGGAGCTGAGAATTCGAACCGAAGATCAGGTCGACACGGGTTCCGGTCCACTTGGGTTTGCCCGTTGCGCGATCATGGCCCTCGAATACTTCTTTGTCTTCCGAGGTAGCTTTCCAGGTCGTACCCATATCGAGCAGATTAACGAAGAAGTCATTAGTGAGTGTCTCTGGCCGCTCGGTGAAGACGCCGTGCTGTGACTGTCCATAGTTGGCGTTCAAAACGCGCATACCGCCGACCAGGACCGTCATCTCGGGAGCGGTCAGCGTCAGCAGCTGCGCCCTGTCGACCAGAAGTTCCTCAGTTGATACGGCGTATTTGGCCTTCACGTAGTTACGGAATCCGTCCGCGACCGGTTCGAGTACGGCGAATGATGCCGTGTCGGTCTGCTCCTGCAAGGCATCAGTGCGGCCCGGCGTAAAGGGAACTGTCACATCGTGACCGGCATTCTTGGCTGCCTTCTCGACACCGGCGCATCCGCCCAGGACGATCAGGTCGGCCAGCGAGACCTTCTTCCCGCCCGACTGCGCGCCGTTGAACTCCTTCTGGATCTTCTCGAGGGTCTTCAGCACTGTCTTCAGCTGGGCGGGCTGGTTGACTTCCCAGTCCTTCTGCGGCGCGAGGCGAATGCGCGCCCCGTTCGCTCCGCCGCGCTTGTCGGAACCACGGAACGTGGATGCCGACGCCCAGGCTGTCGAGACCAGCTGGGAGACAGTCAGGCCCGAATCCAGGATCTTCTGCTTCAGGCTGGCGATATCCTTCTTTTCGATCAGCTTATGGTCGACCGCCGGTACCGGGTCCTGCCATATCAATTCCTCTTTGGGGACGTCCGGACCGAGATAGCGCGACCGGGGACCCATGTCTCTATGGGTCAGCTTGAACCACGCGCGGGCGAATGCATTCTGGAACTCCTCGGGGTTCTCCAGGTAGCGCCGTGCTATCGGCTCGTAGATCGGGTCGAAACGGAGGGAGAGGTCCGCTGTAGTCATCATCGGCCGGTACTTCTTTGACCGGTCGTGCGCGCCGACCACCATGTCCTCTTCGTCCACGTCTTTGGCCAGGTACTGATTCGCTCCGGCGGGGCTCTTGACCAGCTCCCACTCGTATTTGAACAGTACCTTCAGATATCCCATGTCCCATTTTGTCGGATTCGGCTTCCAGGCGCCCTCGATGCCGCTGCTTATAGTGTCATCCCCCTTGCCGCTGCCGAAGCTGCTCTTCCAGCCAAGCCCCTGTTCCTCCAGGCCGGCGCCTTCGGGCTCAGGGCCCACATGGGACGGGTCGCCGGCGCCGTGACACTTGCCGAACGTGTGCCCCCCGGCGACGAGCGCGACGGTCTCCTCGTCGTTCATGGCCATGCGCGCGAATGTCTCGCGGACATCTATACCCGATGCGACCGGGTCCGGGTTGCCGCCTGGACCTTCGGGATTCACGTAGATCAGGCCCATCTGTACGGCGGCGAGAGGGTTTTCGAGGTCGTGGTCACCGCTGTAGCGCTTGTCGCCGAGCCAGGTGTCCTCGCTGCCCCAGTAGACATCCTGTTGGGGTTCCCAGATATCCTCACGACCCCCCGCAAAACCGAATATCTTGAATCCCATCGATTCCAGAGCGCAGTTACCCGCCAGGATCATCAGATCGGCCCAGGAGATCTTCTTGCCGTATTTCTGTTTGATGGGCCAAAGCAGCCGGCGCGCCTTGTCGAGGTTTATATTGTCAGGCCAGCTGTTGAGCGGCGCCAGGCGCTGGTTGCCAGCCCCCGCCCCCCCGCGGCCATCGCCCATGCGGTAGGTACCCGCGCTGTGCCACGCCATCCTTATCAAGAGCCCCCCATAGTGACCGTAATCGGCGGGCCACCAATCCTGAGAGGTTGTCATAAGCGCGTACAGGTCCTCCTTCACAGCCTTCAGGTCGAGTTTCTTGAATTCCTCGGCGTAGTTGAAATCCTCGCCCATCGGATTGCTCTTGGAGGAGTGCTGATGCAGGATATTGAGGTTCAGCTGGTTCGGCCACCAGTCCCGGTTCGCTGTACCTTTAGCGGCAGTGGGATTGATGGATTTATCCATTTTCATGTTCTTCTTTTCCTCTTTCATGTGTATTTCCCCTTATCTGTTTTGAATCCATGCTGAGAGCCACCGATAGCCATCATGGATATCGATACTTAGTTGCTTCTGTGTAATGTGGAACGATTATTAACGAAAGTATGCAATAAATCAATAATAATGTCAGGACTCAATTATTGATAACATTGGTCCTGTTCGCGTGGTGGCCGTCCGAGTCGCCAGGCCCTGTTGGCGCGGCGGGCGCTCCAGCGGCCGCCGTGACAAAGGCCATCTGAGCGAAGGGACCTCGTGCCCGCAGCCGCTAACGCTCTGTTATACGAATGACTGGCTACTGAACCTTTTGCTTGCCCTATATTGAGACTTTCAGGTCTTTTGCTATCTTTAGTAAAGATTCGTCGAGAGTCCAGATTCGGCTTTTCGCCAGAAATGTAGATGCCAACAGATGGGCATCGATCCACCCTATACCCTTCCCTTGGAATTTGTATCGGGAAATGAAATCAAGCACTTCACTATGCTCTGCAACTGGCATTGTCGGAAGGGAAGCAAGCATATCGAGTATTTCAGTTCTGTTCTTGAGGTTCCCGCAGGCCAATTCCCCGATTATGAACGGATGACATAGAACGACACCTTCGTTCAGAAAGCCAGACAGCCGCTTGTTTCCATTGCGAAGATGATCGATCCATACAGATGTATCAGCCAGGATCATACTCACGAACTCGTTCGTCTGCGAGGAATGGGGCCAAGTTCTTTCTCTGTGCCGCCAAGAGCTGCTAGCCTTCTCGCGCTCTCAAGAGCGATCAATGCTTCAAGACCGAGGCGTACCAGGGAAGTCTTCTCGCTGACCCCTGTCATCTTCGCTGCCTTACGAATCAGATCATCGTCAATATTCAGTGTAGTTCTCATATGCATCAGTATGCATCATATATGCATATTCGTCAAGGTCCTTTTTTATCGCTTCCCGGCCTTTCGGA